>PBDJ01000032.1 GCA_002717365.1 Acidimicrobiaceae bacterium | reverse complement strand
CGACCGGCATGGTCTTCGTGCCCAGCCGCGACGGCATCAGCCACAACCCGGCCGAGCACACCGACCCCGAACACCTGGTGGCCGGGGCCAACGTGCTCATGCGAACCCTGCTGGCCTTGGATGCCTCCGACCTGGCGGAACCCGGATCGGGAGTCACAGCGTGAGTCGCTTCGTGACCGTTGGTGCAGCGCAGATGGGCCCCATCCAGCGTTCCGACACCCGACCAGAGGTGGTGGAGCGGCTCCTGGCCCTGCTCCACAGTGGTGCCGACGCTGGCTGCGACCTAGTGGTGTTCCCGGAACTGGCTCTGACCACGTTCTTTCCCCGATGGTGGGTCGACGACCTGTCCGAGGCCGACCACTTCTACGAGACCGAGATGCCCGGTCCCGAGACCCGCCCCCTGTTCGACAAGGCCAAGCAGTTGGGCGTGGGTTTCCATTTGGGGTACGCCGAACTAACCCCGGACGGTCACCGGTACAACACGGCGATCCTGGTCGAGCGGGATGGCACCATCGTCGGCCGGTATCGCAAGGTGCACCTTCCAGGCCACGAGGACCACGAGCCATGGCGGGCCTTCCAGCACCTGGAGCGCTACTACTTCGAGCCCGGAGACGGTTTCGCTGTCCACGGTGCCTTCGGCGGAGTAGTCGGCATGGCCATCTGCAATGACCGGCGTTGGCCCGAGACCTACCGGGTCCTTGGCCTTCAGGGTTGCGAATTAGCCCTAATCGGCTACAACACGCCGATCCACTACGCCCCCGATCCGGACCAGGATCGACTCCAGGGCTTCCACAACCGCCTGGTGCTCCAATCGGGCGCATACCAGAACGGCATGTGGGTGGTCGGCGTAGCCAAGGCTGGAGAGGAAGAGGGCTGTGCCCTACTGGGTGAGAGCGCCATCATCGGCCCATCAGGTGAGGTCCATGCCACCTGCACGACCGAGGGCGACGAGCTTGCCGTGGCCCGCGTCGACTTGGACTTGTGTGCCGACTACAAGGAGACCCTGTTCGACTTTGAGCGCTACCGGCGCCCCGAGGTATACGGCGCCATCACCGGACAGCGGGGGCCGTTGGTTCCCGAAGGGATCCGGGAGGGCCGAGCAGGGGAGTCCGAAGCGTCCAACGACACCGGGGAGGAGTACCTGTGACCACCTTCGACCTGAACGGCCGGACGGTTGAGGCATCCGCCGGCCACCCGCACCTACTGGCCGCCCTCCGCGACGAGCTACGAGTGACCTCGCCCAAGGATGGCTGCGCGCCGTCCGGGCAATGCGGCTGCTGCACTGTCCTGCTGGACGGAAAGGCCCGCGTGGCCTGCCAGACGTCCATGGAGAGAGTTGAGGGGGTGGCCGTCACCACCGTTGAGGGGCTGACGGACGAGGAGCGACAGCAGTACGCCACGGCCTTCGCCGCCCACGGGGCCTTGCAGTGCGGCTTCTGCACCCCGGGAATCGTCATGCGGGCCAAGGCACTGATCGACAGGAAGGGTGAGGCGCTGACCCGCGACGAGGCGGCCCGGCACCTGGGTGGCCATCTGTGCCGCTGCACCGGCTACGTGAAGATCCTGGATGCCGTGGAGTCTCTGGCCTCAGGAGAAACCCCTGTACCTCTACCTCAGGGTGGCGTGGGGTCCCGTGGCGTGAAGGTCGAGGCGAGCGAGTTAAGTCTTGGCGACCGACCGTTTATCGATGACCTAGCCCCCGACGGCTTGCTGCACGCAGCCCTACGCCTGGCCGACCACGCCCGGGCCGACATAGTACGTATCGACACTGCGGCCGCCGAGAAGGTCGAAGGAGTTCACCGCGTTCTCACCGCAGCGGACATCCCAGGCGCTCTCCGGGTAGGCATCATCCACACCGACTGGCCGGTCATGATCCCCGAGGGGGGACGCACCTCCTACCTGGGAGATGTGCTGGCCGTGGTGGTAGCCGACGACCGCGAGACAGCTCGGAAAGCCGCCGCCCTGGTGGTCGTCGAGCAGATTCCTCTGACCGTCTACAGCGACCCCGTAGTGGCCCTGCAGGCCGACGAGGACGCTGTGTGGGAATTGGACGGCAACGTGCTGTCCGTCTCCACCTACTCCCGGGGCGACGTAGAAGCGGCCCTGGCTGGCTCGGCCCACGTGGTCGAGGAGATCTTCCAGACCCAGCGCATCGAGCACGCCTTTGTGGAACCCGAGTCGACTCTGGCTGTGCCCACCGACGACGGGCTTCACATGTATTCGGGTGGTCAGGGGGTGTGGGATGACCGTAACCAGGTCGCCTCGGTTCTGGGAATCGACACCGGGCGCATCACCGTCGAGTTGGTATCCAACGGCGGGGCGTTCGGAGGCAAGGAGGACATGTGCAACCAGGCCCACACGGCGTTGGCCGCCTGGCTACTGAAACGCCCAGTCCGGTGCACGCTTTCCCGCGAAGAGTCGCTCCTTATGCACCCCAAGCGCCACCCCATCCGGATGGCTTACCGGGCGGGTTGCGACGCCGACGGAAGACTGACCGGACTGTGGGCCCGAATGATCGGCGACTCAGGGCCCTACGCGTCGGTGGGTATGAAGGTGTTGGAACGGGCCGCCGGCCACGCCAGCGGCCCCTACGTTCTGCCCACCATCGACGTGGAGTCCACGGCAGTCCGCACCAACAACCCGGTTGGCGGAGCGTTCCGGGGATTCGGAGCCAACCAAGCCCAGTTCGCCATGGAAGGAGTCATGGATCGCCTAGCCGAGCAGGTTGGGATTTCGGGATGGGAGATCCGGAGCCGCAACGTCGTGACCCCAGGCGCCATCTGGGGTCCCGGCCAGGTCATGGACGACGGCTGCCTAGGCGCCCGGGCCTGTCTGGACGAGGTGAAGGCCGCATATGACGAGGCGGTAGCCGACGGCCGACCGGTCGGCCTAGGCCTCGGACTAAAGAACTCGGGCCTGGGCAACGGCTTCAAGGAGGTCGCCCGGGCCGTCATTCGGTTTACCGGGGACGGCCGGGTGGAGGTTCGACACTGCTGGACCGAGATGGGCCAGGGCGTACACACAGTCGCCCTGCAGGTAGCCGTCGAAGAACTGGGCGTTGACCCGGAGACCGTGGACGTCATCGTGGACACCACCCGTGAACTGGGTGCCGGCCAGACCACTGGCAGCCGGGGCACCTTGATGGGCGCTGGCTCGGTGGCCGACGCCTGCCGCAATGCCTTGGCCGACGGCTGTCGTCCGGAGGTGGACTACGAGGGCGAGTACCGGGTGGACTGGACCAACTCGCTGAACGACGGCCTGGAGAATCCCATCATCCACTCCACCTTCGGCTACGCGGCCCAGATGGTGGTTCTGGACCCGGAGACCGGCCTGGTGGACCGTGTGGTGGCCGCCCACGACGTGGGCAGAGCCGTCAACCCCCTGATGTGCGAGGGTCAGGTTGAGGGGGCGGTCCACATGGGCCTTGGCTACGCCTTGACCGAGGGCTTCCCGACCGACACTGACGCCCGTCCCCGTAACGAGACTCTACGAAGCCTCGGCATCATCCGACCTAAGGACATGCCGGCAGTCGACGTTCGGCTGATCGAGTCACCCCAGCCCGACTCGCCCTACGGCATCAAGGGGGTGGGAGAGATCGGCTTAGTGCCGACGGCCGGTGCAGTGGCCGCCGCTCTGCATGCCCACGACGGCGGTTGGCGTCACAGCCTTCCCATGGCCGATCCGGACCAGGAGGACCACTGGGCCGCCTGGGACGGACGTTGATCCTGTGGCTACCGCCGCTTTAACCGCTAACCAGACCCCGGGCTTGGTCTGCGCGCACCACCACCTCTACTCGGCGCTGGCTCGTGGTATGCCAACCCCGCCCCGGACACCAACCGGGTTCACCGAGATCCTAGAGCTGGTGTGGTGGCGACTCGACCGGGCACTAGACGACCAGTCGATCCGGTGGTCGGCCATGTTGGGCGCCGTGGAGGCCCTCGAACGCGGCTGCACAGCGATCATCGACCACCACGAGTCCCCTAACGCCATCGACGGCTCGCTGTCGATCATCGCCGAGGCGTGTGCCGAGGTGGGGGTACGGGTGTCCTGCGCCTACGGGATCACCGACCGCCACGGTGCCGATGGGGCCCGGCGCGGGCTGGCTGAAAACGAGCGGTTCCTTCAAGAGGGCGGACGGGGCATGGTCGGTGTGCACGCCGGGTTCACCTGCTCTGACGAGAGCCTGGAGGCGGCGGCCGGCCTAGCCGCCGATCGGGGTGTGGGTGTCCACGTGCATGTGGCCGAGGGCCCGGTAGACGCCGGAGCGGCCGATCGGCTAAGACACCTAGCTACCGACGACTGGCTTTTGGTCCACGGGGTACACCTTCCCGACGACCACGGTCTGGCTGGGACCATCGTCCACAATGCTCGATCCAACATGAACAATGCCGTCGGCTACGCCCGACCCATCCGGTTCGCCAATCCGGTGGCCTTGGGCAGTGATGGGATTGGGGCCGACATGCTCGACGAGTTCCGAGTGGCCTACGCGCGTCACCGCGAAGACGACGTGACGGCCTCGCCTGAGGTGGCCTGGGGCTGGCTGGCTACCGGTTGGGACCTATTCCCCGAAGCGGTAGCCGACCGGGTGACCTGGACATACACCGATATGGACCCATGGAGGCTGGCCTTTACTACCAACGTCGGACCCCGGACCGTAGAGGTCGATGGTCGGGTAGTCCTGGCCGACGGCCGGCCCACCCTGGTTGATGCCGACGAGGTCCGGGCCCGGGCTGCCGAGGAGGCTGCCCGTCTTCACTATCGCCTTGAGGACGGCTGAGAGGAGCCCTCTATGACCCGTTTGGCCATCTACCTGCAAGACGCCCATTCGATCCCCGATGCCGTCGGCTACGTCCAGTACGCCGAAGAGCGTGGCTTCGAGGCGGTCTGGCAGGCTGATTCCCGTCTAGTTCGTGACGCCGTGGTTCCCATGGCCGCCTTCGCCACTTGTACCGAGACCATCAGGATCGGCTCTGGTGTCGTCGACTGCTGGACCCGCAACCCGGCCCGGCTGGCCTCCACGTTCTCGACGCTCGACGACCTGGCGCCCGGCCGGATCATCTTGGGCATCGGGGCCTGGTGGGAGCCGTTGGCCACCAAGGTCGGTGTGAATCGGCACCGGTCGCTGAAGGCCATGAGAGAGACCGTCGAGGCCTGTCGTGCCCTGCTGGCCGACGAGACGGTGACCTATGACGGCGAGTTTGTGCACCTCGACGGGGTCGAACTGGACTACGTGTATCAGGAGCGTCGGCCTAAGGACGTCCCGATTTACATCGGGGCTACCGGCGACCGAATGCTGGAGTTGACCGGTGAGATTGCCGACGGGGTAGTTCTGAACTACCTGGTGTCCCCGGAGTACAACCGGCGGGCCATGGACCGCCTGGCTGACGGTGCGGCCCGGGCCGGTCGGTCGGTGGATGACCTGGACCGACCGCAACTGGTGGTCTGCTCGGTGGCCGAAAATCGAGCCGAGGCTCTAGACGGAGCCCGTCTCATGGTCACCCAGTACCTAGGCCAGCAACCCCACATCATGAAGGCCTCCGGTGTGCCTGAGTCCCTCCTCGAGGAAATCGGACGAGCGCTGACCTGGCCGGCAACCCACGAACAGGTCGAGGCTGCGTCGAAATTGGTTCCAGACGAGGTCGTGCAGATGATCTGTGCCGCGGGCACGGCCGATGAGGTCCGGGAGAAGGTGGCCCAGTACATGGCCGACGGGTGCACCTGTCCGATCCTTTACCCGTTGGGGCCCGACGTCCGCCTGATGATCGACGTCTTCGCCGACTGGACGCCATGACCGGGCCGGACACGCGAGGCTGGACGGTATGAGCCCCCGCCTTGTCCTACGCGGTGCCCGCCATCCGGGCGACGTGGCCGTTGCCGAAGGTCGGATCGTGGCCGTGGGAACAGTGCCCGCCGAACCTGGCGACGAAGTGGTGCGGTGCGAGGGTGACGTGGTCACCGCAGGCCTCGTGAACACCCACCACCACCTGTATCAGTGGATGACTCGCGGCCGGGCCGTGGGGTGCAACCTTTTCGACTGGCTAGTCGAGTTGTACCCCGTGTGGGGCCAGCTATCGGTAGAAGATGTACGGGCTGCCGCTCTGGTCGGTCTCGGCGAGTTGGCAGCCACCGGTTGCACCACAGCGTCCGACCACCACTACCTCGTTCCCCGTGGTGACGACGCAGTGTTCGACGCCATCGTGGATGCCGCTGGCGAGGTTGGCCTGCGACTGCACCTTTCTCGAGGCTCCATGGACCTTGGGGAGAGCCTGGGAGGGTTGCCGCCGGACCACGTAGTGGAGGACCGAGACGCCATCCTGGCCTCCACCGAATCGGTCATTGCCCGCCACCACGACGGTGAGATGGTTCACGTCACGGTGGCACCATGCAGCCCCTTCTCGGTCACCCCGGGGTTGATGGTGGAATCGGCAGAGTTGGCCCGACGTCACGGGCTAAGGCTTCACACCCACCTTTGTGAGACGGTCGAGGAGCAAGAACACTGCCTGGAACGGTTCGGTCGCCGACCAGTCGAAATGCTGGACGAGTGGGGTTGGGTGGGCGACGACGTGTGGCTAGCCCACGGAATCCACATAGACGATGACGAGATGGGTCGGCTTGGAACCGCCGGCACTGGGGTGGCCCACTGCCCCTCGTCCAACGCCCGCGTCGCGGCGGGTATGTGCCGAGTCACCGACCTCCGGGCCGCCGGATGCCCTGTGGGCCTAGGAGTAGACGGTGTTGCCTCCAACGAGTCGGGAGGGCTTTTCGGTGAACTGCGCCAGGCTCTCTACACGGCCCGGCTCCGAGAACTCCGCCCGGACGCTCTGATGCCGGCCGACACCATAGAGATGGGTACTCGCGGAGGTGCCCAATGTCTCGGCTTAGACGATGTGGGATCGGTACAGGTCGGAATGCGAGCCGACCTAGCCGTTTGGCCGGGTGACGACCTGGGAGACATCGCCGACGCGCTGACGGCCCTCGTGCTTGGGCCGGACCGCAGGGTCCGGCACCTCTTTGTTGAAGGGCGGGCGGTAGTGGCTGACGGCCTACTGTTAGGCGCCGACCTAGCGAAGGCACACCGTGACCTGGCAGGGCGTGCCCGTCGCCTCTGGGAGGCCTGAGCGACCGACGCAACGGCCGGCCCGATAGGCCATGATGTTGTCGTGGAAATCTCCGCCGAGTTCACCATCGAACCATTCGTCGAGGGAGCACCCGGGCCTCATGTCCGGGCGGCTATCGACGTGGCCGAAGCCGCCGGCCTGGCTGTCGACGTGGGGCCCTTCGGGACTTCGGTTAGCGGTGAATCCGAATCGGTGCTGGAGACCGTTGACGCCGTCGTTCGGGCAGCTATCGACCACGGTGCTACCAGAGTGTCGCTGCAGTTGACGGTGACCTGAAGCCAAGAGGAGGTCGGGCCGCAAGGCCCGACCTCCCACCGTTTTGAACCCCACCGGCTCCGGCCCGACGACCGGCCAGCCGGTAGGGTCGGGCGCCCTCCGGTGGAACAAGGGGAACAAGTGAACGAAACGGATTCGACGAGTTGTTCTCCGACGAACTCGACGGCCCATCGACCGCCGGCCGTCGAGTTGAGCGGCATATGGAAGAGATTCCCCGGCGTAGTAGCTAACGCAGGGGCACACCTAACCGTCCTGACCGGAACAGTGCACGCCGTTCTGGGAGAAAATGGAGCGGGAAAGTCCACCCTGATGAACGTCTTGGCCGGTGTCTACCGTCCCGACGAGGGAGAGGTCCGTATCGACGGTACAGCCCGCCACTTCCGGTCACCGGCCGACGCCCTGGCCGCCGGGGTGGGCATGGTCCACCAGGAGTTTCGTCTGGTGCCGTCGTTCACCGTGGCAGAAAATGTTGTGCTAGGTGCTGTCGACCGGATTGTCCGACGACAGTCCATCGAATCGGCGGTTGGGGATCTGGCCGAACGATTCGGCCTAGCAACCGATCCCGTCCGACCGGTTTGGCAACTTTCGATGGGGGAGCGCCAGCGAGTCGAGATCCTCAAGGCGCTGTGGCGAGACGCTCGCATCCTCATCCTGGACGAGCCCACAGCAGTGCTCACGCCAGGCGAAGCCGACGAGTTGGGTGGCGTTCTCCGACGTATGGCCGACGACGGTCGCACGGTGGTCTTCATCAGTCACAAGTTGCACGAGGTAACCGGCTTCTGCGACGAGGCAACAGTTCTGCGTGGTGGTGAGACGGTCGCCGCCTCGCTACCGGTGGATGGGACAGACGCCTCGACTTTGGCTGGCCTCATGGTGGGATCGGCCCCGATGGCCAACGAACGCCCACCGCCGTGTGTCGTCGGCGAGCCCATGCTCGAGGTAGAGGCGTTGTCCTGTCTGGGAGATCGGGGCCTCCCTGCCCTTCATGAGGTCGACCTGACGGTGTATTCCGGTGAGATCGTCGGTATCGCCGGGGTAGCAGGAAACGGGCAACGCGAGCTGGCACAGGCCATTGCCGGGCTGCGCCCGACTACCGGCGGTTCGGTACGCCTGGGGAGAACCGATCTCACAACGTCTACACCCCGTCAGCGGTTCACCGCTGGGCTGGGCTACATCCCTGAGGACCGCATCGGGGTGGGTTTGGCTCCCCGGTTGAGCGTCACTGACAACGCCATCCTCCGGACCTACACGTCGCACCGAAAAGGCCCGTTTCTTGATGCTGGAGCGGCGACCAATCACTGTCAGCACCTCGTGGACCGATTCGGCGTCCGGACCGGACCACTGGACGAACCGATCGCCGGATTGTCGGGTGGGAACCTGCAACGGCTGCTGGTTGGGCGCGAGTTGAGTGATCACCCTCAAGTCGTGGTTGCGGCCCAGCCGACCCGGGGTCTTGACGTCCAGGGTGTCAAGGCGATCCAGGACCTCCTGGTGGCTGAACGGGGAGCCGGTGTCGCTGTCCTGCTGATCTCCGAGGACCTCGACGAACTCCTGATGCTGGCCGACCGTCTGCTGGTGATGCACGACGGCCGGGTGGTGGCCGAGTTCGACCCGGAGAGCGCCCGACGCCATACCATCGGAGAGGCGATGGTTGGGCATGCTTCGACGGGAGTCGTGACATGAGCCGTCCGGTACTGGCCCGACGAGACCAGGTGCTTCGGGGTGGTCAGCCCCTGGCCTTCGGGGTCGGCCTCCTCGTGGCCCTCGTCGTGGGCGTCGTCCTGCTCATGGGGTCCGGACATGATCCGATGCGGGTCTACGAGCGAATGTTCGATGCTTCTCTGGGAAGCTCTCGAGCTTGGTCCGTGACCCTGAACCGTGCCGTGCCGTTGGGTCTGGCCGGTTTGGCGGTGGCTGTAGCCGGCTCGATGGGCCTCTGGAACATCGGTGCCGAGGGCCAGATCATGGCCGGTGCCATCGGTGCGACATGGGTGGCCCGGATCGGCGAGGGCTGGCCGGGACCGGTCCTGGTGCCGGCCATGCTCGCTGCTGCCGTAGTGGGTGGCGGGCTCTTGGCGCTGGGGCCTGCGGTGGCAAGGGCGCGGATTGGTGTCAACGAGATCATCACCACGCTGATGCTCAATGAGGTAGCGCTACGGCTAGTCCAGTGGCTAATCCACGGTCGGTGGAAGGACCCGGACTCCCACGGCTTTCCCCTGGCCCCGATGCTTCCTGAACAGGGTCGGTTGCCGAACCTGTTCGAGCGGGCCCATGTGGGCGTGGTGCTGGCTGGCGTGGTTATCGCACTGTTTGGGCTGGCAGCGAGCAGGACGGCATGGGGCTACGAACTCCGGGTGGCCGGATCTTCGGGGGCCACGGCCCGCTATGCCGGTATTTCCCTTCAGCGCAAGATCCTGACCGTCTTAGTGGTGTCCGGTGGCGTTGCCGGCCTCGCAGGCGGCGTGGAGTTGACCGGGGCCTCCGATCGGATCACCGAGGGGCTCTCTAACGGATTTGGCTTCGCGGGGATCATTGTGGCCGCCCTGGCTCTTATGCGGCCGTCGGGAGTCGCCGCGGTGGCACTGCTGTTCGGCGCGGTTCAGATCGGAGGCCAGAGCATCCAGACCATGGGGGTGTCCTCCTCGGTCTCGACCATCCTGCAGGCTCTCATCCTCTTTGGGGCTATCGCAGCAGGCGTATTTAGCCGGTATCGGGTGGAGATGGTGTCCGGTGACGCCGCGGAGGCTGCCGCATGATCCGGGAGCCTGGCTCGTGACCGAGGCGTCGGTTATCGGCCTTCTGGAGGCCACGGTGTCCTTCGGCGCCCTGTTGTATCTGGCTGCCCTGGGAGAGATGATCGCCGAGAAGGCCGGAATCCTGAACCTCGGAGTCGAGGGGATGATGGCTATGGGTGCCGTCACCGGGTTCGTGGTCGCCCTCCACACGGGGAATCCCTGGGTGGCTCTGGCCGGGGCGGTGGCCGCCGGTGCGGCCGTGGCCCTCCTACACGGCCTGTTCACCGTGGTGATGGGAGCCGATCAGGTGGTGTCGGGCCTGTCGCTGACCATCCTGGGCATCGGCCTTGCTGCCTATCTCGGGAAAGGCTCTGTCGGCCGACCGGCGGGGGCCGAACTGTCTTCTGTGGACTGGGGGCCACTCTCCGATATCCCATGGTTCGGACCGGTGTTGTTCCAGCAGTCTCCGTTCGTCTACCTCGCCGTGGTGGCTGGGGTGGTGGCCTGGTTTGTGCTTGGCCGGACCCGGTTGGGTCTCGCTCTACGGGCGGCCGGCGAGTCAGCTTCTACCGCAGACGCCGCCGGGCACTCGGTGGCTGGCCTGCGTCTCGGGGCAGTTGCCATGGGGGGTGCCCTGGCCGGAGCAGCAGGGGCATACCTGACACTGTCCCTCACCCCACAGTGGGCTGAGGGCATTGTGGCTGGTCGAGGATGGATCGCCGTGGCCCTCGTGATCTTCGGCGCTTGGCGGCCGGGAAGGGTGGCCCTCGGCTCACTTCTCTTCGGCATGACGTTGGCGCTGAAGACCCGCCTCCAGACTTTCGGCGTGGACTTCTCACCGATCCTGCTGTCCATGCTCCCGTACCTGTTGACGGTGGGCGTGTTGGTGGCCATCTCGATCCGGGCCCGGAACCGGCCGTCGCCGGCTCCGGCGGCTCTAGGCATTGCCTACCGACGCGAGGAACGCTGAACTGGACCATTGATTGGTTGCCGCCGGCCCTGCATCAGCTCCGTTCGACACCGGTCAGGAGGACGGCGGCAACTTCACTGGCACCGATGCACCCATCCCGCCGGGCGGCTAGCAGCCCGGCCAGGCCGGCTGTACCGGTGGCGTCGGCCGAGATCGGGGAGTGGGTGGAGACTAGGCGGCAGGCCTCCAACACGTCTTCTTCCGGGGCCACCACCGGACCTCCGGGGACGGTCCCGAGGAGCATGTCGTACACCACGGATCGCCAGTCATAGGCCACGTCGTCCAGTATCGCGGTAGCTGCCGACGAGGGGTTGTCCCACGCCCACATTGCGGCACCCTCGGGATCAGCTAGGGCGGCCATGGGATCGGCCGCTTCGGACACCAGGTTGAAGGCCCGGGCCAGCGGTGCACACCCAGCTGCCTGGACGGCGATCAGCGGGGGCCGGCGTTTCAGGCCACCTAGGGCCACCGCGTCGTCCAGGGCCTGGGCTGTGCTGCTGGCCAGCGCACCGCCCCCCACCTGTACGAACAGGCGATCGGGTGTTGGCTCGGATCCCGACCAGGCGACAGCCAGTTCGAAGCCCAGGGTTCGACCACCGTCCAGGGTCAGGAGGTTGTCGGTCCCCTGGCATCCGAAGGCGAGAGCTCCCTCGGAGACCAGTTCCCGGAACCGCGAGATGCAAGGGTCACCGGACTCGCCGTCACGCCGCTTACAGGTCCGGACGTCGGCTCCTAGGTCGGAGAGGCGGTCCAGCACCACTGGGTTGGCCCAGGCGGGCACATGGACGACGAGAGGTCGGCCGGCGGCTCGGGCCACTACCGCGGCGCCTAGTGCTGCGTTGCCACAAGACGAGATGGCCAGTGGGGTGTCGACGGGAACGCCGTCGACGGCTAGGTGGAGGGCCAGGCCGAAGAGGTGGCGGGCCTTGTGGCTGCCTGATACGGCCCCCGTCTCGTCTTTGGCCCAGAGGCCACCGTCCTGGCCGATGGCCGCCGCCAGGTCGTCAAGGCAGTGGAGCGGAGTGGTGCGGAAGCTCCGTCCGTCTACCTCGCCCACCGCGTCGTCCAGTCGCTTGACTTCGTCTACGAACCGGTTGTCGGTCCAGCCGGCGGCTAGGGACGTATGGTGCGACCAGAGCAGCGAGCGGAAGGTTATGAAGGGGTTGGGGTCGGCCTCCGCCTCCGGATCCGGCCACCGGGCACCCGGTGGCCGGCCTAGCAGGCCAATGGAACGGTCTCGTCCACCGGTCGCCGTCTCGTCCATCGGCCTCGTCGGATCCGGCCGGTTAGCCGGAGGCCAGCACTCCGGTTCGGTCGTTGAATTCGTCAATCATGGTGTCCCATGTGGGGGCCATGGTCTGGATGTGTCGCCAGAATCCCTGCCCGCGACGGACCTCGAAGTCGGCGAATTCCACACCCTGTTGCTCCACCCACGTGTAGTAGCCGAGGTTGAAGATGCGGTTGCGTCCGGTCTCGTTGAGCACCTCGACGTGGCTGGTGTCCGCTTCGTGAAGGTGGGTGGCTACCGCCGCCGTGGCGTCGGTCTCCGAGAAGCCGGCGGTGTACCGGCCGGCCCGCATGGCTTCCCGTTCACTCCCGTAAAGCTCGGCGCCGTCGGTGGCTACGGTGACGATGGCGTCGTCGGGTCCGAGGTCGAGCTCTCGGGCCACCTTGATGGAGGCCACCACGTTGCAGATGCTGGACAGCCCGAGGTGTCCGAGCGTCCCCAGGACAGCGTTGTCGACGCCGGACGACGCCAGATGGGCCAGGCCCTCCGGTGTATTGAACACCATGCCCAACTCATCGCACGCTCGATCGGATACGCCGACCACCACATCAGTATTGGTGATGTTGTGGATCAGCGGGATGTGCTTGTCGCCGATGCCCTGGATGTTGTGTTCGCCGAAGCCGTTGTAGAGCATCGTCGGACATTCGAGCGCCTCGACCGCTGCGATGCGGGCACCGTGATTGGTTTTGAGGCGTTCACCGGCGGCGAGGGTGCCCGATGAGCCAGAGGCGGCGACAAAGGCGGCCAGCCTAAGGTCGGGCCTCACCGACGCGTAGTGCCGGTAAAGATGCTCCAGTGCTCGACCGGTGACCTCGTGGTGGCCGACGTGGTTGGCGAACTCGGTGAACTGGTTGAGGATGAAGTTCTCTGGGTCCTTTTCCAGCTCGTCACAGGCGTCGTAGATCTCTTTGACGTTGCTTTCCGAGCCTGTGGTTCGGATCACGTCGCCCGGATCGGCGATCCACTTGTCCAGCCACTCAAAACGTTCCCGGCTCATGTTCTCGGGGAGCACGGCTACGCCGCGACAGCCCATGAGCCGTGAGATGGCCACCCCTCCCCGGGCGTAGTTGCCGGTGGACGGCCAGATGGCACGATGGACGGTGGGGTCGTATTCGCCGGTAACCACCCGGGGAACCAGGCAGGCGTATGCGGCTAGGACCTTGTGGGCCCCGATCATCGGGAAGCGATTACCGAAGGCCACGATGATGGGGGCGGCCACGCCAGTCATCTCAGGGGGAAGCACCACGTGCTCGGGGAGGTCCACGACCCCGCCGTGCAGGTCGTTGTACCAGTGGACCCGGAACAGGTTGCGGGCGTCGGCAGCGTTGCGGTCTACGCCGGTCAGGCTGGTCCGGATTTCCTCGGGGATGCGGGTCGGGTCGGCCAGCTGGGCGAAGGTGGGCAGGGCGATGCCCTGGGTCCGGAACCGATCGACGCTGCGTGCGTAGCGGTCGGCATCGACCAGGTCGGTGGCCAGGCCGAAGCGGGAGGGGTCGAATGTCTCGACGTCGAACGACGGGACATCAAACGCGCCGATGCCGGCATCGGGGAGAGTGCTCATGGCTGCAGGCTAGCCAGTTCCCGCGGATCGGATTGACAAAATGTTGATCTTGAAGAGCTAAACGACGGTAACTATCCAAACCATGTGGGGCACTGTGCCCGATACCACGTCGGGGTGCCGCGGATCCAGGGTGCCGCGATGCAAGGCTGTCCCCCGTGGTTCGCCGGATCCTCAATGCTCTAATGACCCTTGGTGTCATCGGCGTGGTCGTGATCATCGCGGCGCGCGTGGCCGAACCCTCGGTGAGGCCCGTCCTGTACCCCGTTTCGGTATCTCCGGCGACGACCGTTGTACCGGTTCTCGCAGAGACGTCGGCGGGAACCGTCCCGGCAACTACGACCACTACGACGGCGGCACCGTCCACGACCACCACCGTTCCCGTTGCCGCCACCACCACCGTTGCCGCTACAACCACCACCACGGCGGCCCCGGTGGATGAACTGGCGGTGCTAACAGCGCCCTACGCCTGGGGGCCGAGCGTGGACACCGTCCTGCTCCAGGAGGTGCTGGGTGTGTCAGCCGACGGCTGGTACGGGCCGGCCACCCGAGAGGCACACCTGGCCGAGAACGAGTCCCGAGGGCTCTCGGTCGAAGGCGTTCCGGCACCTCCCACCACCGCCGCTCCGGCCACCACGACGACCACGGTTGTTCCGGGCACCACGGTTGTCCCGACCACCACCACTCCGGCCACCACGACGACCACGGTTGTTCCGGCGACCACGACGACCACGGTTGTTCCGGCGACCACGACGACCACGGTTGTTCCGGTGACCACGACGACCACGGTTGTTCCGGCGACCACCGTTTCGCCGCCGAGCACGACGGTGGGAATGTTTGGGAATTTGGGTGCACAACTGGTGGCCCAGTTACTGGGCCAGCCTTGTATCGCCGACGGGGACCTCAGCGACTGTGGCCCTGAGGTCAGCGCCCTTATCCAGGGCCTAGTCGGCTGACCGGACTATCTGACCCGCGGGCCGCGGAAAGGTCACGACCACCCGACCGGCGGTTCATCACACTGGTTGGGATGCGTTCCGCGTTGCGCTCCCTTTCGGTTGTTCCAACAACCGACGCCCGCCAGCGGATCGTCGCCCTTGCAGAGGCGGACGAGGTGGTGGTGCGATTTCCGGTGGCCTCCAACTCGACCCTCGACGGTTCGACGCTAAAGGACCTCAGGTTGAACATCGAGCCGGGCTTCACGATTTTGGCCGTCCGACGCGGCGGCGGGTACGTCTACCGACCGCGGGGGCCAGTGCTCCTGGCCGCCGGCGACGAGGTCATTGCCAGCGGCCCCGAGGAGGGCCAGGTACTCCTGGCCGCTATGTGCGGTTGGGAACTGGTGGAAGACGACGAGGGCGGGGACGAACTGGTTCCTGCTGGCTGACCAATCTCCGGTCTAGTCCACCTTGAGTGCTCGGATCGTCAGTCGGTCAGGTCTTCGTGCTCGGCGAGAGCAGTATCTCGGGCCGATGCCTCTGGACGGTCGCCCTCCGGATCGTCGCCAGTGAACAGTTCGGCGATGGCGCCCAGCGAGCCGAGGGTGGCGCTCATGTCGGCGGGCAGGAAGATCTTGGTGGCCTGTCCGTCGGCCACCGTTCCCAGGGCCTCTAGGTACTTGATGGCCAGCAGGTCAGGCGTCGGGTCGCCGTCGTGGATGGCGCCGTAGACGCTGCGTATGGCGTCGGCTTCGCCTTCGGCCACCGTCAACTGGCGGTACCGCTCGGCGTCGGCTACGGCTCGGATGGCCTGGGCCTCGCCCTCGGCCTCCAGGATGGCCTGCTGCCGGACGGCCTCGGCAGCCAGGATGACCGCCTGCTTGTCGCCCTCGGCCCGGGTGATGGCCGCCTCTCGGGTGCCGTCGGCCTCCAGAACGACGGCCCGACGGTTCCGCTCGGCCTTCATCTGTTCGTGCATGGCGTGCATCACGTCGCCCGGTGGGTCGATTCGCTGGATCTCGACGCGGACCACTCGGACGCCCCACTTGTCGGTAGCGTCGTCGAGTACCTCCCGAAGGGCCACGTTGACGTTGTCTCGGGACGTCAGGGCGTTGTCCAGCGACATGTCGCCGATCACGTTTCGGAGGTTGGTCTGGGCCAACTTGGTGACAGCCAGGATGAAGTTGGCCACGTTGTAGATGAGTCGTTGGGCGTCGGTGGGTTCGTAGTAGATGACGGCGTCCACGGTGACCGTCACGTTGTCTTTGGTGATGACCTCCTGTGGGGGCACGTCGATTACCTGTTCTCGCATGTCCACACGGGTCAGGGATTGGATGAACGGGATGATCACTTTCAGGCCCGGCTCGACGGTGGCCTTGTAGCGCCCCAGTTGTTCGACGATGCCCTTCTGGTATGGCCGGACGATCTTGATCCCGGACGCTGCGAAAGCGAACAAGACAAAGGCGATGGCGATTAGGACAATCGTGGCGGCCATTGGTGGTGCTCCTCGAGTTGGTGGTCTTGGTTATTTGGGTTAGTAGGTGGATCGGACCACGGCGCGGGTTCCTTCGATCCGGACCACTTCGACGGGGGTACCGGCCGAGAGGTGTCCGCGGTCCGGGGTCTCGGCGTGCCACTCCTCGCGTCCGATGCGGACGGTACCCAGACGTTCGGGATCGGGGGAGAGGTCGGTCACCACGATGCCGGTTTCGCCAACCAGTCGATCGGCCCCCACCCCGACCGGATTACCGCCCCGTTTCATCCGGCGGGCCATCGGTCGGACGGCGGCAAAGGCGGCTACCGAGACCAGCACGAAGGCCAGCCACTGCCAGGTGGCGTTAGCTCCGGTGAAGGCGACCCCTGTTGCCGCGGCGGCTCCGACGCCGAAGGGCAGGAGGAAGAACGCCCCGGTCATGGCGATTTCACCGACGATGAACGTGGCGGCGGTGGCCAGCCAGATCCAGCGCCAGACCTCGGGTTCCATCAGACTTCTCCTCGCGACGTCTCTCAGCAACGTACTACGGGGTAAGCCGGAGGCCGCTTCGGGCCCGGTGGTGGCCGCTACCGTTCCAACTCGTGTCCACCGTTTCTCCTAACGTCCCGCTGTGTCTCCTAGCCGTTCATGCCCATCCGGACGACGAGGCATCCAAGGGAGCGGCCACCGTGGCCTCTCTGCACGCCGAGGGAGTCCACTGTGTGCTGGTTTGTTGCACGGGGGGAGAGGCGGGCGATGTTCTGAACCCGGCCATGGACCGGCCGGAGGTCCACGCCGACATCACAGCGGTGCGAGAGGCCGAGTTGGCCCGGGCGGCCGAGATCATCGGCTACGACGAGGTGGTCATGCTCGGTTACCGGGACTCAGGCATGAAGGACTCGGAAGCCAACAACCACCCCGGGGCCTTTGCCAACGCCGATCAAGACGAAGCCGTCGGCCGCCTGGTGGCCATTATCCGCCGGGTCCGCCCACAGGTCATCGTCACCTACCCGGATGTCCGGGGAGAGTACGACCATCCGGACCACGTCCAGGTACACGACGTCTCGGTGCCCGCCTTCCACGCCGCCGGCGACCCACAGTGCTACCCAGAGGCCGGCCCGGCCTGGCAGCCGTCAAAGCTCTACTTCACCCTGTGGTCCCGCGCCCGGATTCTCGGCCGGCACGCCAAATTCCTGGAGTTGGGCCTGGAGTCGCCGTATGACGACTGGTGGTTCGAGCGCCCGTCGCGAGACCACCTAATTACCACGAGGGTGCCGATCGCTGACCACTGGCAGGTGGGGGTCGACGCGCTCCGGGCGCACGCCACGCAGATCGATCCAGCGTCTCCGTTCTGGTTCGGACTTTCGGACGAGGTGGCCCGGACGATTCACCCATTTGACGAGTACCGGTTGGAGGTCAGCCAAGTCGGCTATCCGGCAGACGGGGAGGTCGAGGAGGACCTTTTTGTCGGGATCCGGTCCACCGGGGAGTCGGTCGCCTGATGGCCAACCTCTCATTCCTATCCGAGGAGTGGCTTGCCGACCTGGCTGACGGAGCGGCCGATCTCCCCGAACAGCCTGGAGTAGACGGCGTGGTGCGGTTTGTGGTGACCAGCACCCCGCACGGCAAAGTCCAGTTCCGGCTTGTGGTGTCTAACGGTCGGGTGGCTGAGGTGCTGGTCGGGCGCGACGGCGAGGCTGAAGCAACGGTCACCTGGAAGTACGCCGACGCGGTAGCCCAGTTCAAAGGGGAACTGGATCCCGACGTGGCCTACATGACCGGTAGGTGCAAAGTAGAAGATGCCTACGCCCGCTACATATTCGACCTCCGGACGGTGTTCGGCAGCCCAGCATGGGCCGACTTGCTGGCCGACATGGCGGTTCGTACAGAGTTCTGAGTCGGAGGCCTAGCCGGTCCGTTGGGCGTCGCGCAGGTCCCGCCAACTGGCCAGGGTGATCCCGCCCCGGTCCAGGTCGGCCAGCAGTTCGGTGTTGCCGCACACCAGATCTCGGTGTTCGACCCGTCGTCCCCACTCATCGCAGACGGCCCGCAACTCCGGCGTGTCGGCGGCCGGCTCGACCACAATCTCGGTCACCCCGGGTTGGAGGTCCATGGCTATCCGTTCCAAGCTCGCCGGGTCAGCCAGCCGGCGCGACCGGTGGTGGTCGACGGTCAGCACGCCCTCGTCGGCGGCCAGGGACCGGAATGGGAACCCGGCCCCCTCCTCGGCCTGGCCTCCTTCCAAACGGATGGGCAGGCCGAAGTCGACAGCCAATTCCAGGTACAGATCGAAGAATTCAGGGCGGTTTTGAAGAGCACCGAGGTGGGTGCTCAAGTGGCTGATATCGAAACCCCAGAGGACGGCCCGCTCTAACTGAGCCCGGCACTCGCGCCGGGTCTCGTCCAGGTCAGCGTGGTCCCAAAGGTCCTCCACAGTACGGGGAAAGCCGCCATCGCCGTCGTGGAGGCTGGGGGCCTGGGTGATGGCCCGCCAGCGATAGCAGTCCAACTCGGCGTTGAGGGTGAGGTGCACTCCGACCGCCTCACCGCGGTAGTGGGACGCTGCGTCACGGGCCCACGGGCCAGGCACCATCAGGCCGGCACCGGTGGCCAGGCCGCTGCGGATGCTCTCGTAGACGCCAACATTTGTGGCGTGGCACATCCCCAGCAGATCAGCGGTGAGGATCAGGAGTCGGTCGTCGGGGCTTCGGCCGAGTCGCTCGCCCAAGGTGGTCACGTAGCGAACGGTACCCGACGGTCTCTCCCCGTATCACCGCCCGCCCCGTCTATCAGGGCTTGGACTCGCCCTTGTGGTAATCACTTGGTTCTTCCCACCCGGCCTTATTGTTACGCCACACGTCGTATTCCGTCAGGATGTACCAGCGTGTAGGGATGGACCGGGCCAAGGACAAGAAGTCCAGGAGGGTGACCTCGGAGTAGCCGGACTTGAACTCCAGGTCTATGAGGGCCTCGATGTCCTTCCAGGTGTAGCGGGACATCACCCCAAACCTGTCCACGAAGTTCGGCCGGTAGTTCGCTCTGGCCTCGTAGTAGCTCGAGAGGTCACGGCGCTCCTCGTCGGTGGGAGGACGTAGCAACTCAGCGAGGTCGACCTTCTGACCGCCCATCCAGATCTCCTCGTCGTCTGGGACCTGACCGGCGAGTATCCACTTGCCCTCGTAGCCGCCTTCACCCCAGAAGTCTGGAATAGGCATCAGGCCGGGACGGCGGCGCCGGCCTCGCTGTCCGGGGGCGGCTCCTGGGCCAACGAATCGTGAGGCCAGCGGCTGGCCGCCAGGGTGGCCCGGGCATCTGCCAGTCCGGCTCGGCCGATCCGCCGTGTCTCCTCGTCGAGTCGGCCTATCGAGGTGAGCCCACCGGACGGGAAGGCCCCCAGCACCGGACGATGCCGGGTCGCCGACCGGCGGGGAGCTTGGTTCGGGAAGGGAAGCTGCATTTCCATATCCCCATCTTGGCTACGAGGTGTGACAGTTGCCGCTGTGGACCCTTCCGACGTGCTCCGGATGAGGGACGGACGGGTCAGCGACGGCATCATCGGACCATGGTCCGCCGGTCCTACCTGAGCACAGAGTTACGTCGTGGTTCGACCCCTCGGAATTGGGTCCTTCCCCTCACGGAGGACGAGTGCTCGGGAGCGGGTCGCCTGTTCGGAGGGACGGGTCTGGGGGCGGCCGTGCGGGCTTTGGAGGCCGACGCCGCCCGGCCCCTTGTGTGGGCCACTGCCCAGTTCATCTCCCATGCCGAGCCAGGTGAGGACCTGGCCCTCGAGGTGGACTTGCTCGCCGAGGGTCGGGCCACCACACAGGCCCGGGCCCGGGGCCACGTCGACGGTCGCGAGGTCATCGCCGTTTTCGCCACCCTGGGCCGGCGGGACGTTGCCCGGTCCGGCGTTTGGGTTTCCCCGCCGGACGCCCCACCACCGCAGGACTGTCCACCCTTCCCCAGCCGGTCTGCTACCCGGTCGGTTTCGGCCAACCTGGAGAGACGCCTGGTACGGGGGCGCACCGTCGACCACGAGCCAGCCATGGACGACGGGCGGGTTGCAATGTGGGTGCGGGTCCCAGACCACCTGGTGGTCGATCCGGCCTTTCTGGCCGTGCTCGGCGACTATGTCCCCTGGGGTGGCCGTGACGCGGTAGGTGGAGGCCTGGGCGGGGGACAGAGCCTGGACAACACCCTCCGGGTGGTCGATCCGGTCGACACCGAGTGGGTCCTGGTGGACGTCCGGGTGGGCAGCCTCGTGCATGGCTATGCCCACGGCACGGTCCACCTGTGGGCCGATGACGGACATTTGCTGGCTACAGCTAGCCAGACCTGTCAGTTCCGTAACCCCCGTAATCCCCGTAATCCCCGCTGAGGGGATGCTTAAGAGCGACGTTCCAGATTCCGATCGGGGAATCTGTGGCGCCGTTCTCCCCAATTGCCGTCTAGGGTGGGGCGATCGATGAGAAGCGGGAGGACATGGCGGTGACCGAGGTACTCGATACGGCGACGATTGAAGAGATCCGGGCCATCATCGACCGCGGTCTGGGGACCACGAAGAGCCGTGAGCTGATTGCTGCTTCGGAGGTTGCGGACCTCCTTCTCGACCTCCGTCTGCTACTGGCGGCGAGCGACGCCGAACTTGAGGCCGTTTCCACCAACTGACCATCGGCCCGGTCGGCCTGTTTCAGCGCAGCGGGAAGACCTTCCGGATTAGGCGTCCTAGTGTCAGGCCGACCCCTGCTCCCACCAGCACATCGCTTGCGTGGTGGATCCGGACGTGGATCCGCGAGGTGGCGACCACAGCGGCTAACCCGTACCAGAGTGGCTTTACCTTCGACCGCTCTGAGAGCAAAGCGGCAGCCAGGAAGGCTGCCGAGGCGTGTCCAGACGGAAAACTGCTGGTCAGCGGAAGGCGCAGGTGGTGGGGCCGCTTCCCATCTTGGATGGGTCGCTCACGCTTGAAGACAGACTTCACGGCGCCGTTGACCAGTGCCGATTCGGCCCCCAAGGCGAGGGCCAGGCGAGCCGCCTCCCGGGTTCCACCGCGGGTGGCGACACCACGGGCTGTGCCCAGGAGGTGCCAGATCAGGCTGAAGTCACCCAACTCGCTAGCTGTGTAGAAGAGCCGGTCCATGGTCGGGTTTCCCCGCAGCCGATTCCAGGCCTGATCCACTGCCTCGTCCAGCGAGGCGCCGATCGAACCCAACGGATGGGGATCGTCGTCCAACCCCTCGTCCAGCAGCCCAGCCGCATAGTCCCGGAGGTCCGGGTCGGACGGAGCGGAGAGATCGGCTGGCTGGTCAACCGGCTCGCGGGCCGGTACCTCGGCGGTAGCCACCGATCCAGCCTACGGCGGGCAGAGTCGGGAGCCGATTCGCTCCAATCCAGGGAGACGTTCAGCCACCGTCTCGGTAGGCCCCTGAGGTGGAGAGTGCTCCTCGTCTCCATCGTCGAGGGGTAGCCACTAGGGCCCGGGGATAGTCCTCGAACATCCAGCGGGCAAAGTTCCGCCGGGTCCACGGTGACATCCCGGCGAGTAGGACGGCACTGTCGGCGCCGATCCGGTGAGTCAGGATCTGCTGGAGGGCAACCGATATTCGATGGTCGGCCCGAAGGTCACCAAGTACCCGCCGTCGGTACCGGGCCGCGACCCGGTACTGCCCACCACCAGCCAGTGAGGCCTCGGCAGCCAGGATCCCGGTCAACAAGGCTTGGCCGATGCCCTCCCCGGTTAATACATCGGTGACCGCTGCGGCATCCCCGGCGAACAAGACCGGTCCGTGATCCAGTGTTGACGAGCCCACCCGGGCTGGGATGGGCCAGGCCATACGACGCCCCACTAGCTGGGCTGAGGGACCCAGAACCTCCCGGATAGCCGGTCGGTCTAGGAGTCCATCCCACAGTCGTCCGGTATCGCTTACGGCGACCCGCCCTCCCCGGAGCACCCCAAAACCCACGTTGGCCCGACGACCGGAGAGGGGGAACGACCAGGCGTAGCCGGGCAGCAGGTCGGGTTCGAACCAGACATGGAGGTCAGTCGCCGCCGGTCCGACATCGGCCACGTACTGCCGGAAGGCGTGCCACTCACCCCGGTAGTTCTCGTCGGCGAGCCTTAGCAGGCGTCGCGTTGGTGACCACATGCCGTCAGCTGCCACCACCGTTGTGGCACGTACTTTGTCCATCCCGTCGATGGCGAGGGTTGCACCCTTGCCATCGACTTCGATTCCAACCATCGCGTGACCGACTTGAACGTTGGCGCCGGCCCGGTGGGCTAGGTCGAGGAGGGCCGCGTCGTACTCGCGACGGGGCACGACGGCGGCGTATTGTCCGTCGCCCTGGGGTAGGGGGAACCGGATGGTCCGACCCGAGGGGCTATGGAGGACCGCTCCGTCTACAACCTGCCATCCGGCGATGGATCCAGGATCTAGGCCGAGTTCCTCACCTAGGCGGAGGGCCAGGGAGGTCAGCCCGTCGCCACAACACTTATCACGGGGGAACGAGGCCTTGTCGACCACCAGGACAGAGGCCCCGGCCCGAGCAGCGGTAACGGCAGCTGCCGAGCCGGCGGGACCTCCTCCCACGATTGCTAGATCGACCACCCTGTGATCCTCAGAAGAGCTTCAACTCGTCGGACTCAACGCCCCTCAGGTTGTCGTAGTCCACAACCATGCAGTCGATACCCCGATCCTCGGCGAGGACTCGAGCCTGTGGTCGGATCTCCTGGGCCACGAACATCCCTCGTACGGGACGAAGCAAGGGGTCCCGGTTCAGGAACTCGAGGTAGCGGGTGAGTTGCTCCACGCCGTCGATCTCGCCCCGACGCTTTACCTCGATGGCTACCGCCTCGCTTTGGGCATCGCGACAGAGCAGGTCCACCGGCCCGATGTCGGTGGGATACTCCCGTCGAACAAGGCGCAGGCCGTCGAGGATGGCCGTCGGGTTGGCGGCCAGCAACTCCTGGAGGTGGGCTTCTACGCCGTCCTTCTGTAGGCCGGGGTCGAGGCCCATCTCGTGGGTCTCGTCGGACAGAACCTCGTGGAGGGTAATGATTAGCGTCTCGCCCCCTGGATTACGGACCGTCCAGATCACCCGGTCGTCTTCGGCCTTCGGGTCATCGCCCACCGTCAGGGTGTTGGGGGAGTTCATCCAGTTCAACGGCTTATAGGCCCCGCCGTCAGCGTGGATGGCCACGCAGCCGTCGGCTTTAACCATCAGGAGTCGGACTGCCTCGGGCAGGTGAGCGGTCAGCCGGCCGTCGTAATCGACGGTGCAGCGGGCGACAACCAGGCGCATCGGTCAACCCGCTAGGGCGGCCAGCACCGCTTCGGCCAGCTCGACCCGGCAGATCACCAGGTCGGGGAGGTACGGGTCGGTGGAGTTGTAGCGCAGCGGCGTGCCGTCAATTCTTGAGGTGTGCAAGCCGGCGGCGATCGCCACGGCTACCGGCGCGCAGCTGTCCCACTCGTACTGGCCGCCGGAGTGGACATAAGCCTCGGCCTCGCCTCGCACCACCGCCATGGCCTTGGCTCCAGCCGAGCCCAACTCCACCACCACCCCACCCAGGGCGTTGCACACGTTCACCGCCTCAGTTGGGGGACGGGACCGGCTGACTACCACCCGGGGACGGTCGGGGATCGACGGGAGGTCCTTGGGATTTGACAGGGACATGGTGGACAGCGTGAGGTCAAGCGCCGGGAGCGCCACCGCCCCGGCCGTCGGACGGCCGTCTTCGGCTAGGGCCACATGGACCGCCCAGTCGGTACGGGACGGATCGCCGTACTCCCTCGTCCCGTCCACCGGGTCCACGATCCAGACCCGCGACGTCCCGGTCCGGTCGGGATGGACGGCGGCCGCCGCACCCTCCTCGGACAGTACGGCGTCCTGCGGGCGATGCCTAGCCAAGGCGTCCATCAGAAACTCGTGAGACCGCTGGTCGCCCTCCCGCTTCAGGGCCTCCAGGGAGGTGTTCCCGGAGGCCAGACGGCCCCGGACCTCCATGAGGAGGACACCGGCCCGGGTAGCCAGGTCAGCGGCCAGGGCGTGGTCGTCGGGCGTCGCCATGCTGGAGTGGATCAGTCTCCGGCCGACCGTTGACCCAGATGGATAGCAGCGGTGATGGTGAACCGCAGGTCCTCCTCGTCGGCACCGGCAGCCACCAGACGCTGGACCGCATCCTCGACCGCAGCGGCACGCTCCTCGTCCCACGAGGCGGCGGACTCCACGGCAGGTACCAGGACGCCGACTAGCAGCAGGACAAAGGCCCCGGTTGCCCCGATGAACCCGAAGGTGATGGCCGCCCCAACCTCGTCGGCAATCGAGGTGACGATCATCCCCGCGATGCCGGCAGCGCACAACAGCAGGGCCGCTCCTCGCAGGGTTCTCGGGGTGAGGAGCCGGGTGCGGGCATCGGCGGCGCTCATCGGATCAGCGGCCTGTACTTCATGCGGTGGGGCTGGTCGTCTAGACCCAACTCGTCCTTCCGGTAGGCCTCGTACTGGGAGAAATTCCCCTCGAACCACCGCACCTGAGAGTCACCCTCGAAGGCCAGAACATGGGTGACCACTCGGTCCAAGAACCACCGGTCATGGCTGATCACCACGGCACATCCGGCGTAAGCGTCTAGGCCCGCTTCCAGAGCCCGCAGAGTATCGACATCCAGGTCGTTGGTTGGCTCGTCGAGCAGCAGCACGTTGGCTCCGCTGCGAAGCACCTTGGCCAGGTGCACCCTGTTGCGTTCACCGCCTGACAGATCCCCGACTCGCTTCTGCTGGTCGGCGCCCTTGAAGTTGAACGACGCCACGTAGGCCCGGCCGTTCACCTCCCGGCGACCCACCTCGATGAACTCCCGGTCATCGGTGATTTCTTGGTAGACGGTCCGGTCCGGATCCAGGCTCTCGCGGGACTGGTCGACGTAGCCCATCTCTACCGTCGGACCGATCCGGATTTCACCGGTATCGGGCGCCGTGTCCCCGACGGCTGTGCCGTCGGCTGTAGCAGTGAGCATCCGGAACAGCGTGGTTTTCCCGGCGCCGTTACCTCCGATCACGCCGACGATTCCGGCCGGAGGTAGGGAGAACGAGAGGTCGTCGATGAGCAGGCGGTCACCAAACCCCTTGGACAGGTTCACGACCTCGATCACCTGGTCCCCCAGCCGTTGGTTAGCCGGGATGTCGATTTGGAGTTCCCGGGCCCGACGCTCGGTCTCGGCCGCTTCGGCTACGAGACGCTCGTAGGCCGAAAGGCGGGCCTTACCCTTGGCTTGGCGTGCCCGGGGGGCCATCCGCACCCATTCCAGTTCGCGTTCCAGGGTGCGTCGGCGGGCCGAGTCCTCCCGGTTCTCAGCGGCCAGACGGGCCGATTTCTGTTCCAGCCAGCCCGAGTAGTTGCCCTCGTAGGGGATGCCTTTCCCCCGGTCCAGCTCCAGGATCCACCCGGCCACGTTGTCCAGGAAGTACCGGTCATGGGTGATGGCCACCACGGTGCCGTGGTAGTCGCGCAGGGTGCGTTCCAACCATGCCACCGATTCGGCATCCAAGTGGTTGGTGGGCTCGTCCAGCAGCAGCAGGTCAGGGCGGGACAGCAGCAGCCGGCACAGCGCTACCCGTCGGTGTTCGCCACCGGACAGGGTGGCCACGTCGGCCTCACCAGGTGGTAGGCGGAGGGCATCCATGGCGATCTCGATCGTTCGCTGGAGGTCCCAGGCGCCAGCTGCCTCGATCTTCTTCTCCAATTCGGCCTGGTCGACGCCTAACTTGTCGTAGTCAGCATCGGGATCACCCCACCCGGCTAAAACCTCCTCGTAGCGGGCCAGCAGGCCCGCCACCTCACCCACCCCGGACATGACGTTGCCCAGCACGTCCTTGTCTACGTCCAACTTCGGTTCCTGTTCCAGGAGTCCCACGGTGAACCCCTCGGTCAGCCGGGCTTCGCCGGTGAACCCGTCGTCTACTCCGGCCATGACCCGCAGCAACGACGACTTACCGGCCCCGTTGGCTCCCAGGACGCCGATCTTGGCCCCAGGGTAGAAGGCCAGCGTGATATCGGAGAGCACGTCCCGGTCCGGCGGATAGAACCGACCCACCCGGTGCATGGTGAAGATGAACTGGGCTCCCATGGGAGCCGAGGCTACCGGCGGTCCCGGCATGGCCCCGTGGCCGGTCGGTCCCTACGCTCTGCCGGTGCTCCCACTCCCGTCGACCGACATCGAGGTCGTGCTATTCGACTTCGGCGGTGTCATTCTCACCAGCCCGTTCGACGCCTTCGCCGCCTACGAGGCTGAGGTGGGCCTCCCACCGGGGACCGTGCGACGTATCAACTCGACCAACCCGGACGACAACGCCTGGGCCCGATTCGAGCGTCGACAGGTTGACGCCAACGAGTTCGGACGACTGTTCGAGGCCGAGGCTGCTGCCCAGGGTTACATCGTGGATGCCACCCGGATTATGGAAGGGCTCCACGGGACATTGCGTCCGACCATGGTGGAGGCCCTCCGGCGGTGCGCCGACCGACTCAGGACCGGGATGCTGACCAACAACATCACTCCGATCGGATCTCAACCGTTCTCCGAGGACGTCCTAGAGGTAGTCGGCCTGTTCGACGAGTTGATCCAGTCGAGTGTCGAGGGTTGCCGCAAGCCTGAGCCGCGGATCTACGAGATCGCCTGCGAACGCCTGGGAGTGGAACCCGCTGCATGCGTCTTCCTTGATGACCTCGGCATCAACCTCAAGCCGGCCCGAGCCATGGGGATGACCACGATCAAGGTTGTGGATCCGGAGGAGGCCATCGCCGAACTCGAGGCGATTGTCGGCTTCCCGCTCGGCTGACCGCTACCGTCGTTCCGGTGCGCATCGTCACCTGGAACGTCAACTCGCTGAAGGCCCGCATCGACCGTGTTGAGGCTTGGATCCGGGCCGTAGGACCAGACGTCCTCTGCCTTCAGGAGACCAAGATGGCTGACCCTGCGTTTCCTCACGAGCGTTTTGAGGCGTTGGGCTATGAGTCGGCACACCACGGCGAGGGACAGTGGAATGGCGTGGCTGTGATCTCCCGGGTCGGGCTAGACGAGGTGCGTGGGGGGTTCGCCGATGGCCGGGCAGATTCCGATCCGGATGCCCGAATCCTCTGGGCGACATGCGGCGGCGTACGGGTGGCGAGCTGCTACGTGCCCAACGGGCGAGAGGTCGACCACGACCACTACCGCTACAAGTTGGACTGGCTGGGGCGTCTGCACGATGACCTGGCCGCTAACACCGACCCTGCCGACCAGCCCGTAGTGGTGGTGGGTGACTTCAACGTGGCTCCCGACGACCGGGACGTCTGGGATCCGGCGGCCCTGGAGGGGATGACCCACGTGACGGCGCCCGAGCGGGACGCCCTGGCCCGGCTGGTGGCCCTCGGGTTTACCGACGTGTTCCGCGAGCGGTTCAACGGGGATGGCCTGCACTCCTGGTGGGACTACCGGGGTGGGGCGTTCTACAAGCGCATGGGGATGAGGATCGATCTGGTTTATGCCTCAGCGCCAGCTGCCACGGCGCTGGACTTCGTAGTAGTGGATCGCAACGAGCGCAAGGGCGAGAAGCCCAGCGACCACGCACCGGTAGTGGCCGAATTCACCCTGGTCTGATCGCCACGCGCTGAGTGTTGGCGGCCGCTCAACCGGTAGCGGCCAGCACGGCGAGAATCGCATCGCCGTAGGCCTCCACCGTGCGGGGGCCAATTCCCGGGACGGCCAGCAGTTCGTCAACGTCCACTGGCTGGAGTTCCACGAGGGCGTCTAGGGCACGGTTGGTCAGAACCCGGTAGACGGGAACCCCAGCCTTTCGGGAGGCCTCCAGCCGCCAAGTACGCAGGGCGCCGTGGACGGTCCCCTCCGATTGTTCGGCGGCATCCGGGTCAAACGACCGAACCGCGACCACGGTCGGTGGGGCCGGGTCGTCGGATCCGGGCAGGTCCGGCCGGTCGTGAGCGACTAACAGGGCCAGGAGGGCCTCCCCATGTCGGTCGGCCTTGGTCGGTCCAATCCCGGAGACGTTGAGCAACTCGGCGGTCGTGGTAGGCCAGACGGACACTAGGTCGGCCAGTGTGGCGTCAGTGAACACCACGTAAGCGGGAACGTCGGCTGCCTGGGCGGCCGTAGACCGGTATTGACGCAGAGCGTCCACTACGGGATGGTCGGGGAGGTTGGTCCGACCAGTTCGCCGCCGGATCTCGGTCACCCGACGCACTCCCTCAGCTCGCCCGACCGGACGATCTAGCCCGGCGATGGCTGCTTCCACGTCCTCGAGCCAGAACGACGGCTTTCTGGCTGAGGTACGGGTTCCGAAGGTGCGCTGGGCGGCCCATGAGCAGAAGAGACGGTCCTCGGCCCGGGTGAGGGCCACATAGAGGAGACGTCGTTCCTCGGCCCGGGCCTCCTTGGTCTGGGCGTGGGCGATAGGCACCAGACCCAACTCGAGTCCGGTCAGGTGGACAGTCGACCACTCCAGCCCCTTAGCGGCGTGGAAGGTGGAAATCTCGACGGCGTCCGCCGAATCGTCGAAAGTCGCCCGGGCCTGCGATTGGGTCCATGCGACAAAGCCTCGGGCCGTGCCCGACGGGTCCAGGGCCTGGAACTCGTCGGCTAGGCGCTGGAGCTCAGCGAAGGCCACCTGCCTCTCGGTATCCCCGCTGTCCTCTCCATCATCATTCGCTCTGTCGCCGACGGCGCTCAGGTCAGCCATCCGGTCGGCTAGGGGGCGGTCGCTGCGACCAAGGGTGGCTAGCTGTGCTTTCACATCGGCTCGGTCCAACAGGCCGCTCCCAGCTCGGGTCCGGACCGGGATGTCAGCCGCCTGGAGAGCGGTCACCAACGGCTCGGCCTGGGCGTTGGTGCGCATTAGCACGGCATGGTCGGACCAGCGACCGTCCGGACCCCGTAACTCACGGATGCGTCGGGCTACGGCGAGGGCCTCGGCCTCGTGGTCGGGGTGGCGTTCCACCACCGGGTCGGGACCCCGGTCGCGGTTGGCCAGCATCGGGTCGCGTCCGCCCAGAACAGCAGCCGCTGTGCACAGGATCTGCGGCGTGCTGCGGTAGTTCTGGCGCAGGCTCAGCACCGTCGCCCCGGGGAAGTGGACCGGGAACCGGCGCAGGTGGTCGGCGTCGGCGCCGTTCCACCCGTAGATGGCCTGGTCGGGATCACCCACCACACAGAGGTCAGGTCGACCGTCCAGCCATGCGTCGAGAAGCTGGAACTGGAGCGGGTTTACGTCTTGGAACTCGTCCACGTACAGGTGGCGGAACCGCCACCGCTGGGCGTCGGCAAATCGTTTGTCAGTGGCCAGGGCTCGACGGCACTGGTCGAGTAGGTCGTCGAAGTCGACCATCCGTCTCTCATCCTTTACCTCCTCGTACTCCCGAAAGATCCGGGCCACAGTGGGCGGTGGCAGGGGGAGGTTCCGCTCGGCGGCTTCGGCGGCGTCTAGATAGGCCTCCGGTCGGATACGCCGGGCCTTGGCCCACTCGATCTCAGCCACCACGTCCAGGGCGGCGGTGGCCCGATGATCGCGGGGGAGCAGTGGGGCTACCAGGCCCATCTTGCGGACCAGCAGTTCTGGTTCCCGTTGGCCGTTTTCTCGCCACAGGTTGCGTAACTGGGCGTAAGCCACCGAGTGGAAGGTGCCGGCAGCCACCTGGTCCCTCATACCCAACCTCCAAAGCCGCCGACGCATTTCGGCCGCCGCCTTTCGGGTGAAGGTCAAGGCCAGGACCCGGCGGGGATCGTTTCGACCGGTCAGCGTCCGCCAGGCGATCCGGTGGGTCAGGACCCGGGTTTTCCCCGATCCGGCACCGGCGTGAATCGCTAACGGGAGGGAATCGGATGTGACGGCCTCCCTCTGCTCGTCGTTCAGGCCGGCGAGCAAAGCATCGGCGTCGGCCGCGTCCGACACGGTGGCATCCTCGAGGGTGGCTGCCCAGCCTTCGGATCGGTCCGCCGCGTCCATCGGACGCACCCTAGCGACGGCCCACGACGGCTTCGGCGGGGCCGCTGAGTCCGTCGGAGAGTGCGCCTACCATCGTCCTATGGAGCCGGTTGGTAGGCGGGAGTTCGAGGCGTTAGTAGCCGACGCCCTAGACGCCCTACCCCCCGACCTGACCGGCCTGATGGACAACGTGGTGGTCCTGACCGCCGACCGAGGTGACCCCCCGGACCTGTTCGGCCTCTACGACGGTGTCCCCCTCACCGAACGCGAGGACTACGGCGGGCTGGCCCTACCCGACCGGATTCATGTGTACCGCCTAACCCTCTGCGAGGCCTCTGCCAACCTCGACGAGCTCCGGCGTGAGGTGGTGGTCACCGTGGTCCACGAGGTTGCTCACCACTTCGGTATCGATGACGACACCCTCAACGACCTGGGCTGGGGCTGAAGGCCTTTCGGTCAGGTGTCGGCAGTCGGCCGGGCCATGGGAACGTGGGGGATGCCGTCCTCCACGAACTCAGTTCCAGTGGGCACGTAGCCTAGGGCGGTGTACCAGGGGACCAGATAGGTCTGGGCGTCGAGGACCAGGAGGCCAGGTGTAGTGGCGTGCACGTGGTCCAGTAGCACGCCGGCTAGGCCGTTACGCCGGGCGTCGGAACGGGTCGCCACCCGACCGATCCTGTGGCTGCCCCCCTCCTCGGCTACGACCCGCAGGTAGGAGGTCGGGCCGTTCTCACCGTTGATCCACACGTGGCGGGTGCAGGCCTCCACGTCCCGGCCGTCCAGTTCAGGGTAGGGGCACTCCTGCTCGGTCACGAACACATCCACCCGGAGCCGGACCAAGTCGTGGAACGTGGCCGCGTCCAACTCGTCGAAGCGCCGGTCGTGGATGTCGGTCACGGCCGGGACGCTAGCCCCGACGGGTTTGCTCCCCCGGAGCCGGCGTTCGAAGATGGCTGGGTGCCGATCGCCTCCTTGCCCTCGGGAATTGACCTCTGCTACGAGGCGTTTGGCGATCCCGGCGATCCTGTGGTGTTGCTCATGCATGGGCTGGGCAGCCAACTGCTCCTATGGGAAGAAGGCTTCTGTGAGGGGCTTGCCGCTACAGGCTTCCGGGTGGTCCGCTATGACCAGCGGGACAGCGGGCGGTCGACGATCCTCGAGGAGGGCACGTCATACACGCTGTCTGACATGGCCCTCGACGCGGTGGGGCTGTTGGACTACCTGGAGTTCGCCGACGTCCACGTGGTTGGGCTGTCGCTAGGCGGCATGACAGCCCAGGTCCTGGCCGCCGAACACCCACAGCGGTGTCGCAGCCTGGTGTCCATGGCCTCGCACACCGGCGACCGCCGGTTTGGCCGAGCCACCGACCAGGCCCGCGATGCCATGGGCGTCGCCGTCCCCGAAGACCCGGTGCTGGCCGCCAAGAAGAACCTGGCCGATCGGCGCATCTGGGCCAGCGTCTGGCATGACGACGACCACGCAGGCTCGGTGTTCGCCGCCTATGCCGAGCGGTCGGTTCAGCCCCACCACGCTTGGAGGCGTCAGGCTCGTGCCGCCTACGACGGGGGCTCTCGGGAAGACCTCTTGGCCACCATCAGAATCCCGACCTTGGTACTCCACGGCACGTCTGACACTCTGATCACCCCGTCGGGTGGCGAGCGGACGGCCGCTGTCATACCTGAGGCCGACCTGGTACTGGTAAACGGCTGGGGCCACGACCTGGCCCCCGGAGCCTGGCCGTACCTGATCGACGCCATCTCAACCCACTGTCACCGGGCCGATGGCACTATCTGACCACGACCAAAGAACCGACCGAGGAGACATCACCGTGGGAGCACTCGATGGCGTCCGAGTAATTGAGCTGGCCGGGATCGGGCCCGGTCCGTTCTGCGGGATGATGCTGGCTGACATGGGGGCCGACGTCGTCCGAATCGACCGGGCGGCTTCGGTGCGCGGCGGTGATCCCGACCGTCCGCCCGCCTTCGTCAACGGCCGCGGACGTCGAAGTATTGGCGTGGACCTCAAGTCCGACGCGGGCCGCGAGTTGGTGCTCCGCCTGGTGGAGGGGGCTGACGTGGTGTTCGAAGGGTTCCGGCCCGGGGTGGTTGAGCGACTCGGCATCGGACCCGACGACTGCTTGGCCCGGAATCCAGCCCTTGTGTACGGGCGGATGACCGGCTGGGGTCAGGACGGCCCGTACGCCACGTCGGCTGGCCACGACATCAACTACATCGCCCTGGCCGGCGTTCTGGCCCACATGGGGCGTCATGACACCGGCCCCGTTCCTCCACTGAACCTGGTCGGCGATATGGGGGGCGGTGGCATGTACTTGGCTTACGGCATCGTCTGTGCCCTGCTGTCGGCCCAGCGCACCGGCGTGGGTCAGGTAGTGGACGCGGCGATGGTCGATGGGGCGGCCAGCCTCATGGCCTTTTTCTACGGGATGCTCCACACCGGGTTCTCCACGCCGAACCGAGGCGAGAACATGCTGGACACCGGGGCCCACTTCTACGACGTGTACGAGTGCTCCGACGGGGAGTACATCTCTCTCGGCTCGATCGAGCCGCAGTTCTATGCCGAGATGGTCGAGAAGCTGGGCTTGGACCTCGAGGACTTTACTGACCAGCACGACCGGTCTCGCTGGCCCGAGTTAAAGGAGAAGGTAGCGGCCGTGGTGGCCACCCGGACCCGCGACGAGTGGGACGCCGTGCTTGAGGGGACCGACGTCTGTTACGCCCCGGTGCTGGCCGTGTCCGAGGCCGTCGAGCATCCCCACAACGTGGCTCGGGGCACCTTTGTCGACATCGGGGGCATTGTCCAGCCCGGGCCGGCCCCCCGTCTGAGTGCTACGCCGGGAGAAGTCCACCGCCCGCCACCCCACGAGGGACAGCACACCGACGAACTGTTGGCTGAGGCTGGCCTAGGTGATGATGAGGTGGCCGCTCTCCGCGAGTCGGGGGCTGTGGCCTGACCGTGGCGACCATCGCCTTCTTCCACGCCCATCCGGACGACGAGGCACTGGCGACCGGGGGGACCATGACCCGCCTGGTCGACGAGGGCCATCGGGTGGTCCTGATCACCGCAACCCGGGGCGAGGAGGGTGAACCGGTGCCTGGGGTACTGGAAGACGACGAGGCTTTGGGTGACCGGCGGACGGCCGAGTTGCACGCGGCGGCAGGAATCCTAGGTGTTCACCGGGTGGCCTTCTTGGGTTACCGGGACAGTGGCATGGCCGATGACCCGGCCAACGGCCACCCCGACTGCTTCTGGCAAGCTGACGTGACCGCCGCCGCCGAACGCCTTGGAGGCCTTCTGGACGGTGAGGACCCCGATCTACTGGTGGTCTATGACCCGTCCGGCGGCTACGGGCATCCCGACCACATCCAGGTCCACCGGGTGGGTGTCCGGTGGGCTTCGGCCGCTGGCGGTGTCCCGGTGCGCTGGGTGACCATGAACCGGGACGCGATCCGGTCGGCGATTGACCGGGCGGTTGACGAGTTCGCGTCAGGTCAGGCCACGTGGGCCGATGAGGAGATGCTGGAGCTTCGGCGACAGCGGGTCGAGGTCGACACCTTCGGCATGGCGGACGCCGAGATCACCCATGCTGTGGACGTCACGGCTGTTATTAGCCGCAAGCGAGATGCGATTCGGGCCCACGCAAGCCAGGTGGCCGCTGATTCGTTTTTCTTGTCCATGCCCGATGAGACGTTCACTGCAACTTTCGGAACTGAGTGGTTCGTGGACCCTGGACGCCCCCGCAACGGACGGATGCAGAGTGACGACCTGTTACTGGCATAACGGCCCAGTGACAGGCACTCCAGCCCTGCTGGCCCAGTGACCAGCGTTCCAATCTTCCTCGCCACCCTGCGCGACATCCACGAGGGCCTGGCCTGGGTGATGGTGGTCGGCAATGGTCTGGCCGGAGTCTGGGCCCTGGCTGCCCACCGGACGGATGCCCTCCGGGGTCGAGCCCTCTGGTGGTTCACCGCCCTCGTTCAGGTGATCATCGCCGTACAGGTGACTCTGGGGGTTGGCCTGGTCGCGGGCCAAGACATCGAACCGCCGCAGTTCCACCTGTTCTACGGCTTCGTGGCCCTCATCACCGTGGGCATTGTCTACAGCTACCGGCAGAGTCTGCGCCCTCACCGGCACCTGCTCTACGGGTTCGCTGGCCTCTTCCTGATGGGCTTGAGCATCCGGGCCATGATTGTCGCCTGATAGTGGTTTCTAGGACTCAGCGTCCAATCGGCGCCGCAGGTCATCCAACTCGGAGTCCAGCCGCTTGGGCAGACGGTCACCGACCATGGCGTAGTGCTCATCGATGAGGGCCACCTCGTGGCCCCACGACGCCGGGTCCACGGCCAGCAGTCGGGTCATAGCGTCGTCATCCAGATCGAGACCTGCTCGGTCGATAGCGTCCAAGGTGGGGACGAGGCCGATTGGTGTCTCGACGGCGTCGGCCGTTCCGGCCACTCGCTCAACTACCCACTTCAGAACCCGGCAGTTCTCGCCGAACCCGGGCCATAGTAACCCACCGTCGGCGTCCCTGCGGAACCAGTTCACCCAGAAGAGACGGGGAAGTCGATTGGCTTCGGCCCGGTCGCCGATGGACAGCCAGTGGGAGAAGTAGTCGCCGACGTTGTAGCCCATGAACGGGAGCATGGCGAAGGGGTCGAACCGCACCTGGCCGACCGCTCCAGCGGCGGCCGACGTGCGTTCTGAACTCATTATGGAGCCTAGGAAAACACCGTGGTCCCAGTCCCGAGCCTCGGTCACCAGTGGCACGTTGGTAGCCCGGCGCCCTCCGAAGAGAATGGCCGAGATGGGCACGCCAGCCGGATCCTGCCACTCGTCGGCGATCGATGGGCACTGGGCGGCCGGGACGGTGAACCGAGCGTTTGGGTGGGCGGCCGGGGTGGGGCTTTCCGGTGTCCACGGCTCGCCCCGCCAGTCGGTCAGATGGTTCGGCGGCACGTCGGTCATGCCTTCCCACCAGATATCGCCGTCGGGCGTGCGAGCCACGTTGGTGAAGATGGAGTTCCCCCACAGAGTCGCCATGGCGTTGGCGTTGGTGGCTTCCGAGGTCCCGGGAGCCACCCCGAAAAATCCGGCTTCCGGGTTGATGGCGCGTAGGCGACCGTCGTCGCCGAACTTCATCCAGGCAATGTCGTCGCCGATCGTTTCCACTCTCCACCCAGGCAGGGTCGGCACGAGCATGGCCATGTTGGTCTTGCCACACGCCGACGGGAAGGCAGCGGCCACGTAGGTCTTCTCGCCCTTTGGCGAGGTCAGCCCGAGGATGAGCATGTGCTCAGCCAGCCAGCCGTCGTTTCGGGCCATGGTGGAGGCGATCCGCAGGGCGAAGCACTTCTTGCCTAACAGGGCGTTGCCGCCGTAGCCGGAGCCGTACGACCAGATCTCCCGGGTCTCCGGGAAGTGAGAGATGTACTGGTTGGCGGGATCACAGGGCCACGGCACGTCGGCCTGTCCGACCTCCAGGGGGGCGCCCACCGAGTGCACGCATGGGACAAAGTCGCCGTCGCCTAGAACGCCCAGGACGTCCCGACCCATGCGGGTCATGGTTCTCATACTGACCGCCACGTAAGCCGAGTCGGTCAGCTGCACGCCGATATGGGCGATAGGGGAATCCAGCGGACCCATTGAGAACGGGACCACGTACATGGTCCGCCCCCGCATGCAGTCCCGATAGAGGCTCAGCATTTCGGCCTTCAGAGTGGAGGGGTCCCGCCAGTTGTTCGTGGGGCCGGCGTCGCTCGGGCTGGTCGTGGCGATATAGGTGCGGTCCTCGACTCGAGCCACGTCGTCGGGGTCAGACAGAGCTAGATAGCTGTCGGGCCTCCGGTCATCGGCCAATCGCTGAAATGTGCCAGCTTCGATCAGGTCGGCGGCTAGGCGGTCGTACTCGGTAGCCGACCCGTCACACCAGTGGACGGCGTCGGGGGCCAGGACCTGGGTCCAGTCTTCAATCCAGTCGAGGAGTCCTCGGTTGGTGGTCGGTACGTCGCGTTCCGCCATGGCCGCCCATCTCTAGTGGTCCCGGCACGACGATGTCACACGGAGTGGGTGTGACGGTGGTCAATCGGCTGGGGTCGGCCAGCCTAGGGGAACGTCTTGCCTCAGGTGAGGTCCGGGGTACCCATATCAACCTCGGAGCCCAGCGACAGCGAGGTAGCCCGCTGGTGGTCGTCTAGGGCGAACAGGACCCGCTGCCCCTGACGGAGCATGCGGAATACCGAGCCCTCGAGTGCGTCGTCGGCGAGGTCGAACTCGGCGAAGTCAGTGTCCCGGATGACAACGCCGTCGCCGGTTCCCGGGTCGTAGGACTTGACGACTCCTTGCACAGCGGTGTTCTCGTCCGGCCGACTAGTGGCTGGCCTTGACGATCTTGCCGGCCTTGATGCAACCGGTGCAGACGTTTATGCGCTTGGTCGACTTGCCGACCACAGCGCGTACACGCTGGATGTTGGGGTTCCAGCGACGGTTGGTTCGCCGATGGGAGTGACTCAAGGACTTACCGAACCAGGGCTTTTTGCCACAGATCTCACAGACGGACGCCATCACAAACCCCTATTCACCTCAACCGGTCGGCCTACCGGCCCGGTCCTCGAACGGCACAAGGCTACGGCGCACCTGAGGGGGTCTCCAACCACTGGTGCGCCGTTGCGGGCTCGTCATGTTGGCCGTCGGACGTGGGGGGGTGGTCAGTGGGGATGGCGTACGCTCGTGGATCGTGACCGCCACCTCGTTGGATGCCACGGCGTTACGTGGCCTTATGGGGACTTTCCGGGATGCGCTGATCTCGCATCGGAATGTGCTGAACCTGCTCAACGTCTACCCGGTGCCCGATGGGGATACCGGGTCGAATATGACCATGACTGTCGAATCAGTGGTAGTTGAGTTGGAGGGCTTAGACACTGGCGATTCTCCGGGGATGGTCGAGGTAGCCGATGCCATCTCTCATGGTTCGCTAATGGGAGCCCGCGGTAACTCCGGCGTGATCCTCTCTCAGGTCTTGCGTGGCCTGGCCGCCAAGTTTGCTGAGGCCGAAGCGGTCGACGGACGGGCTCTGGCCGATGGTCTGGTCGCCGCCTCGGAGGCCGCCTACCGGGCCGTGATGGCGCCGGTGGAAGGAACCATTTTGACTGTGGTCCGCGAGTCATCGGTGGCAGCGGAGGTCGTTGCTGAAGGAGGCGGCGATCTGCGAGCCGTGGCCGAGGCGGCCCGATCGGCCGGTGGTGAGAGTCTGGCCAGGACACCCGAGCTGCTGCCCGTGCTGGCCAAGGCCGGCGTGGTGGACGCTGGGGGAAGCGGATACCTGCTTCTGCTGGACGCCATGCTCACTGTTGTTGACGGACGGCCGCTGCCCGACCCGCCGGAGGTTGCGGCGCCGGCGACCGAAGGGCGTCCCGATGACCACGGCGCCGACGGGGCAACGGGGACTCGCTACGAGGTCATGTACTTCCTTGACGCACCGGACGGGTTGGTCGACGGCTTCAAGAAGGCGTGGGCCGCCCTGGGGGACTCGATTGTGGTGGTTGGGGGCGACGGGGTCTGGAACTGCCACGTCCATACCGATGACATTGGTGGCGCCATTGAGGCGGGGATCGCCGTAGGTCGCCCAAACCGGATCCGAGTTACCGACTTGTTCGAGGAGGTTGAGGAGCAGGCGTGGGTCCGCGACCAGATCTTGATCGACGCCGAGGACGTTGGAGACCCGGTGCCGTGTGCCGTGGTGGCCGTGGCCAACGGTCCTGGTATCCGTGACATCTTCCGGTCCCTGGGGGTGCGGCGTGTAGTGGCTGGGGGTCAGTCCATGAACCCGTCTACGGCTGACCTGCTGGCCGCAGTGGAGGCTGTCCCTGCCCACGACGTGGTGGTGCTGCCTAACAACGGGAACGTCGTTGCCGCGGCTGAACAGGTTGACGCCCAGAGCGATAAGAACGTCCGGGTGGTCCCGACCCGGGGCATCACAGAGGGGTTTGCCTCGCTCCTGGAGTACGACCCCCAGTCCACCGCCGAGGACAACCGGACGGCTATGGCCGCGGCAGCTGAAGCCGTGGTGGCCGGTGAGGTGACGGTGGCTGTACGCGACTCGGGAAGCGACGTGGGCGACATCTCCGAGGGCGACCACCTGGGTCTCACCGGAGGAAGGGTCCGGGTGGTCGCCAACACGCTGTTTGAGGCCACTACCGGCCTCCTGAACGAGATGATTGACGACTCGCACGAGATCGTCACCGTGATCGTCGGAGAGGGGGCCGAGGAGGCCATCACGGCGGCCATCGTCTCGTGGCTGGAAGCCGAGCACCCGGGCGTCGAAGTCGAGGTGCACGACGGCAGCCAACCCCTTTACCCCTACTTTCTGGGAGTCGAGTAGGCGACCGTCCTCCGGACCCGGGAAACCCCGGTCCGTCCGGATGCTGGGGGTACCGTCGGCCGGTGGCCGATCACGGCATCACCCTCCGGGAACTTGACGAGCGCCCGGTCACTGACCTGAACGGGGTCGGGGAGGCCGGGGCCCGCTCACTGGCCGCTGTGGAGGTCCGGTCGGTGCTGGACCTCCTCGGCTACTACCCCCGCCGTTATCTCGACCGGAGCCGCGAGGCGACCGTAGACCAGTTGGCTCTCGGCGAGGAGGGCATGGTCCTAGTCCGGGTGGAGGCTGTGGCATCACGTCGGACTCGCAACGGGCGTTCGCTGGTCGAGGTCCGAGTAGCCGATGACACGGGTGGGTTGCGCCTGACGTTCTTCAACCAGCCATGGCGCCTTAAACAACTGACCGAGGGTCGAGAGGCCGTGGTGTTTGGGAAGGTTGATAGCTTTCGAGGCGACCTCCAGATGACAAATCCCGTGGTGGACCTGGTGGGAGATCGGACGGGACGCATCGTGGCCGTCTACCCGCAGTCCGAGACGGCCGGGATCCAGAGCTGGCACGTGGACGGGTTCGTGGGTGAGGCGCTCCGTCGGGTCGGGAAGGTCCGGGGCCTGTCCGACCCGGTACCGGTCGGAGTCCTCGATCGGTACCGGATGGTTGGGCGCTCGGACGCCTACCGATCCATCCACCGCCCGGAGTCGATGCAGGAGATGGTCGAGGCCCGTCGCCGCCTTGTGTTCGACGAGCTACTCCGGATCCAGCTAGCTCTGGTTCAGCGCAAGCGGGATCTGGAGCGCACCTCGGTCGGGATTGTCCACGACACCGCCACGACCATCCTGATGGAGAAGTTTCGGGCCGGCCTCGGTTTCCCGTTTACCGATGCCCAAGACCGGGTGGTGGCCCAGATTTTGGAGGACTTGGCTCGACCCGCACCCATGCACCGGCTTTTACAGGGCGATGTGGGTTCCGGCAAGACGGTGGTCGCCGTCTCGGCGCTGCTGGCCGCCGTCCAGGGTGGATATCAGGGCGCCCTCATGGCGCCCACCGCGGTCCTAGCTGAACAACACCACCTGGGGGTGGCCGAGATGCTGGATGGCATCACCGTCGACGACCCGGACACCCTGCTCGAACAGCGACCGCTAAAGGTCGAATTGTTGACCAACCGCACCACCACGACTGAGCGTCGGCGAATTGGCACAGAGTTGGTGGCCGGCGGCATCGACGTGCTCATCGGCACCCATGCGCTGATCCAGGAGGGGGTCCGGTTTAGGTCGCTCGGCATGGTGGTCGTCGATGAGCAGCACCGGTTCGGTGTCGAACAACGGGCTGCTCTTCGAGAGAAGAACGACGACGGCACGGTTCCCGACGTGCTGGTTATGACAGCCACGCCCATCCCCCGGACGGCTGCCATGACCGTTTACGGAGACCTTGACGTGTCGGTCCTGGACGAGATGCCGCCGGGGCGTAACCCCATAGCGACGTCTTGGCATGAGGACGACTCCGACGTGTGGCCGGTCATCCGAGATGAGGTGGAGGCCGGCCGGCAGGCCTACGTGGTGTGCCCGTTGATCGAAGAGTCCGAGAACCTTGAGGTGCGGTCAGCGGAGGAGGCCTTCACGTCGCTGTCAGATGGCGAGTTGACCGGACTGCGGGTTGGGTTGCTCCACGGACGGGTGGGTCGGTCCGAAAAAGAGAAAACCATGCGGCTCTTCCGGTCTGGTGACCTCGACGTGCTGGTAGCTACCACGGTGATTGAAGTTGGAGTCGACGTTCCAAACGCCACCGTGATGGTGGTGCTCGACGCTGCCAGGTTTGGCATCGCCCAGCTCCATCAGCTCCGGGGTCGGGTGGGGCGTGGCGAACATGCCAGTCGCTGCCTGCTGGTCGGTAAGGCGCCTACCCCAGAGTCCGAGGAGCGCCTTCGGGCGTTGGTGCGGACCACCGACGGCTTCGAGTTGGCCGAGGTGGACCTGGACCTGCGGGGTGAGGGCACGATTATGGGGGAGCGTCAGAAGGGGCGAAATGACCTCCGTCTGGCTTCGCTGCGCCGCGATCGGGAATGGGTGGAGGCGGCTAGAGAGGAGGCCCTCCATCTGGTAGGTAGCGGAGGGGGCCTAGCTGATCACCCCGAGTTAGCTGACGAGGTCACCCTGTTTCTCGGAGAGGATGAGTCCGGCTATCTACTGAAGTCGTGAATCCGTCGGGGTCGTGGTCACGGCGTCTACCGGGCTAGGAAGGGCCCCATGACCGACGCTCGGACGATCGGACCTGGCGAGGTGCCCGACGTGGTCGCCACCCTGGCCAACGCCTTCGTCCACGATCCCGTGCTGGCATTTCTCTTCGACGACGCCGACCGGAGGCCCGCTCAACTAGCTGCCCTGTTTGCCAACCGCCTGGCTGCTGGGAGCGGGTTCGACGAGATCCTGGCGCCCACCGGCCCAGATGGGGTGAGCCAGTGCGCCGCCCTATGGGTTGGGCCTCACGATCCTGACGATATGGAGGCGGCCGCTGCCGAGGCCGGGGCGGCCAACCGGGCCCTCCTGGAAGATGCCGGAGCGATGGAGCGTCTAAGTCGGTTGTTCCCGATCTTCCGGGCTCACCCGCGAACGCCCCATTGGTACCTGGCGTTTGTTGGCACCCGGAGGGCGGATCGGGGGCGGGGGCTGGCCTCGGCCTGCATCGAGGCGGTGACTGACCGTTGCGACGCAGACGGCCTGGGGGCCTATCTGGAGTCCAGCGATCCGGACAACGTTCCGCTGTACGAAAGGCACGGATTCGTGGTCACCGGTGAGGTGGCCGTTGACGGCGGTCCGACGGTTCCGCTTATGTGGCGCGACCCCCGCTGAGGCGTCCAGTTCAGACGACCCCGGACACCTCGTCGCCCTGACCGTCATCCTCGTCGTCGGGCATCACCAGGTCCCAGCGGTCTACGCAGTCGGCACAGCGGTAGGCCACCGGGTCTCCCGGGTCAAACTCGGTCTCGGGGTGGACTAGCAGGTGGCAGGTGCCTCCGCAGTCCACGCACACGATGGTCTCCGGGGCTCGCACCCGGCCGACCGTAGTTCGCGCTGACCTTCAGGCCTCCATAATGGTCAGATGCGAGTTGTGGCTGGAACCGCCCGGGGCCGTCGTCTGGCCTCACCATCAGGGGTGGACGTGCGTCCCACCAGCGACCGGGTCCGGGAGTCGGTGTTCAACGCCCTTCACAGTCGGGGCGCCATCGTGGATGCTGACGTCCTTGACTTGTTCGCCGGGACTGGGGCCCTGGGTGTTGAAGCGCTTTCGCGGGGTGCCCGACGGGTCGTGTTCGTGGACTGGGCAGCCGAGGCGGTGGACCTAGTGTCCCGAAACCTCCGGTCCTGTGATCTTGAAGACCGAGCCCGGGTGGTTCGGGCCGATGGGCTGCGATGGTTGGACACCACCGACGACCGGTGGGACCTAGTCCTCCTAGACCCGCCGTATTCCTTCGACGGCTGGGCCGACCTGCTCATCGGGTTGGCCGACCGTGTCGACGGTCCGGTAGTCGCCGAATCCGACCACCAGATCGAGCCGGGACCCGGTTGGCATGCCGAATCGTGCCGTCGGTACGGGAGTACCGTGGTAACACTGCTCCTACCGGGGGCCGAGGCGGCGGGGGCCGCCGACCAACCGACCACGATCGAGCGAGAGGTACCGAGGCCGTGACCCGCGTCCTGTATCCAGGATCCTTCGATCCGGTGCACAACGGCCATGTTGAGATGGTCGAGACGGCAGCCGGGCTGTTCGACGAAGTGGTGGTGGCCGCCCTGATCAACCCGGCGAAGGGTGACGGCCTGTTCGATTTGGAAGAGCGGATGGCGATGCTCAACGAATGCTTCTCTCACCTTACGAACGTGCGGACCACCATGTTCGACGGTCTGGTCGTTGACCTGGCAACTGAAGCCGGGGCCGACTTCATTATCAAGGGACTACGGGCCGTGTCCGACTTCGAAAGCGAGCTCCAGATGGCCCAGATGAACGCCGCCATCTCTGGAGTGCAGACCCTCTTCCTGCCTACGGCATCTCGTCGGTCGTTCCTAGCTTCTCGATTGATTCGGGAGGTGGTCCGCCTCGGTGGCGACGTCAACGACATGGTGCCTGTCCCGGTGCGCACTCGTCTCGAGAACCGGCTTGGGACATGACCGATCCTGCCGAGGTGGCGTCCCTTCAGTCGGTCGGCCCGGCCTCGGCGCCATTACCACAGCAGCCCGTTACGCCAACGACCCCGGACCCCTACCGACCGCCCCAGATGGAGACCATCCTGCGTCAACTCCGCGAGCAGGTGGCTAACGCTCGGCCGATGCCGCTGTCCGCTTCCTCCATGGTCAATAAGGATGAGTTGCTGGGTCTGGTTGATGAGGCCATTGCCCGCCTTCCCGACGAACTCCGGTCAGCTCGATGGTTGCTCAAGGAGCGGGAGGAGTTTCTGGCCAAGGTGCGCCGGGAGGGCGACGAGATTCTTGAGTTGGCTCGGTCCCGCGCCGAGAGGTTGGTCCAGCGCACCGAGGTGGTGAGGACCGCTGAGCAGAAGGCCCGCCACTTGGTCGAAAAGGCCGAGGACGAGACCCGGAAGATGCGCCGAGAGACCGAGGACTACTGCGACCAGAAACTGGGCAGTTTCGAGTCGTTGTTGAGCAGCACCCGTGATGCCATCGCTCAGGGTCGACGCCGCCTACAGGAGACCGTCCTCGACCGGGACCGGGATCGCCGTGCGGCCGAGGCTGCCCAGATCTCCCGTGAGATGACGGCCGGTCGGCCAGGCGTCACGTTCTTCGACCAGGACGCCGAGACCGAGGGGCCGTGACCTCGGCGGGAACGTGCCGCCCCACTCTGGTGGTCTCCCGGTGACTGACGACCTGCGGGTATCCCTGGCCGTTCTACGTCGGCGGGCCGATCCCCGACAGATCCGTGCTTCGGTGGTGCTCGACGACCTGCGGGTAGGCGACGTGTCGGTGGTGGATGGTCGGGTGGCCGTGGACCTGGAGGCCGAAGCCCGAGGTGCCGAGGTGGTGGTGACGGGCGGCGTCCGGGCCGAATGGTCCGGCGACTGCCGACGCTGCCTGGAGGCGGTGGTCGGTGAGGTCGACCTGGGAGTTCACGAGGTGATGGCCTCCTACGAGCCGGATCGGTCGGCACCCGAGGGGGGAGACGCCGACGTCTATCTGCTGGGTGGAGATGAGGCCGACCTAGAACCTGTGGTTCGCGACGCTGTTCTGTTAGCTCTGCCCCTCTCACCGCTCTGCGCCGATGACTGCGCAGGCCCCGACCCGAAGTGGCTTTCGCCCTCTGGGAGTCCACCGGGAACAGGGGACGGTCCGGTGGGTGATCCGCGGTGGGCGGCGCTGGACGTTCTCCGGTTTGACGAACCCGACTTAGGGTGAGGCGGCCGGTTCCGAGAGCGGTGCCCGCCACGGCCGTACCGGTTCGCAGCCGGTGCCGGTAGCCTCGTCTAGCCGTCGGCGCTCCCAGTCGACATACCCGATTTTCACCCCACCGACCGCCTCTGAGGAACCGACGATGGCCGTCCCAAAGAAGAAGACCTCCAAGGCCAAGGGCCGCAGTCGAAAGGCGTCCGCCTGGACCCTGAATCGTGCAGCCCGGAGTGCCTGCGACCGCTGCGGCGCTACCAAGCGTCCGCATCGCATCTGCGGGAACTGCGGATGGTACGCGGGTCGTCAGGCCGTCGACGTCGACTGACCTGCCCCTTCCTTACATCATGCTGCCTGTAGCGGTCGATGCCATGGGCGGCGACTACGCACCGGCCGAGATCGTCGCCGGCGCTCGGCAGGCCCAGGAAGAGGACGGCGTCCCGGTGCTGCTCGTCGGCCGCCCCGACGAGTTGACCGATGCCGGTGACCTCGAAGTTCTTGAGGCGTCCGAGGTCATCGCCATGGATGCCGAACCGGGCTCCAGCGTCCGTCGAATGAAGGACTCCTCACTGGTCCGGGCGGCCGAGGCGGTTCGCGATGGCCGGGCATCGGCCATGGTCAGCGCTGGCAACACGGGAGCTACCATGGCCAGCGCCCTGCTCCGCATGGGACGGATCTCCGGCGTGGCTCGGCCTGCTATCGCTACGCTGATCCCGGTGCCCGGTGGGACCCCGACCGTGCTATTGGACTCGGGAGCCAACGCCGAGTGCAGTCCCGGGTGGCTGGTTCAGTTCGGCCAGATGGGTGTCGTGTTTTCACGAGCCCGCCTAGGAGTCGAGCAGCCCCGGGTAGCCCTGTTGTCCATCGGTGAGGAACCGGGGAAGGGAAGCCCCTTCGTCAAGGACGCCTACGCGGCTCTGGCCGCCACCGAGTTCCGTGGCGCCGAGTTCATCGGCAACGTGGAGGGACGCGACCTCCTCACTGATACTGCCGACGTCATCGTGACCGACGGGTTCACCGGAAACGTGGCGCTCAAGACGGCCGAGGGGGCTCTCAAGGCCCTCTTGACTGCCCTCCTGGCTGCTATGGCCGAACGACCGGAGGCCATGGCTGCGGCCGACGTACTGGCCCCTGAGTTGGACGACCTTTACCGGGAGTTCCACCCGGACACCTACGGCGGGGCCATGCTCCTGGGTGTCAAGGGTGTCTGTGTCATTAGCCACGGCTCCACGAGAGCCGTGGCTATGCGAAACGCCATCGGCGTGGCTGCCGAGATGGTGCGTGCCGACGTGGTCAACCATCTCACGGAGGCAGTAGTCGCCCAAACCTGACTTTCATAATATTTCCACCTCTTTCAATCACGCTCCGTCCCAGGTTTGAGACCGGTAGGATGACCCACCGTTCCCGGGGCCGATTCACTGTCCTCGGCGGCCGATGATCACCCACATTTCTGAACGGCGAGGAGCCGACGTGCCCGCAGAAACCCATGTCGAGGGCGTCCCGATTGGGCGCGACGAGGTCCTGGAACTGATCCGCGACCGCCTCGCCGACATCTTGGAGAATATCGAACCGTCTGAGATCGGCGAGGGCGATTCATTTGCTGATGACCTCGACGCCGACTCGCTGGCCCTCATCGAGTTGGTGGAGGCCCTGGAGGAGGAGCTCAGCGAGCGTTCTGCCGGCTTTCGGATCGAGGACGATGACCTTGAGGACCTCAAGACGGTCCGAGATGCCGTCGACTATGTCGTCTCCCGTCTCGGCTGACCAGCGGTCCGTCGCTTCGGAAGCCCTCGAGGAGGGTCTAGGTCACCAGTTCGGTGATCCCGGCCTGCTGGAGATCGCCCTGACCCACCGGTCTTGGTGTGCCGAGCACGAGGCTTCATCCAACGAGCGGTTGGAGTTTCTAGGCGACGCTGTGCTGGGCTTCGCTGTCGCTGAACGTGTTTACCGCGACCATCCGGGCCTGCCTGAGGGCCAACTAGCCCTGATTCGGGCCGCCGTGGTGAGTACCTTGGCGCTGGCTGACGTGGCCCGGTCGATCCCGCTGGGTGAGGCAATCCGCCTAGGGCGAGGCGAGTCGTCGACCGGTGGGGACGACAAGGACTCCATCCTGGCCGATGCTCTGGAGGCTGTGGTCGCCGCCGTCTACCTAGACGGTGGGCTGGCGGCCGTGAGGACGGTTGTGGACCGGCTGTTTTCCGACTTGCTGGTCGACTCGGCGGTCGACCCCGGCCTTCATGACTTCAAGACGCGTCTCCAGGAGTTGGCCGCTCGTCTATCTGACCCGCCCCCGCGCTATGTGTTGACCGACGACGGTCCGGATCACGACAAGCGGTTTCATGCCGTGGTCGAGGTGGCCGGACGTTCGTATGGCCCGGCCACCGGCACGTCGCGCAAGCGGGCCGAGCAGTCGGCGGCCCAGCTGGCCTGGAACGCCCTTGAATACCTAACCCCGGTCGAGGCTGGGACCCCGACGACAGGTCAGGAATCAACGTGACTCTCGAACACGAACTACCCGAGGTAGAGATCATCCGCTACGCCCTAGACCGAGAGATTTCCGGTCGCAAGGTGAAGGCGGTGGAGGTCGCCTCGATGGCCACCCTGGGCCGGTATCGCACTCGCCGGTCGTTCGCCGGAACGGTGGAGGGATGCAAGTTGGGCCCGGTCCGTCGGATCGGCCTCACTCTGGTCATCAAGATGGAGGATGACCTACTGGTCATCCGCCCGGGCGCTGGCTCCAGCATCCGACGGCATGCCGCTCGAGACGCGAAGGTACCCGGGACCGAGATGACGTTCACGTTCACGGTGGGCGGTCAGATTCGCCTGATTGACCCCGACGGCACCTCGGAGGTGTGCGTGGTGTCTGGTGACCAGTTGCTCGTTGAGTTCCCAGACCTGGCCACGCTAGGAATCGATCCGGCCGGCGAGATGGTCCCGTGGACAATGTTCGGAGGACAGATCCTTGCTAGGGAAGAGCCGCTCAAGGACCTCCTGTGCGACGACACGGTGGTAGTAGGTATTGGCGACGTCTATTCCGACGAGATCCTTTTTCATGCCGGGCTGCGCTACGACCGGATCAGCAACACCCTTTCCACCCAGGAGGTCCGGCGTCTCCACGGGGCGATGATCTCGGTGGTCAACGATGCCATTAAGTACCGAGGGGCTGATCTCGAAGAGCGTCCGTTCGTCGACCTGTATGGCGAGCCCGGGACCTACGGTGACCACCTCGCGGTCTATGGCCGAGCGGGTGCGCTCAGCGAACGCAATCGATCGCCCATCCAGCGAATCAAGCTCAAGGGGAGTTGGACTTACTTCTGCGAGACTCAGGTCTGACGGAGCGCCCCTTGGGCGCCTCCAGAGCGCCTAGGGTGGCGTGAATGGCAAATGACACCTCTGTGATTCAGGTGTGCGGCGCTCGGGGTCCTGCATGTTCCTGAAACAGTTGACTATCAAGGGCTTTAAGTCGTTTGCCGACACGGCGACGCTGGAGATGGAGCCTGGCGTCACGGTGGTCGTGGGCCCGAACGGCAGCGGTAAGTCCAACGTGGTGGATGCCATAGCGTGGGTACTAGGTGCCCAGGCGCCGAGCGCTGTGCGCTCCCAAAAGATGGATGACGTCATCTTTGCTGGCACGTCCACTAGGGCTGCCCTGGGCCGAGCCGAGGTGTCACTAACTATCGATAACTCGTTGGGCCAACTCCCGGTGGAGTTATCGGAGGTAACCATCACCCGGACCTTGTTCCGGAGCGGTGACAGCGAGTACTCGATGAATGGAGCGCCCTGTCGTCTGCTGGATATTCAGGAACTGCTGTCCGACGTGGGGGTCGGCCGCCAACAGCATGTCATCATCTCCCAAGGTCAGATCGACGCCGTCCTGAATGCCCGTCCGGAGGACCGGCGGATGATCATCGAAGACGCTGCCGGGATCTTGAAGTACCGGCGCCGTAAGGAGAAGGCTCAACGGCGGTTGCGGGCCACCGAAACAAATCTGGACCGGCTGTCCGACCTGCTACGCGAGGTCCGCCGGCAACTCCGTCCGCTAGAACGTCAGGCCGACGCTGCACGCCGGCACGGTGATCTGCTGGGCGAGCTGACCGCTTTGCGACTGCATCGGGCGGGACGAGAACTGGACATCCTCCAGACCAGGGCCCGGGACGAGGCTGGGCGGCGCTCCACGCTGGCTGCCGACGAGTCAACCCAGGGTGGGGTGCTGGCTCGAGTGGACGCCGAGGTCGCGGCGGCCGAAACCGATTTAGCAGCCCGGGGAGGTGACGACCTGGGTGATCGGCTGGTGCGACTGGAGTCCCTGCGGGAGCGGGGTCGGGGCCTTCGGGCCCTTTTAGTGGAGCGACTCCGAGGCATTGAGCGGGAACGGTCATCTCTGGTCTCCCAGCAGGTGGTTGTGGGCTTGGAGGTGGAGTTGGAGCGGACCGAAGCCGAGGTCGCCGAGTTGGACGCTGAGGTTGACCGCCTGGCCCCGGAGGCTGAGCGTCTGGCCGTGGCCGAGACCGAGTTAGCTGCCGATCGGGCGTCCTTCGAGATGGACTGGTCGGAGGGCGTCCCGGCTCTGGGTGGTCATGCCGCCGAGGCCCGCGGCGAGCTCGGCGTACTGAGAGCCGCCGTCGCCCAGGCCATCTCCGAGCGTGAGCGCTTGGACGTTCGACTGGCCGGGTTGGAGGAGGCATCGACCCGTCTGGATACTGAGGCCGGTCGCCTCCGCTCGGACCTGTCTGTCGGCGAGACAGCCGAGGAGCCCCTAGTGGAGGCTGTGGCTGAGTCCGAGACTCGGGCCCATGAGGCCGCCGTCTCCCGGAACGCGGCCTGGGAACGGCTTATGGCTGCCGAGGCCGAGGTCCAGTCGGTGACAGCACGAGTGGATGCTCTATCTCTAGCCCTGAATGAGGCCCGGTCGCGGGCCGGTGCCGAGCACCTGGCCGGCATCGAAGGCGTGTTGGGGACACTGCTGGACCTAGTGGAAGTGGACGATGGCTTCGAGGCAGCCTTCGAGGCAGCGGCGGGCTCGGCGCTGGATGCTGTGGTGGTTGGCGATGTTGGCCAGGCTCGGCACGCCTTGGCCGCTCTGCGTGAGGACCGGCTTTCGGCAGCTGTGCTGGCCCTGGACGCCAGCTCGAGTGGTTGCTCTTTTCCGTCGGTGGGGTCGCCCATCCGGTCTCGGGTCCGGGCCCGACGGGAGGGTGTCGACGGTCTCCTGGACCGCCTGCTTGGCCACGTCGTGGTCGTCGACGGTGATCTCGACGCCGCGATCGACTTGGCCTTGAGCCACCCGGAATCCATCATCGTTACCCTGACCGGTGACCGTTTCGGCCCGTCGGGTTGGCGGATCGGTGGGGACGGACGGGGAGCGACCGGAGCGGCCTTGGCTGACGCTGAGCGCCGATTGGCTGATGCCGAGGGCGAGCGGGGCGAGGCCACCCGGGCCCTGGACGTGGCTGAACGGGCAACGGGTGACGCCGACGACGAGGTGGCCCGTCGGAACCGGGCATTGGACGAACATGACGGCCGGTTCACGGCGTCGACTGAGGCGCTCCAGCGGCTGCAGGTCGAGCGTCGGGACCTGACTACCGAGGCCGAGTCGCTACGTACCCGCCTAGGCGAGTTGGGCCAGCGCCTAGAAGACGAGACTCGGAGGGTCGACGACCTGGAGCGGTGTTTACCCGATCTGGAGGCGGCCGAGGAGGCCTCTGTGGAAGCTGGACACCGGATGAACGCTGCCCGGAGTTCGCTGGAGGAGCGGGCCGCCGAGTTGGGAGCCCGACGAACCGGCCACGACGTTCGGGTCGCCGAGGTCACGGGTCGCCAGACCGTGGTTCGGGCCCGGACTGCCGATCTGAGGTCACGGCTAGGGCAGTTGGCCGATGAGCGGGCCGCTGCTGCTGTCCAGCGCAGCGACCTGGATGGGCGGGAGGCCGCTACCCGCCAACTCACTGCGGAGTTGGACGAGCGCCTGTCGATGGCCGATACCCGGTTGGATGCTCTGCGCGATCACCGGCGTCGGCAGTCTGAGCGGGTCCGGGCCGTGGCTGCCCGGCTGGATGGTCTGCGTCGCGAGCGTTCGACTGCCGAGACCGCCCTTAGGGAGGCCCGTGAGCACCAGTCGAGGTTGGAGATCGAGCGGGCCGAGACACGTTTGCGCCTCGAGAGCCTTACCGAGTCGATTCGAGCCGAGTTCGACCTGGAGCCCGACGCCGCTTTAAATGCTCCGTGCCCCGAACTGGACGAGGGGGTAACGGCGGCGAACCGGATAGCCGACCTGGAGCGTGAGCTGAAGTTGATGGGTCCGGTCAACCCGCTGGCTCTAGCCGAGTTTGACGGTCTCCAGGAGCGCCACGAGTTTCTCCAGGAACAGTTGGGCGACATCCGGTCCACCCGTAAGGATCTAAGGAAGGTCATTCGGTCGGTGGACGAAGAGATTGTGTCGGTGTTCGCTGCCGCCTTCGCTGAAGTATCGGGCCACTTCACCGACCTCTTCGAAGCTCTCTTTCCCGGCGGCCAGGGACAGCTACGCCTTACTGATCCCGACGACTTGCTAGAGACGGGCCTCGACGTGGAGGCGCGGCCCTCGGGCAAGAACGTCAAGAAGCTCTCTCTATTGTCTGGCGGCGAGCGGTCGCTGACCGCCCTGGCCTTCCTGTTTGCTGTGTTCCGCAGTCGCCCCTCACCGTTCTACGTCATGGACGAGGTGGAGGCGGCCCTCGACGACGTCAACCTGCACCGATTCCTGGGCCTGGTTGATCAGTTCCGGGACCACGCCCAACTAATGATTGTCAGCCACCAGAAGCGAACCATGGAGGCCGCCGACTGTCTTTACGGCGTGTCGATGGCTCCCGGCGGGTCATCGAGGGTGATTAGCGAGCGGGTGGAGGCCGAGCGGGTGGCCCAGCGGCTCGGAGTCCTGACCAACGGCTGAGTTGGAGTCCCGCGGTCCGGCCGTGGGGAAGGTCGGAGTACCGTCATCCCCGTGCGCATCCTCGTGGTCGACGATGAGGTCGATCTGCTCGACGCTGTGGCCCGGGGGCTCCGACGGGAGGGCTACGCCGTCGACACGGCCGAAGGGGGATCGGAGGCGATCGAGAAGGCCACCTTCATCCCGTACGACCTGATCTGCCTGGACCTGACCATGCCTGGGATCGACGGGCTGGAGGTCTGCTCAACGTTGAGGGCTGACCCGCCGGGCGAGGTTCCACCTCGCATCCTGATGCTGACGGCTCGGGACACCGTCGAGGACCGCATACGGGGGTTGGACGTTGGGGCCGACGACTACCTGGTCAAGCCGTTCGCCTTTGACGAGCTCTCGGCCCGTATCCGATCCCTGCTGAGGCGCGACCCGGGCCGGTCGGGAGCCATACTGGAGGTCGGCGACGTGGTGTTGGACACGGCCCGTCACCGGGCCAGCCGGGGTGGGCGTGACCTAGACCTCACGGCCAAGGAGTTTGCACTGCTTCGGTACTTCATGACCCGTCCCGGCGAAGTGGTGTCCCAAGAGGTCCTCCTGGACCACGTGTGGGACGAGCACGCCGACCCATTCACCAACACCGTGCGGGTGACCGTGGGGACATTACGCCGCAAGCTTTCCCTGAAGGGTGAGGAGCCGCTCTTGGAGACCGTGGTCGGGTCGGGCTACCGGTTGGTTGACGAGCCGGTGGACCGGTGAACCGGACGGGGGTGGGCCTGGCCGGGCGCTTCCCGGATCGGTTCGGCAGCCTGCGCACCCGGTTGGCCTTGCTTTACTCCATCGTCCTTTTCGCGCTGGCCGCTGTAATGGTGGGGGGGATCTACCTGGGTCTGTCCCGAGCCCTGTCCGAACAGCCCACGTCACACTTGGCCCGGTTCGAGCAGTTGGCCCAGGAGGGTTCCACCGACGAAGCCTCTTTGTTGGTTGACCAGCAGAGAGATCGCCCGTGGCTGGTCATCTTCGAGGAGGAGGTCAACCGGAGGGCTCTCGAACGGCTGCGGGCCTACTCGTTCACTGCTTTAGCCAGCGTGTTTCTTGGAAGTTTGGCCGTGGGTTGGTACGTAGCTGGCCTGGTTCTTCGGCCTATCGGTCGGATTTCGGCTGTTGCCCGGGAAATCACTGCCACCGACCTGTCTCGGCGAATCGAGTTGGGCGGCTCGTCGGACGAGCTCCGGGACCTAGCCGACACCTTCGATGAGATGCTGGACCGATTGGATGAGGCTTTCGAGGGTCAGTCACGATTCGTGCAAGAGGCGTCACACGAACTGCGTAACCCGTTGGCTGTGCTACGCACCAACCTGGATGTAGTTATGGCCGATCCAGAGTCCGGGCCGGAGGACTTTCGGGCAGCTGGGCGGGTGGCTCTCCGGGCTGCCGAGCGTATGTCGGCCTTGGTCGACGACCTACTGCTGTATGCCCACCACGAGCGTCCGGACAGCCGACGCGAGCCCATCGACATGGGCACTGTGGTGGGTGAGACGGTCGAGGACTTCGCGGCAGCTGCTTCGCGGTCTGGTGTAGTGCTGGACCACGACCGAATCACCGGTCTGGAGGTGGTGGGGGACGCTGTGTCCCTGCGTCGCGCTGTGGCGAATCTCCTGAGCAACGCCATCCGAGTCTCGGAAGGGGGTGGGACAGTCCGGGTCTTGGTGGGTCGGGACGAGGAGATGGTCTGGGCCTCGGTCGTCGACCACGGCCCAGGGATCGCCGTCGGTGACATCGACCGGGTGTTCCAGCGGTTCTGGAGAGGTGATCGGGTGTCGTCCCGGGAGGACGGTCGGTCTGGCCTGGGTCTGGCCATCGTGCGCCAGATCGCCGAGGGCCACGGCGGACGGTCCACCGTGCGTTCGGTGGAGGGTGAAGGGGCCACGTTCACCCTTTGGTTGCCCCGGTATGTGGACCCCTAAACTTCCCAATGCGTAGGGGTTGGGTGTTGGGGGCCCTATTTTCGATCTGATGGAAAGCGACCAGGACCACCAGAGACGGTCTGTTGATCGCCGGTCCATTGAGGTTGGGGGACGTCGGCCCGTTGAGCCCACCTTTCCGGGCCTGTTACCGGCACCCGTGCCGCCGATCGAACCTCCGGTCCGTATCAGTGGCCGACTCTTGGCGGGCTTGTTTGCCGTGGCCGTCCTGGTGGCCGCACTGGTGGCTGGAGCTGTGGCCGGTTGGGTACTGCGGGGCGAGGGTGGCGACGCGGTTTCCAGTATCCCGTTGGAGATCCGGTCCGAAGAGGCAATCGGGACAGCCCCGGCCACCCGGGGGTTGTCCGAGGCTGAGGTGACGGCCTTGATCGAAGGTGTCCTGGCTGCCGAGGGATTGTCGGCAGCGGAGGTGACGACTCTGGTCGAGGCCGTTCTTGCTAGTGAAGGTCTGTCTGAGGCTGAGGTGACGGTCCTGGTGGAGGCTGTCTTGGCTGAAGAGGGGTTGTCTGAGGCCGAGGTGACAGCTCTGGTCGAGGGAATCCTGTCTGAGCGCGAGGGGCTCTCGGCCGCCGACGTGGAGATCATCGTGGCCGACCGGTTGTCCGAGACCCCCGGCCTTTCGGCCGACGACGTGGCGTCCATCGCCGCCTCTGTGGTCGAGGAGTCGGCCGGTCTTTCGGCCGAAGAGGTGGAGCTCGTGGTCGGACGCCTTATCGAGGAGTCGGCTGGCCTGACTGCAGAGGAGGTGGAGTCGCTGGTGGCCCGCCTGTTTGCCGAGGCGCCGGTCGACGACTCGGGCAACGAGCCGGTGGTCGCCGTAGCCGAGGCGCTGGTCGACTCGGTGGTACTGGTCTCGGTGCCCGATACCAGTCACGGTTCCGGCATCGTCTTTGACGACGAAGGTCTGATCGTTACCAACGCCCATGTGGTAGATGATGTCGAGGAGGTAGTGGTCAGCCTGCCCAACGGCCGGCAAATCACCGCCGAGGTGGTGGGGTTCGACGTTCGGCGTGACGTTGCTGTGCTTCAGTTGACCGAGTTGGACGAAAGCCTGGTGCCGGCGGTATTTGCTTTCACCGAAGACGTCCGGGTAGGGCAGTTGGCTGTTGCCCTAGGGAGCCCCTTCGATCTGGACCGCACGGTCACCTCAGGAATCGTGAGCGCCGTAGGAAGGGTCATTGAATCGTACGGCTGCCAGTCGGGATTCGCCGCTGAGTGCGCTGGGGTGTCCATGATCCAGACCGACGCACCGATCAACCCGGGCAACTCGGGAGGGCCGTTGGCCGATCGCGAGGGCCGAGTCATCGGCATGAACACGGCCATCCAAAGCGCCGGCTTCACAACCGGCAACATCGGCGTGGGTTTCGCCATCCCTAGCGACACAGTTGTACTAGTAGCCCGTCGTCTGATCCTGGGCGAGCCGATCGGAACGGCGTGGCTGGGCATCCGAGGCGAGTCGACCACTGACGGCCTGCCGGGTGCCGTGATCGTCGAAGTGGTGGAGGGATCGCCCGCCGAGCTGGCGGGCCTGTTGGTCGGCGACCGTATCTTCCGATCGGATGGTCGGATCATCCGCGACATGGGCGCCCTGCGGGCCAATATCCAAATTCGGCTACCGGGATCACGAGTCGAGTTGGAGTATGAGCGCGACGGCGAACTCAACCTGGCTCTGGTTCAGTTGGGTGACCTCGACGACCATTTCACCGGCTAGCGCGCCGGTTGGTGCCCTGGGGTGGGTTCGGACCCCACCGGTAGGATGCGTCTCCCATGGGTCTCCGCTCCCGTCTTGGTCGCGCTCGCGACGCCTGGTCCACACATCTCGCTCCGGTGTGGAACGGCTCGTCGATCGACGACTCCACGTGGGAGGGACTGACCGATGCCCTGCTTCTGGCCGATGTGGGTGTGGTCACCACTGACGCACTGGTTGATGGTGTCCGGGATCGGGTGGGACGCGAGGGGGTAGTCGACGTCGACGGCCTGCTGAGGCTGCTCAAGGCGGAAATCCTGGCTCGACTGGGCGAGACGGATCGTAATCTGGCCCTCGGCGGCGAGCCGTCGGTTTGGCTGTTAGTTGGCGTGAATGGCGTCGGCAAGACGACGACCATTGGAAAGTTGGGTCACAGGGAGTCGATGGCCGGTCGCCGGGTGCTGTTCGCCGCTGGCGATACGTTCCGAGCCGCGGCGGCTGACCAGTTGTCGTTATGGGCCGACCGGTCGGGTTTGACCGTGGTGAGAGGGGCCGAGGGGGCTGACCCCAGCTCGGTGGTGTTCGACGCCGTGGCCCATGCAGCATCCCGGGGAGCCGACCTGGTGCTGGCCGACACCGCAGGGAGGGTTCACACGAAAGCCAACCTCATGGACGAACTGTCCAAGGTTCGACGGGTAGCCGAGAAGGGGGCCGGTACGGTCACCGAGACCCTGCTGGTGATCGATGCGACAACCGGCCAGAACGGCCTAGCCCAGGCCCGACAATTTGCTGAGGCCGTCGATGTGACTGGGATTGTGCTGACCAAGTTGGACGGTTCGGCTCGCGGGGGGATCGTCGTGGCTGTCCAGGACGACCTCGGCATTCCGGTGAAGTTGGTTGGGGTGGGCGAGGGCGTGGACGACTTGGTGTCGTTTGATCCCGAGGAGTTCGTGGACGCCCTGTTTGCGTCCGACGTTCCGGCCTGAAAAGGGTTCAGGAGATCGCACGGTGTTTGAGAGCCTGACCAACCGTTTCGAGGGAATCCTGCGAAGGGTCCGTGGCAAGGGTCGTCTGGGTTCTGATGACGTCGACGAGTTCCTCCGCGAGGTCCGGGTGGCGTTCCTGGAGGCTGACGTCCACCTGGAGGTGGTTCGCACTCTCCAGGACCGGATCCGGGAGCGCGCTGTGGGTGCCGAGTTGGTCGGTGCACTCAACCCTGGCCAGCAGGTGGTGAAGATTGTCCTCGAGGAACTCACCGAGGTCCTGGGCGGCGAGGCGGTTCATCTTCCGTATGCCTCGAAGCCGCCGACCGTGGTCCTCCTGGCGGGCCTGCAGGGAGCGGGTAAGACGACTACGGCGGCCAAGTTGGCTCGTTGGTATAAGGCCCGGGGACGTAACCCGATGCTGATCGGGGCTGACCTCCGGCGGCCGGCGGCCGTCGAGCAGTTACGGACTCTAGGTGACCGCATCGGCGTCCCGGTGTTCAGTGAGCCGTCGGACCCGGTGGCCGTTGTTCGGGCTGGTCTGGCTGAGGCGGTCCGGCTAGGACGTGATGTCGTGGTCTGCGACACGGCGGGACGTCTAGCCATCGACGACGACCTCATGGCTGAGGTGGCCGAGGTATCCGGGGTGCTGGAGCCCCACCACACGTTTCTGGTTATCGATGCCATGACTGGCCAAGACGCGGTGTCAACGGCCGAGGCCTTCCACGCCCGCCTGAGTCTCGATGCTCTAGTCCTCACCAAACTCGACGGCGATGCCCGCGGTGGTGCGGCCTTGAGTGTCAAAGAGGTGGTTGGCTGCCCAGTCGCTTTTGCTTCGACGGGGGAGGGTCTGGAGGACTTCGAGACCTTCCATCCCGACCGCTTGGCCGGGCGAATCCTGGGCATGGGTGACGTGGAGACCCTCATCGAGAAGGCCGAGGAGACTTTTGAGAATGAGCAGGCTGAGGAGGCAGCTGCCCGGATGCTTGAGGGCACCTTCACCCTGGACGATTTCTTAGATCAGCTCCGGGCACTCCGTCAGATGGGGCCAATCAGCAGCCTGGTGGGCATGGTCCCGGGCATGGCACAGCAGATGGGCAACGCTGACGTGGACGATGGACGCATCGACCGGATCGAGGGGATCATTAACTCGATGACCCCGGCTGAGAGGTTTGATCCCGACATCGTCGATGGTTCCCGTCGGGCCCGGATCGCCCGGGGTAGTGGTACTCAGGCAGGTGAGATCAACCAGTTGGTCAAGCAGTTCCGCGAGATGCGGAAGATGATGAAGCAGATGGGTGGCCGGGGTATGACGAAGAAGAAGGGTCGGAAGGGTCGGAAGGGTCGGAAGGGGGGCGGTGGTCGGACCACGGCCCGGGGCCCAGTCCCGGTGGACAGAAAAAAGGGGCTTTCCTTGCCCGGTTTGGGCGACCAGGCGAGCCTTCCGGGGTTTCCGGGCGGTGGTTTAGACCTGCTTGGGGACCGCCCGAAGGGCTGATCCCGGGCACGGGGCCCGGTCGGTGCGACGGCTGTCATTCGCGGCTTCCGGCTCGAGGGGCTGGAAAACGGGCTGCGTTACGGCAGACTGTGCGGACTGAACGGGCGCACCGTCATTGTGCCCCGACTCCTGCCCCGCCAGACCGTGCGGGGCTACACACGAGAAGAGAGTGGTATCGACGTGGCCGTGAAGCTCCGCCTGATGCGGATGGGTAAGAAGAAGCAGCCGACCTACCGTGTGGTGGCCGCCGATTCGCGCAAGGCGCGTAACGGACGGATCATCGAGGCGGTCGGTTTCTACGATCCCCGCCGTGATCCGTCAGTTATCGAGATCGACAACGAGAAGGCCGTCGGGTGGCTCCGCAACGGTGCCCAGCCGACGGAGCGTGTCGAGAAGCTCCTAAAGATCACCGGGGCTTGGGACGAGTTCAAGGGTCAGCCGGTTGGTACTAGCGTCACTGCGGCGCCTGTTACCCCCGCTGCGTCGGCACCGGTCGAGGAAGCCGCCGAGGAAGCCGCCGAGGAAGCCGTCAAGGAGGACGCATCATGATCGCCGAAGCCAAGATCGCCGAGGGAGTGCTCGAGTACCTGATCAAGTCGATTGTTGAAGAGCCGGATGAGGTTCGGATCGAAACGTCGGGTGAGGAGCGGTGCATCTTCTCGGTGACCGTGGCCGACGGCGACATGGGTCGGGTTATCGGCCGTCGCGGCCGGGTGGCCAACGCCATCCGGACCATTGTTCGGGCCGCCGCGGTCCGGGACGAGACCGAGATCGACGTCGACTTCGTCGACTGACTGTCCGATGGACGGCCGGTCGGACCCCGACGGTTCGACCCTTCTCGAGGTCGGCCGGATCGACAAGCCCCACGGTGTGCGCGGGGAGGTAGTAGTTAGTCTCGTTACCCAGCGGCTAGAGAGGCTGGACTCCGGATCGGTTCTAGAGACCGGACGCGGGCCGCTGACTGTGGTGTCCAGTCGACCTCACCAGCATCGCCACTTGGTCCGGTTCGACCGGATCGATGACCGAGACGCTGCCGAGGCCTGGCGCGGGGTGGTGCTGTCCGCCTCGGCGATTCTCGAGGCCGACGACAAGACCCTCTGGGTTCATGAGTTGGTCGGGGCGACGGTTATCGACCAGCACGGTGCCGAACACGGAACAGTGGTTNCTCTAATCGCCAACCCANCCAGCGATCTCCTGGAGTTAGACGATGGTCGGTTNGTCCCGCTGGCCTTCCTCGTGGACTACGAGCCCGGAATCCGCATCGACGTGGAGGTGCCGGCNGGTTTGCTCGACGACGGCTTCGTTGGTGACGGNGGAGGTGCCTCGTGACCCTNCGGGTTGACGTCTTCACGATCTTTCCCGGAATGGTCGAAGCGTACGCAGGTGAGAGCATCCTGGGTCGGGCCGGGGCGGCCGGTCACCTCGACGTGCGGGCTCACGACCTCCGCTTGGCCACCGCGGATGTACACCGCACGATCGACGACAGTCCGTTCGGGGGCGGGGCTGGCATGGTCATGATGCCCGAGCCGGTGTTCGCCGCCGTGGAAGCAGTTGACCCACCAAGACCGTTGATCTTGCTAGGTCCGGGTGGGCGGCGTTTCGACCAGTCGGTAGCCACTGAGTTGGCCACCCTCAATGGTTTTTCTCTGTTGTGCGGCCGCTACGAGGGAGTCGATGAGCGGATTCGGACCGAGTTGTGCGACGACGAGATATCACTGGGTGACTTCGTGTTGGCCGGTGGCGAATTGGCGGCGTTGGCCATCATGGAGGCGGCGGCTCGACTCCGCCCGGGAGTGCTGGGCAACGAGTCCTCTCCCGACGACGAGTCGTTCTCCGACGGGTTACTGGAGTATCCGCACTACACGCGTCCGGCCGACTTTCGGGGTATGGAGGTGCCCGAGGTGCTGCGTTCCGGTGATCACGGGCGGGTGGCTCGCTGGCGTCGGGCCAGGGCGCTGGTCCGTACCTTGGTCCTCCGGCCGGACCTCATCGAGCGTCGGGGCGGGCTCACCGACGCCGATCGGACACTCCTGGAGGAGTTCGGTTCGGATGGAGACTGAGTCGGACGGCATGACGGGACCGACTGGTGCCTGTGTCGTCGTCCACTGCTGGCCGTATGCTGGCTGCCGGTCCGTGAAGCGGGCCGTAGATCCTGCCGATTCGCTCCCGGGTCGGCCCATGAATCCGTTCGGATCGCTTCTCCGGACCCGGCCTCTCGAGGACGTACCATGCAGCCCACCGATCTCGTCGACCACGAGAACCTTCGCGACGATGTTCCCGACTTCGGTGCCGGCGACACCTTGAAGGTGCACGTTCGCGTGGTGGAAGGAAACCGCCAGCGCGTCCAGTTGTTCGAGGGAGTGGTCATCAAGCGCCAGGGCAGCGGCGTTCGAGAAACCTTCACGGTTCGCAAGCTCAGTTTCGGCGTGGGCGTGGAGCGGACCTTCCCAGTCCATTCGCCGGTTATTGACCACATTGAGGTGGCCAGCAGGGGTGACGTCCGTCGGGCGAAGCTCTACTACCTGCGCGACCGGATTGGGAAGCGGGCCAAGGTTAAGGAGAAGCGGGAGTTCTGATCGTCTCGGTTCTAACGGGTCAGCGCTGACGTCCGACCCAGCAACCGCGGTGCCAGTGCCGGCGAAGGTCGGGGGCATCGACCGGCAGGATGACCATGTGGCCGAGGCCGGGGGGAATCTCCCGGTTGCAGCCTGGACACAGGTATGCCTTGGTGGACTGGTAAGGCTGGACGAAACGTTCCTCCAACTCTCCCAGGATCTCCGGGTTTTCCACCTCGCGACCTCCTCGGCCTAGCGTTGATTACCGAAAGAGCGCCCAAGCCACGAGCAGGATGCCGATAATGACGGTTGCTCCAACGTAGAGCACGTCGCTCGGTCGCCGCCGGTGTGAACGCTGGGGGTCGAAGCCCATGGCGTCAGTATCGTCGTCCTCGCCATGCGTCCCTACCCTTTGGTTGTTCTTGTCGTCCTCCTACTTGCCTCGGCCTGTGCCGGGGCTCCTCCGCCCGTACCCGGAGCTGACACGGGGTCGGCCGACCCCGTTCTCGTCCTGGGTCGGGACGTCTGGGGGCGGTCCTGCGCCTCCTGCCACGCTCCAGACGGTTCAGGAGGTCGCGGGCCGTCGATACGGGCGGTGGAGGACCGATTTATCGACATCCAGGACCAACTAACAGTTGTAGAGGATGGCCGGGGAGGGATGCCCGGTTTCCGGAGCCGGTACTCGACTGCGGAGATTGAGGCCGTGGTTCGCTACACCCGAGAGGTCCTTTGATCCGCTTGTCAGGGGTTGCCGAACTGATTCCCGGTAGGCACCGATACACTTCGTCCCCGGTTCGCACACCGTGTGCCGGACCAGATCAGAACACCCCCACCCACCCACGGTCGCCCTCGGGCGCGAGGTGAGGGCGAGATGAACCGATGGGAAGGGAGACCACGGCATGGCTGTCGTGACCATGAAGCAGTTGCTCGAGGCGGGTGTCCACTTCGGACACCAGACCCGGCGCTGGGACCCGAGGATGAAGAGATTTATCCACGGCGAGCGGTCGGGAATCTACATCATCGACCTCGAGCAGACCCTTGAGCGGATCGAGTCTTCTTACACCTTCGTCCGCGACCTCGTCGCTGACGGTGGTCGGGTGCTATTCGTCGGTACGAAGCGCCAGGCCCAGGACGCCATCCGCTCCTATGCCGAGAAATGCGGCATGCCCTACGTGAACCAGCGTTGGCTGGGTGGCATGCTCACCAACTTCCAAACGATCTCCAAGCGCGTCTCCAAGATGCAGGAGTACCAGCGCATGCGAGATTCCGGCGAATTTGACGCCATGCCCAAGAAGGAGGCCCTCATGCTGGGCCGCGAGCTCGAAAAGCTCGATCGCAACCTAAGCGGGATTCAGGATATGGAGCGCCTGCCCGACGCTATCTTCGTGCTCGATACTGTGCGGGAGCACATTGCTGTGACCGAGGCAAACAAGCTGGGTATCCCGGTAGTGGCCGTCGTCGACACTGACTGCAACCCTGACGTCATCCAGTACCTCATTCCCGGCAATGATGATGCCATCCGGTCAGGCCGCCTGCTCTGTCGCGTGGTGGCCGATGCCGTCGAGGAGGGTCGCTTCATCCTTAACTCCCGCAGCGCTAGCGAGGACGATGGACCGTCGCTGGACTCAGAGGATCGGGCTGCCGAGCAGACCAAGGCTCGTGACGAAGCGGCAGCTGAGTCGGTTGAGCGTGAGGCCCGGGTGGCCTCCACCGTGGTAGGGGCTGGTGGCGACAAGGATGTGGGCGCTGAGGTTTCGGCCTCCGAAGCTCCGGTTACCGAGGAAGCGGCCGACGAGGCTTCTGTCGAAACCGAAGCTCCGGCCAACGCGGCAGATGCACTGGCTGAGAGCATCGACGAGGAGCAGGCTTGACCATGGTTGACATCGCCGCCAAGGATGTGAAGGCGTTGCGCGACGCCACCGGTGCCGGGATGATGGACGCCAAGAGGGCGCTGATCGAGTGTGACGGGGACTTCGAGGCGGCCTCCCAGACGCTTCGTGAGAAGGGTCTGGCAAACGCAGCCACCCGATCCGACCGGGAAAACATCGAGGGTGCTGTGGCCCTCGTCTCCGACGGTCGCCGGGCCGCTCTAGTCCACCTCAAGTGCGAGACCGACTTCTCGGCTAAGTCCGATGGTTTCCTGTTCCTCGTGGACGAGTTGGTCAACGCCGTGCTGGCCGAGGGTGAAGCAGCTGTCGAGGCCCACTCGACGGCCATCGACGATCTCCGTCTCACCATCAAGGAAAATGTCGAGGTCGGCCGGGTCTCTCTTATCGAAGCAGCTGAGGGCAACATGCTCGATACATACCTCCACGTACAGGACGGGCGGGGTGTGAACGGTGTGGTGGTCGAGGGCTCGGGCGTTGACCAGGAGACCCTCCACCAGGTGGCTCTCCACATCGCCTTTGCCAAGCCCACGGTGCTCACCCGCGAAGAGGTCGCCTCAGATCTGGTCGAGCGAGAGCGGGCCGCCCTGCTGGAGATCACCAAGGCCGAGGGCAAGCCCGAGCAGGCCTGGGACAAGATCGTGGAGGGCCGGCTGACCGGCTGGTTCCGAGACACCGTCCTCCTGGAGCAGGGACTTCATGGAGACAAGACCTCGGTGGCCGACATCCTGAACGGTGGCAGTATCGAGAGGTTCGCCCAGGCCTACTTGGGGGCCTGAGATGACTGGCGGCGACCGGATCCCGGCCCGCTGGGACCGGGTCGTCCTCAAGGTCTCCGGCGAAGCGTTCGCCGGCGAGGCCGGATATGGCATTGACGGTGAGATCGTCGGGCGGATCGCCCAGAACATCTCCGACGTGCGCTCCGAGTTCGATGTCGACATCGCCGTGGTTGTCGGTGGCGGCAATATCTGGCGCGGCATGTCCGGGGCTGGCGCCGGCATGGACCGGGCCCAGGCCGACTACATGGGCATGCTCGCCACGTCGATCAACGCCCTAGCCCTCCAGGACACCCTTGAACAACTCGGTCAACCCACCCGGGTCCAGACGGCCATCCACATGGAGCAGATCGCCGAGCCGTACATCCGTCGCCGGGCAATCCGACACCTCGAGAAGGGTCGGATCGTGATCTTTGCCGGGGGGACCGGTAATCCCTTCTTTACCACCGACACGACCGCTGCCCTGCGAGCTATCGAGATCGAGGCCGGTGTGGTTCTCAAGGGCACCCACTCAGGAACCGATGGCGTCTACACCGCAGACCCCAATATGGACCCAGAGGCCACCCGGCTCGAACGAGTCAGCTACCTAGACGTGATTCAGAAGGGACTCCGGGCCATGGATGCCACAGCCATCACGCTGTGTATGGACAACAACCTCCCGATCGTCATGTTCGACCTCATGGCCTCGGGTAACGTCCGGTCCATCCTCGCTGGGGAGTCGGTGGGCACGCTGGTCACCTGATTCGTCACTAACGAGGCCCCGGCAGACCGCCGGTCGGACGACGGAGGCAGTGGAGGCAGTGTTGAGCGACGAGATGATCCAGATGGTCCTCGACGAAGCCTCGTCATCCATGAAGGAGGCAGTGGCCCACACCCGTCGCGAGTTCTCGACCGTGCGTACCGGTCGGGCCTCCTCCGCCCTGGTGGAGAAGTTGCCAGTTACCGCCTACGGCGTGGAGATGCGCCTCCAGGAACTGGCCTCGTTCTCCATCCCTGAGGCTCGACAACTGCTCATCACGCCACACGATCCGGCCAACGTTCCAGCCATTGAGAAGGCTGTGATGGTGGCTGACCTGGGCCTCTCCCCGGGCAACGACGGGAGAAGTATCCGGCTTAGCTTTCCAGAGCTGACCGAAGAACGGCGCCGGGATCTGGTACGCATGGTGAACGCCATGGCAGAGGATGGGAAGAACAGGATGCGGGGAGTCCGACGGCATGCCCGCAAGGACCTCGACGACCTCGAGGGGTCGGTATCCGAGGACGACCGCCGATGGGCGGCCGACCGCCTGGACTCCTTGATTCACGGATTCGAGGCTGAAATCGACGAGGCTCGTCAGGCCAAGGAAGATGACCTGCTCGAAGTTTGAGCTAGCGATCACGAGGGGAGACCCGGGGTGAACGAACAGAAGGGGAGCGGAGACCAGGGCTTCGAGGAGATCAGGATCCTCGGCCTGGACTCTCCGGACGATGTGGTTGAGCCTGGCCGTTCCGTATTCGGTGGCGAATCGCCTGGTGATGAGTTGCCCCACTGGACAGAGCCACCCACCGACGTCACCGGCGGTTCGTCCTCTGGCGACCCCTGGACCGGCCTCGACGACGCTCCCCGGTGGTCTGACGACGTCCCCGACGACCACGAGTCCCAGCAGCCGGTCGGTGACCACGACGAGGCGGCTGTGGCGGCTTTCTTCGATGACGGGCCGCTCGGATCCTCCTCGTCCGCCGAGTTCGACCCGCCCCTACTGCCACCCGACGAGCCCCTTCCCGACCTCACAGCCTCGACCGCATCCGCCGAGACTCGGTCGTCTCCGTCGGCGGGAATTCCCGTGGCCCCGTTGCCTCACCTTAGGGGTGGTTCGAGCATGGCTGGCAGCAGTAGCGGACGGGACCTCCCGCTGGCTGTGGCGACCGGCGTCGGGCTGGGTGCCCTGGCCCTAGTGGCCTTCCGCATCGGAGCTAACGCCACGCTTGCTCTGACCACCGTGTTGCTTACTTTGGCCGCTAGCGAGTTCTTCCTCGCAGTCCGCCGGTCCGGTTACCAACCGGCCTCTCTTCTCGGCGTCACCGCGGTGGCTGCCTTGAACCTTGGGGCCTACTGGCGCTTTGAGGCCGCCATCCCGCTGATTCTGGCCCTGACCGTGTTGTTCACCCTGTTTTGGTATCTGACGGGCATCGACCGTCAGGCACCCATGCTTAACGTCTCGGTGACCCTCTTCGGCGTTCTCTATGTGGGATTTCTAGGCTCCTTCGTCGGGCTGATGCTGAGCGACCCGAACGGCATCGGGATGTTACTGGCCGCCGTGCTGTGCACGGTTGGCTACGACACTGGAGGTCTGTTCATCGGCCGTATGTTCGGGAGCAGCCCACTATCGGCGGTCAGCCCCAACAAGACCATGGAGGGTCTGATTGGCGGTATGGCCGTCGCATTCGGAGTTGCTGTACTAGTGGTGGGGCGCATAACCCCGTTCGGCCAGGATCCCGGCGACCTGGGTACGGCGTTCGTGCTCGGCATCGTGGTCGCCCTAGCCGCTCCGCTCGGCGACCTCTGTGAGTCGATGATCAAGCGGGACCTTGGGATCAAGGACATGGGCAGCATCCTTCCCGGTCACGGCGGCCTGATGGACCGGTTTGACGCCCTCCTGTTCGTCCTGCCAGCTACCTACTTCGCTGCCCGGCTGATGGATCTGTTCGCCGCCTGATCTACCTCCGACGTCCGGGAGACCATCGGTAGGCTCGCTCCATGTCCCCGACCTCGGTCGCCGTACTCGGGTCGACTGGATCCATCGGTACTCAAACCCTCGAGGTAGTAGCCGACCGGCCCAACGACTTCGACGTGGTCGCCCTCGGCGCCGCCCGGTCTGTTGACCTGCTGGTCGAACAGGCCCGTGCCTTTCGACCCGACGTGGTGGCTGTGGCCGACCCGTCGGTGGCCGCCGACCTGGCGTTCGGGGTGCCCAGCGGAACCGAAGTGTTGGCCGGACCCGATGCCCTGGCCGAGGCGGCCGTTCTAGCCGACGTGACCATCAACGGCGTGGTTGGGTTTGCCGGGCTCCCGGTGACCCTGGCCACTCTGGCCGCCGGCCGCCGCCTCGGCCTGGCCAACAAGGAGTCCCTGATTGCCGCCGGTCCGGTTGTCCGGCGAGTGCGGACCACTCCCGGTGCCGAACTGCTGCCAGTCGATAGCGAGCACTGTGCCATCCACCAGTGCCTGCGGGCCAACGACGTGGACGAACGGGTGGCGCGTATCGTCCTCACAGCGTCCGGGGGTCCGTTCCGGGGTCGATCGGCCGAAGAGCTGGCCGCCGTTACTGTGGAAGAGGCACTGGCCCACCCCACGTGGGCTATGGGCCCCAAGGTCACCGTCGACTCCTCGACCCTCATGAACAAGGGGCTTGAGGTGATCGAGGCCCACGAACTGTTCGGGATGTCCTACGACGACATCGACGTGATTGTCCATCCGCAGTCCATCGTCCATTCCATGGTGACGTTCACCGACGGCGCCACCATCGCTCAGCTCTCCAACCCGGACATGCGTTTGTGTATGGGCTACGCCCTGGCCTGGCCGGACCGGCTTGACGTGGCCTACGGGGCCATCGACTGGGTCGAGGTAGGGAGCCTCGACTTCGAGCAACCCGACAGGGCCGGTTTCCCGTGCCTGGATCTGGCCATTGCCGCCGGTCGACTGAGCGAGACGGCCCCGGCCTGGCTGAACGCCGCCAACGAGGTGGCTGTGGCCGCCTTCCTCGACGGGGCCCTGCCGTGGGTTGGCATCGGCCGTCTCCTAGCCGACGTCCTGGACCAGTGGCCCGGTGATCGGGCTGAGGGCGTGGAGTCCGTACTGGATGTTGACCGGCGGGCCCGCGAGGCGACCCGGTCACTCGTAACTGCCCGGACCTGACTGCCGTGGTCGATCCGGCAAATCCGAGGGACCGTGCGGCCCGTAGCGAACCTCGCGACGGTCGAATCCGGCTGACCTTCCTGATCGGCGCCCTAGCGTCCTTCGGGCTCATCGGGGGCCTGTCCGGACTGGTGGTGGTCCTGTCGTTCGTTGTGATGCTGGTCCTGCACGAGATGGGTCATTTCGTGGTCGCCCGGTGGGCGGGGATGCAGGTCACCGAGTTCTTTCTCGGCTTCGGCCCGCGCCTGTGGTCGGTGCGCCGGGGTGAGACCACCTACGGGGTCAAGGCCATCCCTGCCGGTGCATACGTCCGGATCACCGGAATGAGCAGTCTCGACGTCGTTGATCCGGCAGACGAGCAGCGGACCTACCGCCAGCAGTCCTACCCGAAGCGGATGGCCGTGGCCCTCGCCGGGTCAGCTACCCACTTCGCCATCGCTCTGTTTCTGCTGTTCGTTGTCTACGCCGCTGTGGGGACTCCCGACCCCGACCGGTGGGTGGTCGGAGAGGTGGTGTCAGACTCGACGGCCGCCGCGGTCGGCGTTCGGACGGGCGACCGGATCCTGTCTGTGGATGGGGTCGAAACCACAGGGTTCGACGAGTTCGGCGCCGTCGTCCGGTCGATACCCGGCGACCTGGTGGATGTGGTGGTCCATCGGGACGGCGAGACGATGGTCCACCGGGCGGTGATCGGGGAGCGGGTCGGCGTGGACGGCGTGGTGACCGGGTTCTTCGGCATCGGACCGAACCGACCTCTGGTCACGATGGGTCCCGTGAGAGCGACGGGCGAGGCCGCTGTTCGCTTTGTCGACTTAGCGTGGATGTCGGTCAACGGACTGGTGGGCTTCTTCACCCCCGATGGTCTGACCGACTTCTTTGCCGGGGCAGTCGGCCCATCTGAGGCCACCACCAGTGGTCCGTTGACCGTGCCTGCGGAGCCGCTAGCCCCGGCTGTAGAGACGGCAGCCGACCCGGCCGACGACGAAAGGCTTCTCTCCCTCTATGGGGCGGCCCGCCTTGGGAGCGCCATGTTCGACGACGGCTGGTCCACCTATGTGTGGTTCCTGATCCTGGTGAACGTGTTCGTCGGCGTCTTCAACCTGGTCCCGCTTCTCCCGTTGGACGGCGGGCACGTAGCCATCGCCACCTACGAGCGGGTGAGGTCGATCGGGGGGCGGCGCCACATGGCCGACGCCTCCCGGCTGGTGCCCGTCACTTGGGCTGTGGTGTCCCTTCTGGTGGCCGTCTTCGTGGTTGCCCTCTACCGGGACATCGTGGATCTCCCCGACTTCGGTTGACTCGCGCTGACCGAGGGGAGGCTCTGCTGGGCCACCGGTAGCCTCGTCCTCATGGAGGTTCAGGCCGGGATCGAACGCCGCCCCACCCGACGTCTGATGGTGGGAGATGTGGCCGTGGGTGGGGGAGCACCGATCTCGGTGCAGTCCATGACCATCACTCGGACCGCCGACCACGAAGCCACCCTCCAGCAGGTCTACGACCTGGCCATGGCTGGTGCCGACATAGTCCGATGTACCTGCAATGAGTTAGAGGCTGCAGAGGGGCTGGCCCGAATCGTTCCCCGTTCGCCGGTTCCCATCGTGGCTGATATCCACCACCAGTACCGGATGGCCCTGGCCGCCCTCGAGGCCGGGGTGCACTGTCTGCGTCTTAACCCCGGAAATATCCGACGACCGGAGCACATCCGGACCGTGGCCTCTGAGGCCCGAGATCGGGGAGTGCCCATCCGGATCGGGGTCAACGGCGGCTCGTTGCACCCCGACCTCTACGAGAAATACGGCGGGCGAGTGACCCCGGAGGCCATGGTCGAGTCGGCCCTTGACGAGATCCGCTACTTCGCCGAGGTCGATTTCGATCTCATCAAGATTTCCGTCAAGGCGTCCAGCGTTCCGCTCATGATCGAGGCCTACCGACAACTCTCCGAGGTGACCGACTATCCGCTGCACCTTGGCGTAACCGAGGCCGGCCCCCCGCCCGCTGGACTGATCAAGTCCTCGGCCGGTATAGGCACTCTGCTGGCCGAGGGTATCGGCGACACCATTCGGTACTCATTGACCGCCGATCCGGTCGAGGAAGCCCGATCCGGTCGAGCCCTGCTCGAGGCCATGGGCCTCCGTGAGCGCAGCAACGTGGACTTGATCGCCTGTCCGAGTTGCGGGAGGGCCGAGATCGACGTGGTGGCGGTGGCCGCCGACGCCATGGCCGCCTTCGCTGACCGGGAGATCCCTCTGCAGGTGGCCGTCATGGGCTGCGTGGTGAACGGGCCTGGCGAGGCGAGGGACGCCGACCTGGGGATTGCGGCCGGTAACCGTCGAGGTCATTTGTTCGTGAAGGGCCGCAACGCTGCCGTGGTGGCCGAAGACGAGATGGTCGATGCCTTGGTGGAGTGGGCCGAGTTCATCCATACCGAGGGGGTCGAGGCCGCCCTAGCCCGCGTCGATACCGAGAAGGCAGCCCGTGAGGCCGAACGGGACCGGGAGCGACTCTTGGCCGAACAGGGTGAGGATGCTAATGACACCAGTTCGCGGATCGAGCTCATCCGGCGCCATACGGTCTGATCCGGACCAGAGTTTGCGACCCCAGGACACGTTGGCTCAGCGACCGTGGACACCAGTTGGCACTAGTCGCTGACCGGTGTCGCAGGTATGCTTCCGCCTGCGTGCATCGCCGGTTTCCCGACGAGGCGTGGGCTCTGCCCACGCCTTTTGTTTTCGGTTCTGGCAGATGACCGTGACGGAAATCGAGGTTCTGGTGGCGACACCGGGACTTAATGACAGGAAGGAGGCATCATGGCGGTGACCGACCAGGTTGACGCCATGGCGGCTCCCCTGTGTGACCGGATCGGGGTCGAGTTGCTCGCCGTCGAGTACGAGGGTGGCGTGCTTCGTCTAGTGGTTGATCATCCCGAGGGAGTCGGCATGGATGCCATTGCCGGAGTTACCCGAGAGGTATCGCGTGCCCTCGACCACGAGGATCCGATTGCCGGGACTTATACCCTCGAGGTCACTAGTCCCGGCCTTGAGCGGCCCCTCAAGCGCCCCGCCCACTTCGAGCGGGCCGTCGGTGCCGAGGTTGCCATCAAGACCCAGCCCGGCACCGACGGCGACCGCCGGGTGTCCGGCGTTCTGCAGTCGACTGACGGGGACGGCGTCGTTGTTCGGGCAGTCGACGGCTCCACCCGGTCCATTCGCCACGACGAGATTCTGAAGGCGCGCACCGTCTTCACCTGGACCCCCGAGCCCAAGTCGGCTCGTAAGGGCCACGATCGGGGCGGCTCTACCGACCCGGGAAGGAAGGTCGGGTCATGAACCCCGAGATGATGGAGGCTCTCCAGGCTTTAGCGGCCGACCGTGGGATCTCCGTGGATTCCCTCTTCGCCGCCCTCGCTGATGCTCTTGAGTCGGCCTACAAGCGCATGCCCGGTGCCCACGAATTCTCGTGGGTGACCATCGATCCCGAGACGATGAGTATTCGGGTGCTGGCCCAGGACCTGGATGAGGAGGGGGAGCCGATCGGCGAGGAATTCGACGTCACTCCTGAGAACTTCGGTCGTATCGCCGCCCAGACGGCTCGGCAGGTCATGACCCAGCGGATCCGGGAGGCTGAGCGCGACCTCAAGTACGAGGAGTATGCCGGCCGTGAGGGCGACATTGTTACCGGCATGATCCAGCAGACCGACGCTCGGTACACCCTCCTGGATCTGGGCCGGGTCGAGGCCCTGTTGCCCCAAGCCGAGCAGGTTCCCTTTGAGCGTCCAGAGGCCAACGCCCGACTTAAGGCCTACATCGTAGAGGTCCGAAAGACGGCTAAGGGCCCCCAGATCGTGGTCAGCCGGACCCATCCGGGACTCATCAAGCGGCTGTTTGAGTTGGAGGTTCCTGAGATTGCGGACGGTGTGGTTGAGATCAGGGCCTGTGCCCGGGAGCCAGGTCATCGGACCAAGATCGCCGTGTGGTCCAACGACGCCAACGTGGACCCGGTCGGGGCTTGTGTGGGTGCGAGGGGAGCTCGGGTGCGGATGGTCGTCAATGAGCTACGGGGCGAGAAGATCGACATCGTTCCGTTCTCCGAGGATTCGGCTGACTTCGTGATGAAAGGTCTTTCCCCGGCCAAGGTGAAGGAGGTCCTCATTGACGAGGAGACCGGCACCGCCACAGTGGTTGTCCCCGACTACCAACTTTCCTTGGCCATCGGCAAAGAGGGCCAGAACGCCCGCTTGGCTGCCCGGATGACGGGCTGGAGGGTCGACATCAAGAGTGAGACCCAGGTAGCTCAGGAAGCAGCGTACGCCGATGTCGAGTGGGCCGAGGGCGAGTGGGTGGTCGACGAGGAGACTGGTGAACAGGTCTGGAAACCCGCTGAGGGTGGTCCGGCAGTCTCGGCTGGTGAGTGGACCGAGGCGGCCACCGAGACCAGCGAGGAAGAGAAGTAGGCGTCTGACCCGGTACTGCTCTCGTGGGGGGAGGGCCAGAGCGGACTTGTGTCGCCTGGCGGACCATAGGGGCGACCACCGAGATGGTACGACAGGCTTGGTTGGAGGGTGCGGCTGGCCCGCTTATCGACCGGACGGCCCCCGGCCGGGGGCCTGGTGCACGCCACAGACGCCTGTCTGAAAGCTTTGCGGGTCAGCGATCTAACTCGGGCTTTCCATCGGCCAGCGACCGCCGACCATCTCCACTCGGTGGTGACTGGCTGTCGGATCACCTTCGACCCGGGAGAGTCGGACGGGTGATCCATCCTTCCAACCGATAGCGTCAGACGGCGGTTCGGCCGGCGCCGACCCGCCTATCGATCCCTTTGATTCGGGGGTCGATAGGCGTACGAGCAGAACTCCACCAACCAACAGGACGACGAAACCACCGTGCCGAAGAACATCCGCGTGTATGAGCTGGCGCGAGAGCTAGGGATGACCAACGCCGAGGTCCTCGACCTCTGTGAATCTCTGGGTATTGGCGTGAAGAGCCATTCATCGGGAATCGTGGAAGCCCAGGCTGACCGGGTTCGTCGTAAGGCACAGCGTGAGGGCTTGGTGCGCGACGTCCAGCCTGAGGAACCGGGCAAGAAGAAGGCCTCGAAGCAGCCCGAGCCCGAGCCGGAGCCGGAGCCGGAGCCGGAGCCGGAGCCCGAGCCGGAGCCGGAGCCCGAGCCGGAGCCCGAGCCCGAGCCGGAGCCCGAGCCCGAGCCCGATCCAACCTCCGAGTCCCCGCGTCGGGTGATCTCGTCCAGTGGCTCATCGGCACCCCCCAGAAAATCCCATGAGCCGGAGCCGGAGCCGGAGCCGGAGCCGGAGCGAAGCTCAGATTCGACTCCCATCGCTGACGACGGCGGCCCGACCGTTCCCGATCCGGCCGCCAAGGTCATTGGGGCTTCCCGTGTTCCACCCCCCGGTGCCACGCCGCCACTTTCAGCATCTGGCAAGCCGATTCCACCGCCACCCGGACCACCGATCTCGGCGTCGGGTAGGCCGGTTCCGCCACCGCCAGGCACTGTCTCGCGACCAAGCGGACCACCACCCGGTGGTCATCCGGGTCGTCGTACCAGTCCGCCCCCGGTGGGTCGTCGCCCACCGATGGGTGGGGGACCGCGCGAGTCGGTTCCAGGCGCCGGCGGGGGTCCCGGTGGTCCACCTGGTGGTCGTCCCGGTGGTCGTCCCGGTGGTCCACCTGGAGGTCGTCCCGGTGGTCCACCTGGAGGTCGTCCCGGTGGTGGACCCGGCGGCGGTCGCCGCCCACCACGCCGTAAGGGACGCCGTCGCCGTCGCCGCGAGGAACTCCAGCCAATGGACCTGCCGGCTTACACGCCGGATGACGCCCCCGTGCCCGAGGGCGAGGTTGTGGTCGAGCGTGCCTGTACTGCTCAGGACCTCGGCCCAAGACTGAACCGTACGGCGGCCGACGTCGTCCGCTTTCTCATGCAGCAAGGTGAGATGGTCACGGCCACCCAGTCCCTGTCCGACGACATGATCGAGTTGTTTGTGGCCGATCTGGGCGTCGAGATCCGCATGGTCGATCCTGGCGAGGAGCAAGAGGTCGAGTTGCTCAAGTTGCTTGACGTCGTGGACGACCTCGATGACGACGACGCTCCGGTCCGCCCACCGATCGTCACCGTCATGGGACACGTTGATCACGGCAAGACCACGTTGCTTGACCAGATCAGGAACGCCAACGTCGTCGACGACGAGGCGGGCGGGATTACTCAGCACATCGGCGCCTACCAGGCTGAACGCAATGGTCGGCTACTTACTTTTATCGATACCCCAGGCCACGAGGCATTTACCGCCATGCGGGCCCGTGGTGCCAGTTCAACTGACATCGTCATCTTGGTGGTGGCGGCCGACGACGGCGTGATGCCCCAGACCGTGGAGGCTCTTGACCATGCTCGGGCGGCGGACGTGCCGATCATCGTGGCCGTCAACAAGATCGACCGGGAGAATGCCGATTCCCAGAAGGTCCTAGGCCAATTGGCCGAACACGACCTCGTTCCTGAGTCCTGGGGCGGAGACACCATCACTGTTGAGGTGTCCGCTATCCAAAACCTCGGGATTGGCGATCTTCTGGACAACTTGAATGTGTTAGCGGAACTAGAGGACCTTCGGGCCGACCCAGAGGGGCGGTCCCAGGGCGTGGTCCTGGAGTCCTTCTTGGACGTTGGTCGGGGACCGGTGGCCACTGTGCTTGTCCAACGCGGCACCCTTAAGGTTGGTGACCCACTGGTTGCTGGAGCGGCGTGGGGGCGGGTGCGAGCTCTGGTCGACGACCACGGAAACCAGGTCAAGGAGGCCGGGCCGTCTGTGCCGGTCCAGGTCCTGGGCCTATCCGACGTAGCCGATGCTGGTGAGGGTTTCGTCGTTGCTCCCAACGAGAAAATTGCCGGTCGGGTAGCCGACAAGCGGGGCCACTGGCGTCGCCAGTCCAACATCGGCCGGGACGCCCACGCTCTGTCGGGTGGCGCCCGCCTGGAGGACATCTTCGAGCAGATTCAGAAAGGTGAGGCGGCCACCCTGAACCTGATTGTCAAAGCCGATGTGAACGGTTCGCTGGAGGCCGTTACCGAGAGCCTCCGCAAGCTCGAGCGCGAGGACGTGAAGCTGGCCTTTGTCCACCGGGCGGTGGGTCGGATCACCGAGAACGACATCCAGCTGGCTGCCACGTCGAATGCCACCATCATTGGCTTCAACGTACGACCCGAGCGCAAGGCTCGTGAGATGGCCGACACCGAGAACGTGGAGGTTCGCTCCTACGAGATCATCTACAAACTGATCGAGGACATTGAGTCGGCCATGCTCGGCCTGCTGGCGCCGGAGTTCGAGGAGATCGTGACGGGCGACGCCGAGGTCCGAGAGATCTTCTCCGTTCCCCGCGTCGGAAAAATCGCCGGCTGCTACGTCACCAACGGCACCATTACCCGCGGCTCTAAGGTGCGCTTCCTTCGGGAGGGTGTCATCATCTGGAAGGGCGAGGTCAGCTCGCTTCGCCGGTTCAAGGATGACGTGCGAGAGGTCCAGTCGGGCTTCGAGTGCGGTATCGGGCTTTCCGACTACCAGGACCTAAAGAACGGCGACGTCATCGAGACGTTCGAGGAGCGAGAGATTTCCAGCGACTAGGAGACAGCCATGGGACGGGGAGTACCCCAGGGGCGTCGCTCGGGTGGGGCCACCCGCGGCTACGACCGAACCGATCGGCTCAACGAGCTTTTGGCGCGAATTCTGGCTGACGAGGTCGAGCGTATCGACGACGACCGCCTGGGTTTCCTCACCGTGGCCAGTGTGGTAACCGACCGTGACCTGAGCATGGCCCGGGTTTACGTCACCTCTGACGTTGACGACCACGGGCTTTTGGAGGCGCTAGCCGAGCATCGGCCGCGACTCCAACGAGCTATCGGATCTCAGGCTCGGGTTCGGCGTGTCCCCCCGTTGACCTTCGTGGTCGACGACACGTTCCGTTCTGCCGACCGCATCGAGGAAATTCTCCGCGGACTCTCTCCATTCGACGAGGAGGAGTGAAGTGGTCGACCGGCCGGCCGAACCCGACGGGGTCGTCGTTGTCGACAAGGAAGCCGGCTGGACCAGTCACGATGTGGTGGCGCGCTCCCGGGGGGTGCTGGGAACTCGCAAGGTAGGCCACTCGGGGACGCTGGACCCAGATGCCACCGGGGTTCTGGTTCTCGGTGTGGGTCGGGCCACCCGTCTGCTTCGCTTCCTGACTGCCCTACCCAAGGAGTACACGGCCCGGGTTGTTCTAGGTACCGAGACATCGACGCTGGACGCTTCGGGCGAGGTGACTGCCATCTACGACATGTCGGCCGTGGATCCGGACCAGGTGGTGGCCGCCGCACGGGCGTTCGTTGGTGACATCCAGCAGGTTCCACCGATGGTGTCGGCTGTCAGGGTCGGCGGCCGGCGACTCCACGAGATTGCCCGAGAGGGTGGTGAGGTAGAGCGAAGCCCTCGGACGGTGACCGTGCACCGCTTCGACGTGGTGCCCAGCGACAAGCAGGGAGTCTACGACGTGGCGGTGACCTGCTCTTCGGGGACCTATATCCGCACACTCGCTGCTGACCTCGGGACAGCTCTCGGAGGTGGTGCCCATCTCTGCGACCTCCGTCGAACCTCGGTCGGGTCGTTCACCGAGGACGAGGCCCACCCGGTCGAGACTCCCATCCTGCTGCCCTTGACTGAGGCCCTGCGCGATCTGGGTGGTGTTTATGTCGACGAGGCCACAGCCGTCGACGTGTCCTTCGGTCGACCGCTGGATCTCGACCGTCTAGGTGTGGAGTCGGGGTCCGCTGAGGTGGGCCCATGGCCGGTCCATGGACCGGACGGGGCGCTGCTGGCTGTGTACGAGCCTCACCGGGGTGGGGCTAAGCCGGCTGTCGTTCTGACTCCCGCCGTTTCCTGATCGGTTCCAGCGGGCCGACAGCCGCTCGCTAGCCTCGCCGTCGTGGAGATCCGACGGGAGTTGAGCCCCCATGACCCCTCGTCGCCGGGGACCGCTCTAACCATCGGCGCCTATGACGGCGTACACGTCGGCCACCGACAAGTAGTCGCCGAGGTCCGACGTCTGGCCAACGAGAGGGAGTTGGTATCAGCGGTCGTCACTTTCGACCGGCATCCGGCCACCGTGGTTCGGCCCGAGTCAGCACCACTCCTGCTGACTGACAACGAGCAGAAGCTGGAACAGCTGGCCACCACGGGCGTGGACCTGACCCTGGTGGTGCCGTTCGACGAGGTACGAGCCATGGAGTCTGCCGAGGAGTTCGTGGCCGATGTGCTGGTCGGGTGCCTGGGAGCCAGGCTGGTGGTGGTCGGGGAGGACTTCCACTTCGGCCATCAGCGCTTGGGAAACGTGGCGCTCCTGCGCGACATGGGCTCCAGGATGGGCTTTGAGGTCCTGGGCCTCGGACTGGTCGGCTTGGCTGGTAGTCCGGCTCGCGACCACGAGCAGGTCTCGTCCACCTTCATCCGGCGGGCCCTGGTCCGGGGCGACCTGGAGCAGGCCAACGCCATGCTGGGCCGTCCCTATGAGGTCCGAGGCGTGGTTGGAACGGGTGACCGTCGGGGTCGGGAACTGGGGTTTCCGACGGCCAACGTCCGGGTCGATTCCACGATTCTGCTTCCCGAGGACGCCGTATATGCCGGCTGGTACGAGAGGCCCGACGGCACGGTGTATCCGGCGGCCGTCTCGCTGGGGACTCGGCCCCACTTCTACGAGGACGGTGCCGTGCTGCTAGAGGCCCATCTGGTCGACGTGGGTGGGCTGGGCGATGACGGCCCCGACCTTTACGGCGAAGAGGCTCGGGTTCGGTTCGCGCAGCGGCTTCGAGGCCAGCGCATCTTTGATGACCTCGAGGCGCTCGTGGGACAACTCCACCGGGACGTGGTCGACACCCGGGCCGCCCTGGCCTAGCCAGACCTCGCGTGGGCTCTCTCGACATCATCTTGCTGGTCGCCGGCGGCCTATTCGCAGGTTGCGTGAACACCATGGCCGGAGGTGGGTCACTGCTGACCGTGCCGCTCCTAGTACTGGCCGGCGTTCCGGGTGACGTGGCTAACGGTTCCAACCGGGTTGGGGTCCTGGCCGCCAACGTCAGTGCCATGGTTGCCTTCCGACGGCTCAGGGTGTCCGGCGTATCCCGGGCGCTTCCGTTACTGGTGCCCGTGGTCGCTGGGTCACTTACCGGGTCGCTGCTGGTTTCCCAGTTGCCCGCTGAGACCTTCGAACGGGTCTTCGGGGTGGCGATGGTTCCGCTCTTGGTCCTCTCGCTCCGACCCCCGAAGGTCGGGGCAGTTGCTCGTCACTGGTCGCCGACCACGGCGGGGATCGTGTTCTTCGGCGTGGGCTGCTACGGCGGGGCGTTTCAGGCTGGCATCGGTCTTCTCCTGGTCTTAGCCCTGTCTCGGTCCGGCCTGGACCTAGTTCTTGCCAACAGCATCAAGGTGGTAGTCATTCTGGTGGTCACCGTTACCGCCCTACCGGTGTTCGTCGCCCGGGACCTAGTCGACTGGGCTCCGGCTCTCGTCCTGGCCGCCGGGTTCGCCGCCGGTGGGGTTCTCGGTGCCCGCTTTACCGTGGTCGGGGGAGCTCGGGCGGTCCGTCCGGTGATAACGGTGGCCGTGCTGGCCATGTCAGGACGTCTCCTCGGCGTCTACTGAGAGCGGACCCGCTGGGTGTCCCGGACCAGACCGCCGGTACGCTGACCTCACAACACAGTCCTCGGGGTTGGGTGAAAGTCCCGACCGGCGGTGAATTGGAGCGATCCGACCAGCCCGCGAACCCCGGAAGGTCGCCGTTAGGCGCCTACCGGGGCCGACCAGGTGCAAGTCCTGGGCCGACGGTCAGAGTCCGGATGGGAGAGGACGTCGGAAGCGGTGTAGTCGTCGCGACCGTTGGCCCTTTGGGTCATCGGAGGCCGTGGCGGTTGGCGCCGGATCCCGTCGGCTCCCGCCACCCCTCCCAGGGATCGGATGCGCAGGAGAGAACGGGAAACATGTTTACGGGAATCGTCGAGGAACTCGGCGTCGTCCGGTCGGTTGACAAGGTCGACGACGGTCGTCGCGTCGTCATCGAGGCGACGACCGTGCTCGACGATGTGACCCTCGGAGCGTCCATCGCCGTGAATGGCTGCTGCCTCACCATCGTGGAGTGGGCGGGCGACTGGTTTGGCGTCGATGCTGTCCCGGAGACGCTTGACCGCACCACCGTCGGTGGCCTGCGTCCCGGCGGTCTAGTCAACCTAGAGCGGCCGCTGACCGCCGGTGGCCGGTTTGGCGGACACGTGGTCCAGGGCCACGTCGACACGGTCACCGAGGTGTTGACCGTCCGAGAATTATCCGACGGTTCCCGTCGGCTGTCTTTTCGCCTGCCCGACGGGTTGGCCGGCCAGATAGTCGAGAAGGGTTCGGTCACTCTGGATGGGGTCAGCCTGACCGTGGCAGCCGTAGTCGACGACACGTTCGAAGTGGCCCTCATACCACACACCCTCCAGGTCACGACGTTCGGCCGCCGGGATTCCGGCCACCAGGTCAATGTCGAGGCCGATGTCCTCGCCCGTTACGTGGCCGGCCTGCTGGCCGCTGGGCGTATCCCTGCCAACGAAGGGAGCGGTTGATGCCGCTGTCCAGCATCGAAGACGCCATCAAGGCCTACAAACGGGGCGAATTCCTGGTTGTGGTGGACGATGAGGACCGGGAGAATGAGGGCGACCTAATCATCGCCGCCGACGCCATGACGCCAGAAAAGATGGCGTTCATGATCCGCCATACCAGCGGGGTGATCTGCGCCCCCATGTCCGATGAGCGGGCCGACGAGTTGGACCTACCTCTCATGGTGACTGAGAACACCGAATCGATGCGCACAGCGTTCACGGTGTCGGTGGATCTGTTGGAGGGAACCACAACTGGGATTTCGGCCTCGGATCGGTCGGCCACCGTGGTCGGCCTGTCTGATCCGGAGCGGCGTCGTGGAGAGTTTGCTCGTCCCGGACATATCTTTCCGCTACGGGCCCGAGTGGGTGGCGTGCTCAAGCGGGCCGGGCACACCGAGGCCGCTGTCGACCTGTGTGCATTGGCCGACCGGCAGCCGGTGGGGGTGCTGTGTGAGATCGTCAACGATGACGGCACCATGGCTCGCCTGCCCGACCTCGAGGTTTTTGCCGCCAAGCACGAGTTGCAACTCATCACCATTGCCGACCTGATCCGCCACCGTCGACGCCATGAGAAGCTGGTTGAGCACTTCGGTTCGGCCCGTATCCCCACGAAGTACGGCGAATGGACCGCCCACGCCTACGTGTCCCTGCTAGACGAGTACGAGCACGTGGCCTACGTGCTGGGAGACCTGGGCTCGGTTGACGCCCCGCTGGTCCGAGTTCACTCCGAGTGTCTAACCGGGGACCTGTTGGGGTCCCTTCGCTGCGACTGTGGTTCTCAACTTGACGCCGCCTTAGCCCAGATCGGGGTCGAGGGGACTGGAGTGGTGGTCTACCTCCGGGGGCATGAGGGCCGGGGTATCGGCATCGGCCATAAGCTGCGGGCCTACGGCCTTCAGGATGAGGGGTTGGATACCGTGGACGCCAACCTCCAGCAGGGGCTCCCGGTGGACTCCCGGGAGTATGGCGTGGGGGCTCAGATACTGTCTGACCTGGACATCACCCACATGCGGCTCATGACTAATAACCCGGCCAAGTACGGCGGCCTGGAGGGCTACGGCCTGGAGATCACTGATCGGGTTCCGTTGGATACCTCACCCAACCCGGAGAACATCCGTTACTTGGAAACGAAGCGGGACCGCATGGGCCACATCCTCGACGAGGCGGGCGCTGAGGGGGGTGCGTCATGAAGACGCTGGAAGGCCCCCTGAACGGTGCCGGCCTGCGGATCGGTCTAGTGGCTGGCCGGTTCAATGACTTCGTGTCGTCCAGCCTGGTCGCTGGTACCCGGAATCGCCTTGTGGCCCTCGGGGTGACTGACGACGACGTGGATCTGGCTTGGGTAGCTGGGGCGTTCGAGGTGCCGCTGGCCGCCCGGGCTATGGCCGAGTCGGGTCGCTACGACGCGGTGGTATGCCTGGGGTCGGTCATCAGGGGCGAGACCGCACACTTCGACTATGTGGCCGGCGAGGCAGCGGCCGGGATCATGCGAGCCGGCTATGACACTGGCGTGCCCGTGGTGTTCGGGGTGCTGACCACCGACACCGTGGAGCAGGCCATGGAGCGGGCCGACGAGGAGCGGGGCAACAAGGGTGCTGACTGCGCCGATGCAGCGGTTGAGATGGTTCGCCTGCTGGCTGCCATCCGCGTCGGCTGATCGGCCGACCTCAGCTGCCGAAGGCCTCCAAGCCTTGGCCGAAACTGAACTCAACCACGTTGCCATCGGGATCGGTCACCGCACAGAGGTAGCCGACCGGCGGTGGGTGGTTCGCTGGCTCCCAGTGCAGACAACCCGACGCCCGCCCAAGTTCGGCCGCTTGGTCGACCTCTCCGGGTGAGTCTACGTCGAAGCCCAGGTGGGCGAACGGGGTCAGGATGGGAAGGGGCTGGCCGGCTTCGTGGTCCTCGAACGTCTGGACAACCACGATCCCCACAGCGTTGTCGTCCTCGGCCAACCACGCCACCTCAGCGTCCGGGTCGGTCCGCCGGTGGAAGGCCCGCATCGGCGTGTGGGTTTCGTACCATGCAACGGTGGCGTTCAGGTCGTGTGACGGCAGCGCCAAGTGGGTGAACCGTGCGCTCATGAGGTGAGATTACCTCTCACCGCCGATACCCTGTACCCCCGTGGACGGCCCGACCGGGGTCGTCCGGGGTCGGAATCGAAAACCTCCGGCCCTCCGAATGGCTTCCGGTGGCGCACAGCGCACTATGAGGCCGGGTCCGATACCCGAGGTTCTGATGCCGACCAACCTGCCCCCCAAGGGCGACACCATCGAGTCCAACCGGCTACACGAGAGTGACACCGGTTCTCCCGAGGTGCAGATCGCACTCCTGAGTGACCGCATCAACCACCTCACCGAGCACTTGAAGGTCCACAAGAAGGATCATCACAGTCGGCGGGGCCTGTTGATGGTGGTGGGTCGCCGCCGGCGGATGCTTGACTACGTCAAGAAGAACGACGTTGAGCGTTACCGGGCGATCATCGCCAAGTTGGGGCTGCGCAGGTAGGACCAGTTAAGCAGCGGGCTGCCGGAGGGCCGTCCGTGTCGCGTCGGGGACCGGACCAACGGGACCGACAACCAGATCGATGAGTGGGAACGGACAACACGCGTCCATATCCCCGATATGCCGCAGATAGCGGCCGTCGAACCGTCCGGAGTCGTTCCGGGTGGGCTACGAGAAGAGAGAAGCATGACTGAAGCAACCACGGTTTCCTGCACATTCAGCGGGACCGATAAGACAATGTCGTTTGAGACGGGCCGTATGGCCGGTCTCGCCAGCGGAGCCGTCCTGGCCCAGATCGGCCGTTCCACGGTCTTGGTGACCGCCACCGGAGCGAAGTCCCCCCGACCGGGTGCGGACTTCTTCCCACTTACGGTCGACATCGAGGAGCGGATGTACGCCGCCGGCAAGATTCCCGGCTCGTTCTTCCGTCGTGAAGGCAGGGCACCGGAATCGGCGATCCTGACCTGTCGCCTCATCGATCGCCCACTGCGGCCGATGTTCCCGGACGGCTTCCGCAACGAGGTCCACATCGTGGGCACCGTCGTTGGTGCCGACATGGAGAACCCCCACGACGTGCTGGCCCTGAACGGCGCCTCGGCAGCCCTGATGCTGTCCGGCATCCCGTTCGACGGCCCGGTCGGTGCGGTGCGCATTGCCTGGACAGCGGCCGGCGAGTGGATCCCGCATCCCACCTACGAGGAAGGCAGCGAGTCGGCCTTCGAGATGGTCGTGGCCGGCCGCCTGCTGGACGACGACGACGTCGCGGTGATGATGGTCGAGGCTGGCGGTACCGAAGCCACTTGCGACGTCTACGAAGCCGGCGCCCCGATGGTCGACGAGGCCGTCTTGGCCACTGGCCTGGAGTTCTCCAAGCAGTTCATCCGCGAGGCCATCGAACTCCAGAAGGAGCTCGTAGCCGCCGTGGGTGCGCCGGAGATCATGACCTACGAGGTCACGAGCGACTACACCCCCGAGGTGCTTGCTGCGGTCGAGACCGCCGGTGCGGAGCGCATCGCCGAGACCCAGACCATTGCCGACAAGGCTGAGCGGGGTGCCGCCGAGTCAGCACTCAAGGCCGAGATCCTCGACGAGCTGCTTCCGCAGTTTGCCGACATGGACCATGCCGATCGCCACATCGCCGGTGCCATCCGGTCAGTCACCAAGGAGGCCGTGCGATCCCGCATCGTCACCGAGGGCGTCCGCATCGACGGGCGTGGCACGGGCGACCTCAGGCCTGTGTCGTCGGAGGTGGCGGTTATCCCCACGGCGCACGGTTCGGGCCTGTTCCAGCGGGGCGAGACCCAGGTGTTGAATTTCACCACCCTGGGTACCGGTCGTATGGACCAGATGATCGACGGTATCGACCCGGTCGACCGTAAACGGTTCATGCACCACTACAACTTCCCGCCCTTCTCAACCGGTGAGACAGGATTCATGAGGGGGCCGAAGCGTCGAGAGATCGGCCACGGTGCACTCGCAGAGCGGGCCCTATTCCCGATCATCCCGAGCTTCGAGGAGTTCCCCTACACCCTCCGCCTAGTGTCGGAGGTCCTTGCATCCAACGGCTCGAGCTCCATGGGTTCGGTGTGCTCGTCCAGCCTCTCGATGATGGACGCCGGTGTGCCGATCAAGGCCCCGGTAGCCGGCATCGCCATGGGCCTCATCTACAAAGACGATCAGTACGTCACCCTCACCGACATCCTCGGTGCGGAGGACGCCTTTGGCGATATGGACTTCAAGGTGGCCGGTACGGCGGAGTTCGTCACCGCACTCCAGTTGGACACCAAGATCGATGGTATTCCTGCCGACGTCCTGGCCAATGCCCTGAATCAGGCCAAGGAAGCCCGACTGGCGATTCTCGCCGTCATGGCCGAGGCGATTCCCGGTCCGCGCGACGACGTCGGTGAGAACGCGCCGAAGATCGAGGCGTTCGAGATCCCGGTGGAGAAGATCGGTGAGGTCATCGGCCCGAAGGGCAAGATGATTAACACCATCCAGGCCGAGACCGGAGCCGATATCAGCGTCGACGACGACGGCATAGTGGGCGTCGTGTCCATCGCCTCGCCGGACCGTGACAAGGTCGCTGAGGCCAAGCGTCAGGTCATGCTGATCGTGGATCCGCCTACCGCCGAAGTGGGCGCTGTTTACGAAGGCCGGGTGGTGAACATCACCAAGTTTGGTGCCTTCGTCAGCATCCTTCCCGGCCGCGATGGACTGGTGCACATCTCCAAGCTTGGTGGCGGCAAGCGCATCGACAAGGTGGAAGACGTGCTGGAACTGGGCCAGCCGTTGTCGGTCGTGGTCGAAGACGTTGACCCGAACGGAAAGATCTCCCTGAAGCCGGCCGGCGATGCGCCATCCAAGCCGGCCGCAAAGGCCCCGGAGAAGACGGTCGATGATTCGGACGACGATGTAGCTGACGATGTAGCTGACGATGTAGCTGACGATGTAGCTGACGATGTAGCTGACGATGTGGTCGACGATGACGACGACGATGTAGTTGACGATGACGACGAAGTCGACGACGGTCCTGTCGAGGCGAACTTCGAGGACGCCTTCAAGAACGAACTCGAAGCGGTCCATGGAGACTTGGGCGTGGCCGTTCCCGCTGGCCGCGGCCGCGGTGGCGGTGGCGGTGGTCGCCGTCGGCGGGGTCGCTGAGCGCTCCCGCCGACCGGGGACGCCGACACGGCGCCCCTGAGGCCACCGAATCGGTGGTCGAGTTGAGTTTGCCCGAACACGGGCCGACCGCAGGACCGATCGTGGTGTCCGAACGGATGCCGGACGCCCGCTCGGTCTCGGTCGGCGTATGGGTGACCGTCGGGGGTCGGGACGAGGATCCGGCGGTATCCGGCGCCTCGCACTTCCTCGAACACCTGTTGTTCAAGGGAACCAACCGACGGACGGCCCGAGCCATCGCCGAGATGGTGGACGCCACGGGCGGCGAGATGAATGCCTTCACATCTAAGGAATACACGGCGTACTACGCCCGAGTCCCGGCAGGGGGCCAGGAGTTGGCCACCGCCCTACTGGCCGACGTCATCGGTGAGCCTGCTCTGCGGAACGCCGATGTGGAGACCGAGCGGCAGGTCATCCTTGAGGAACTCCACCTCCAGGCCGATGATCCTGACGATGTCGTATTTGAGCTCCTTTACGAGGCGCTGTTCCCCAGCCACCCGTTGGGCCGCGAGGTGCTGGGATCCGAGGACTCGGTAGCCACCATCGCCCGCCACGACCTGACTGGGTTCCATGACCACTGGTATCGAGCGCCCAACCTTGTGGTGGCCGCGGCTGGGGCCGTTGACCACCATGCCCTGGTGGAACAGGTAAACGAG
>PBDJ01000031.1 GCA_002717365.1 Acidimicrobiaceae bacterium | reverse complement strand
GGACCGGAAGCCCTATGCCTCGCTGCACCATTGTTTCCTTCCGCTTCGGCCCGACCGATGGGGTCTCGGTCGTAGCACGGAACTGGGCTAACGCGCTCGCTGGGCTGGGCTTCAAGGTGAACTTTCTGGCCGGTGCGGTGGAGCCGGGCTGGGACGACGATCGGCCTCTGACCCTGATGGAAGGCTTGGGCGTCGGTGCCCCCAACCCGCCGAAAGCCGACCAACTGGTTGAAGCCCTACGCGGAACCGACCTGGTGGTGGTAGAGAACCTGTGCTCCCTCCCGTTAAACCCGGCTGCTACCCGCGTCCTGGCCAGGGTTCTACGGAACCGGCCGACTGTCCTCCACCACCACGACCTCCCGTGGCAGCGAACCTGCTTCGCCCACGTGACTGACCTCCCACCGGACGACCCAGCATGGCGGCACGTCACGGTCAATGACCTGACCCGCCGGGACCTGGCCGAACGGGGAATCGCCGCCATCACCATCCGCAACGGGTTCGACCCAGACCCGCCCCTCGGAGACCGCCAGGCCACCCGGACCCGTCTGGGGCTGGACATCGACGACCGCCTGGTTGTCCATCCGGTTCGGGCCATTCCTCGCAAGGCGGTGGGCCGTGCCGTGGCCCTCGCCGAGTCTCTAGGCGCCACCTACTGGCTATCCGGACCGGCCGAGGACGGTTACGGACCTGCCTTGGCACGGGAACTGGCGGCGGCCTGCTGCCCGGTCATCCACGCCTCGCACGCCAACCGGCCCGACCTCTATGCGGCGGCCGATGTGGTGGCCTTCCCATCCACCTGGGAGGGCTTCGGCAACCCACCCGTCGAGGCCGCTCTGGCCCGCCGACCGGTGGCCGTCGGCAACTATCCGGTGGCTAATGAGTTGCGGGCTCTGGGATTCGACTGGTTCGACGCCAGCGACCCGGAGGCCCTCCGAAACTGGCTGGCCTCGCCGGCCAACCAGCGGGAAACTCTCCTGGCTCACAACCGGGAGGTGGCAATCAAGGAGTTGTCAACCAGACGGATGGCCGAAGAACTGAAATCCCTCCTAGTCGAGGCAGGCTGGCTCCCGTGACCTCCCCATCCGACCCCCCGTCACTACCCCTCGATCCGGTGCTGGTCCGGCGCGACTCCCTCCGACGGCTGGCCCGGCTGGGCCAACGGCTTGGCTATCTGGCATTCGTCGCCTCCCTGGTTGTCTTCGCCGCCGGGCTGGCCTCCGGGTTCTCGGACCGAGTGGCCACCAGCCTGGTGGTACTACTGGTCACCGGATCCATCGTGCTGGCCCCGGCCATCGTCCTCCACTACGCGGTACGAGCGGCCGACGACGAGGACCGAGACACGGACCGGAGGCACTGACCGCCCCCTGCCAAGTTCCCAGGGGGGGGGTTTTCCTCGCCCGGCTTCTCCCATTGGTCTCCAGTGTGTCTACCGTCACACTGTGCAACCGATCGTCGACCAGCTCCCGATCCCCTGATGATCGCCACGGCAACCCAGACACGCCTGCCGGCCGCCGAGCGTCGCCGCCAGATCCTAGATGTCGCCCTTGAGGTCTTCGCCCGTCACGGTTACCACGACACGTCCATGAACGCCCTGGCTTCAGAGGCCGGCGTGACCAAGCCGGTGCTTTACCAGCACTTCGTGTCAAAGCACGACCTGTTCGAGGTCCTTCTGACCGAAACAGGCGACAGGCTGATGCGGGCCATCGAGGCCGCCGAGGAGGAGGAGACGCCAAGGCGTCAGGTGGAGGCCGGCTTCCGGGCCTTCTTCCACTTCTTCGATGAGCGCCCGGCCGCCTTCTCGGTGCTCTACGGCTCCAGTCTGGCAGTGGACCCCGAATTTAGGCGAGACGCCCGTCAGGTACGGGACTCGTTCGCCGAGTACCTGACCCGCCTGATCCGGGTCGTGGACCACCAATCGGCGCTGGCCATGGCGGCGGGCATTAACGGGATGTCCGAAGGCATGATCCGCCACTGGATGCACGAGGGTCGAACTCGGCCGGCCGAGGAGATGGCTACCCTGGCCGCCCGGCTGGCCTGGGGCGGACTGGAGTCCCTGGCCTGATCTCCCCGACTTGCCCCAGCGACCGTTCAGTCGAGGGGTTCTGGCGAGATGTCGATCGGTTCGGCGGGCAGATTCCCGGCCACGATGGGGCTCAGGTGCTCACGCAGTAGTGCCGGGAGCACCGGCTCGTCGGAGGCCAGCAGGTCGTCTAGAGCCCACCAGCGCGCTCCCCGGAAGGCCGCGACCTCCAAGGCCTCTAGGTGTCGGGGCCGGTAGTCGCCGCCGTCACACCACGCCACGTGGATCTTCTCGTAGCTGTCGAAGAAGTACCCGCCGAAGGTGAACTGCACGTGCTGGGTCCAAATGACCGGTCCTATCTCTACCTCCTCGATACCTGTCTCCTCAACCAGCTCCCGGGCTGCCGCTGTGGCGCTGTCCTCACCCCAGTCGATGCCGCCACCCGGGATCTCCCACCACGGCGGCTTGAACGGATCGAGCGGGTCCTCAGCGTTGACAAGGAAGATCCGCCCGTCCCGGTCAAGGAGGACGACCCGAGCGGCCGGGCGCTTCAGGAACACCCGCCGGACCTCCGGCGTAGGCAACTCACCGACAGTCGGCGCACCGACCGTGCATGTCGAAGCGGTGGACGTCCACCCGGAAGCCCCCGCCCTCAGCCGCGTCAACCAGGGCGGCTACCTGCCTCTCAAACTCGTCCGGAACCCGGAAGTCCTCCACTCGGCCACAGACGTCACACACCAGGTGGTGATGGTGCCCGGTGAGCGACTCGTGAAGTTCGAAGCGCGCCCGGTCATCGCCGGCGTCCACTCGTCGGACGGCCCCCACGTCCACCAGTTCGGCGAGGTTCCGGTATGCGGAACTCTGGGCCAGGCGTCGCCCGCCGTCCACGACCAGGATCTCAGGGAGGGTGATCGGTCGACCGGCGTCGGCTAGAACCTCAACCACCGCGAAGCGTGACCGGCTGTAGCGCATCCCGGAGGCTCGGAGACGCCGTCCCACGGTCACGTGCAGGTCATCAACGACCCCGTGTTCGTGGCCCTGTCCACTCGGCTGCCCGTCCGGCGACGAGATGGCGACGGGGTGGTTCTCGGGCACGGACGCCGAGCCTACGCCAACGACGACCTAGTGGGAATCCGTGAGAACGGAGGTCGGGGTCGCGTCAGGGGCAACGGCGCATCAGGGCGTTGCGCCGCGTCCGACACACCAGTTCACCACGCTGGTTGTGGGCCCGGTGCTCAAAAGCCACAATCCCGGAGTCAGTCCGGGAACGAGACCCACGAGCGGCCACCACCTCGGTCTCGACGTGCAGGGTGTCGCCTAGGAACACCGGAGCTGGGAACGTCGTCTCCTCAAATCCCAGGTTTGCCACCGTGGTCCCCAGAGTGGTGTCAGCCACACTGACCCCGACCACTAGGCCGAGGGTGAACAGGCTGTTAACCAGGCGCTGGCCGAACTCCGTGCCAGCCGCGAACTCGGCGTCTAGGTGCAGTGGTTGGGGGTTATGAGTAAGAGCGCAGAAAAGAGTGTTGTCGGCCTCGGTCACCGTCCGAGAAAGGGCATGGCGGACTATCAGTCCGACGGGCAGTTCCTCGAACCACCTCCCACGCGCCCCGTCCACCGGAACCACCCCGTCCTCCATGGCCGCAGTCTGACCCACCGGATTCCCGAACGGCGTGCCCGGCCTAGTCTCCGAACACCATGACCAAGCCCCTCTGGACCCCGGACACCGACCGCCGATCCGCCTCTCAAGTCGAGGCTTTTCGGATGTCGGTCGGCGTAGCCGGTGGTTACGACGACCTTCACCGATGGTCAATCGATCAGCCGGGCGAGTTCTGGGCCGCTGCCTGGGAACACCTAGGAGTAGTAGGTGACCCAGGCAGTCGAGCCGTTGGAGGCGACGCCACGAACCTTTCCGGGGCAAGGTTCTTCCCCGACGGACGCCTGAACGTGGCTGAGAACCTCCTGTCGCGTACTGACGACGCTCCAGCACTACTGGCCCGCGGCGAGGACAGCATCCGTCGCGACGTCTCATGGCAAGAACTCCACGACCTGGTGTCGCGCCTACAACAGGCTCTCCTAGAACTCGGCGTGGAACCGGGAGACCGGGTCGTCGCCTGGCTGCCCAACGTGCCCGAGGTGTACGCCGTGATGCTGGCCGCGGCGTCCATCGGCGCAGTCTTCTCGTCCACCTCACCGGACTTCGGGACCGACGGGGTCTTGGACCGGTTCGGCCAGATCCGACCAGTGGTCCTATTCGCCACTGACGGCTACCACTACGCCGGCCGCCACCATGACGTGACCGACCGGCTGATCCAAGTAGCCGACGGGTTGACCGACCTCCGCCGGGTTGTGGTGATTCCCGGGCCGGGTCCGTCTGGTCCCCTGCCGGCCAACGCCGTCACTCTTGAGGAGTTCCTCTCCCCCCACGACCCGGAAACCGTTCAGTTCACGAAACTGCCGTTCGACCATCCCCTCTACGTCCTGTACTCCTCGGGCACGACCGGTCGGCCCAAATGCATCGTGCACCGGGCCGGTGGAATCCTGCTCAAACACCTGGTGGAGCACCGCCTGCAATGCGACGTCCGTTTCGGAGACCGCGTCTTCTACTTCACGACGGCTGGCTGGATGATGTGGAACTGGCTGGCCTCCGGCTTGGCAGCCGGAGCCACCCTGGTGCTTTACGACGGATCGCCCTTCCACCCCGACGGCAACCGCCTGTTCGACTTGGTCGACGACTGTGGCATCACCCTCTTCGGGGTTTCGGCCAAGTTCATTGACTCGGTGGCTCGGGCCGGACTCCGACCCGTCAACACCCACGACCTAGGCACGATCCGCACAATCTGCTCCACTGGCAGCCCGCTCAGCCACGAGGGGTTCGCCCACGTATACGCCGACTGGAAGGCCGACGTCCACCTAGCCTCTATCTCCGGCGGAACCGATCTGTGCGGCTGCCTGGTAGGCGGCCAGCCGACCGGCCCGGTCCACGCCGGACAGATCCAGGGCCCAGTGCTGGGCATGGACATGGACGTAGTCGACGGGTCCGGTCTTCCGGTCAGACCAGGGGTACGCGGCGAACTGGTGTGCCGGTCGGCCTTTCCGTCCCAGCCGCTGGGATTCTGGGACGACCCCAACGACCGTCGCTACCACGCCACCTACTTCGACCTCTTCCCCGGGGTGTGGCACCAGGGCGACTTCGCAGAGCGAACCCCAGAGGGAGGCTTCATCATCCACGGCCGCTCGGACGCCACCCTGAACCCGGGAGGCGTGAGGATCGGCACGGCCGAGATCTACCGCCGGGTGGAGCAGCACCCCGACGTGGAGGAAGCCCTCGTGATCGGCCAGGAATGGGATGGAGACACCCGGGTGGTGTTGTTCGTGGTCACCACCGAAGGCGTAAGCCTGGACGATGAACTCCGGGACCGGATCCGCGCCGACGTCCGGACAGGAGCCTCGCCCCGGCACGTCCCAGCGGTGATCGTGGAGGTCCCAGAACTGCCCCGAACCCGCTCCGGGAAGCTGGTAGAGCTAGCCGTCCGGGCTGTGGTCGAGGGTCGGGAGGTCACCAACCTCGAGGCCCTGGCCAACCCTTCGGCCCTGGACTACTTCCGGAACCTGTCCGACCTGTCCCGCTGACCGACTAGACCGAGGGTGGCGCGAAACCCCCACACCCCTACAACGAAGGGGTTCCAAGGGTCGCTCTAGCGGGGCTGGGCACGTCTAGACCTCGAAAGTGGGCTTCCAGCCACTTGGAGTCCTGTTTGAAGCGCAACTGCGGGATGTCCTTCATGAGTCAGACGTCGCTCAACGGTATGCCCGCTAGGCGCAGGTGTCCGAGCTCGTTCACCGATCGCAAGCTGCGGTGGCCCGCCGATGAGGCAGCCACCCGGCTGATTCCCGTGTACCGGGCCTCGAAGAACATCACCCGGTCGGTACCCAGCACGTGGGACAGGTAGGCGGACACCACGCCCCCGTGGCACCCCACAGCTACCGTCCGTCCCGGGTTGGCAGCGATGATCCGTTCTATCCCGATCACCACCTGGTCCCGGAAGGCCTCCGGATCGTCCAGGTCCTCACCGGCCATGATGGCGTCCCACCGGGGGTCCCCCAGGGCTCGGAGGCGCTCCATGGGAACGTACTCCGGCTCGCCGGCGTCGTATTCGTTGACCAGCGGTTCGATGGCCACCTCGAGGCCCAGGCGCTCGGCTAATGGGGCCACGGTTTGGACAGCCCGGGCCTTCGGGCTGGCGTATACGGCGTCGACCGGATCTGCCGTCAGGCCGGAACATAGCCAGTCAGCCAGTGCGGCCGCCTGGCGTCGACCGAGGTCTGATAGGTCGGGGTCGGCCTCCCGACCGGTGTCCCGGTTATCCACGGTTGTCGGAAGGGCGTGCCGGATGAGGAGCAGTTCCATGGTCGGCCGGACGCTAGCGGCGCCCCGCTCCACCGCTACCGTCGGCGTATGAAGATCGATGGCGGCTTCGGCGCTGCGAACCCCACTTCCCTGTCCGGCGGGCTCGCCTCCATCGGCGCGTCGGCAAAGCGCCTTGAGGATGAGGGCTATGCCGGCGCCTGGACCGCCGAAACCAGCCATGACCCCTTCTTGCCACACGTCATCGCCGCCGAGCACACCGAGCGCCTCGAGTTGGGTACCGCGATCGCCGTGGCCTTTGCCCGCAATCCCATGATCCTCGCCCAGATTGGCCACGACCTGCAGCGCTACAGCGACGGCCGGTTCATCATGGGGCTCGGCACCCAAATCCGACCGCACATCACCAAGCGCTTCTCGATGGAGTGGTCGCAGCCGGCCGCAAGGATGCGCGAGTTCGTGAGTGCCATGCAGGCCATCTGGGACTGCTGGAACAACGGCACGAAGTTGGGGTTCCGCGGCGACTTCTACACCCACACCCTGATGACGCCGTTCTTCAATCCCGGTCCCAACGAGTGCGGCCCGCCCAAAGTGTTCATCTCAGCGGTCGGACCGCTCATGTCTGAGGTTGCCGGCGAGGTCTGCGACGGCCTGATCTGCCACGCCTTCTCCACCGAGACGTACCTGCGTGAAGTCACCCTGCCCAGGATCGAAGCCGGCTTGGCAAAATCTGGGCGCACGATGGACGACTTCGAGATCATCGGCCCCGGCTTCGTGGTCACCGGCCCCAACGAGGAAGCCATGGCAAAGGCTGCCACGGGGATCCGCCAGCAGATCGCCTTCTACGCCTCAACTCCCGCCTACCTGGGCGTGCTTGAGATCCACGGCTGGGGAGGCCTCCACGGCGACCTCAACGCCATGTCTAAGCGGGGCGAGTGGCAAGCCATGGGAGATCTCATCGACGATGAGATGCTCGACGCGTTTGCCGTCGTCGCCGAACCCGACAAGGTGGCTGCAAAAATCCAGGCCCGCTACGGCGACTGCGTCGACCGCATGATGTTCTACGCCCTCGGTGGCGACCACGGCGCCGACTTCTGGATGCCGATCGTGGCTGACCTAGCCGCCTGAGGCACCAACGCTCGCTACAGCCTCCGGTCAAAGTCGAAGGTTCCGAAGAACCGCGACCGTTAGGTTGGTGCTATGAGCGATACCCCCGAGTTCGCCTACACCGACCTACTGCCGCTGCTGGACGACCCCTACGCCGCCACCGACTTCCGACTGCTCACCGCCGGGGGTGCCCGAACCGTCGAGGGGCCGGGCGGTCGGACCTTTCTGGAGGTCGACCTGGAGGCCATCCGGCTGCTGACGGCGACAGCCATGCGCGACATCGCCCACTTGCTGCGCTCCGAGCACCTAGCCCAGGTGGCAGCCATCCTGGATGACCCCGAGGCGTCTACCAACGACCGCTTCGTAGCCCGGGAATTGCTGCAGAACGCCTGTATCGCGGCCGGTGGGGTGCTCCCGTCCTGCCAGGACACCGGAACAGCCATCGTGTCGGCCAAGAAGGGTGAGCTGGTCCTGACCGGTGGAAACGACCGGGAGGCCATCTCCCAAGGCGTCCAGGACACCTACCTGACCTCTAACCTGCGCTACTCGCAGCTGGCGCCCCTGGACATGTTCACCGAAAAGAACACCGACACGAACCTGCCGGCCCAGATCGAGATCGAGTCAGTGGCCGGCGACGCCTACAAGTTCCTGTTCATGGCCAAGGGCGGCGGTTCGGCTAACAAGAGTTACCTCTTCCAGGAGACCAAGGCACTTCTCAACCCCGAGGGGTTGGCCGCCTTCTTGGACGAGAAGTTGCGCTCTCTGGGCACCGCTGCCTGCCCGCCCTATCACCTTGCGGTGGTCATCGGTGGAACGTCAGCCGAACACACCCTTCGCACGGCCAAATACGCCTCGGCCCACTACCTGGACCACCTGCCGACAAGCGGCAGCGAAGCCGGGCACGGCTTTCGTGACCTGGACTGGGAGCAGCAGATCTTGGAGATGACCCGGGGGTTCGGTATCGGAGCCCAGTTCGGTGGCAAATACTTCTGCCACGACGTCCGGGTAGTCCGCCTGCCTCGCCACGGTGCCTCCAACCCGGTCGGCATTGCCGTCTCCTGTTCGGCCGACCGCCAGGCTCTCGGCAAGATTACCTCCGACGGCGTCTTCCTTGAACAGTTGGAAGAGGACCCGGCTCGCTTCCTGCCCGAGATCACTGACGAGGACCTGTCGGCCACCGTGGTGCCCATCGACCTCGACCAACCCATGGACGCCATCCGCAATGAGCTGTCGCGGCACCCGGTCAAGACTCGGCTGTCCCTGACCGGGACCCTGGTCGTGGCCCGCGACACCGCCCACGCCCGAATGGCCGAGTTGCTGGATGCCGGAGAGCCCCTCCCCGACTACCTCCGGGACCACCCCGTCTACTACGCGGGACCAGCCAAGACGCCCGAGGGCTACGCCTCGGGGTCGTTCGGCCCGACGACCGCTGGCCGCATGGACTCCTACGTGGACCGCTTTCAGGCCGCTGGAGCCAGCCTGGTCATGCTGGCCAAGGGAAACCGGTCGCGGCAGGTCACCGAGGCGTGCGCCCGTCACGGCGGCTTCTACCTCGGATCGATCGGCGGTCCGGCGGCCCGCCTGGCCCTGGACTCCATCCATCAGGTCGAGGTTCTCGATTACCCGGAGTTGGGCATGGAGGCCGTGTGGCGTATCGAGGTCGAGAACTTCCCCGCCTTCATCGTGGTCGACGACAAGGGCGGGGACTTCTTCGATGAGGTGTCAACCCCAGTGCGTCTGGACTAGGGATCTCGGATATCGGCGCTTCGACGGCCACTACGGCCTTATCACTCCGGCCGTCTGACACCCCACGGTCCGCGTGAAGGTCATCGGCCTCTGCGGGGGCATTGGCGCCGGGAAGTCCACGGTGGCCACCCTTCTCGCCGAAAGGGGTGCGGTGGTCATCGATGTCGACACCTTGGGACGTCATGTCCTCACACTCCGGGAGGTCCGCGACGCTGTAGCAGCCGAGTTCGGCGACAGCGTCCTCAGGCCCGACGGGACTGTTGACCGTGGGGCCCTGGCCGAGGTGGTGTTCTCCGCTAAGGGCCGCCTAGCTGACCTGGAGGCCATCAGCCACCCGGTAATAAACCGGGAGATCCTCCGCCGACTGGATGCTCTGGCCGAGGACCCACCTGACCTCGTGGTGCTGGACATGGCAGTACTCGTGGAAAGCAACCTCGGTCAACTGGCCAACGATCGGGGCTACACCGAGGTGGTCGTGGTGGAAGCCGATTCCGAGTTGCGAATGGATCGCCTGGCAGAACGGGGCATGGCGCCCGACGACGCCCGGTCCCGGATAGCTGCCCAGGCTACCGACGCCGAACGGCGGGCGGTGGCCGACTACATCCTGGTTAACAACCGCGACCGGGAACACCTGGCCGTCCTGGTGGACGACCTGCTGGCCCGCCTGGTGGTCTAGGGCGGTTGGCACTGGGCCCCTACCAGCGGAGGGAGGACTGTGCTCGTCCGGTGTATTCCGGCCGGCAGATAAGCAAACCCGGTACGACGGGTCGGGGTTTATTAAACGTGAGGGCCATGCCGTCAAGACTGCTGGCGTCCAGGCCAGCGGCGATAGCTACAGCGGCCGGAGCGCAGACGTCCCACTCGTAGAGGCCTGACGGGTGGACATAGACGTCGGCCGATCCCCCGACCACCGCCATGGCCTTTACGCCAGCTGACCCGAAGGACCTGACCACGCCGCCGATGGCCGCCGCCACCACCTCAGCCTCACCCCATTGCGACCGACTAGTAACGACCACCGGGCGTTCCCGCTCAAGTGGACGAAAGGCTACCGAGAGGTCGGTTCCATAAAGTTGTCCGCTGGCCGGAAGAGCCACGGCAGCGGCCGTCGGTCGACCCCCCTCCACCAAGGCCACATGGACCGCCCACTCGATACTTTCCGACCGGCCAAAGTCGCGTGTCCCGTCCAGGGGGTCCAAGATCCACACCCGACTGGCCTCCAGACGGGCCCCGTCGTCAGTCCCCTCCTCGGATAGGAGCCCGTCATCGGGACGGAACTCGGCCAGACGGTCCACCAGGTGGCGGTGGGCCTGCCGATCCCCTTCGTCCTGCAGGTGGTACGACGGCCAACCCTCGGCCACGGCTTGGTCCCGAATTCCGAGGAGCAAGTTGCCGGCTTCCTGGGCTAGGAGTCCGGCGAGTTCGTGGTCCTGCATGGGCGTTCGACCCTATCCCTGCTCCGGCCGCGCCCCTTCTTCCCTGGTCCCCGGTGGTCCTTGACTAGCCTGCCGACGGGCCGGTCCCCACCGGCCGTCCCATTACAATGACGGAGCACCCCATGGCCCACGGCCGAATCACCGGTTGGGCAACCCATCTTCCCGAACGCCGGCTCACTAACCACGACCTGGCTGAGATGGTGGAAACCACCGACGAGTGGATCCGTGAGCGCAGCGGCATCGGCGCCCGCCACGTGGACGGCAAAGTCACTGAGATGTCCACGGCCGCCGGTCGCGACGCTCTTGCCATGGCCGGTGTAGACCCGGCCGACGTGGACCTGCTGCTCCTGGCCACCTGCACCTCGGACCAGCAGTTCCCAGCCAGCGCCTCGGTAGTCCAGGACAACCTCGGGATGTCGTGCGGGGCCATCGACATGAACGCCGCCTGTTCGGGATTCGTGTACGGGCTTGTAACGGCTATGCAATTCTCGGCCGGCGGCGTCGACCGCATCCTGCTCATCGGAAGCGATGCCCTCAGCGGGATCACCGACTGGACCGACCGGGGCACCTGCGTGCTGTTCGGCGACGGTGCCGGTGCGGTAGTCATCGAACGATCTGCCGACACCCCTACCCTGCTGGGCTGGGACCTCATGTCGGATGGCTCGGCGGCAGGAATCCTGTCGTGCGAGCACGGCGGCAAGATCTTCATGAACGGCAAAGAGGTGTTCCGTCGGGCCGTCCTAGCCGTGGAGAAGGCCGGTCGCAACGCCCTGAAGCGGGCTGGCATGAATATCGACGACATCGCCCTGGTAGTCCCCCACCAGGCCAACATCCGCATCATCGACGCCGCTCTGAAGCGCCTAGACATCCCCCTGGAGAAAGCGGCCATGGTCCTCGAGCGGACCGGCAATACCTCGGCCGCCTCGATTCCGCTGGCCTTGGTGGACGCCTTGAACAATGACCGGGTAGCCCCCGGCGATCTAGTCCTGATGGTGGGGTTTGGCGCCGGCATGTCGTCAGCCGCCGCCGTGATTCGCTGGGATCCGCCCCGGGCCTGACACCCACCACCCATACCGTCCGGTCCCTTCGAGGCCTCCGGATACCCTCCCGACGTGCTGACCGCCTCAGGCCTGTCCCGCAGCTTCGGGTCCCGAACCCTTTTCGCCGACGTCTCACTCCAACTCGGCCCGGGCCGCCGCGTTGCTCTGGTGGGCAGCAACGGGACTGGCAAGACCACCCTCATCGAAACCATCGTCGGCCTGCAGGAACCTGACATCGGCAAGGTCCATCGACCTCGGGAACTCCGTATCGGCTACCTCCCTCAGGAACTTCCCGACGAGGTCGGTCGGTCAGTGTTCGAACAGGTCATGCTGGGCGCCGGGCTGCTCACCGAGTTGGCCAGACGCATCGAGGCCCTAGGCACCCAGATCGGCGAAACAACGGGCGACGAGCAGGGCCGGGTGCTGGTCGAGTTCGGCGAGGCTCAATCCCGGTTCGAGCAGCTCGGCGGCTACGCCGTAGAGGCCGACGCCCACCGGATCCTGTCTGGACTGGGCTTCGACCCGGCCGACCACGACCGACCCATGGACGAAATGTCGGGCGGGTGGCGCATGCGAGTCGCCCTGGCCCGGCTGTTGCTGTCGGCCCCCGACCTGTTGATCATGGACGAACCCACCAACCACCTCGACGTGGACAGCGTGGCCTGGCTGGAACAGCACCTGGCCGGTTGGTCCGGTGGTCTGCTGTTCGTCAGCCACGACCGGGACTTCATCGACGCGGTGGCCAACCGGATCCTAGAACTTGCCGGGAACCGGATCACCGAGTACGTGGGTGGCTTTGCCGACTTCGTGGTGGCCCGCGAGGAACAGTTGGCCATGCAACGCGCAGCGGCCGCCCAGCAATCCCGGCAGGTGGCCCGGACCGAGCGCTTCATCGAACGCTTCCGGTACAAGGCCTCCAAGGCCCGCCAGGTCCAGAGCCGGGTGAAGGCACTGGAGAGGCTGGACCGCATCGTGGTCGAAGAGCCCGACGACCCGACAACCCGCTTCGGCTTCCCAAAGCCTCGACGGTCATCTCGCTTGGTGGCCGAACTAGAGGGCGTAACTGCCGGCTACGACGACGGTGACGGACGAAACCCCGAGGTCGTCCTCCGCGACGTCACCTTCGGGGTGGAGCGGGGCCGCACTGTGGCCCTGGTCGGACCTAACGGGGCTGGCAAGACCACCCTGGTCCGCCTACTGACCGGAGAGATGGCCCCGTTGGACGGCCAGATCAATCGCGGCACAAACGTCGACCTCTCCCACTTCGACCAGCTCCAAGCCGAAGTCCTGGACGAGCGGCGGACTGTGCTGGAGGAGTTCAAGACGGTGTCCGGCGTGGGCACCGACGGTCGCAACCCCCGCACCTATTTAGCCTCATTCGGCTTTCGGGGCGACACCGTAGACCGGCTGGTAGGTGATCTGTCGGGAGGGGAGCAGACGCGCCTGGCCCTAGCCAAAACGCTGGCCGTGCCGGTCAACCTGCTCATCTTGGACGAACCCACCAACCACCTCGACCTACCCAGCTGTGACGTGCTTGAGGACGCCCTGACGGCCTACCCAGGAACCGTGGTACTGATCACCCACGACCGTCACCTGATCCGTTCGGTGGCCCACAACTTGGTGGAGGTCCGGAACGGACGGGCCGTATGGCACGAAGGAGTCCCCGACCGGGTCCTCTACCCGGTGAGAACCGATGCCGCCCCAACTCCCACCCGACACGGAGCGACGGAACGCCACTCCGACTCCCCTCCTACCAAGAAGCTCCGCAAGGGAAAGCCTCGTGACCCCACCCAAGGCCTGCGGCGGAAACTAGAACGGGCAGAAAGGGACTGGGAGGCAGCTGAAGCGACTGTCTTGGAAGTACAAGGCCGACTGGCTGACGCTGACCTCTACCGGGATCCCGACCGGGCTGCCGCCGTAGTGGCCGAACACGAGGCGGCCAAGGATGCCGCGGCTGCGCTCATGGCCGACTGGGAGCGCCTCAGCGCCCAACTCGGCGACTAACAAGCGGACCGCCCGACGCCGGTACGGTCAGCGACTGTGCGCATCCTGGTCACCAACGACGACGGCATCGACTCAGACGGCCTCCATCATCTGGCCCGGGCTCTGGTCGGCGTCGGGGATGTCACCGTGGTGGCCCCTGACACCGAGTACTCGGGGGCCGGCGCCTCACTGGGGGCCCTCCACCTAATACGCCCCGAGGTCCACGACGCCCATGTGGACGGAATCTCGCGCTCTTGGTCGGTGAGCGGCCCGCCGGGGCTGTGTGTCATGTACAGCCGGCTCGGCCTGTTCGGCGAACCGTTCGACCTCGTAGTGGCCGGCATCAACCCCGGCATGAACGTCGGCCGCTCTGTGTACCACTCGGGGACGGTTGGGGCGGCCCTCACTGCCCGGAATGGCGGCACTACCGGAATCGCTGTCAGCCAGGCCGTAACCGGTTGGGGTATCGAGGGCCAAGGCGCCGATGAAGTGCTGGTCAACCAGTGGTGGTCGACGGCGGCCACTGTGGCCCGGGCAGTGGTCGAAGGCGTGGCAGCTGACCTACCGACAAAGCCTTCGGTCCTGAACGTGAACGTCCCCAACGTAGCGTTGCAAGACGTCCGGGGGTGGTGCCACACGGTGACAGGGTCAGCTCCTCCCCGGAGCCTGACCACGGCAGACCTGGTGCCCAAGAAGGGCCATGCCGGCACCTATCGGGTGCAGATGAGTTGGGGGGAGCCGGGCGTGCTCGCCGAGGACACCGACGGGGGGGCCGTCATGGCCGGCAAAGTAAGCCTCACCTGGCTGAACCGCCTGCACGACGAGACGCCTCCTGCCGATGACTGGGCGGCCGAGGCCCTAGCCAACCTCTTTAGTTGATGCCAGCTATGCACGTCTCCAACGCCATCTGGTACGTGGCCTACGGGTCCAACCTGCTGGAGGCCCGGTTCCTCGCCTACCTCGCGGGATGTGGCGATGGTCCCGTCTGGGGTGCCCACCGGGGGGCCAGGGACCCCTCGCCGCCGTCCGGTGACCGACAGGTCGTCGTTCCTCACCCCGTGTTCTTCGGTGGCCATTCCCGAAAATGGCAGGGTGGCTGCTGTCTCTGCCAGGCCGAGCCACCAGAACCTGGACGTCTCCCCGTGGTCGGCCGAGCTTGGCGCATTACCTGGGATCAGATGGCCGACATAGTCGCCCAGGAGAACAACCGTCCAACGGACCAGGTCTCGATGCCCGATGCCCCTCCGACACCGGGCACCGCAGTTCTGGTCCTGGACGGCGTAATCGACCTGGTGGTCGGGATGCCAGAGGTCGACGGTGAGCCAGCCTGCACATTGGCCTCCAGCGACCCGCCGGGAATCGGGCCACCCAGCCCCTCGTATCGGGAAGTCCTGGCTGCCGGTATGGCCGAGATGGGCCTGGATCCTGCCCAAGTTGACCGGCAACTGGCGGACCTGGACTGGACCCGCTGACCGACAGGTACTCACCGGGTTAGACCTCAGATGGTGATGAGTCCCCCGTTGGGCGAGATCCACTGTCCGGTGGTGAACGAGCTCTCGTCGGATGCGAGGTGGAGGGCGGTAGCAGCGATCTCCTCAGCGGTGCCCTTCCGCCGTAGCGGGGTCATTCCGACCATGGGGGCTAACAGCGCTTCATCGACCCTGGCCGTCATCGGCGTGTCGATCACCCCCGGGGCAATGGCGTTGATACGGATTCCCATGGCGCCCAACTCGCGAGCCGCCGCCCGGGTGAAGGCCAGAACGGCGCCCTTGGCCGCCGCGTAGTGGATCGATCCCCATCCGGCCAAACCGGCGATGCTGGAAAGGTTCACAACTGAGCCTCCCTCCCCCATCAGCTTCACCGCCTCTCGGGTACACAGAAAGGCGCCGCCAATGTGAACGGCCAGCATCTTCGTAAACGCCGCGTGACTCATCAGTGAGATTTGGGGGCCCTCACCAGCCATCATCTCGTCGAAGCCGTCACCGGGAAGGCGGGCTACCCCAGCATTGTTGACCTGGATGTCAAGGTGCCCGTACGCGGCGTAAATCTGGCCGAAGACCGTGCCCATGTCCTCCTCATTGGACACGTCACCGCCGAAGGCATGGTGACCAGCGCCGTCCAACAAGCGCACCGTCTCGTCGGCCGCTTCCCTACTCAGGTCCTGGGCGGCCACTGTGGCCCCCTCCTCGGCAAACCGTAAGGCCATGGCTTGTCCCAGCCCAGAGCCCGCACCGGTGATGCAGGCAATCTTTCCCTCCAGACGTCCAGACATGGGTACTCCTCGGGTTTGATCCGACGTCAGCCGGGATGGCAGGCGCAGGCTGCGCCGCAACCGCCGGTTGTAACTGGTGTTTTTGGACGAGCGGCCTCCGTCCTCCCAACCGCCGCAAATACCGACAGCAAGCGGCGCGCACCCTCGTGGCCGTTCGGGCAGGCTGCCGCCTCCGACGACCGAGCCATGGGCCGACGCACCTCGAAAACGGCGTCACACATCCCGCAGCGATAGTCATAGGTCGGCATAGTGGCGAGTGTAGAACCGGACCTTCGGTGGGGCACACTGTGGTCATGAATGTGGTCGTGATCTACCAAAGTCGCACCGGCAATACTCGACGGGCCGCCGAGTTGATCGGCGGTACCGTGCAGGCCGCCGGGGCCACCGTGGCCGTCCGCCCAATCACCAACCTTGACTACAAAGAACTGGCCGAGGCGGACCTGGTGTTTGTGGGCACCTGGGTCGACGGCCTGATCCTGTTTGGCCACCGTCCGGGCGACGCGGCCAAGTTGAACCAGATCCCCAAACTCTGGGACAAGCGGGTGGCCGCCTTCATGACCCATGCCGTGAACCCAGGCCGTGCTGCAGACATGCTGGCTGGGATGTTGGCCAACTACGGGGCTGAGGTAGTGGCCGCCCGGTCGCTGAGCCGGTGGCGCCTGACCGATGAGGCTCCGACCTTCGCCGCTGAGGTGCTAGCTACCGTCAACTGACCCATCCGATGGGGTGTCGACCGCATGCCGCTGGCCGCTGGCCGCTCCGACAAGATCCTGACCGCTTCCGGCTGACCTCCCTGATCAGCGTCGACGCGGTGGCCTGACCGACTGGATTCCATCGGCGGTAAATACAGCCAATCCAGTCCATGCAAGGACAAAGCCAACCAGGCGCCCCGAACCGAATGGCTCACCGAAGGCCACTACACCCAACAGGAAGTTGATGGAGGGCGAGAGGTACTGGAGCACCCCGACTACCGACAGTGGCACTCGCCGAACCCCACCAGCGAAGAACAGTAGTGGAGCAGCGGTGAAAACTCCGCTGGCCAGCAAGACCATCACCTCGATCAACGTCCCCGCGAACAGGACATCGTGCCCGCTGGACGTCCGATAGGCGAGGTAGCCCAGGGTGACGGGCAGCATCACGGTTAGTTCAATGGCCAGCATGTCAATCGGTGGCCGGTCGACCTTCTTCTTGATGAGCCCGTAGATGCCAAAGGTGCCAGCCAGGAAGAGCGAAACCCAAGGCAAGCGCCCCACGTCGACTGTGAGCCACACCACGCTCGCTGCACCGAGGGCCACGGCAAGCCACTGGGCCCGGCGTAGGCGCTCCCCGACCACTAGAACGCCCAGCAGGACGCTCACCAGCGGGGTGATGAAGTACCCGAGGCTGCCCTCCAACACCATGTCGTTGTTGACTGCCCAGATCCAGGCCAGCCAGTTGGAGCCGATTAGGACCCCGGCTAAGACCTCCAGACCCAGGATGGAGGGCATCCGAGCGGCCTCCCGGACATCGGCCCACGACCGTCGAACCAGGTGCACTACCAGAAGGGCTATGAACGTCCAGAAAGCTCGGTGGGCCAGAACGTCCAGCGCCGGAACGTCGACTACGCCACGCCAGAAGGCTGGGGAAACCCCCCACATCACCTGGGCACAGAGGATGTAGAGAAGGCCCCGTCGCATCTCCGAAGTCTCGCCGCCCGAACCGAATACCTCCACCGCGTTTCGCTACGTTTCGGACGATGCAGATTGGCCTCCTACGCTGTGACGAAATCTTTGAGGACCTCCGCCCCCGCTACGAGGGCTACCACCGCCTGTTCACCGACCTGTTCGGAGCGGTGCGACCCGACGTGTCCTTCGTGGACTACCCGGTTGTGGACGGCACCCTTCCCGGATCGGCCGACGAGCAGGACGCTTGGCTGATCACTGGGTCGGTCCGCGGGGTGTATGAGGACGAGCCCTGGATCCATGACCTCCTGGACTTAGTTCGTGACCTAGACGCTGCCCGGGCCCCCACAGTTGGGGTGTGCTTCGGCCACCAAGCAATCGCCCAGGCCCTCGGTGGTCGCGTCGAACGGGTGGAGACGTGGGGTCTGGGTAACCGGCCGATCAACCTGGAGGCCCGCGAGGGCTGGATGGAGCCGGATACCGACCCGGTGGGTGTCTTCTACTGTCACCGAGACCAGGTCCTGAACCTTCCCGATGAGGCCCGGCTGATCGCCTCCTCAGATCACTGCCCCGCGGCTGTGCTGGCCGTCGGCGACCACCTGCTGGGTGTCCAGGCCCACCCTGAGTTCAATGCCCACTACGCCGACATCCTCTACCGAGGTCGGTACACGAGTTCGAGCCCACCTGGGGTGTTGGACGATGCCCTGGCCACGCTGGACGCCCCACTCCACCGGGTGGAGGTGGCGTCGTGGATGCTCCGCTTTCTTCGGGGCGAGTACGGGATCTGACCGGTCAGCCGACCGTGAGGGCAGGGGGCTTTCCCACGGGACGGGTCACCACTATGGCCAGAGCGGCAATAACTAGGGCCATACCGAGGGCTTGCACGCCACCGATTTTCTCTCCGACCAGCCACCAGGCGTACAAGGGTGCCACGGCGGTGAATAGGAGGCTGACCAGGCTCATTACGACGATCGGCACGTAGCCAAGGGCGTAATTGGTGAGCAGGTGGCCGGTCCCTGGGAGAACAGCCATGAGGGCAATCCAGGTCCACTGGTCGACCGGTGGCGGGGCCAGACTCTGACCCATGACCGGCGCGAAGGGCAGCACGGTGAGGGTGGCCACCACCGTGAGGCCCACCTGGTACGTGGCTGAGTCCAGATTGACCCGACTCTGCTTAGACACCACGTAGTAGGCGGCAAAGAGGAGCATCATGCCCACGGCAAGCAGATCTCCCGTGCGGGTGGCGACCCCGGTCGCGTCGGCTCCCGTCATGGCCACCACTACCCCGCCCATAGCTACCGCCGACCACAAGTAAATCGACGGACGGGGGCGCTCGCCGAACAGTGGGCCGGCGATCCCGATAAGCACCACCGGTTGGAGCGACGAGATCACCACGGCGTTCGCCGCGCTGGTCCGGCGCATGGTGAGGATGAAGAAAACGAGGTTCACCCCGAATAGGACGCCCCCGGGAATACACCGTCGGAAAGCTGCCCAGGGCAGCCGTCGTCCGGTCGCCATGAGAAGCAGGGAGTAGAACACCACGGCAGCCAGAAGCCTCCAGAAGATGAAGGTGATCTCGGCCACGTCAGCCACCTTGACGATGCTCGGGCCGAAAGACATGAGGAAGACGGCCCCGACAGCCGCTACCCGACCGATGACCGCCCGGCGTTCCACCGGTGGACCCTTTCATGGGATTTCTGACCCCCGGCCATCGGAGGCCTTCAGTTCCAGGAATCAGGCAGTGCAGGCCTCGTCCTGGACTGCCTGGAGAGCAACTGCCAGGCTGTCAGTCCAATTCCTCAACGCACTCCGGGCTGCCTTCGGGTCCAGGGGTTGGATCGGGGTACCGACCACTATGCGGACCCGGGTGCGTCGGGGGAAACGGGCTCCGGTCGGCATGGCCTCGCCGGTACCCGAGATGCCCACTGGCACCACCTCCGAACCGGTTCTGGCAGCCAGCCAGGCCGTACCGTCAAAGAGTTCGGCCACCTGCTCACCCTCGTGTCGGGTGCCCTCCGGGAAAACCAGCAGCACGTTCTGGTCGACCAGCAGTTCTTGGGCGATTCGTAGGGACTCCCGATCGGCGGTCTCTCGACGGACCGGGAAGGCCCCCAACGAAGCCAACACCCAGGCCAGCGGCGGGACTGTAAACAGGCTCTCCTTGGCTAACGCCCGGATCCGACGACGAGAAAGGGGCGAGAGCATGATCGAGTCCAAGTTGGACCGGTGGACGGGGGCCAGAATGACTGGTCCCTCGGGTGAAATATTCTCCCGGCCAATAGTCCGGGTCCGCAGGTAGGGCCAGAGCGCGAATCGCACCAGTGTCCGGACCGTCCCGTAGACCAGCCCAGCTGTCCACGCCGCGTTAGTCCGACGGGCGCGCTCCTGCCGATCAGAGGACATGCGGAACGGCTGACGCCGGTTGGGACCGTTGCCGGATCAGCGTCGAGCGATCCGAGCGCTAAGAACATCGCGCAGACTCGCCATGCCAACCAAGTCCCCGTCGACCACCACCGGCAGGTGTCGGTAGCCGCGACTCAGCATCAAACCGGCCGCCTCTTCTGTATCCAGGTCGGGTCCGCTGGTGTCCGGATCTGGTGTCATCCAGCGTTCCACCGAGGCAGATCGCAGGTCTTCCTCGGAAGCGGCAGCCCGAAGCACATCGCGTTCGGTGAGGATGCCCAACAGTATGCGCCCGTGGACCACGATCACTGACCCGAAACCGCCCTGCACCATCACCTGGGCGGCGTCGCTGACTGTCGAGTCTGACGAAAGGGTCACCACGTCCTTGGTCATGACGTCACCGATGGTGGCCATCAGCCACTGCCCCCGACCTCGTCGACCTCCCGATCCTGTCGCTCGCTGGCCGGCCCCTCAAGGTCCAGGTTGAGGGTCCTCCAGAGGTTCCCGGCCCAGACGCTGGTGTGGGGCCATTCTCGCCAGAAGGCCTGCAACACGACCGGGTCCAGGCGTTCGGCGGCCTCAGCTGGTGAGCAGGACCGGGACAGGGCGTCCAGCGCGTCGACCACACCGAGGAGTTGCTCGGACTGGTTGTCGGACATAGTGAACCTCCGTTGCGGGTGTCGATTGTCCCCCGAATCGGGTGATTCGGCAAACGCTTAGCCGTCTGTCTCACCCTCCTCGTCTAGAAGGGTGAGGATTCCGCGCCGGCCGGTTACTAGGCCGTCTAGGCATAGCACCAGGCCGGCCGATAGGACCACCCACCGTAGGCCGACCAGGTCACCGAGGATTCCGAAGGCCAGGCCACCGATCGGGATCCCACTGAGGACAGCCACAAGGAACACCGACATCACCCGTCCCCGGAATTCCTCGTCAACTCGCATCTGCAGAGCTGTGCTGAGGGTGGTGCCGTGGAGCATGTGGGCGGCACCTGTGAGGAGATAGCCGAGCATCCCCAGACCTAGCCAGGACGACGAGGCCACAATGAGCAGACCGGTCCCGTAGAGCAGGATGGCCTGCCGTTCCAGGACGGCCCGGGACATTCTCCCGCCTCGACCGCTGATGAAGGCACTGGCCAAGAGGGACCCCACACCGAGGCTGGTGGAAAGGACCCCTAGTCCACCTCCACCCCTGCCGAACAGGTCGTCGGCGACGCCAGCGGCCAGTGAGAAAGCGAACACGGCGCCGAGGCCCGCCACGGTGAATGCCAGGCGAAAGGCGAGGCGCATCTCCGGCCGGGTTCGAACGTAGGCCAAGCCTTCGCGGAACTGGTCTCCGATGGAGCCGGTGCTGCGAGAGGGCACCCATGACGTCCGCACTGTGGTGAGGATGGTCAGGCTCGCCACGTAGAGGCCTAGCGACACAACGAAGGCGAGGCCCGGACCGTGGAAGGCGAGGGTCACGGCGGCAATGGCTGGGCCCACGGACCGGCCGACGGTGAAGGTAATCGACACCAGCCGGACCGCGGCGATTAGAGATTCGCGGGGAACGAGCACGGCGGCCATGGACTGGATGGGCGCCCACTGGAAGGACGCTGCCGTGCCTCCGATGAAGTTCAACGCCAGGATTCGCCAAGGGGTCAGGTCGCCGGAGGCGTACAGGATGACGACGGCGGTCATGGTCGCTGTCTGGAGGGATAGGCCGAGGAGGAGAAGTCGGCGACGATCCATTCGGTCGGCCAGTGTCCCCGATAGGGGTGTTCCCACGACGGCTGGGATGAGAGCCACGAAGGAGGCCGCCCCAACCCACGTGTTGGAGTCGGTGAGCTCGTTGACCAGGAATGGGGTGGCTAGGCCTCCGAGGAACTGGGCGATCCCGCACAGTGTCTGGGCAGCGGCGAACCGGGCGAAGGCCGGGTGGCGGAGGGAGCCGAAGGGGCTGGAGCGCCCGGGGCCAGTGGGATCGACCTCGCGGTTCACCGAGTCAGGAATAGCTGGAACTCGACCGTGCCGTGGTCCTCTACCGAGACCACGATGGATGCGCTGGGAGCCTCTATTCCGTGGTCGATAAACGCGATCGGGAAGGAGCCGACCACGGTCACCACGTCGCCCACCCGTATGGCTGAGACCGCCACCTCCATCTGGGCAGTTAGGCCATTGACGGCCAGCGTGCCGGCTGCCGTTAACTCGGCCGAGGCACCGTCTCCGTGGATGTCTCCGAGGGCAACGGGTTCGTCCAGGGTGAACGTGGCTCGCGGGTGCTCGTTGGTGTTCAACGCCGTCTGGACTTTGCCGTCTCGGAACGACTTGTCAGATCGCAGGCCCCGGAGGTCGGCGACAATTTCGGCAGTCACCAGGGTGTCGTCGGAGAGTTCGATGGTGCCGGTCACGAGTGGTGTTCGGCCCACCGCTGTTGTCGCGCCGATGCCGTTGCCCAGCACCTCGTTGACCCGGTAGCCGACATAGTTCGAGGTGAAGTCGTTGAATGATCCGATTGTCGGGTCGACCGTCCAGATGCCGGACGGACCGGGCGCAACTGTCGTAGTGGGCACAACTGTCGTAGTGGGCACAACTGTCGTGGTGGCCTGGGCGGCGGCGGCTGTTTCGGCCGCAGTGGCTAGGTCCGGAGCTGGTGGGGCGTCGGACCGCAGGACAAACCACCAGCCGGCCACGGCAACCACAACGATGCCGAGGACGACCCACGACCACCTCCGCCGATCCATGGTTCGACCTTACGCCCCGACCTCCAATCGGGACTGTTCGGAACGTGAGCCGTAGGGTCGTTCCATGCGGTTCGGCGTGTTTTACGAACACCAGATGGCTAGACCGTGGGCTGACGGTGACGAGCACCAGCTCTTCACTAATGCCTTGGAGCAGGTGGAGCTGGCCGACCGCCTGGGCTTCGATTACGTCTGGGAGGTGGAACACCACTTCTTAGAGGAATACAGCCACAGCTCGGCTCCCGAGGTTTTCTTGGCCGCTGCCAGCCAGCGCACGTCCCGGATCCGGTTGGGACACGGCATCACGCTGCTCCCAGCGGCCTACAACCACACGGCGCGAGTGGTGGAGCGAATCAACACCCTGGACCTGGTGTCCGGGGGGCGGGTGGAGTTCGGGACCGGGGAGTCGTCATCCAACGCTGAACTAGACGGCTTTGGTATTGACCGGACCACCAAACGGGACCAGTGGCTGGACCACATCGAGGCGGCGACGCGGATGATGGTGGAGGAGCCATTCGCTGGCTGGGAGGGGCCGTGGCTGTCTATGCCGCCCCGAAATGTGGTCCCAAAGCCTCTCCAACGCCCTCACCCCCCACTATGGGTGGCGTGCAGCCAGCGGGAGACCATCCACCTAGCCGCCCAAAAGGGCATGGGCGCCCTGACCTTTGCCTTCGTCGAGCCCGGCGAGGCCGAACAGTGGATGGCCGAGTACCACGAGATCATCGCCTCGGAGGCCTGCGTCCCGGCGGGATTCGCCGTCAACCCGAACGTGGCGTGCGTACTACCTTTCATGTGCCACGAGGACGAGGCAACGGCGCTGGAACGTGGCATCGACGGGGCCCACTTTTTTGGATACTCGCTGGCCCATTACTACGGGTTCGGCCAGCACCGTCCCGGCGCCACCGACATCCACGAGGAGTTCACCCATAACCGCAGCCTGTACGGCTTCGACCGGGACACGGCCAGCCAACTGGGCGGCAACCTCCGTGCCCAAATGCAAGGCAACGGGATACTGGCCCTCCGGGGCGCCATCGGCACCCCCGATCAAGTCCGAGACCTCCTACGGGAGTACGAGGCAGCCGGCGTGGACCAGGTGATCTTCGTCAGCCAGGCCGGACGGAACCGCCACGAGCACATCTGCGAGTCGATGGAACTCTTCGCCCGCGAGGTAATGGGCGAGTTCGCCGAACGAGATCCGGCCCACGTGGCGGCCCGCGACGAACGACTCGCCGATGCTGTAGACGCCGCCCTGGCTCGCCGGGAGGGCCCGCGTGCCGTTGATCCCGACTACTTGATCCCCCGACCCGGCGGAGAGGCATAAGGGTCCGTGGAGTCGCCGTAGCCCTTGGGCAGGCACGACCCGACGCTAGCCCTCGATGCTCCACGCTGGCCTGAACTGGTTTCGCCGCCTTAGCCGACCCGACCAGTCAAGAACCAGGCCCGGCGACCACCAACCTCAAGGTCGAGCGCCTCGGTGAGGCCGGGCCGCACTTGGCGGGCCAGGCTCCGGTCGGCAACCAGCACGCCTAGGGACCAACCCGCGAACCGTTGAGCCGCTACCCGACCAAGCGTGGCGTAGAGGTTCCGGAGGTCACCGCCGGACACTCGACCACCCCACGGCGGGTTGGTAGCCAGCAAGCCGATCCCTGCCTGGGAGCCAGCAAGAGGACCTAGGTCAGCAATAGGGACCCGCCGCCACTCGATAAGGTCCTCCACTCCAGCCCGTTGGGCGTTGGACCGCGCCGACTCGATCGCACCCGTATCACGATCGGCGGCCACGATGGGCGGCGCCTCGCCGGCTTCGGAGACCCGCCGGTTGGCGTCGGCGGTGACGCTGGCCCACGTCCCAGGCTCGAACCCCGGCCACGACCGGAAAGCCAAATCCCGCTGACCGGCAGGGGCGGCTCCGGTGGCCCGCAACGCCGCCTCAATGGCGATAGTCCCCGACCCGCAAAACGGGTCGACGAGGGGCGTAGTGGGATCCCACCGAGCAGCAGTCAACAGCGCAGCGGCTACCGACTCCCGGAGCGGAGCCCGTGCCGTGGCCTGCCTCCACCCTCGCTCGTGCAGGGGTGCCCCCGAGGAGTCCACGCTGACTGTGAACCGGTCGTCCACGGCCCGAACGACTATCAACTGTTCCCGTCCCTCTTTGGACCCCGGACCCAGCACCGAGGTGAAGCGCTCAGCCACTGCACCGTCATGCCAGAGCTTCGAATGCCGGGTGGTAACCCGCACTCGTGGCCGATCCTCCGGCCCGATCCACGGGGCCCAATCCACCGCTCTGACCTGACGCTCCAGATCGGCAAAGGACCGTACGGTGAACCGGTCCACCCGGACTAGCACGCGGGTCGCCGACCGTAGGAACAGGTTGGCGGCGTACAACTGCCGGGTGGTCAGGTCCGCCAAAAGCGAGCCCTTGCCTGTCCGTCGTGCCCGGACCCCCAGGTCATCCAACTCGGCGATCACCACGTCTTCCAGGCCCGGCGGGCAGACCACCAGGCAGGGCAGCGTCGGTCGACGTTCGCCGGAGACCACCCCCCACCTCCTTCTCGGTGGCCTAGAAGCCGGTCGGGGCGGTGGAGACCTCGCGGATCCCCTCTGGGTCGCCGTCGAGGTTCACCAGGGCCTCGTCGCGCCGTCCGAAGAAGTACAGCGCCAACTCGCCGGGCTCACCAGTCACTGTGACCGACCGGCTCCCCGACCGCACGTAGACGGACGGCTGGCCCGGCCGGGCGATTGATAGGTCTACGTCGTCCAACCGTCGGGTCTGCAGTTTGGTCCGGGACTGCTGGAACGGCCACAGGGCGTCCTGGAGGGCCTCGTCCTCCCGGGGCGACCACCCGTTGACGGCCCGACGGACGTCCTCCACGTGGACGAAGAACTCCAACAGGTTCATCGGCCCGTCGATCGGTCGAACCAGGGTTGGTGGTCCCGACTGGATCCGGGAAACGAGGCGCTCGAAGGGGACCCGTTGGGCCACCCGGTCGGTGGTCCACGTTGTGTAGCGGGCGAACGGTCCGGGCAATACCAGGCCTAGGCCCACGTCGAGTCGGCGCTCCCGGAGGCATAGATGGGCGGCTAGGTGTGCCGCGGTCCATCCCTCACACAGGGTCGGCGCGTCGGGACCTCCTTCCAGCATTAGGTCGCATAGGAGGCCTCGTTCGGCCTGAGCATGTTCGGCACTCATGTCGGTGGTACTGAGGAGTCGGGGATCCATGAACCATGGAATCCGTCCGGGACCCTGCGGGGAAGGTGTACCCGGGCCACCGGCGGACTGGCCAGATCACCTCCGTCGAGAACCACCAGTTCTGCGGGACCACCGGCCCGGTCGTTGACGCACACCAGCACCCAGACGTCGTCCTCGGTGGTCGAGCGATCCTTGGGGATGACCACTGGTTCGGCTCCGTAACGTCCCTTGCCGTGGTCATGAATGACCGAGGCGCTGGTCTCCACGTCGATCCGGGTGGTCGGCCCCAGCGTCAGGCCGTCCGCTGTGTACGCATACCGGTAGGACCTAGTGGCGACCCGTGGGTCGTGGGCCGGGAACTCGTGGTGGCCGTCAGCGAGAGGCTTCTCGGTTACCCGCCGGGTCGTCGAATCCACCGTCCACCGAGCCAGTGTCGGGACGCTGTCACCTACCGGGCCTCGTCGGTCCTGATCAAACATCGAGTCGTACCGGCACACGTCGACCACCACGCCACCATCTCCGGTGTCGTAAGCGTTGACAGGGTGAAATACATAAGCCTGTGGGGCTTCGCACCACACCACGTCGTCGGCCGTACCAGCACGAGGTAGGACGCCGACCCGAGCTGGGTGATTTGGGTTCCAGGAGAACGGGAAGGGTGAACCACCGATGGCCATTTCAAGGTCGAGGCACACCGGAAGGTCGTAGATGAGGACGTTTGTCTCGGTCAGCGACATGTCGTGGACCATGGGCATTCCGTCGACGGGAACGTCGGTCACCGAGGACACCGTTCCTTCTGAACCGACGACCACATGCTGTACCCGGTCTGGAAGGTCGGGATACGCGTAGCAGACGCCATGTAACTCACCGGTCGTCGGGTCGAACTTCGGGTGGGCGGTAAAGCCAGCCGGTAGTGTGCCTTCGAAGTCGTCGTAGTCGATGGTGTCCAGTTCGTAGGTAAGGGTCATCGGTGTTGTTCCTGCCTCGACCATGGCCCACGTCTTGCCGGCAAACCCGCCCACGGAAGTGTTGGGCCCGAAGTCTCGATCACCGAAGGACGTCCCGGCGGGGTGGGGCTCCCCTAGCGCCTCGGCCACCCTCGGGCCACGGACCCAGCGGTTGCGGTACCACTCGGCTCGACCACCGCACAACCTCACGCCGTGGACCATCCCGTCCCCTAAGAACCAATGGTGGGTGGCCGGATCAGTCGGCCCTAGGGGATTCGGGCCATTACGGAGCCATCGGCCCTCCAACTCCTCGGGCAAAGTCCCGGTCACTGGTAGGTCCAGCGCTAGGACCTCGTCGGGTACCGGTGCAAGGGCGCCCGACAGATAGGGGTTGTCACCGATCATTGCCGGAGCCTCCCACAGGGCCCCGCCGTCTCACCGCGTCGGGTTTCTACTCTTCGACAAACGTCTGGACGGCTTCGCCTTGCAGGACTGTTTTAAGCACTTTTCCGCTGGCGTTGCGGGGTAGGGGTTCTTCGAGGATCCCGAGGTGGTCGGGCAATTTGTAGGGGGCGAGAACCTCTCCGCAGAAGGCCCTTACCTCTTCGAGGTCCAGGGTTGTCTCGGGACGCAACACGACGTAGGCCTTGACCTCCTGACCGAGGGTCCGGTGATCGACTCCACC
>PBDJ01000014.1 GCA_002717365.1 Acidimicrobiaceae bacterium | reverse complement strand
ACCGACTACCTGGGTCGAGACATCCTGGCCGGAATCATTGGAGGAGGTCGGGCAACTCTAATTGTCGCCGCAGTAGCCGCCGCCATGACTATGACCATCGGCATCGTGGTTGGAAGCCTGGCCGGGTACTTCGGCGGGTGGATAGACGCCCTGCTCATGCGCTTCACCGAAATCTTTCAGGTCATGCCAGGTCTCCTCTTCTCGATGGTCGTCATCTTCCTGCTCGGACCCGGAACTCGGAACGAGACTCTGGCCATCGGCCTAACGCTGTGGCCGCTGGCAGCCCGCCTTGCGCGTGCCGAGTTCCTGCGATTACGAGAGATGGAGTATGTGAAGGCCGCCCGTGCTATCGGGTGCGGCGACGTACGGATCATGTTTCGCACGATCCTGCCCAACGCCATGCCACCCCTACTGGTGTCAGCCACCTTGACGGTGGTCATTGCCATCCTCTTCCACTCCGGACTGGCCTTCCTGGGCATGGTGGACGTCAACACGATTAGTTGGGGGTCGATGTTGGGCAAGAACCGGGGCTACGCATTGACCGCCTGGTGGATGGTCTTCTTCCCGGGCATAGCGATCGTGGTCACCGGCCTCAGCATCAGCCTGGTTGGTGATGGCCTGCAGGATGCCTTTAACCCGAAGCTCCGAGGGCGCTGATGACCCTCCTGTCAGTCTCCGACCTCACCGTCACCTTCGATGAGTTCACCGCAGTGGACTCGGCGAGTTTCTCCATTGAGTCTGGTGAGACATTGGGTGTGGTTGGCGAGTCGGGTTCCGGCAAGTCGGTCACCGCGCTTTCGATCATGCGGCTGATCGAAACGGGCACTCGGGCGAAGATCACCCGTGGCCAAATTGACCTAAAGATGCCTGATGGTTCGACCCTCGATCTTTTGAGTCAAGACGAGCCCACCATGAGAAGCATCCGCGGCAACCAGATCGCCATGATCTTCCAGGAGCCGTTGACCAGTCTGAACCCCGTCTACCCGGTGGGTGAGCAGATCGCCGAGTCGGTGCGCATCCACCAGGGGCTGGGGAAGAAGGCGGCCGCTGTCCGAGCTCGGGAGATGTTCGACTTGGTCCGGATCCCCGAGGCCGACAAGCGGATCGGTCAGTACCCGCACGAGATGTCGGGTGGCATGCGTCAACGGGTCATGATTGCCATCGCCTTGGCTTGTGATCCCCGCCTGCTGATCGCCGATGAGCCGACCACCGCCCTAGACGTGACCATTCAGGCTCAGATCCTGGGCCTAATCAAGCAGTTGCAGGTCGACACGGGTACCGCGGTGATGCTCATCACCCACGACATGGGTGTGGTGGCTGAGGTAGCCGACCGGGTCGTGGTCATGAACCAGTCGAAGATCGTTGAACAGGGTCCCGTAGAACAGATCTTCCACTCGCCAAGGGAGGCCTACACCCGAGGCCTACTGAGCGCGGTGCCCAAGCTAGGAAGCATGGCCGGCTACGACGGACCCAGACCGTTCAACCTGGCAGGAGACCTGGTGTGACCGGCCATAGCAACGGCCAGGGGCCCATCGTCGAGGTACAGGGTGTCTCGAAGCAGTTCCCGACCGACCACAAGGCTCGGGTACACGCCGTAACCAACGTGTCACTCCATATCGATCATGGCGAAACCCTTGCCGTGGTCGGAGAAAGCGGTTGCGGGAAATCCACCCTGGCAAACCTCATCATCCGTCTCCATGACGTCGACCAAGGCCGAATCCTTCTCAAGGGAGTCGACATCACTGGCCTAAACCCTCGAGAGATGCGCGTACATAGGCAAACCCTGCAAATCATCTTCCAGGACCCATTCGCCAGTCTGGACCCCCGGGTCCGAGTCGGGGCATCTGTGGCCGAGCCACTAATGGTCCATAAGGTTGCCACTAGAGAACAGGCAGCGGACCAAGTGAGTCATCTGTTCGAATTGGTCGGTCTTGAAAAATCAATGCTGGATAACTACCCCCACCAGTTCTCCGGTGGTCAGCGCCAGCGAGTGTGCATCGCCCGGGCACTGGCGCTGAACCCTGAACTAGTAATTGCTGACGAGGCCGTATCGGCCCTCGACGTATCGGTCCAGGCCCAAGTGATGAACCTGATGTTGGAACTCCAGCAGGAACTCGGACTGTCGTACCTATTCATCAGCCACGACCTAGCCGTCATTGAGCGAATCGCCCACCGGGTAGCCGTCATGTACCTGGGTCAGATCGTTGAACTTGGCTCTCGGGAGCAGGTCTTTCGCGACCCGCGCCACCCCTATACGAAACGCCTCCTAAGTGCCGTTCCGATCGCCGACCCCCGGCAGCGCACCGAACGGACGCTGCTGACCGGTGAGATACCCAGCCCAGTCTGGCCGGCCGGCCAGGGCCCCGAGGTGGTCACTCACGCTGAGGTAGAACCCGGCCACCTGGTGGCTAACGAGTAGAAGCGAGGACCGGTGCGATGCCTCGGTCGGTCCATCCCGTTGTGATTGGACCGTTTCCTCAGCAATCCACCTGATCTCCCGGGGCCGAAGGCGCCGGCCGGTGAAGCACCCCTCCGACAAACTCCACCTCGGCGACCTCGGCGTCGCCTACGACCCGTCCAATGCCGTCGACCAGCATGCTGTGGTCGCCGTTCTCGGGAGGCGGGAACACCAGGGTGACCGGTCCGGGCTTGGTCAGGTTTCGCAGCGTTCCACCACCCGGCGTGCACCGAAACGCACCAGCGCTCGCGTCCCACACAACAGAGACGTGAACCACTTTGGCCGATCCGTCGACGCCCACCGTGACCAGAAAGGCCGCCGAGCCGTACTCCTCGAGGCGGGCTGGAACGTCATTGTCGGTGACTGGGATGCTCACGACCGCACCCTAGACCGGGTCCAACGGGCTACCGGTCGGGGTGCCAGGTGCTTACCGAAAGGGCGCTCTTACAAGATTATTTGATAGTTTTTCTGGTATGTGCCAGTTTCGAATGGGTGAAGCCGCCAACCTACTGGGGGTTAGCCCAGACACCGTCCGTCGGTGGACCGACGCCGGACGCCTGACCACCGAACGGACCACCGGCGGCCACCGCACAGTGGCCGGCACGGAACTCGCCCGCCTAGCCCAGGAACTGGCCTCCGAGAGTGCCTCCTCTGGGGAAAGCACCAGAGGGACAGCCCTGTCGGCCCGTAACCGCTTCACCGGCCTAGTCACCCGGGTAACCCGCGACGGCGTCATGGCCCAGGTAGAGATCCAGGCCGGGACCCACCGGGTGGTGTCCCTGCTATCTGCCGAAGCGGTCGACGACCTGGGCCTGACACCCGGCGTTTTGGCTGTAGCCGCTGTCAAAGCCACCAACGTGGTAGTCGAACGTCCCCATTGAACCCGCTACATCCACTATGCGCTTCCTTACGGCCTTCGCCGTCGTGCTCGCCGTCACCCTGGCTACCGCAACCTGTTCGGTCGACGACACCGACCGGGTGACCGTGTTCGCCGCGTCGTCCCTGACCGACGTAGTCGACGACCTGGCTAAACGGTGGGAGGCCGACGGCGGCCCCAAGGTGGTAGCGGTACTCGGCGGATCGAACCACCTGGCGGCCCAACTCCGCGACGGCGCGCCAGCTGACGCGTTCCTCACCGCCGACGCAGACTTGCTGGACGGACTGCTCTCCGACCCGACCCCGGCAAATCTGATCCAGGGCTTCGCCTACAACCACCTGGTCGTCGCTATGCCGTCCGACGGGCCGGACCGGAATCCCGGAGACCTCCACAACCGGAACCTGGTCCTGGTGACCTGCGCCCGGGAGGTGCCGTGCGGCGACGCAACCTGGGCCCGGTTCGGCGACCTGCCCATCGACTCCTATGAGCCGAGCGTCCGGGCAGTCGTCACCCGCCTTGGCCTCGGCGAGGCCGACCTAGGGATCNTCTACGCCACCGACNTGGCNGCCCGACCGGGGCTGGTCCAAGCATGGCCCCAGGACTCAGCCTGCCCCTGCGTCGCCTACGCAGCAGCAGCCCTCACCNACCGCGGGCGGTCNCTCNTGGCCTTCCTCAACACGCCGGCCGCCCGGGACGTCCTGGCCAGCCACGGCTTCGTTACGGAACCGTCGTCGTGAGCCAGCCTCCGGTACGGGCGCCAAGGCCAGTCCTGGCCGTGGCCGTCATCGGCATCGCCGTGCTGGCCCTCCCCTTGGCGGGCCTCGTCCAACGGGCCCCATGGACCTCGCTGGGTGACCTGCTCGGCCGACGATCCGTGCTGGAGTCGCTCCGGGTCTCGCTCACCGTCAGCCTGATCGCCGCCGGTGTGGTCTTGGTCCTCGGCACTCCCTTGGCCTGGGTCCTGGCCCGGGTGGAAGTCCCATTTCGGCGGCTAGTCCGGGCTCTCGTGGTGCTCCCCATGGTCCTTCCTCCAGTAGTGGGGGGAACGGCTCTCCTCTTCGCCCTGGGGCGCCGCGGCCTGGTCGGCCAGTGGTTGGACCGCTGGTTTGACGTGGCCCTGCCCTTCACCATGGCCGGGGCAGTGGTGGCCGCCGTGTTCGTGGCCCTCCCTTTCTACGTCGTGACAGTAGAGGGGGCGTTGCGGACCACCGGAGACGAGATGGAGGGTCTGGCCGCCACCCTCGGTGCCCCGCCACTAACCGTCCTCCGGCGAATCACCCTGCCCCGATTGGTCCCCGCCATGGGAGCTGGGTTGGCTCTGGCCTGGGCCCGAGCCTTGGGTGAGTTTGGGGCCACCATCACCTTCGCCGGAAACCTCCCCGGACGTACCCGAACCCTGCCGCTGGCTACCTTCCAGGCCTTGGAGTCGGATCCGGAAGCCGCTCTGGCTCTCAGCCTGGTGCTCCTGGCCGTCTCGCTGGCCGTCCTCGTACCCACCCGCAACCGCTGGCTGCCTACCCGGTGAACGACCCGAGCGTGGACCCACCAACCAGCGTCCCTGCACCGGGGACCGCCGGACCGCCACCGGCTATAGACCTGGCTGGGCATACCACGGTGGGCGACCTGACCCTCGATGTCCGCCTAAAGGTCCAACCCGGCGAGCTCGTGGCCGTGGTCGGACCTAATGGCGCCGGCAAGACCACTCTGTTGCGCCTGATCGCCGGCCTGGTGGCGCTGGACACCGGCTCCCTGTTCATCGGAGGCCGGGTGGTAGACGATGCCACGCCGCCAGGCTTCGTGGCCTCTCACCGCCGCCACGTGGGTTGGGTTCCTCAAGACCGCCTGCTGTTTGACCACCTCCCAGTAGCTGCCAACGTGGGCTTCAGTCCGAGGGCAACCCCCGAGCGGGTTACCCACCTGCTGGCCGAACTCGACCTCGCCGGCCTAGCTGATCGGCGCCCTGCTGACTGCTCGGGCGGCCAGGCCCAGCGAGTGGCCGTAGCCCGGGCAATGGCCAGCGCCCCCGACGTCCTGCTTCTTGATGAACCGTCCACTGCCCTGGACGCCGAGTCCCGTCGGCGAATCCACTACCTGTTGGACGACAGGGAGCGGCCAGCCACCCTTCTAGTAACCCACGACCCGGGTGAAGCCGCCGGGCTGGCCGACCGGGTAGTGGAGCTCGCCACCGGGCAGGTCGTCGGGGACGCACCGTAGGATCCCGGCGTGACCGACCCGCAGGATCCGACCGGTCCTCTCGCAGACGACCCTGAGCGGGCCCTCGAACAGTTCCGCCTGGACGGACGGGTGACCGTGGTCACCGGCGCCAGTTCCGGGCTGGGCGAGCGGTTCGCCCGGGTGTTGGCTGGCGTTGGAGCCCATGTGGTCCTGGCCGCACGACGGACCGAACGCATCGAGGCCCTAGCCGACTTGCTACCCAACGCCCTGGCCGTCACCGTCGACGTGACCGACGACGATGGCCCACAAGATCTAGTCGACGCCGTCCTTGACCACTATGGCCGCCTCGATGTACTGGTTAACAACGCTGGTATCTCGCGGGTGGTCCCAGCCGTCGACGATGACCTGGCAGGCTTCCGTCGCGAGTTGGCCGTCGACCTGGTGGCCCCCTACGAGTTATCCCGTCGAGCCGCCCAATGGTGGATCGCCGAGGACCATCCGGGCGTGGTGGTCAACGTGGGCTCTGTCCTGGGAGAGGTGTCCGGTGGTCGTCTCCGGGTCCCCGGCTACGCGGCAGCCAAGGGAGGACTCCACAACCTGACCCGGGAACTAGCCGTCCAGTGGGCCCGGAAGGGCATACGGGTCAACGCCCTGGCCCCCGGCTGGTTCGAAACGGAGATGAACTCAGACGACATGTTCCACACCGACGCTGGTCTGGCCTATATCGGCGACGGGACGGCCTTGGGCCGGGGCGGCCGGAGCCACGAGTTGGACGGTGCACTCCTGCTTCTGGCCTCCGACGCCGGCTCCTATCTGACCGGACACGTGCTGCTGGTCGACGGCGGCTGGACAGCGTCCTGATTCGGCACCCTTCTGACGTCCGACCGTTGGGCACCTGTCTCGATGCGGTCCGTCTCGACACGCCTCTAACTGGGATCGCTTCCGGGAAGTTTGAGGGCCTCGCGTAGGAACTCCAACTGCACTCGTAACAGGTTCTCGGCCACGTCCACCTGGGGGGTCATGTGGGTCACCCCGGAGAGTGGCAGCATCCGATGAGGGCGACCCGCCTCCAACAGCGCCCGAGACAGCTGCAGTGTGTGGGCGACTAGCACGTTGTCGTCGGCCAGACCGTGGACCAACAGGAGTGGCCGCTCCAACCAGGCCGCTTCCACGCATAGGTCGGTCCGGGCGTAGTTCTCCGGCTCGGTGGACGGATCCCCCAGGTACCGCTCGGTGTAGTGGGTGTCGTAGAGCCGCCAGTCGGTAACCGGGGCTCCGGCTACTGCGGCGTGGAATACGTCGGGCCGACGTAGCACGGCCAGGGCGGCCAAGTAGCCGCCAAATGACCACCCCCGGATGGCTACCCGCTCCAGGTCCAATCTCCTGTCCACGGCGGCAAGAGCCTGCAAGGCGTCCACCTGATCTTCCAGAACCGGCCCAGCCAAGTCCCCGTGCACGGTCCGCTCCCAAGACGGTCCGCGACCCGGGGTCCCCCGCCCGTCGACCACTACAACGGCGAAGCCCTGGTCGGCGAACCACTGTGAGGTCAGGAACTGGCCACGGGCACGCTGAACCCGCTGCGCGTGGGGGCCTCCGTAGGGGTCTAGCAGCACGGGAAGGGGCGAGCCGTCGTGGCCCTCGGGAACCAGAACGGCGGACCGTAAGCCCCGATCTCCGACTACGTGGAAGGTCGGCTCGGGGTTTACCACCGGTTCCTCGACATGGGACACCACCTCGTGCCCACTCGGCCACACAATGGTCGTGATTCCTTCCAGANCGGCCNCCGAAACGACTGTCACGCCTCCGCCCACCGANCCGGAGTGAACNCCTCCTCCCGTGGCCACCGGCTGGACCGTGCCGTCNCGGCGAACCCNCACTAGGTCCACGTCGGTGGGATCCGTCGAGGTCCGTACCATCATTGCGTCGCCGTCNATTCCTACTACTGAACGAANATGCAGGCCGTCGGGCGACACGGCCAGACCGTCCACTACCAACCGGGTGGTGCCGTCCCGGGGTTCCACGGTGACTAGCGCACCGTCCCACCACCGAAACGCCCCTGGAACAAGGTCTACCCAATGGTCGTCGACAATCCGGTGACGTTCGGAGACAGCGCCGGAGACTGGGTCCAACTCCCACACGACAACCGTGCGCTGGTCTCGGGACTGGGCAACGACCAGGGGTGGCCCGCCGGCAGTCCATGACACATCGGCCAGATACTCGAAGGATCCGCCGGCGCTCCAGTCCACAGCGGTCATCGCTCCGTCCAGACTCACTACCGACAGACCAACCTCGGCGTTGGCCGTGCCGGCCGCTGGATATCGGATAGCTCGAGGTGGCGAAGACGGGTCCACCGGTGACGAGATCCACCACTCGGCTACCGGGGCCACGTCCACTCGCGCTACTAGGAGGTGGTCGCCATCGGGTGACCACCAGTGCCCCCGGGAACGGCCCATCTCTTCGGCAGCCAGGAACTCGGCCGAACCCCACGAGACGGTTGGTGAGACTCCACCGATCAGGCGCCGGTCACCTTCTGAGCCGGTGATCCGAAGCGATAGGCCTGACACGTAGGCCACCGATGCACCGTCAGGTCTGATCCTCGGATCGACGGCGTCGCCGGTGCACGCCAGTTCGGCCACCAGGACGTCACCGCCGGTCGTCGGATCGGGAACCTCGGCCAGGAATACCCGGCCATCTAGGACGAAGCAGGCCCTCGACAGGTCACCTAGGGCGTCGTAGGCCACGATCCCCGACCCTGACTCCCGGAACCGTTCTCGTCGGGACCGCTCGGCGTCAGGCAGCAGCGCCGGGTCGTCACCTCCAAGGTCGGTCGGATCGGCCACCACTCGCTCATGGCCGGTGACCGGGTCCAACAGCCAAAGGGCGTGCACCGGGTCGTCACCGGCCCTCGAGCGGAGGAACAGAACCCGTGAGCCGTCTTCGGCTACCCGGAAGTCGCGAGGGGTCCCGCAGGTGAACCGGCGGGTCCGGGCATATTGGCGAGGGAAACTCTCCTGCGGATCGTCCACCCGCTGAGACTAGGGGCGTACGCGTACCCGTCTTACAGCCCTACTCCGGGATTGGCGACCAGTCTGAGTCACTGGAACCATGCCCTGTCGGGCCGACACTTCGGAGGACTCATCATGCAACTGGGCCTGAGCCTTGGCTACTGGGGCGCCCAGCCACCAACCGACCTGGTTCCAACGGTCCAGGAGGCGGAACGTCTGGGTTACGACGCTGTCTGGACCGCTGAAGCGTGGGGTAGCGATGCCTTCTCTCCACTGGTGTACCTAGCCGCCCACACCAAGCGGATCCGGCTTGGTACCGGCATAGTTCAGATGGCAGCTCGTACCCCTACGGCTACCGCCATGCACGCCGTAACCCTGGACCACCTGTCCGGGGGTCGGCTGGTTCTGGGCCTCGGCGTCTCTGGCCCTCAGGTAGTGGAAGGCTGGTATGGACAGCCCTCCGACCGGCCCTTGGCCCGCACCCGCGAGTACGTCGAGGTGCTCCGCCGGGCCTTTCAACGCGAAGGCCACTTGTCGTTTGACGGTGAGTTCTACCAGCATCCGTACGCCGGTGGGGGCTCGACTGGGCTGGGCAAACCACTGAAGGTCATGGTCCACCCGTTGCGGGCCGACATCCCGATCTTCATCGGAGCCGAGGGGCCAAGGAACGTCGCCCAGACGGCCAAGATCGCCGATGGTTGGCTTCCCCTCTACTACTCGCCGTACCGGCCCGAGGTGTATTCCGAACAATTGGCCTACGCCCCGGACCACTTCGAGGTGGTACTGAATATCTCGGTCACGGTGACCGAAACGAACTCCGATGAGGACCTCGCGGCGGCGCTCCTCCCCGTCAAGGGAATGCTCAGTTTCTATGTGGGCGGCATGGGAGCGAAGGGACAGAACTACCACACCAGATTGATGGCCCGGATGGGATTCGAAGAAGAAGCTTTACGAATCCAAGACCTATTTCTCGATGGACACCGCGATGAGGCAATCGCCGCTGTACCTGACCTGTTCGCAGACGAGATCTCGCTGATCGGAACCCCTGATCGGATCCGTGATCGACTGACCGCCTTCGAGGACAGTCCGGTGACCATGCTCAACGTCGCCCCCGAAACAACGGACCGGCTCCGGCAGGTCGCCGAGATCGTCCTCAGCTAACTCGGCTCAGGTGGCACGCCGAGTCCAGAAACCGCTGCCGATCCGTGCTGGTTGCTGATACCAACGCGTGTAGTTTCCGCGCTGTGCCAACGGGCCGGGGGGCGACCATCCGTGCGGCGGTGAGCCGCGGTGTCGGCCTCCCACCGAGCATCGAGGACCTCTACTTGGACGCGCCCGGACCCGACGAGGTGCGCGTGGTGGTCGAGGCCTGCGCCGTCTGCCACTCAGACCTCAGTTACGTAGACGGCACCTGGGCCACCGACTTCCCCTTAGTGCTGGGTCACGAGGCATCCGGGCGGGTGGCAGACGTGGGTGATGGGGTGTACGACCTCTCCACCAACGACCCAGTGGTCGTGTCGCTGGTCCGGACCTGCGGAGAATGCCGGGCTTGCCGGAAGGGACACGAGGTGGCCTGTACCGGGAACCTGTCTCTGAACGATCGCAGCCCGCTGTCTGACGTAGATGGCAACCGCATCCCCCAGGGGCTAAACGTGGCCGCCTTCGCCACCCAGGTCGTGGTCCACCGGTCCCAAGTGGTGCGCCTCCCCGACGGCTTCAACCTGGTCGAAGCCTCACTACTGGGGTGCGGTGTCCTGACCGGGTCTGGGGCAGTAACCAACACGGCCCGGGTGGGCCAGGGTGACGCGGTCATCGTGGTCGGGTGTGGCGGGGTGGGCGTGGGTGCCATCCAGGCGGCCCGGATCGCCGGGGCCGAACCTATCTTGGCCGTGGATCCGGAGGCCGACAAGCGGAAGGCCGCCTTCGGCTTTGGCGCCACCCACACCGTGGACCCCGTCGGCGACGACGTGGCGGCGGCTATTCGGTCGGCCACCGGAGGCCGCCTAGCCGACCACCTGCTGGTCACCACCGGGGCACCGGCCGCCCTGGACGGCGCCATCGACCTACTTGCCCCCATGGGCCAGCTGGTGATAGTCGGCATGCCCGGCGACGACGTCACTATCGACGTCGCCCCCAGCTGGCTGGCCGCCACCAACAAATCGATCCTGGGCTCCAAGATGGGTGGTGCCAGGGTCTCCGTCGACGTACCGGCTCTCCTCGACCACCACCGGGCCGGTCGCCTGGACCTAGACGGAATGGTCTCCACCACCCATCCGTTGGACGAACTGGAGGAGGCCTTCGGTGAGGTCCGCCGGGGCGAGGTGCTCCGTACGGTGATCCTGCCCAACGGATCCGGCGATCGGGACCCCGCCGATACTCCGGGGGTTTCGGTATGAAGGTGGCCGGGGTCGAGACGTTCGTGGTTGGCAACCCACCACCCCGCCACGGTGGCCGCTACTTCCTGTTCGTGCAGTTGACCACCGATGATGGGATCGTCGGCGTCGGCGAGGCTTACGTGGCGACCGTTGGACCCCACCTGGTGGCCGACATGCTGGTCGACGTGGCCGACCGCCACCTGGTGGGACGCAGCCCCTTCGACGTGGAGGCGTTCTGGCGTCGGGCCTACGGCAGCGGCTACGCCCTGCGCCCTGACCCCACCCTGTGCGGGGTCCTGAGTGCCCTGGAGATGGCCTGCTGGGACATCATCGGCAAGGCCACTGGACGGCCCGTCTACGACCTGCTGGGAGGCCGGGTCCACGAGGGACTCCGCTCCTACACCTATCTATACCCTGAGGGCGGCGACGCCTACGACCCTCTGGACGGGCCCAACCTCTATACCGACCCCGACCTGGCCGCCGAGGCCGCCGTCCGAGCGGTAGAGATGGGTTTCACCGCTGTCAAGTTCGATCCGGCCGGCCCCTACTCCGTCTATGACGGCCGCCAACCGTCGCTGGAACGGCTAGACCTCTCCGAGCGCTACACCCGGTCTATCCGCGAGGCGGTCGGCGACCGGGCCGATCTGCTGTTCGGAACCCACGGACAGTTCACGCCGTCTGGCGCCCTGCGGTTGGCCCGCCGCCTCGAGGCCTACGACCCCCTCTGGTTCGAGGAACCAGTACCCCCTGACGACCTCGAGGGCATGGCCCGGGTGGCCGCCGGGACCACCATCCCGGTTGCCACCGGCGAGCGCCTGACCACGGTGTCCGAGTTCGCCGCTGTCCTCCGGGCCGGCGCCGCGTCGATCCTGCAGCCTGACCTGGGGCGCAGCGGTGGGATTTTGCAGGGCAAGAAGATCGCCTCGGTGGGCGAGGTCCACCAAGCGCTGCTAGCCCCCCACTGCTACTGCGGGCCGGTGGTGGCAGCCGCCAACATCGCCCTGGCGACCTGCTCGCCAAACTTCCTGATCCTGGAGTCCATTGGCCGCTGGGACGGCTTCCACGCCGACCTCCTCCAGACCCCCATCCGCTGGGAGGACGGCATGGTCATCCCGTCGACGGAGCCGGGCCTTGGCGTGGTACTGGACGTCGACGTGGCCCGGGCCCACCCATACGAGGGCAAAGAACTGCACCTCACTCCCGAAAACGATCCGACACCCGTCCGGGAGGATCTGTGAACGGGCCCCGCTGGTCCACCGGAACCGGTTCGATAGACGACACGGAGACACCGATGACCGGAGATAATCTGAGAACGGGAAGGCACCAGTGACCGAGGGCCGGCGGGGACGCCTCAGCGGGCGGACCAGAGCACGAGACGTAGTGGCCGAACAGCCGCCGTGGACCCAACCTCGCCTGCCGTTCGAACCGCTTCGGGGCGTCTCCGACGATGAGTTGGAGGCCATCCACAAGGCCTCGCTGAGAGTCCTGGCCGAGACCGGTATCGACTTCCTGGACGAGATAGCCCGACGCCAGCTGGTAGATGTCGGATGCCAGGTGGATGGCGACCGGGTGAGGTTTGACCCGGACTTGGTCATGCACCTGGTCTCCACCGCCCCGGCCGAGTTCACCATGCACGCCCCCTCCCCAGCCCGGAATCTCCACATGGGCGGCAACGTCCTCACCTACACCAGTGTGGCTAGCCCGCCGTTCGTCACCGGCCTGGGACGAGACCGTCGGGACGGCAACCGCGACGACTACCGAAACCTCATCAAACTGGGCCAGGTGTTGAATGCCGTTCACACCGTGGCCGGCTACCCGGTGGAGCCCATGGACCTCCACCCGTCGGTCCGCCACCTGTACGCCACCCACGACATGCTCACCCTGTCGGACAAGGTTCCGTTTGTCTATAGCTTGAGTCGCCAGCGCAATCTTGATGCCATCGAGATGACCCGTATCGCCCGGGGCGCCGACCACGACGCCATGGATGTGGAGCCATCGCTCTACTCGGTGATCAACGCCAGCACCCCGCTGCGATACGACACGGTGATGCTCCACGGCATCCAGGAGATGTCGGCCCGTAACCAGTGCATCGTCATCACCCCGTTCACCCTGGCTGGGGCTATGGCCCCGGTGACCGTGCCCGGTGCCCTGGTGCTCCAGAACGCCGAGGCCTTGGCCGGTATCGCGTACACCCAGGTGGTGCGAGCTGGAGCCCCGGTGATCTACGGCGGCTTCACCTCCAACGTGGACATGCGGTCGGGCGCTCCGGCATTCGGTACCCCTGAGTACTGGAAGGCCTGTCTCATCGGCGGGCAGCTGGCCCGTCGTTATCGCGTGCCTTACCGGTCTTCTAACGTCAACGCCTCGAACAGCGTGGACGCCCAGTCGGCCTACGAGAGCGTGATCGCCCTCTGGGGGGCTGTCATGGGCGGCGTCAACCTGCTACTGCACGGTGCCGGGTGGCTGGAGGGCGGCCTCCTGACCTCCTACGAGAAGATGGTTATCGACGCCGACCTCCTAAACATGGTCACAGCCATGCTGGAGCCGGTGGTCATCGACGACGCCGCCCTGGCCGTCGAGGCCATCGCCGAGGTCGGGCCGGCTGGGCACTTCTTCGGGACCCAGCACACCCAGGAGCGGTACGCCACCGAACACTTTCAGCCCATGGTCTCGTCGTGGACCAACTTCGAAGCCTGGGACGAGGGTGGAAGGGTCGAGGCCCACCAGCGGGCCGAGGCCCTGGCCCGCATCCTCGTCGACGCCCACCAGGAACCCCCCATGGCCACAGACCGTCGAGCCGCCCTCGACGAATTCGTGGAGCGTCGGGTCGCCGAGGGTGGCGTTGAGACGGACTACTAACCGAAAACGCTGGAGGGCATAGCCGACATGGGAGGACTCCCCGACGAGGCACAGGTGGTGGTGATCGGTGGCGGCGTGGTCGGCGCCAGCGTGTTGTACCACCTCACACGGGCCGGCTGGACCGACGTAGTCCTGATGGAACGACGGGAGCTGACCGCCGGATCCACCTGGCATGCCGCGGGTGGCATGCACACCATCAACGGAGACCCCAACGTGGCCGCCCTCCAGCGGTACACCGTGCAGCTCTACGAGGATCTGGAGAAGGCCTCCGGCGTGTCCTGTGGGGTCCACCTGACAGGCGAGGTAATGCTGGCCGACGACGAGGACCGCATGGACTGGCTGCGCATGGCCCATGCCCGCGGCCGCTATCTGGGCATGCAAACCGAGCTGATTTCGGTGGCCGAAGCCAAGGAGAAGATCCCCTTCCTGGTCGAGGACCACTTTGTGGGCGCCCTCTGGGACCCGGTGGGCGGCCACGTCGACCCGTCGGGCGTCACCAACGCCTACGCCACGGCAGCCCGGCTGGCCGGAGCCGAGATCCATCGCAACACCTGGGCCCACGACATCGTGTCCCGCCCAGACGGCCGATGGGATGTCGTCACCGAGCAGGGAAACGTCACCTGCGAGCATTTCGTGAACTGCGGCGGCCTCTGGGCCCGCGAGGTCGGCCGCATGTGCGGCCTGGAAATTCCCATTCTGGCTATGGAGCACATGTACCTGGTCACCGAGGAGCTTCCGGAAATCCGACCCTGGCTGGACGCCACCGACGGACACGGTGTCGGGGCCATCGACTTTGGCGGTGAGATCTACACCCGTGCCGAGGGTGGCGGCCTGCTCCTGGGTACCTACGAGAAGGCCTGTGTGCCGTGGTCGGTGAAGGAGACCCCGTGGGACTTCGGAGCACAACTCCTCACTCCTGATTTGGAACGCATTGCCCCGTCGTTAGCCGTCGGCTTCGAGCACTTTCCGATCTACGCCGAGGCGGGTATCCGCCGGGTTGTCAATGGCCCGTTCACCTTTGCACCTGACGGGAATCCCCTAATTGGTCCTATCCGCGGCCAGCGGGGCCACTGGGTGGCCTGCGGCGTCATGGCTGGCCTCAGCCAGGGTGGCGGTGTGGGCCTGGCCATGGCCAACTGGATGACCACAGGTGATCCCGGTTTCGATGTCTGGGGTATGGACGTCGCCCGGTACGGAGACTGGACCACTCCCTCCTATACCCGGGTCAAGGTCATGGAGAACTACAGCCGTCGGTTCTCCATCTCGTTTCCCAACGAGGAACTCCCTGCTGGACGTCCCCTGTACACGTCACCCGTCCACGACCGCCTGTCTAAGGCCAACGCCGTCTGGGGCTCCTCCTATGGCCTGGAACTGGCCCTGTGGTTCCAGCGGCCCGGCGAGGAGCCGGTGGAAGACGTGACGTTTCACCGGTCCAACGCCTTCGACCCGGTCGCCGACGAGGTACGTGCCGTACGCACCGGGGTGGGGCTGCTGGAGACCACCGGATTCGCCAAGCACCAGTTCACCGGTCCGGGCGCCCGGGACCTCCTAGACCGTCTCCTGGCCAACCGCATCCCACCGCCGGGCCGAATGGCCCTGGCTCCCATGCTCAACGCCCAAGGACGCCTCATCGGCGACTTCACGGTGGCCACACTGGCCGACCCGTTCAACGACTCCGAACGGTTCCTGGTCTTCGGCTCCGGGGTGGCCGAGGGATACCACGAGCGCTGGTTCCGAGCCCACCTCCCGGTCGATGGGCCCCCCGTGTACTACCGGCCCCTCTCCCACGAGATGACCGGGCTTTCCATCGCCGGACCGGC
>PBDJ01000007.1 GCA_002717365.1 Acidimicrobiaceae bacterium | reverse complement strand
TGTCACACTGTGACCATGACTCGTCTCAGGCTCCTCTTGGCTGTTCTACTGATCGCTTCAGGATGCGGGGGTAGCTCCGAAACTGCGGCTCCAGCGACCACCACGACACCAACCACCACGACCGCAGCTCCAACAACCACCACGACACCAACCACCACGACCGCAGCTCCAACAACCACCACCCCACCAACCACCACGACCGCAGCTCCAACAACCACCACCCCACCAACCACCACGGTCGCACCAGCGCCGACCTTTGAGGCATCGACAGCCTTCGCCCAGTTTGAGGAAGCGGACCGTGCCGCGTTCCTGACCGCAGTCGAAGAGGAGTTCAATAAAGCCTTCCCGAAGGCGGGCTTCAGTGTCGCCGTGTTTGACGGGGAGAGGCTCTGGACCCACGCACTGGGTTACGCCTCGGCAACCGCGCCAATGACCTCAACCACCCCCATGATCATTCGGAGCACTTCGAAAACATTCCTCGGCGCTTTGATGACGGAGCAAATCGAGAATGGGCTCTACCAACTCGACGACACCATCGAATCACTCCTATCTGATCACCCCGATTACGAACTGATCGATATCGCGAACGTCAACACTGATGTCACGGTCGAGCAACTTCTCACCATGACGTCAGGTATCGCTGACTGGTCTAAGCCCGAGCACCTCATGAACCGGGTGGAAATCATGCTGGATCCTGCTTGGAAGCCGGCAAACAACCTAAGCCAGATCAATTCGCCGTTTGTCCCGCCCGGCTCGTATGACTATTCCTACGCAAACAGCATTCTTCTCGGCCTCATCGCCGAGAAGTACGGCGGGAAGAAGATAAATACTCTTTACCAGGAGGCATTCTTCGGTCCACTGGGCATCTCAGGCGGACTCCTACCCGAAGTGGCTTGGCCGCCTGATACCGCCGCTGCTCACGACAACCTTGAGAACTACGGCCAAGACGCCGGCTTTGGAGAAATGAACACCGGTGCGTGGGCGATGTTCAAGGAGGCGGTCTCAAAGATCAGTTGGGCCGGAGCCGGAATCGTCTCAACACCAGAAAATATTGCTCGTTGGGGCTATGAACTCTTTAGTCCATCCGGATCCGCTATCTCAGATCAGGCACAATCTCGACTGATCGACTCAATCACCGTGGAAACCAACATATCGATCAGCGGTATCGGAGTTCACACTTACGGCTACTACATCGGTATGGCCGACGTCAGTCTCTCTGACGGAACTCGCATCATGACCTACACGCACCCTGGCGGCGGCGGAGGAAGGACCTCTCACCTGTACTACGCGCCATCCCTTGACGTCTCCATCTCCGTCCTAGCGAACTCGATGACCGCTCATGACTATGGTTCCTGTCGGTATCAGGGCTGGGACTACGTGTCCGTCGGCGAATGCATGGCAGGTGGCATCTTCAGCACTCTCCTTGGGATGCCCGTCCAAACTAGTTGGGAAGACCCAAGTTCTCCTTGACCTCATGACCGCCCACCACCGCAGCTTCTCTATTTCTCCGGCCTTGACCTGTCGATCTCGGTCCTAGCGAACCAAGGCCTCAGGATGCAAGGGGCCTATAGCAACTGTGCCCCGCTGGACTATATTGCTCGGGAAAATTTCAGGGCCTACGTGAAATAGCACCTCCTGCATCTTCGTCTAAGGGAACCTCCGACGCGACACTCCGCGTCTAGTTCGATAGCCAACTGGCCCCAGTACCGGCGCCAGTAGTGGTCGCCCCTAGGTTTCCGCCTCGTGGAATTGATCATCGTCCGGCACGCCCTGCCGGAATCCGAGAAACGAGACAACGGTCCAGCCGACCCTCCGTTAACGCCGCTCGGCCTTCGACAGGCCGAAGCCACAGCCGACCTCCTGGCCATCGAGGGTGTCGATCACGTGGTGACCAGCACCATGCAACGGGCTATTCAGACCGGGCGACCCCTGGCTGACCGGCTGGGCCTCACCCCGGAATGCCTTGAGAGCCTGAAGGAGTCCGACCACCGCCGCAGTTCGTATACACCGGTCGAGGAAATGGATGCTGACCACGAGGTCGTCCGGGAGTTCCTGGACGATCCGCTCTCCATGTTCGCCGACGGTTACGAGGCATTCCGGGACCGGATCACCGCCGCTTTCGACGCGGTGGTGGCCGACAACCGGGGCCGCACAGTTGCTGTGTTCTGCCACACCATGGTGATCGGTGTCTACCTGCAGACCCTGCTGGGCCTGAACGACCCGTTCGCTGTCATGGCCGACTACTGCGGGATCACCCGGGTGGCCGCTTCGTCCACTGGTATCCGTTCGGTCCGGTCGTTCAACGAAACCGGCCACCTCCGCCACCTGATTCAACCGTAAATCCAAAAAGCACCGGAGCCGGCCCTCGATAGGACCGGCCCGCGTGGTACCCCGTACGGGATTCGAACCCGTGTTACCAGGTTGAGAACCTGGCGTCCTAGGCCTCTAGACGAACGGGGCCTGCACCCCCCCCGACGTGCCCGATCCGTTGATCAGGGTCGTCGGAGCGGCGGTCATTGTAGCGACGGCGCTGAACGCCGCCTCTCGCTCGGGGGGGAGGACTCGAACCCCCAACGACTGGACCAGAACCAGCTGTGTTGCCAATTACACCACCCCCGAAGGTGGGCCCTGAGGGCCCGATCAGCGTAACGGCGGCCGGGAAGGGCGCCGACCCAGCAGCGGTGTCACCCGGTACCCCGGAAGGGGGATCAGAGGCGGGCCCGGGCCTGGGCGATCCGCCGCAGAACTTCGTCGCGCTCCATGAACCCGGCCATGGTCTCGAACAGCGGTGGGCCAACCGTCCGTCCGGTCACCGCCACTCGGATCGGGGCCTGGGCCTTACCCAGCTTCAGACCGAGAGACTCCCCCACTCCGGCGACGGCAGCCAGCACAGAGTCGACATCCCACGAGCAATCAGCCAAGGCGACGGCCGCCCCGTCCAATATCTCGGCAGCCGCTGGCCCCTTCACCATGGCCTTCTCCCACGACTCCGGATCGTCCACCGGGTCAGACAGGAACAGGAAATCCACAAAGCGCGGGGTGTCGGCCAGGGTCCGCAGTTTCTCCTGCACCAGGTCCACCATGGTGGAAAACACTCCGGCGTCAAACCGCTCGGCCGGCCAGGGGGCGTTCTCCCCCACCCAGGGGGCTACCCGCTGAAGGAAATCCGCCCGGTCCAGCCCCCGGAGATGGGTTGCGTTGACGAACTCCAACTTCTTCACGTCAAAGAAGGCTGCTGCTTTGTTGACATCCTCAATACGGAACAAGTCCACGATCTCGGAGACCGGACGGACCTCCACCTCGTCTGGTGGTCCCCATCCGAGGAGGGCCAAGTAGTTGACCATGGCCTCAGGAAGGTAGCCCCGCTCTCGGTAGTCACCGATTGAGACGTCGTCGCGGCGCTTGGACAACTTCTTGCGCTGCTCGTTGACAAGCAAGGGCAGGTGGGCGTAAGTGGGGTGCGGCGCTCCGATGGCATCCAGCAGTAGAAGGACTTTGGGCACACCCGAGAGGAGGTCCTCACCTCGGATGGCGTGGGTGGTACCCATGTCGGCGTCGTCTACCGCGTTGGCCAGTAGGAACATCGGCGAGCCGTTGGACCGCCAGACGACAAAGTCCTCTAGGTCGTCAGTGGCGAACGAGACCTCGCCCCGCACGATGTCGTCGAAAGCCATGGTCTGTCCGGCCGGCATCCGGAACCGCACGGCCAGCCCGTCAACCAACGTGGACCCGCTGACCTCCCGGTTCTCGGCATCGCACAGGTAAGCCAATCCACGCTCCAGGAGGTCCGCCACGACCTGGCGGTGGCGTTCCTGGCGCTCGGACTGGAAAACCGGTCCCTCGTCCCAGTCCAAGCCCAACCACTCCAACTCCGCCAGCAAGTTGTCGGTAAGGTCGCGTCGGTTGCGCTCAGCATCGGTGTCTTCGATTCGCAACACATACGTTCCACCCACCGAACGGGCATACAGCCAGTTGAAAAGGGCTGTCCTGGCACTGCCGACGTGTAGGAAGCCGGTAGGCGACGGAGCAAAGCGGACTCGGGGGGTCACCGGTCCGAGACTACCGGCGAGCCCACGGTGACGATCCGCCCCGATGGCCGATCAGGGCAGTCCGACGATGGTGCGCCGGATGATCCCAGCGACCGTGTCGACCAGTACGTCGTGGGGGACACCCCACCGCTCCAGGCCGTGCTGGTGGTTAGCCACGTGGGCCAGCATCCCGACGACCACGCCGGCTGATGCCATGGGGTCTCCGGGAATGTGCCGCTCGGAGGCCAAGTCCATGAGGGCTGAGGTGGCTCCAGCCAGCAGGAAGGCTCGGATCTCACGAAACCGAAGATCGCCCTCCATGCTGGCCAAGTCAAGAACTCGCAGCACCGGCTTGTGGCGGGTCCAAAACTCCAGCATCCCGTCGGCCACCACCTTGGCCGACCCGTCGGGGTCACCGTCCCAGTCACGGTTGGAAACCAACTTGCGGAGGTCGTCGTGCCAGGCCTCCGACAGATCGCTAGCTAGGGCCAGCATGACCGATTCCACGTCAGGGAAGTACTGGTAGAAGGTGGCTGGTGAGGTCCCAGCCTCCTGGGCAATATCGACCACCTTCAGATCGCGGTATGCCACCGAATCCAACAGTTCCCGCGTGGCGCTGAGCAGTTTCTGGCGGGTGGCCAGGCCTCGTCGGCCAGGAACGCGGCCGTCAGCGGCCCGCAGATCAGAGTCGACTTCCACGATTCCGGTCTGCTCGTCCACGGTGGTCACCGTAGTCCTGTCCCGGTATCTGATGCTGTGTCAGGTCCGGGATCAGTCGGTCGGCTGGAACCTGCTCTCTCGTGTCGTTAGAGCCTTTCAAGGATGGTGACGTTGGCCTGACCGCCACCCTCGCACATCGTCTGGAGGCCAAAGCGGCCCCCGGTGCGCTCCAACTCGTGGAGCAAGGTTGTCATGAGCTTGGCACCGCTGCACCCCAGCGGGTGGCCCAGAGCAATGGCGCCGCCGTTCACATTGACCTTCTCGTGGGGGACGCCGTGTTCGGCCATCCAGGCCATGGGAACCGGAGCGAAGGCCTCGTTGCACTCGAAGAGGTCAATGTCGTCGATCGACATGCCTGACTTCTCCAGGGCGTACGCGGTGGCCGGTATAGGGCCGGTCAGCATGAAGATCGGGTCGTCGCCTCGCACGCTGATGTGGTGGATGCGTGCCCGGGGTGTGAGGCCGTGGTCGACTACCGCTTGCTCAGAGGCCACCAGCAGGGCGGCCGCTCCGTCGCTGGTCTGGCTGGCTAGCGCAGCAGTGATTCGGCCGCCCTCGACTAGGGGGGTCAGTTGGGCCATCTTTTCGATGCTGCCGCCTCGGCGGGGACCCTCGTCGTGTTCTACGCCGGCCAGCGGTGCCACTTCGGGTTGGAACCGCCCCTCGTCAATAGCCGTGATAGCTCGCTCGTGGCTGGTCAGGGCGAAGGCTTCCATCTCGTCGCGCGAAATGTCCCACTTGTCGGCGATCAATTCGGCACCCCGGAACTGGGAAACCTCTTGGGTCCCGTAGCGGTCGACCCAGCCCGCCGACCCGGAGAATGGGTCGTCATGACCTAGGGGCCGGGCTGCCTCGAGGGCCGTGGCGATGGGGATCATGCTCATGTTCTGCACTCCGCCCGCCATGACCAGATCTTGGAGGCCGGCCATCACGCCCATGGCGGCGAAGCTGACCGCCTGCTGACCTGATCCGCACTGGCGGTCGACGGTGGTCCCGGGGATGGCCTCGGGTAGGCCGGCAGCCAGCCATGACGTGCGGGCGATGTCACCGGCCTGAGGACCGACGTTGTCGACGCAGCCGAAGACCACGTCGTCGACGGCCATCGGGTCCAGGTCGTTGCGCTCCACCACCTCGCGGATGACGTGGGCGCCGAGATCGGCCGGGTGCACCTCGGCCAGGCCGCCTCCCCGCTTGCCGGTGGGGGTCCGGACGGCGTCGACGATATAAGCCTCGGTCATGGCTCGCTCCTGGTTGGTTCTGACAAAAGGCTACGACGTGGCACTGTCAGTGACCGCTACCGGGGTTCGCGGGGCAAGCCCAGAACTCGCTCGCCGATCACGTTGCGTTGGATCTGGTTAGAGCCGCCGTAGATGGTATGAGCCCTGCTGTAAAGAAAGGTTCGCTGGAGGTGATCTAGCTGGTAGCCGATACCCAGAGGATCGTCTAGGGGTGGAGTGGCGTCCACACCCACCATGCCGCTGGCCCCCCGTACCCGCATCCCCAACTCGCCTAGCCGGCGGTGCCACGACGCCCAGTAGAGNTTGCCGATCGACATCTCNGGACCGGGTACGCCGTCGGCTACCAGGNCGGTGAGCATCCGNAGCTGGTTGTAGCGGAGGATCTCCAACTCGCTGTATGACCGCATCAGGTCTTGACGCAGGGNGGNGTCNTCCAGAGCGCCGTTCCGGCGGGCNANGTCCAGCAGGGCNTCCAGTTCCTGGCGGTAGCTCGTCTGCTGNCCAAGNGTTGAGGCNCCGCGTTCGAANCCGAGGGTTCCCATGGCCACCGNCCAGCCGTTGCCGNCNCCTCCGACCACNAGGTCGGCGTCGGTCTCGGCGTCGTCGAAGAACACCTCGTTGAACTCTGAGCCNCCGGTGACCTGAACGATGGGGCGNACCTCGACGCCCGGTTGGTCCATGGGCACCAGCAGATAGGAAAGGCCGGCATGGCGCACGCCATCCGGATCGGTCCTACAAACCACGAACGCCCACTGGGCTACCTGGGCTAACGAGGTCCAGACCTTCTGACCGGAGACCAGCCACCGGTCGCCAACTAGACGGGCTCGAGTCGAAACATTGGCGAGGTCGGAGCCGGCATTGGGTTCGGAATACCCCTGACACCAGTGCTCGGTGCCGGCGAGGATGGGTGGAACGAACCGCTCCTGCTGCTCCAGCGTCCCGTAGGCAACGACGGTAGGGCCGAGCAAGGTGAGGCCGATATTGGGGATGCGGCCCGGGGCCCGGGCCTCGACGTAGGTCTGGTGGAAGACCACCTGTTCGGCCAGGGAGGCGTCACGGCCACCCAAGCGCTCCGGATAGTCGAGGCCTAGCCATCCGCCCGAAGCCAACTGGCGTTCCCAGGCCAGGAGGGTCTCGGCTTCGACGTCCTCATGGCCGACACCGCCCCGGCCCCGCAGGTCGGCGAATTCCCCCACTAGGTGCTCCTCCAACCACGTGCGAACCTCGTCGGCGAACGCCTCCAGTTTGGGGGTCCGGACGAACTCCATAAGTGTCGACGGTACTGAAGCCCGGCACCTGTCTGGTGCCCGGTCGTCCGGCACAAAGCCAGCGATCGAGTTCGATGACGCTTAGCTAGGTGCTACCAGTAGGCGAGCCAGGGCGGTGCAGAGGCCGTCTAGGCGGTCGGCACAAGCCCGGTAGGTTTCGATGGGTTCTCCGTACGGGTCAGCGACCTCGTCAGCCACCCGGCCGGTAGTGAAGTGTCCACCTCGGGCCCCGTCCAGGGCCCGAACCCAGTCAGCCAGCAACCGGGGGCCTCGGGGGCCGACCTGGCCTCCTAGCCGGGCCACCTCACCGGCCAGGAAGGTTCGGCTCCGGGCGTCGGGGTCCGCCGAACCGATCACCGTTTCATGACGTCGGGTCATAGCCACCACCAGATCCGCCGAAGCGAGCGATCCGTCGGTTAGGGGCCGGCTGACGTGCCCAGACAGGTCGATGCCCCGGTCGGCCAGCACCTCCACGGCGGCCGGCGTAGCTGGGCCACCGACGGCTGCTGTGCCCACGGACCGGACCTCCGGGCCGTCAGTACCCGCCTCGGTTATCCGGGTCCGGAGCAGAACCTCGGCCATCGGGGACCGGCAGATGTTGCCGGTGCAAACAAAAAGAATCACCGGTCGACGGTACTTGAGGTCGGAGGCCGGCCCGGGCGGTGGTCAGACCACGGGTAGGGCATCAATGGCGGCGGCCAACACGCCGACATCAGCCTCCCGGGCCCGACGGCTGGACTCCAGGTGGGGGACGAAGTGCCAGTAGCCGTGGATTTGCTGTTCGTGGTTGGCCACCGTGACCGGAACCCCAGCCTCCCGCAGGATCTCGGCATAGGCCAAGCCTTCGTCACGCAGCGGATCGTAGCCGGCCACGATTACGTGTGCCGGTGGCAGTCCGGAGTGGTCGGCGGCTCGGATCGGTGCGGCATACGGCTCGGCGACTAGACGATCAGCTCCGCCGTAGTGATCGGCAAACCATCGCATCGTCTCCAAGTGAAGGAAATATCCCGTGGCGTTCTCCTCTAGCGACGTCCACCGGCCCGACGTCAGGTCAAAGTCGACCGCCGGGTAGATCAGGAACTGGAAGGCGATGGCCGGACCAGAGCGGTCGCGGGCCATAAGCGAAACCACCGCTGAGAGGTTGCCTCCGGCACTGTCGCCGGCCACCACCAGTCGACTGGCGTCCACCCCGAGGTCGTCAGCGTGCTCGGACACGTAGCAAACCGCGGTGTAGGCGTCATCAACAGCCGCCGGGAACGGATGCTCTGGGGCCAAGCGGTAGCCAACGGCTGCCACCACAGCACCCGTACCGGCCGCCAGTGCCCGGCACGGTTCGTCGTGGGTGTCTAGGTCGCCGATAGTCCACCCGCCACCGTGCAGGTAGACGACCACCGGCGGGCGCTCGGCGTCGGCTGACGGCCTATAGACACGCACGGGCAGGTCGTCACCGTCCGGTCCGGGGATGGCGCGGTCCTCCACAACAGCCATTTCAACGCCTCCGGGAAGGCCGAGAGCCGAGTACGTGGCCCGCAGGGATTCTGGCGTGGTGTCGGCTATGGGAGAACGGGTGCTCTGGATGAGGTCCAGGAATGGGCGGAGGTCGTCGGCGACAGTCACCTCGGTCAGCCTCCGGCGGCTAGGCGATCGGCCTCGTACTGGTATTGGGGGGTGTCTAACCGCTGGCGGCGGTCGTCCTCGCCATCACCACTCCCGACTCCGGTCGACGAGGCAAACCGCTTCCAGGATCCGTCTCCGTCCCACGACACGCCCAGATCCGTGATGGTGCCCGGCACGTCCATGGTCTGGGCAGCGGCCAGGGCTCGCCGCAGTACGTCGCGTTGGAACTCCGGGTCGTGGGGGCGCCCCACTGTGTTGCCCAGCGGCACGTCGACGAAAGCTGCTCGGGGAGGGTTGGCTGCCGCCGTGATGCTGTACGCGGCGGTCAGGCAAAGGGTCGGCATGCCGGCGGCCTCCAGCGCCCGTGCGACCAGACCCACGGTCTGGTGGCACACCGGTCAGACGGGGACGAACAGCGCCACGTCGGCTTGACCGGCGTCTCGCATGGCCAGCACCTCGTCCACGATGGCCGGGGCCAGTTCCTGTTCGGCCCGGCGCACCGAGTAGATCCCGCCCATGCATCCCAGGGCGGTGGGCGCTAGGCCTCCAATCACACCCTCGTCGACCAGTTCTCGGAGGCGGTCTACCGGGAAGACGATGTTGGGATCTTCGCGGGCCGGCTCTAGGTCATAGGCAAAATGGGTGACCCGGATATCGGTGGCTGGCTCGGCGCTGGGGATATGCCGGATTCCGGTGTCGTCCTTCCAGTGGTAGGCCACCTGGCCTTCGCGGTAGGCCCCGCCCGAGCCGATGAGAACCACCGAAGCGCTGGCCAGGGTGGGCATAGGAGTCCAAGCCGGGGGGTCGGGCCGTTCGGCCCACTGGTACGCCTGGTAGCCCAGGGCGTCGTACTGGGCCCGGGTAAGGGCGATGTAGTCCACGGGCAGCGTCGAGGTCACTGGGCCATCGTGCCACGGTCCTGCGGCTACAGCGTGTTCCAGCCACATCTTTGAGAATACGAGCATCGACACTGAGAGTGTTTACTCGTACAATCGAATCGTGGAATTCATCCCTGGTTCGGTGACCGACGACCTGCTTACCGTGGACCGTCTGTCGGCGGCTAGCGGAATCGGGGTTGACACCATCCGCTACTACCAGCGTCTCGGCCTCCTTGAGCCGCCAGTCCGCCGGGGCCGACGAGTTGTTTACCGGGATGCCCATCTCAACCGCTTGGCAGAGATCCGACGACTTGCCAAAGAAGGCTTCTCGCTGGCCCAGATCGCTGATCTCGACGCATCGGCCCGATCCGACGCCCTAGACCGTCTCGCCAACGCCACCCGCTCCCCCAACCTGACCCGACGGGAGGTGGCTGACCGGGCTGAGGTTCCCGAGGGCCTGGTCTCGCTCTTGTGTGACAACGGGATCCTGGAACCGGTCGAAGGCGAAGGCGGACCCCTCTTCGACGAGGGGGCGGTGACCATGGTCCGGGCTGGACTAGCCATCAGCGCCGCCGGGGTGCCACTCGACGAGCTCGTTGCACTAGCCGCCGACCACAACGCCAACGTTGGCGAAGTGGTCGACCGGGCAATCACCCTGTTCGAGGATCACGTGAAGTCCGGAACCGACGGCTCCGACGAGGCCCTGGTTGAGGTAGTCAGGTCTCTCCTACCTGCCGTCACCCGGTTAGTGGCCCAGCACTTCCATCGCTCTCTCGTGAACCGGGCCCTGGACCGGGTAGCCGACGCTGAGCGGCATACCCTGGCCAACGCTCTGATGGCCGCCGACGCCTCTCAACTCGAGGTGACCTGTCGATGGCCCTGACCGACCCCGGCCTTTGCCCCGGCCTCCCGGCAACGACCACCGAGGTCCGGTCCGGTCCGGCTACCGACCCCCTGGCCTGGCTGGCAACCGCCCCAGCCGATGAGGAGCGGTGGTTCTGGGAGGCTCCCGAGGATGACGTTTCTTGGGTGGGCCTTGGGACGACCGACGTGGTGTCGCTGGACGGCCCGTCCCGGTTTGATGACGCAGCACTCCAGGCCGCCGGCCTCCTGGGTGACCTCGAAGTCGAAGCGCCAGCCGACGCCCCCCAGCCCCGGGTGGCCGCCGGATTCGCCTTCGACGACACTGCCCCATCAGGGCCATGGGCCCCCTTCGGTAACGGGCGCCTCGTCCTTCCGGCCGTCCAGGTACTGCGTCGGGATGGCCGAACCTGGGTGACTCGCATTGACGGCGCTGATCGACCTACCCCGGTGACAGCCGCGCCTCACCCTGAAACCCCGGCCGACGTTGACCCTGCCACCTGGGCCGACGAGGACGCTCAACATCACTACTGCAACCTTGTCCATCTAGCCCTGGACGCCATCAGGCGCGGAGAGCTGCATAAGGCCGTGCCCTGCCGGTCCTTGCGCGTCGACCTTCGACCCGACGTGGCCCGCCTCCTGGCCACCCTCCGGGCCACCTACCCGGCGTGTGCCACTCTCGGTATCACAGTTGGCAACACGTCGTTCGTGGCCGCCACTCCAGAACGCCTAGCCGCCGTCCACGCCGGAAGGCTCAAAACGGCAGCCCTGGCTGGCTCTGCTCCCCGAGACTCCGACCCGGCCATCGACGCCGCTCTAGGCCAGGGCCTTCTCACCAGTCCCAAGGAGCGCTATGAGCACACAGTGGTCGTAGACGCAGTCAATCGCGCGTTGGCTGGACTAGGAGTCACCGATCGCCATCCGAGAGAACCAAGTCTCCTAAAGCTCCATGGGATCCAGCACCTCCACACCCCTATCGACGCCGACCTCCCAACAGCGGTGGGGCTACTGGACCTCGTCGGCGCCCTCCACCCGACCCCGGCTGTAGCCGGATACCCGAGTGGACGATCGACCGAGCTTCGCTCTGTTCACGAGGGCATGGACCGGGGGTGGTTCGCTAGCCCGGTGGGCTGGCTGGACGGATCGGGCGACGGCGAGTTCCGGGTTGCTCTGCGCTCTGCCCTACTCACTGCGACCAATACCACCCTGTACGCCGGTGCCGGCGTGGTGGCCGGGTCCGACCCAGCCCGCGAGCTCTTAGAAACCGATGTGAAACTGCGAGCTCTTCTCGGACCTGTAGTGACCACCTCAAAGGTCCTCCGGTGAACGTCAGTTCCCACCTCGGGGAGTCCCCCATGGGTGTCTCCCCCCTACCCGTTGCCGACCCGAACGACACCCAGGCCTGGTGTCGAGCGTTCTTCGCCCAGTTGGCGGCCTGCGGCATAGCCCACGTGGCCGCCTCCCCGGGATCCCGATCCACCCCGATGACGGTGGCCGCCGACCGCACAGATGGCCTAGAGGTGTCGATGCATCTGGACGAACGGTCAGGGGGGTTCTTCGCTTTGGGGCTGGCCCGAGCCACCAGCCGGCCGGTAGCCATGCTGTGCACCTCGGGCACAGCAGCTGCCAACTACATGCCTGCAGTGGTCGAGGCCTTTCACTCGGGTGTTCCGCTCCTCGTCCTGACCAGCGACCGGCCTCCGGAACTCCAGAACCGGGGTGCCCCACAAACCGTCGATCAGCAGGGCCTATATGGCAACCACGCTCGGTGGGCCACCACATCAGCAGTGGCTGGAACCCAACCGGCCGGTGAAGCGGCCTCACTCGCTCATCAGGCTGTAGTGCGGGCCACCCGGCCGATCCCCGGCCCGGTCCACGTCAACGTCCCGCTCCGTGAGCCGCTGGAGCCTTCAGCCGACGACCCGCCGCCCGTCGGTCTGCTCCCACTACCCCCCGGCGCGGTTTCCTCCGACCCTGGCCCTCTCCTTGGGCTTCTGGGGACCGAACGAGGGCTGATGGTGGCTGGGGCTCTGGACCTCGACACCACCGGCGTCGGCGCCTTGGCTGAATTGGCCCGCCGGACCGGGTGGCCAATTCTGGCCGACCCAGCCTCCGGACTCCGGCGGGGACCCCACACTGCTGCGACTCCGATCCTGGCTACTGGCGACCACTTGATGCGCTCCTCGTGGTCCGACCGGCACCGCCCCGACGTGGTGGTCCAGTTTGGTGCTATGCCAACCAGCAAGGGCTACCGGCTATGGCTGGATCGGGTAGGTGCCGATCGGGTCGTAGCTGTCGATCATCTGGACCGATTCCCTGACGCCGCTCTCCGTGTTACCGACCGGGTGGCCGTCGAGCCGGGACAATTGGCTGCTCTGCTAACCACCCACCTGCCATCTACTGACCGGTCCGGGCCGTGGACGGCCGCTTGGGTTGGCGCTAACGCACGGGCTGCGGCAGTGGTGACCGACCTGGTGGACAGGGCCCCGTTCGATGAACCCGCCGTGACAATTGCTCTGGACCGAGCCTTGCCTTCCGGCGCAAACCTGGTGGTAGCCAACTCGATGCCTCTCCGTGACCTGGACGCCTTCCTGCCCACCAGTGATCGGCCGCTACGAATCCTGGCCAACCGGGGGGCCAGCGGGATCGACGGTCAGGTGTCGACCGCCCTCGGCGTAGCCGCCGGGTCCTCGGCGCCCACCGTCTTGTTCACCGGCGACTTGGCCTTCCTCCACGACGTCGGAGGACTCACGGCCGCAGGGCGGCTCGACCTGGACCTAACCGTGGTGTTGGTCGACAACGACGGCGGCGGGATCTTCCGGTTCCTGCCTATCGCCGACGAGTCGCACGTCGACCACCACCGCCTATTCCACACCCCGCACGGCCTAGACCTCGGACACGCAGCAGCCCTGGCCGGCGGCCACCTCCACCGTCCAACCGACCGGACCGGTCTGGACCAGGTTCTTTCGGCGACCGTCGGGAGCAGGGGTCTGCACCTGGTGCACGTCGTCGTCGATGCTTCGACCAACGTGGGCCTCCACCGGGCGGCGGCCATCGCCGTGGATCGAGCTCTCGCCGACTACGAGATCTGACGTGGCTGCCAACGGTTCCTCCGATCTCCACGTCGAGATGGACGGTGACGGTCCTCCCCTCCTGTTGCTCCATGGTTTCACCGGGGGGGCAGTGACCATCTGGCCGCTAGGCCGTCGCCTAACTGATCTCCGCCAGGTGGCCGTCGTCGACCTTCCGGGCCACGGCCGGACCGGTGTCCCCGACGACCCCCAGCTCTTCGGTTTCGAGCACACGGTGGACGCCTTGGCCTCCCTACTCGACCGCCACCGACTCCGACCGGCCGACGTGATCGGCTACTCCATGGGTGGACGGCTGGCCGTGGGGCTGGCCGTCCGCCACCCCGGGCATGTTGCCTCTCTAACCCTGATCGGGTCCTCGGCCGGCCTGTCAAATGCTGCCGAGCGGTCGGCCCGGGCCCGATCCGATGACGACTTGGCCGATGACCTCCTGGAGCGGGGTCTTGAGTGGTTCGTGGACCATTGGATGTCTAGTCCGATCTTCGCCTCCCAGGAACGCCTCGGTCCTGACGCATTGGCCGCCGGTCGGGCCCAGCGACTGGACAACCATCCCGATGGCTTGGCCGGCAGCCTCCGCGGCGCTGGAGCTGGGCGACAGCCGTCCTACTGGCATGATCTAGCTGGTCTCCGGGTACCTGTCCTGCTGGTCGTCGGTGAGGAGGACCCGCGCTACCGGACCGTGGCAATGAGGATGGCCGCTGGCCTGACCCGCTCGACTATCTCCGTGATCCCCGGGGCGGGTCACGCCACCCACCTCGAGAACCCGGATCGGACGACCGATGCCGTCCGGGAGTTCCTGTCCCAGTTGGACGATGAGCGGGAACGACGTTGATGAAGATCTGTACGGTCCGGATCGAACGCCGGCTGCTCCGCTACCGCTCCCCGATCTCCACCGCCCACGGCCCGGTCGACGACCGCTGGACAGTGCTTCTGTCCCTGGAGGACGAGGACGGTCACATCGGTCTCGGTGAAGCCGCCCCACTGGCCGGATTCACCTCGGACACGGTGGACGAAGCTGAGGCCGCCCTCCACCAGTGGGCTTCGGACGACAGCAACGGAAGCCTCCCCGCTGGGTCACCTACTGCCCGAGCTGCCGTGGACTCGGCGCTCCTGGACCTCGCGGCACAAGTCGCTGGGACGTCGGTCCACCGCCTGCTGGCCCCCGACAGCCCTGACCGCGTCGCTGTAGCCGCCCTGGTCACGGGCACCACCCCAGACGACGTGGCCGCTTCGGCCGCCGAGGCGGCGGCGTCGGGCCATACCACGGTCAAGGTCAAGGTAGGAGTGGGTGGGATCGATGCTGACCTTGACCGGGTGGCTGCCGTTCGAGAACGCGTCGGAACTGGTGTCCGGATTCGCCTGGACGCCAATGGGGCCTGGTCAGCCTCAGAAGCTCTCAGGGGTCTGGAACGCCTGTCCATCTACGGCCCAGAGTTCGTCGAGGAGCCGGTGGCCGGTCTAGAGGCCCTAGCCGTTCTCCGTTCTGTTTCCCCCATCCCCATCGCCGTGGACGAGTCAGCTAGTAGTCCCGAGGAGGTGGCCCGAGCTGTGTCCCTAGGCGCCGCCGACCTAGTCGTCCTCAAGCCGTCAGCCCTCGGCGGCCCATCAGCGTCCGCCGAGGCGGCCGCCCGGGCCCGCAATGCTGGCCTGGGCGTGGTGGTCACTTCCCTACTGGAGGGGTCGGTCGGTATCCGGGCCGCCGCTCACTTGGCGTCGGCCATCGGGGCACTCGACCCACTACCCGGCTTGGCCACCGCCGACTTCCTAGCCAACGACATCTCGACGCCGTGTCGCCCGGTCGGTGGAACGCTGTACCTAGGGACGGACGGGGTCGGACCCGTCGTCGACTAACCCAGGGAGTCGCCGACCGTCTCCTCACCAAGAACAGTCTCCGACTCGCGGGCCGCCGCGGCGTAGATTCCTTTCGACATGAGGGACCGCTCGGCAGCCCGTCGACGCCAGTAGACGTCGGCTCTGGCCCGGTGGGCCCCCTCATGGGTCGGCTCGGCAGTTACCGCCATCTCAACCAGGTGACAGGCCAGCCTCAAGTCTCCCGACTCGGCGAGAGCTACCGCCCGCTCGGCCAGTACCTCCACCGAACCGGCCAGAGAGGCCAGTTCGGCAGCCAGAGCCGCTTCGCGGGCCGGCTTCAGGTTCGCCGCGTTGCCGTCCCACCAGCCCCCGAACTGGCGGTAGACGTTGCGGACCACAAACTCGGGTTCGTCGTACTGAGGGGCCAGCCACGGACGATCCTGTAGGTGGTCGGGGACCCGGACTTCGTGGATGATCTCGTCGATGGTGGCGCCCTCATTCATCAGCTCGAGGGTGCGGCCGGTCAGGTGTTCGAGCGCCTCGGCGATATCACCCAGAACCTGTTCCACCCGGTTCCGACCCACGATGGGCAGGCCGTGGGCCGGATAAACCCGCTCGGCACCGGCAGCCAGCATGTCGCGCATAGCGGCCGCCCACTCGATCGGATAGCGCTGCACCTTCTGCGGGTTGCCGGCGTTTGGAAACACCCAGGAGGTGAAGTCGCCGCTGTAAACAGTTCGCTGTTCGGCTTCCCAGCCCCAGGCGTGGTCGTCGGTTTCTCCCCGGGCATGTCGCAGCTCAATGGTCCGGTCCCCGACAGTGAACGACATCTGGCCCCGGAAAACCTCGTCTGGCTCAGCGACGTGGTCAGGCAGGAAGGCGGGTCCGTCGTCGCCGATCCCCAGGTCTTGCCGATTACGAATCCCTCCGAACTGGCGGCGGTTGATCACCAGGTTCCATCCGTTGGTGACCCGATATCGCTCAAAGCGGGCTGGAACGGCCTCGTGGGCCAGGAAGCGGGGTCGGATGTGACCCCGGGCCTCCGCGTCGGCCACAAAGGCACCACTTCCGCCGACGTGATCAAGGTGACCGTGGGTGTAAACGAGGTGGGTGACCGGCTGATCGCTCCAGCGTCGGAGCTCGTCCACCACCTCCGTTCCATGCTTAATCCCACCTGCGTCGAAACAAATCAGCCCCTCGTCGGTACGCAGAGCCCAGCAGTGGGAGAACGACTCGATCACGGCTACGTCGTCGTCAACCACCGAGAGTTGGTGGGTAACCCGGTTGTGTGGAGCCTCGGCCTGACCGGAATCGATCACCCGGTTGGCCACCTCTACCGGGTGCAGCGAACGCTCGCTCACGGTATACCTCGTCTCGTCAGGGGTGATGGGGTGGGGTCACAGGAGAACCCCAAGGGTCCGGAGGTTACGGTCAACTAGGTCGACGGCCTGTGCCGTGTCTTCGAATAGAACGAAGTGTCCTCCGTCGAGGATCTGCAGGTCCACACCGACCACCGCAGCTTGATCGGCGAACCATCCCGGGTCCAGGTCGGTCCGGGCTCCGGCCATAACGGCAACCGGACAGGCGACACGACCGAGGGCAGCGAAGGCTTCGATCGGACCATGGCTCCGGTCGTGACCGAAGATGCTGGCCTCAGTCTGCGGACGGCAGGCCAGTTCGACCCTCCCGTCGTCGCGGTCGCGAAACCCCCAGCGCACGTACCCAGCTAGAGCCTCAGGGTCTAGGGCATCTAACGGGGGGCGAGAACCGTAGGAAGACAGCACCTCCTCCCGGCTCTCCCAGATATCGCGGCGCCGTCGGGCACCAACGACCAGTGGGTGGTCGTCGCCGTCGTCGCCAAAGTGCTGCTGTCGGGAGCTGTCCGTCTTAATGGCGATGGCTTCACAGAGCAGCAGGGCAGCGATCCGGTCAGGGGCAGCAGCAGCCACCTCAATACCCACCGCGCCACCGAACGACACTCCCAGCACCGAAAACCGGTCGAACTCCAGATGGTCGGCCACAGCCAGGACGTCTTGGGCCGCCAGGTCGTTGCCGAGTTCGTCGACCGCTGTCAGGTCGTCGCTGGCCCCGTGCCCCCGCAGGTCCACCCCCACCACGTGGCAGCGGTCGACAAGGCGACGAGCTAACGGGTCGTAGAGACCGGCACAGAAGCCGTTGGGGTGCAGCAGGACCAGCGGCGGTCCATCACCGCCCCAGTCCAGGTAGGCCGTTGTAACACCCTCGCTGACCACCCGGCCGGCGGCCGGCGATCCGGTCACCGCTGTCACGTTCTACGATTCTTGAGAGCGGGTCGGGCGACCATGGGAGGCAGTCTCGTCGCCCACCCGACCCTGCGACGAGACGAGCAGTCGACGCCGATGACCGTACCGGACCTCCGCCGAAGCCCCGCTGGGGCCCTTGTTATCCTGCTTGCCACGGTGCTGGTGTCCTGCGGCTCCGGTGAGCCGGCACCATCTGAAGGGCTAGAGGCCGTCCATCGGTTGGTCCCCCGGGTAGTAGCCACCCACCCCCACGATCCCGAGTCGTTCACCCAGGGGCTGGAACTGGTCGACGGTCGGCTCTTCGAGACCACCGGCCTCCATGGCCAGTCCGGTATCCGTGAGCTGGACCGGTCCACCGGACGGGTCCTGCGGAGTGCTTCGCTGGACCCCACCTGGTTCGGTGAAGGATTTACGGCCCTTGGTGATGGGCGAGCCCTGCAACTCACCTGGAAGGCTGGCCGGGCCATCGTCTGGAACCTCGCGGACCTGACCGTGGTAGGTACCCGGACCTACGGCGGACAGGGCTGGGGTCTGTGCCGCCTCGACGGAGCCACGCTGGTCCAGTCCGACGGGTCTGCCACCCTCACCCTGCGGAACCTCGACAGTTTCAAGAAGTTATCGAGGGTAGAAGTGACCCTCGACGGTCGACCGGTGGACCAGTTAAACGAGCTGGAGTGCGTGAACGGAACCGTATGGGCCAACGTCTGGCGAACCGACCGGATCGTGGCTGTCGAGGTACCCTCAGGACGGGTTACCGCAGTGGTTGACGCCTCGGACCTAGTAGCCGACCGGTCGGGCTTCGGTTCCGACGACGTGCTAAATGGCATCGCCCACGATCCGGAGGCCGGACGGTTCCTTCTCACCGGCAAGCGGTGGCCGGTGCTGTTCGAAGTGGTTTTCGAGCCGATCCCCATCAGTTGACCGCCAGGTGGACCGATGACCGGAATAGGCCGGGAACCTGATCAGGCGAACCGGGCCTCGATCTCGTCCTCATTCCAGAACCCGGCCAGTGGGCGATCCGGAGATACCTCTGCGTAGCGGCGGAGTCGAGCTAGCGCCCCCTCGTCAAATAGCTCCAGGGCGTCGAAGAAACCGTGCCCGCCACCAGCTCGCAGCGCCCGGTCGCCCTCGCTTCCGGTCCTGGGCAACCGTGGGGTCAACAGAAGCAGCCGGGGGCGGCTCGCCGGGTCATCTTGGTGACCGTTGGCCAGCACGTGGGCTCGCCCCAGGGTCCGCCACAGGACGTCGGCTCGCCGCATCCCGGGTCGAGCGTTGGTGAACGCCCCGGCCACGTCGACGTACCATTGGCGACCCACCGCTCGGTCAGTGACTAAGAAGGGGAACTTCAAACCGAGGTCTCGCCGAACAATCCCAGTCCTGACAACCTCAAAGCCCGCCTCTTTCAGGAGTGCCTCAGCGATATCGGCCACCTTCTTACCGGCCGCCGTGGCCCGATCCAGCACATGGTCGGTGGTCTGCGGTCCATCACCTGTCGGGGCGTCAACCACGTCGAACAGGCCCCCTTGGGAGCTCGTCGTGCCAGTCAGATCGCGGCGCCGCCACGCCTCGGGTCGGACCTCTTCAAGGCGACGACGTTCGTCTTCCAGACGCTGCTTGGCCAGGGTTACGTACCCGGGATCGAGGTCGTAGCCAACGCCACGACGTCCAGCCCGTAGCGCAGCCACCAATGTGCTCCCGGAGCCCAGAAACGGGTCCAGAACCAGGTCGTCCCGGTAGGTGTAGAGGTCGATTAGACGGCGAGGCAGTTCTACTGGGAAGGGTGCGGGGTGGCCGACCCGGCTGGCCTGCTCAGCATCGATGCGCCAAACATCCAGGGTGGCCTCCATGAACTCGTCGGTCGTGATGGTGCTCTCTGAGGGAAGGTGCTCTCGTCGACGTTGGGCGGTCGGGCGGGCCCGGTCGAACCGGCCCTTACTGGCAATGACCACTCGTTCGGTCATGTCGCGCAGAACTGGGTTGGCAGCCCGCCGGAATGACCCCCAGGCCACCGATCCAGTCGCCCCTTCGGCTTTCTGCCACACCACCTCGCCGCGCAGTAAGAGACCCAACTGGTCCTGAAGAATGTGGATGACGTCAGCCGAGAGGCTGCGGTAGGGCTTGCGCCCCAGATTGGCCACGTTCACGGCGACGCGGCCCCCGGGCTCCAGCACCCGGACACACTCGGCGAAGACATCGGTAAGCATGGTCAGGTACTCGAGGTATGACGTGGGAACCCCTTCTCGTTCCATCTCGACCTCGTAGTCCTTGCCCACGAAGTACGGCGGCGAGGTCACCACGAGGGCCACCGAGCGGTCCGGCAATTGGTGCATGTCACGGGCGTTGCCGTTGAAGCAACCGTCGCCCAGGTCGGGGGCCCGTACCACCGTATCGTCGTCGGACAGGTCGGGGGCGGTGAACCGGGCGTAGAACGCCGAGGCATCGTGGTTCTCGCGCCGTCCCACGCCAAACGCCGTGGTCGAGGTCGCGCCGCGCCGCTCGGTCATCGTGGTCACCCCCCAATCCGCCCAGGCGCCAAGACGGCGCTGCGGTACACCCTCCATGGTAGAGGTCCCGCGCGCGCTGACCAATGGGGCCTCCCGATCCCTGCAATCGCGGGCATCTGGCCGGTTGGCTGCCGGAGCAGACCGCCCAAACAGTCACCAACGACCACGGACCCTTGGACGGTCCTACCGTCACCTGCTGTCTCTCAGCGAGCCGTAGAAGCCTCCGGAAAGTCGACCATAAGGTCGGCCAGCAAGCGACGGGCTTGGGTTCCGGTGGTAGCCCAGTCGTAAATGGAGCCGCCTACTGCCCTCTCATCCAACAGGGCAGCCACGAATGGACCCAAGTCGTCGATGGTGGCCAGTGGTTCACCCGGATCGACGATGGCGGTCCCGTCGGCCGACCCGATGCCCCCGATGCCGTGGACCATGGCGTCGGGCTGGTCGAGGTTGGCTCGTACTCGCCGGATGTTCTCCGCCGTGTAGAAGGCTGGATCGGCGTGCTCTTCGGTCCGGAACGACCAGTAGCCCATGGTCATCCAGACGTCATACCGGTCGGCCAGCTCGTCCCACGGGAACCCGGGCCAGAAGGCCAGGTTGATCTGATCGGTAATGATCGGCGGCATCACAATGGCGGCCAGTGGATCTCCACCGACAGTGCGGCGTAGCCGATCGGTGAGATCCACCAGGCGGTCCGAGCGCTCGATGGCCCCCAGGTCGTCTCTGTTCCACTCGATATCCACGGCTAGGCCGGCGAACCGATGCCCCAGCACGGAAAACCGGTCGACTGCCAGCAGACGGTCAAGGTCCTCATCGTCGTCCCGCCACTTGGGGAGGTACCAGGCCACGACATCTACGTCGGCCCGGTCACCAGCCAGCAGGAACCCGGCCATCAACCACGGGTCGGCCACTAGGCCGGTGGCCCGGGAGTCAGACCGCGAGGACTGCAGGTAGAGGGTCCTCACCCCATGGTCGGCCATGTCGGCCACGTCCACCGGGCGAACGGTGACGGCCCCCGGAACGTAGGCCGGGTCGAAGTCGTAGGCGTCAACCCAGGTCCCAAAGCCTCGGTACGGGTCGATGGTCCTCACCGGCGCGGCATCTACCACCAGCCGGGCCTCCACCCGGGACGGAGATCGGCCGTCGACCCACGTAGTGGGCCCGTCGGGTCCCGATGTGACCAAGACAACTCCGACAGCGAGTACCACAACAAATCCGGCTAGGGCCACGGCTCGTCTGGGCAGGCCCACGGTCACCATTCCACGGTAGCCAGCCCCCGTCCGGTGACCAGGTCGGGTCGGCGCCCCCGGGCCCGGTACCACCACTAGCGTCCGCTGCGATGGACGAGCCAACCGGGGATTCCGAGGACCCGACCGGAAGGGGGATCGAAGACGACGCGCCGCCCGACGACAAAGTCGCCGTCCCAACTGGACCAGACGACGACCTCCGACCCGGTGCCGTGTCCCGCCGCCGCTTCGTGATTGGTCTTGGGTTCGGCGCGGCAACACTGGCCTTCCTGCGTCGCCTACCCGGTCAACCCTCCACTGAGGTCGGTACGACAACCACCCTTCCGGCTGTCCCCCGGTCCACCACCGTCCCTGCAACCACCACCCCCGAAATTCCCCCGTCCCTCGACGAGACCCCACCGACCCCCGCCAACCAGGTCCACGACGTGGTGGTGTCCGGTGGTCGGATCATGGACCCCGAGTCGGGCTTCGACGCCGTCAGCCATCTGGGAATCGATGGCGACACCGTCACCCGGATCAGCCTCGAGCCCCTGACCGGTAAGACCATGTTGGACGCCCGCGGTCTCGTCGTCGCCCCGGGCTTCATCGACATCCTGTCGTACCCGCCTACCGGCTACGGCGAGTGGCACAAGGTGGCCGACGGGGTGACCACCAATCTGTGCATGCACGGCATCGACAACCCCATGGATAGGTTCCTAGCCCAGGCCGCCGAACACCGACCCCCGGTGAACTACGGCGGAGCGACCGACCAGTCGACCCACCGTATAAACCTCGGGATCGGCATCGACTACGCCACCGATACACAAATCGCCGATCTGGTCCGCCTGGCCGACATGGACCTGCAGGCCGGAGCCCTGGGCATCCACGAGCAGCCCGAATACAACATCGGGGTCACCCTGGACGAAATGCTCCGCCACGGCGAACTGGCCGCCCGTTACGGCGTGCCACTGTGCCTACACCTTCGACACTCCGAGAACCTGGAGCCCGGCACCCAGGAACAGGCTGTGGCCGAGGCGGTCTCCGTTGCCCGCCGCACCGGCTGCGCAGTCCATGTGGAGCACATCAACTCCACCGGGGGAACCGGGAGGATGGCCGAAGCTATCACTCAGATGGAGGCCGGTCGGGCCGAGGGCCTGGCCCTCACAGCCTGCACCTATCCCTACACCTACTGGGCCACCTATGCCGGAAGCACCCGATTCAACAACTTCCAGGAGAAGTACGACATCTCATACGAGGACCTGCAGGTGGCAGGCGAGACCGGCCGGCTAGACGAGGCCGGCTGGCGTCGGGCCCGCGATGACAACGCTCTCACCGCCGCTTTCGCCATGTCCGACGACGATATCGACACGGCGCTGACCACCCCGTGGGTGATGGTCGGCTCGGACGCCATCCTCCACAGCCACCACAACAACCACCCCCGTGCGGCAGGCTGCTTCAGCCGGGTACTAGGCACCTATGTACGAGACCGCGGTGTCCTGGGACTTGCCGAAGCGCTGGCCAAGATGACCATCCTCCCGGCTCAGCTGCTCGAGTCCCGCAGCCCGGCCATGGCCCGCCGGGGTCGGCTTCGGGCTGGAGCAGTAGCCGACGTGACCGTCTTCGACCCGGACACCATCGCGGACCGGGCCACCATCGCCGAGACATGGCTGGAGTCGACCGGTATCCACCACGTCCTGGTCGGCGGCCAGGTGGTGCGTTCAAGCGGTGTGACCGACCGGTCGGTCCGGCCCGGCATCCCCATCCTGGGGGAGACGGCGTGAGCAAGCCTCTGCACCCCCTGTTCCGGTCGGAACGGCGTGCTGCGTGGGTCCTGCAGTTCCTCGTAGTAGTCGGTGTTCTGGTCGTGCTAGTCCTCGACGTCTTTGGCGACAGTTCACCAAACCAGGAGGCGGTGACGCCCGAAGCGGTACAGGCGAACGACCAGACGATCCCAGAGGCCGCTTCGCCTGACGCGGAGGTGCCGGCCACGGTGTCGACCCAACCAGCCCCCACTTCGACCGAACCCGTCCGTGCTTTCACGCTGGTCGCGACGGGCGACATCATCAGCCACGGGGCAGTGGCCGAACGGGCCGACGCCAACGTGGACGACGGTTGGGACTTCTCGGAGATGTTCCGGCGGGTCCGCCCCATCCTGGCCGGTGCCGACCTGGCCCTGTGCCATCTGGAAAGCCCGCTCTCGATGCACGACGACGACCTGAGTTTCCGGGGGACGTTCCGGGTCCCATCTTCGCTGGCCGACGCCATCGCAGGAGCCGGGTACGACGGCTGTTCTCTGGCCTCCAACCACGCCCTGGATTCCGGCCCGTCCACCGTGGAGTCCACTCTGTACCACCTTCGACGGGTCGGGCTGGCCACTGCCGGGATGGCCGACCGCGCCGAGGCTGCCGGCCCGGCCTGGTTCGATCCCGGCGGGATCCGAGTGGCTCACCTATCTGTGACCGACTTCCTGAACGGGCGGGATCTACCCACTGACCCCCCGTGGCTGGTCGGCCACCTTGATGTTGACCTAGTGGCAGCTGACGCGGCCGCCGCCGTGGCTGCCGGCGCCGAGTTCGTGGTGGTCAGCGTGCACTGGGGTGAGGAGTACCGGACCGACCCGACAGCCCGCCAACTCGAGGCGGCCGACCGCCTCTTGAGAGCGCCCGACGTAGACCTGGTACTTGGCCACCACGCCCACGTGGTCCAGCCAGTGATCGTCCATGACGGCAAGGCCGCGGCACTGGGCCTGGGGAACTTCCTCACCAACCAGCCGGGCGACGACAAGAACCCGTGCCGGTCCTGTCCCCCACATACCCAAGACGGCATGATCGCCTGGTTCTCGGTGGCTGACGGTGCCAACGGGCCTCAGGTCGACGACGCCGGCTACGTACCCACCTGGGTGGATCGGACTAACGCCTACGAGATCGTGCCTATCGGTATCGACGACCCTGACCACGTGGACCCGGCGGTGTTGGCCGCCTCGGCGGCCCGGACGGCGGCCGTCGTCGAACCCGACCTACGGCGCCTTCAGTTCACGGCAGGCTGACCGGCCCCAACCCCAGATCAGGGGACCGGGTCGGCCAGACCCGCCTGAAGGGCACTCCGGTAGGCTGGCACAGTCCAGCGACGACCCCGGTGTCCGCTATGGCCGGCCCGGGCTCGACCAAGGGAGACTTCCCCATGACCACGTCCACCCGTGTCCACAACTTCTGCGCGGGCCCCTGCACCCTTCCGGTGTCAGTCCTCGAGGAGGTCAGGGACGAGTTTCTCGACTTTGACGGCACCGGCATGTCGATCATTGAGGCCAGTCACCGAGCCCCCGCCTACGACGCTGTGCACATGCAGGCCTTGGCCGACTTCCGGTCACTGGCCTCCGTACCCGAAGACTTCGCCATCCTGTTCCTGCAGGGCGGGGCGTCACTCCAGTTCGCCCAGGTCCCGCTCAACCTGCTGACCGACAGCGACACCGCCGGCTACGTCAACACCGGCACGTGGGCTCAGAAGGCCCTCGGCGACGCCGAATTGGTAGCTCCGGTTTACGAAGCCTGGTCGGGCGCTGACGGGGGCTTTTCGCGCGTGCCAGCCACCAAGGAGATCGAGGTGCGAGACGACGCTCGTTTCCTACACGTGACCAGCAACGAGACCATCGGTGGGATCCGTTTCCCCGAGCTTCCATCGGTTGACGTACCCCTGGTGTCCGACATGAGCTCAGACTTCCTGAGCCGAGCCATCGACTGGGACGCTCACGACCTGGTGTACGGCGGCGCCCAGAAGAACCTCGGCCCGGCCGGCATGGCTGTCGTCGTGGTCCGGAAGGACCGCCTGGCCAGCCACGGTCGCCGTCTCGCCTCCTACCTCGACTACTCGACGCACGAGTCCAACGACTCGATGGCCAACACACCCCCCATGTTTGCCATCTACGTCATGGGAAAAGTCCTGAAGTGGATGCAGGCCGAAGGTGGCCTGGGCGAGTTTGACCGTAGGGCTACCGAACGGGCGTCGATCTTGTACGGGGCCATCGACGGCAGCGGAGGCTGGTACACCTGCCCGGTCGACGAGGCCAGCCGCTCGTATATGAACATCGTCTTCCGTCTGCCCGACGAGGACCTGGAGAAACGATTCGTGGCCGAAGCCGCCGAAGCTGGCATGGTCAACCTGAAGGGCCACCGCAGTGTGGGCGGTATCCGAGCCAGCGCCTACAACGCTCTTGCGGTGGACAGCGTCCGGACCCTGGTCGACTTCATGGGGTCGTTCCAGGCCGCCAACGGCTGAACCCGACGGCGGGCCGTCGAGCCCTCACCGCTTAACGGTTCACCGGAACGGGCGCCTCCAGCACGGTCACAGTGCCAGCCGAGCCGTCGACTTCGACCAGCGCCCCATCGGGAAGGGTGGCTGTCGCCCCGGTGGCAGCCACGACACATGGCAGACCCAGTTCGCGCGACACGATCACGGCATGGCTCATCTGGCCGCCAACATCGACCACCACAGCCTCCACGGGCACGAACAGCGGCGTCCAGGCCGGATCGGTAAGGGGCGCCACCAACACGTCTCCGGTCCCCAGGTCGCCGGGATCAGACGGGTCGATCACGATTCGGACCCGTCCTCTGACCCGCCCCGGTGAGCCACCGATGCCCTGCAGGACGGTTCCCACCGAGATTCCACCTAAGGCGTTCGGCCGGTTGCGTCGCACCCAGGTCCTAACGTCGGGCAACTTGTCGCTGAAAGCGAACGGGGGCTCCAGGTCGAGGAGCTGGTTCCGGATGGCTCGGCGCTCGAAGACCAGGGCCGCAAAGGGTTCTGGTCTTCGGCAGTAGTCGTCGATCTCGTCCAACGTCACGTACCACAAGTCATCCGGCAACACCCCGGGATGACGTTCGGCGATCCTCCGACCCAACTCGCGGAGGCGCAACCGGCCCTCGTGGATGGCCTCGACCAGGATCGTCTTGCACCGTTCCCGCCCCCTTGTTCGCAGCATGGTGCACCGAAGTGCCCGGTCGAACAACCACCGTTCGTGGAACCGGACCCGAAGTCGGGCCTTGGCCACGGCCACCTCGCGTTCTTCGGTCCGCTGTCCGCCTCGTACCTCTGGCGAGTGGTCCTCGTCGGCGTGCCGCATACGGTCGACGAGGGCCAGCGGTAGTTCCGGAGTGGTTCCCCAGACGTCGCATCCCATCTCCCACTCGTTCGGACCCCGGGCTCCGTGTCGATCCAGGAACCGGTCGAAGGCCGCCACGAAGCCGGACGCAGCGGCGTCAGCTCGCAGTCGCTCATCGAGGCCGGCCACGCCGGCGTCGAAGTGCGCCCCGAGTCCGTCATCGGCGCGGACTAGTCGCCCAAGGTCCCAGAGGTCGGCAGCCGGATCTGCCGAGTCGACTGCACCCAGTCCTCCCAGCAGGGACATTGGGTCCGGAGCACGAGATCGCCGTCGGGCGGTTCCCTGGTGTCCTGTCACCTGGCGGAGAACATTCAGACCGATACCCGTTCCTCCGGTGATGGCTAGGTGGACGGCGAAGATTCGGCTGATCATCGCCAGCATGCCGGTTGCGACATCCAACAGTTGGTCGTCGGAGGACTCCTCGAGCGGAGGGAGTCCGTCTCGCCATGTCGTGATTTCGGCAACGGCGTCATCAAGTTCCGGCAAACCAGTGGCGCCGAGAATCCTCCAGGCGTAACGCAGGCCGCGCATCGTGGCCACGATGTTCCGGTCGCGTCGGTCAGAACAGTGGACTGGTGCTCGACCCTCCGATCCGAGGAACGGCGCGTCGGCTTCTGCTAGTGACATGCCCGGTGTCCGGATGGCCACCACCCGGGTTACCGAAAGGTTCAGGTAGGTGTAGCCACCAAACACCCCCATGAAGACGTCGGCGTCCTCATTGCATTCCGCAGCGGTAACCATGCCGGTCGATTGGAAGAAATCCCGGGCCGGATCTGCGGCCAGCCCCCGGACCATGGACGCGGTCAGTGGGAAGACGGGCTGCGGATAGACCTCGCCGGCGTTGCCGCGGGTGTAGACGGGAAACCGTCGGCTGAGCGTCCCGTGGACGTAGGGTCCGAGGCCGAAGTCGACCAGGCCTTCGGCGGCCACCTCAGAGGCGGACCATCCGACCGGCCAGGGCGCCGGTGTGCTGGCCGCTTTCCAGGAAGACCTCGCCGTTGACCAGCGTTTGTCGGTAGCCGTCGGCGCCCTGGATCCAACGGGGAGCACCGCCGGGGAAGTCGTGGGCCATCTCCGGATAGCCGAGCGCCAGACCTTCGAGGTCGATCACGTTGACGTCAGCGAAAGCCTCGGGGACGAGCCGGCCTCGATCGGAGACGCCGAACAGGTCGGCTGGTTCGGAGGTGAGGCGCCGAACGGCATCCTCAAGGGTGAAACGCCCCTCGTCGCGCACCCAGTGGGTGAGGAAGAAGGTGGGCTGGCTGGCATCCATGATGAGGGTGGCGTGGGCACCGGCATCGGCCAAACCGAGGGTCACGTGGGGGCGAGACAGCATGTCCAGCACCTCGTCGAGGTCCTGGTTCAGGATCGGCCATGTGAGGATCCGCCGTCCGTCCATCTCGGCTAGGAGGTCCAGCATTGCCTCGGCCACCGGCACCCGGCGTCGAGCAGCAATGGCCGCGACGCTGTCCTCGGGGGTGAAGACGTGGCGGACCGGCCGGTCGTCCAGCGGGTAGATTCGGGTCCAGTCGATCCGGCCGTCAGATGCCGACCGCTCGGCATCGGCTAGGAGGGTGGCCCGGGAGGCCGGGTCGCGCAAGCGGACCACCCGCCCTTCCAAGGGGAGGTCGGCCAGGGTCTGCCAGGAGCCCCACCGGTCGAACGGAGTTCGGCCAGCCAACCCGAACAGGATGGCGATCTGGCGTGACGTGGTCTGGGGTCGGAGGCGGGCTCCAGCGGCGTTCTCGCGTTCCACGGCGGCCAGAACATTCCGGTGGAGGTCTGGGGCGGCATCAACCTGGGTCAGGGCCATCGAGACGTCGCAGTCTGCCGCTCGGCTGATGTCGGCGTACAACCCGACCTCGTCCTGTACCGGATCCTCCGACCCGTTGCCGATGTCCACGTAGGCGGGAGCTACTTCAAAGATCCCACCCCGGTCACGCAGTACGTCGGCAAAGGCCATCAGTTCGTCGGCCGAAGCCTTGGTACCTGGGACGTATCGCCCGTCGGGCACCTTGTGCAGCAGGGTCCGCGAAGTGGAGAACCCTAAAGCGCCGGAAGCCAGTGCCTGGTCAACCATGGTGGCCATGGTCGCTATGTCCTCGGCGGCCGCCGGAGTCTCGTCCATGGCTCGCTCCCCCATGGCCGCCAGCCGAACCGCGCAGTGGCCGACCATCCCTCCCACGTTCAGACCCTTGGGAAGACGGTCCAGTTCATCGAGGTAATCGCCGTACGTCTCCCAGTTCCAGGACAGCCCGTCCAGGATGCTTGAGGCTGGGATGTCCTCGACTGACTCCATCATCTCGGCCAGCACCTGCTGGCTACCGGGGGCCACGGGGGCGAACGTCACTCCGCAGTTGCCGAGCACGACCGAGGTGACCCCATGCCACGAGGCCGAGGTGCCTAGCGGGTCCCAAGCCAACTGGGCATCCAGGTGGGTGTGGATGTCTACGAATCCTGGGGTGACCACCAACCCGTCGGCATCGATCTCACGGCGGGCTCGGCCTTCCACCCGACCCACCTCGGCAATGCGGTCGCCGTCGACGGCGACGTCCGCGGTGACCGGCGGGGCACCCGTACCGTCCACCACGGTCCCACCACGGATGATGAGGTCGAATGCCATTGCCTGCCCTCCCGGTGAGCGGCGCCCAGACCCTCAGGGACGCCCGCCGACAGTAGCCGTAGGCCCGGTCACGTGAGGAAGCGTGTCAGGCCGTCGAGAGCGGCCATCACGATGTCGCGACCGGCCGACGGCAGGCGCAGCACCACCTCGTCAATTCCCAGCCCGGCGTAGTAGTCCAACTTCCCCTCGTCGGCAATCGTGCCGAAGGGGACAACGGCTATTCCGGCGGGATCACGGTCGTGGCGGTGGCAGGCCTCTTTGAGGTCGTCGAGGGCGGCCCGGATTCCGGCCCCTCCGATGGGCATCCACCCGTCGGCGAATTCGGCCACGTGGTCGAACAGCCGGGGTCCGGCTGCTCCGCCGACTAGAACTGCCGGGCCTGGCCTCTGGACCGGCTTGGGCCACGACCAGCTGGACGAGAAGTCCACGAATTCGCCGTGGAACTCTGCCTCGTCGTGGGCCCATAGGGCCTGCATGGCCAGTACGTGCTCACGAACCCGGGCCCGTCGGGTGGCGTAGTCGACGCCGTGGTGGGCCATCTCTTCCCGGTTCCAGCCGTAGCCCACCCCCATCGACACCCGACCCGCCGAGAGGGCGTCCACGCTGGCCACCACCTTGGCTAGGGCCAGCGGGTCGTGCTGGGCCACGAGGGAAACACCGGATCCCAACCGGATCCGGTCGGTCACAGCGGCCGCCGCGGCCAATGACACCCAGGGGTCGGGCGAGCGCGGGTAGACCTCGGGAGCCTCGATCACCGAGGGCGGCGGGGTGTTCCGGCTGGTCGGGATGTGGGTGTGCTCTGGCACCCACAGCGAGGAGAAGCCTCGGGTCTCGGCCTCTACGGCTAGGTCCCGGACATCGATTGACCGGTCGGTCAGGTGGAGGGTGACTCCGAGGTCCACGGGACGGTAGTCAGCCCGAGGCGTCGACGGTTTCGGCCAGGGGAGGTCCGTCAAACCGGTCGGTGGTAGCGAAGTCCTCCACGGGGCGCCGGCTCAGCCGGGTTAGTTGTCGGATGGGAACCCCGAGGGGGATCATGGCGGCCACTGCATGGGTCTCCGGGAAGCCGAGCAGATTCCGGACCTCACTCTCGGCTGGGGCCACCGCTGTGGTCAGCACTCCACCCAGGCCCTCAGCCCGGGCGGCCAGCAGGATGTTCCAGACCAGCGGGTACACCGAGGCACCGGTAACCAGGCCGACTCGGTCCATGTCTTTGTCCATGGAGGCGACGGTGGCCAGGTCAACGGTGACCACGAGTAGGACCGGCACGTCGCCCATGTGGTCGAACAGGGAGAACTGGTCGGTCGAGGTGGCCATCGCCTCGTCGGGATCCACGTTGGACGGGACGACCGAGTTGAACGGGACCTCCCCCGCTGCCGCCTGGGCGGCGTAGAGGCGCAATGGGGGTCCGGCCAATTCGCCGAGCCGTTGTCGGAGATCGCGGTCGCGGACGACAACTACGTGGATGCCCTGTCGGTTACCGCCCGACGGGGCGAACCGGGCCGCGTCGAGAATCCGGTGCAACTGTTCGTCGGTAACCGGCTCGTCGGTGAACTCACGACAGGCAAAGGTGGTGCGCATGGCGTCGAACAGGTCCATGGCCAGAGCCTAGGAGGGGTGGGTAGGGGGACTGCCGTTGGGCTGACCCGTCGTCACTCCAGGAGGGATACCGGGCCGTCGGGGAGCCAGAAGCCTTCTAGGGCCCGGTATGGGATGGTGATGGAGACGGTGTGGCTGCCTGAGCCGCCGATGGAGCCCGGGGTGAACGACAGCACGAGGCCACCGTGGGTCAGGTTGAACCGCTCGAAGTTGACGGCATCGGGGCCAGCACCGACCACCCGCCGCTCGTCGGTCCACGGTTGGTTTGCCAGACGCTCGATGGCCGCCGCTGACAGTGCGGGAACCCAGTCGGTCTCCGGATTGAAGAGCTCGTCGAGAAGCACCGGGAGGCCAGTAGACAGGTCGAAGGTTTCGGCAAGAACCTCGGACTCGGCGGCCACTGCTCCGGGCAGCAGACGTCGTACGGTGTCGCGGACGCTGAAATAACTGTCGGTGGCCAGTAGAACCTCGGATCGGTGTTGGAGCCAGGTGCACCGGTTGTTGGTTGCGTCCCGGCACGAATAGCCGTGGCGCTCGACTAGGGGAACGACCTCGTCGAGGAACGCCTCGACCGAGGAGACGATAAGGCCTCTGAGGCGGCCGTTGACCCGCGGGGCGGCCCGGAGTCCCTCGACCCGCTTCCAGTCGGCGTAGACCTCGATAATTCCTGGTCCACCGACCTGCTGGCCGTCGGGTCCGAAGGCGGCCACACCGGTGTCGATGGAGCAGTAGACGGGCTCCACGACGATGGCTGGACCGTCGACGGTCTCGACCTCCTCGGTGCGCTTGCGAGGAATGACCAGGACTTGGCCAACCTGCAGGAGGTTCGGGTCGGTGATGCCATTAGCCCGGATGAACTGCTCGACCGTGCGGTCGTATCGTTTGGCGATCTTGCCGAGCGAGTCGCCCGACTCCACGGTGACCGTTCGCGGGCCCTCCTCGGGCAGCGGGTCGGCACCGATCTCTGCCAGGTCGACGCACTCGTCGGCGGCTGCCACAAGGTTGGGAAGGCTGGTGGGCGTCCAGCCGGGAACTACGAGCTTTCCGATGGTCGTCGTGGTGGAGGTGTCGCCGAATAGGTCGACCACCGTGGTGGTGGTCGGCTCGATGACCTTGTCTTCGCCGCCGCAGGCGACAGCCGCCAGAACGAGTAGGAGGCCGACGAGGGCTGTCCGGAGGACAGCCGTTGGGCGTGATCGCATAGGCCACAGATGGTACGACCACCGTGGGGTCCGGTCATCGGCAGGGCAGGCCCAGTCTTTGACGCCTAGGTTGTCGACTGCAGGAGGAGGTTGGATATGGCTGCGGAGTTCCAACCACCCGGACCCGGGCGGTGGCAGTTAGACCGCTCCCACTTCACGGGCGGCACCACCCCGATCATGCTGTGGTTGCTGCCCGCGTCGGTGGAGGCTGCTTACCGCGAGCAGTGGCCGGTACTGGGCATACCGGCCGAGACGCTGTCGGTGGCCTTCGTCGAGGGCTTCATGTACACGCGGCTACGGCCCCTCATCCTGCCCGACCGGCCCTCGGTTAAGGCTCCCCCTACCGTGCTCCTGAAACTTGTCTCCCGACTGCACCCGGAGTTCCGGCGTCGTACCCGAGCCGCCCGACGAACCCTCGAGACTTCACCCGCTCCGGCGGTCATCGAGCAGTGGCGCTCCTCGACCCGGCCGCGTCTCGTGGCCCGGAACCTGTCCCTTCAGGACATCGACCTGGGATCGCTGGATGATCAGGGGTTAGCCGACCACATCAGCGAGATCTTGACTCACCTTCGGTCGACCTTCGAGGAGCACTTCCGCCTCCATGGCTACGACCTGGGGCCCATCGGACTGCTCCTTCTGGCTGGTGGTGAATGGGGCCTGGCCAGCACGGACCTGCTCACCACGCTGGCCGGAGCATCACCGTCGACGGTCGAGCCACGGGAAGCGCTGAGCCGGATCCGGGCCGCCGTCACCGCGGCGGGGGTTCAGCCGACCAGCTTGTCGGAGGTCGCCGCCGCATCGCCGGAGGCCGCCGCCGAGTTACACGCTTACCTGCGCCAGTGTGGCTCGGTACTCTACGCCGGCTACGACCTGGATTCACCGACATTGGGCGAGGCACCCACCGTGGTGTTGGCCAGCATCCTCAGTGATGACACCACCGGCCCGGATCCCGACGAGGCCGACAAGGCTGCCGCTGTGCTCCGGGAACAGGTGCCGGAGGCTGATCGCGCCCGGTTCGACGGCCTGTTGGCCGATGCACGTGAGGCGATGGATCTGCGTGACGACAACGGGCCTATCACTGCCGAGTGGCCGAGCGGACTGCTGCGCCTGTCCATGCTGGAGGCCGGACGCCGGCTCGCTTCGTCGGGACGTCTCCGGGACCCCGCCCACGTCTTCGAGCTGGACCGCTACGAGCTGCCCGCCGTCGTGGCCGGAGCGCCGGAACCCGGTACCGACGACCTGGCAGCCCGTGCCGCGAACCGGGCACACCAGAAGACCCTGGACCCGCCGGTGACACTGGGAGAGGCCGAGGCACAGCCATCGCTGGACGCGCTACCGGAACCGTTGGCCACGACGGTGTCGCTCGTCCTGACTGTGATCGCTGAACTTGGAATGGGCGAACTCGACGGGCCACCCGCTGATCGCCCGCCGCTCACCGGGACGGGAATCGGGACGGAACCGTTCGTCGGCGTGGCCCGGGTAGCCGAGAACGCCGACGAGGCATTCGACCGCCTAGAGCCGGGCGAGATCCTGGTAACCCGCACTACCTCACCGGCCTACAACATGGTCCTCACCCTCGTTGGCGGGCTCGTGACCGCCGAAGGCGGCCCCATGTCGCATGCTGCGGTGCTGTCACGGGAACTCGGCATTCCAGCAGTCGTCGGAGTATCTGATGTCATGAGCTCTATCGCTGACGGTGACCGTATCGAGGTGAACCCGAGGGCGGGCCGGGTCCGCGTGGTGGGCGGTACCGGACTGGCCGAATAGGTCCCGCCCGGGCCGCCCTACAAGACTCAGCTCATGAGGAGACTGCTTGCTGTTCTCGCCGTGTTGGTGATGGCCTCGGCGTGTGGTGGCGGTTCCAACTCAGCCACTCCCGCACCCACGATGGATCCGGATGCTCCGACGGCCAACCTCGAGCAGGACCAGCCCGCCTCCACCACCTCGACCATGGCCGACGCCTCCTCCACGACTTCCACCACTGTCCCCGAGCCCACGATGGATTCGGATGCTCCGACGGCCAACCTCGAGCAGGACCAGCCCGCCTCCACGACTTCCACCACTGCCCCCAAGCCCACCGCATCTCCGGCGACCACAATCGAACCAGCCGACGAGTCCACGGCTCCAGAATCGACATCAGAGTCAGACGGTGACGGCGGACCGTCAGTCAACCAGCCGGCCAACCCGTTTACGAGCACAGATCCCGACCTCAGGAACTGCCTGATCGCGGCATTGGGCCAGCAGACCTACGACGAACTGGCAACCAGGCAACCGGGACCTGAAGAGCAGCAAGCAATGGGACCCTGCATGGGACCAACCCAAGACGACATGGGACCCGCTGACACCGACCCCGTTCGGTCAGACAATGACAACGGACCGTCGGACAACCAGCCGGCCAACCCGTTTACGAGCACAGATCCCGACCTCAGGAACTGCCTGATCGCAGCGCTGGGCCAGCAGACCTACGACGAACTGGCAACCAGGCAACCGGGACCTGAAGAGCAGCAAGCAATGGGACCCTGCATGGGACCAACCCAAGGCGGGGCGGGACCCAGCGACACCGCTGCATCTGACGGACCAGGAGGTCCCGAGCCCGGAACAGAATCGGTCCAGCCGACCTACCCGCCCCACCTGACAGCTCCACTCCTGCTCGGCAACTCAGCGGCGCCGACCGGATTCGACGACTGCATGATCACCCAGATCGGCGGTGAACGACTCGGGGAGCTCAGGTCCAAGCAGCCCCCGAGCGATAGCGAGAACGACCTCGCTGCCTTGTGCCTTCTGCAACTCCAGGTCTCGCCTGAACTGCTGGAGGGCAGCGATCGGCCGTTTGAGTCAGTCGGTCCGACTGACCCGAACTCCAATCAGAATCAATCAACTGAGACCATCACGGTCACCTACCCGTCCACCTCGTACTCCGTGGCACCCGGAGGCACGTCGGGATTCTTCACCACCGCCCAGAATGCGGACATCACGTTGTCAGCCGTTGGCTTCAATGACACCGGCGGTCCGCTCAGATTTAACCGCCCGTCGGGCCTTACCACCGACGGCGCCCGACTCATCATGACCGACGTGTTCAACAACAGGGTGCTCATCTGGAACACAGCCCCCACTCATACCAACCAAGCACCCGACCTGGTCCTCGGACAGCCGAACTTCACGACCAACGAGCCGGGAACTGGCCGTAACCAGTTGAACTGGCCGATGAGCGCAAGCACCGATGGCACCCGTCTGGCAGTCACCGACACGAACAACGACCGAATTCTCATATGGACCGAGTTCCCCACCAGTAACGCCGAACCCGCCGACATCATCCTCAGCGGTGGCACGACCGCCAATCCGTCGAAGTCCAACATCCAGTGGCCGTGGGGAGTGTGGACCGACGGGACCAGGGTCGCTGTCGCCAGTACCAAAAGCGGAAGCGTTCTGATATGGAACAGCTTCCCCACCTACGACGGCCAGCCGGCCGACCTTCTGCTGACCGGATCAGGCCACATCGGAACCCCGAGGCAGATCACCAGCAACGGAAACTCGCTGATCGTGGGCGACCACAACGCCACCGCGGGCGGTGGCAGCGAGGCTGGGACCTTCTTCTGGACCAGTTTCCCAACGACTGATCAACAGCCGTATGACTTCTTCGTGGTCGATCCGCTGGGCGAGGAACAAGCCGCTCCGTGGCTGCGAGGCGACTTCACTGACGACGATCGTCTTCTCATGATGGGCAACACGCTGCATATCTGGGATGACCCCCCGGAGTCGGCAGCCGACCGTCCTTCGCTTTCTAACCTGGGACCGGGCAACGTCGGCGGCTACGACTTCAGGTGGGGTGACTACTCCACCGTTGCGGTAGTAGGTGGCCGTATCTACATCACGACCAATGGCAGCTCTCTCGTCGTCTACGACTCGATTCCGACCTCAGCAACCCAGAAACCCGACTTCGTACTAGGTGCGACAGACCTATACGTCGACGCCAACATCGAGAACTTCGTCATGTCCAACCCGGTGCCGGTCTCCAACGGCACGAGCCTCTTCGCCTCGTCTGACTTCGACAACAGGCTGTTCGTGTGGAAGAACCTCCCTGACGAGAGCGGTGCCGCACCCGACGTCATCTACCACTTCTGCTGGTACGGCAATGAGGAGACCGCTAGCCGCCACCAATGCGAGGACATATTCGGCCCCTGGGACAACACGCTCCACGGCGACTCTTTCGCTCTTGCCGGTGGAACCCGTCTCCTCATCTGGACCGAGCTTCCGTTGGAAGGGAACCTGCCTGAATACGACTTCAAGGGAAGCGTCGGAAGCGTCCAGTTCGACGAGTTGACCGGGGTGGCGATGGACGAGCACTACTTCTACGTGGCCGACAAGCGAGCCAGTGCCGTCTACGTCTGGGCAGGCATTCCCGACGGAACACACGAACCTGTTGCCACGCTGGCAGTCAACCAACCGACAGGCCTATCCAGTGACGGAACCTGGCTGGCCGTCACCTCTTCGATGGGACACGGTGCACAGATGTTCAGGGTGGACCAGATCACCACCTCCGGCGCTCCCGCGACCGTCGGAGGAGTTGGCATCTTCAACTTGCCAGGGGGAACGACCGTGGCCGGCGGTCACCTGTTCGTCGCTGACACGGGCAATAGCCAGGTCCACGTCTGGCAGGACGTAACCGACGCTATCGCTGGACAATCGGCCGACCTGATCCTGGGTGCATCGGGGGCCTCCGACACCCAGCCCGAGATCACCCGCAACCAGATGTTCTGGCCGGCTGCCGCTAGCTTCGACGGCAGCTACCTGTGGGTCGGCGAGCGGAAGTTCTCCGGTCGTCTAGTCCGCTTCAGCCCCACCGGATAGCCAGCGAGAAGGCCGACACGGCCATCAACCACGTAATCCAGACCCTCGATGGGCGGTCCTCTTCGGCGCCTCCGTCAAGGTGGCAAACCCAAAGGTCTTACACTTCTCTACCTCCGGACTACCGGATCCTTCGTGTGCCGAAGGACCAAGGTCGTTGTCCGACCACCGAGGCAATCCGGGCACATTGTTAGGGTCCGCTGGTGGCCACGTCGCTGGATCGGACCGACCCGAGTGCCGGCTACTGGCCGTCCGCATGGCCTGTGGAATGCGGAGGTAACCGCCGACAGAAGGCCCGAACTGGTCGACTTGATGCCTCTTTGGGAACCGCTGAGGTGGTGACCCGGCACAACGACCGATGGAACGTGATGGTTGTGGAACGGGACCCCGGCGAGTGGTTTCTCGGTGGCACTATGCCGGCGTTCACCGGACCACCCCCCTACGGCTGGGTGGAGCGGATCGATCCGAAGACCCTGGAGCCGACCAGGTCCTCAGAACGCCTGCCGTGCGGGGACCATGTTTGGTGCGGGGCGATCCTGGCTCACGCCAATGGTTCCATCCACTCGATTAACGGCTCGTATCTCCACCGGTTGGACCCTGACTGCCAGGTCGTCGCCGAGCGGGAACTTCCGACCGACCGCAGCCACAACGGGTTGCTGGCCCTTTCTGACGGAACGCTGGTCACTAAGGATCTGCGTCTTGAGGGCCAGGGTGGAACGACCATTACCCGCCTTGACCCGGATGACCTGGGATTGGTCGCTGATCCAATCACTCTCCCCGAAGGATCGATGGGCCGAATCGCCGCTGACCACGACTCGGACGGTGACACGGTCTACGTACCGGGCACCGAACACTTGTGGCGGATCCGGGTTGATGACGACGGCATGAGAGTCGATGAATCCTGGTCACCCCGTTACCGCATGGCCAACGGTGACCACGGCCTGGCCTGGGACTCGTGTCTTTCCGATGGCGCCGCATGGCTTATGGACTGTGGGGATATCGAACCGGTTCGCCTCATTCACACCGCTGAACCGAATGGCCGATGGCCCGACCATCCGGGTCGGCAACTGTCGTGGCGTAATCCGACCCCGTGGTCCGGGGCTCAACGTCTGTTGCGGGCCGCCCTTGACGATCCGGAGCGTCTCGACGTGGTCGAACCCTTCGGGACACCGGGGGGCGGCATCATCGCCCCTCCGGTACACGTGCCCGAGCACCAGGTGGCCGTAGCGTGGGACTCGGTCAACGGGGGCCTGGCCGGGGTGGATACGTCCGACGGTCTGGACGTGTGCTGGCACCTCGACGTCCGGCCAACCATGCAGCCGGTGGTCTTCCCCGACTCAGCGGAAATGGTCATCAACGACTTCACCCGAGACGGAACCGACGACCTGGTCGTAGTCGATGTCCGAACCGGAGACCTGCTCGATCGGGTCGACACCGGATCCCGGGTCGCTAACGGGATGTTCCTAACGGCGGGTGGAAACCGGGACATCTTCTACTGCACCACCCTGTGCGTGGCTCGGGTCATCTGGCAATAAGGGGGACATGTTCTGATCATGCGGATCGATCACTTCATGTACGCCGTGGCATCGCTAGACGAAGGCATGGAATGGGCAGCGGACACGTTCGGGGTGCCAGCCGCTTACGGCGGAGAGCATGTGGGTCTCGGCACACGCAATGCGCTTCTGTCCCTCGGCTCCACCTATCTCGAGATCATCGGACCCGACCCGGCACAGTCCCAGGAAGGTAATGCTGGCGAACAGTTCGCCAACTTGACGAGCGGTGGCATGGTCACCTGGGCGGCCGAAGGCGATCTCAACGCCATTGCCCAGGCACTGGAATCGGCTGGCGTTTCGACTCAGGGTCCCAATCGCACCCAGCGAAAGACGGAATCGGGTGATCTCCTCGTTTGGGATCTTTTGTTCCCTATCGGAAGTTCGCACGGTGGGCGCATGCCGTTTTTCATTGATTGGCTTGAGTGCGCAAATCCGAAAGACACCAATCCCGTTGGGGGTGAATTCAAGGCGTTGGCCATCACGATGCCCGACGCCGATGATCTCGCAAGCACCCTGCGCGCCATCGATCTAGACGTCTCGGTATCTGCGGGGCCACCGGCCCTATCCGTCACGATTGACTCGCCTCGAGGTGAAGTGGTGCTCGCGAGCACAAATGAGACCTCACACATGCAGTTCGGTGGCATCCGTTGAGGCTCCTGCAATTAGCCCAAGGCGATGCCATCCCCGGGGGTGGGGTTGGAGAATCAGGCTCGCGGCTGGACCTTGAAGCGTGGAAGTCGGTCGGCCATCAGGGGTCGCTGCGCTGCCGGAGCCGAACTAACGGAATGAACGCTATGGCGACCAGCGCGACTAGCCCGGCGGCAACAAGCAGTGGGTTACGACCCCGATCGCTGGTTTTCTCCAGAGAAACCGTGCTTGCCGTAGACGGAGTTGTGGGTGACATGGTCTCGATTGCTGACTGCTGTTGTGTCAAAACTGACAGATCGGTGGCGCCCTGATCTGGTGGAGGGGGAGTTGCGTACCACTGGGTCAGAGTTCCAGTGCCTGAGTTCCGATTAGTCATGTTGCCGACCGGTGTTCCGAACGCTTCGATGTAGCCGATGGAGACAGTGAATCTTGCTGGTCTGGCTCCAGTGATACGGATCTGGTAAATCCCTTCGCTTCCAACCTCGCTGTACTCGAGTAGCCGGACGTAGTTGGTCCCGCTATATGGCTCTGCAAACTTCTCCCGAATATTCGCATCGAGGACTAGGACCGTTTGGTTCGGGCGCGTGAGCGCCAGCGATGGAAGGAATTCCCGAGGAAGGACGTTCTCCGGTATCAGATCAGGTATCAGCAATGAGAGGTTCAGGTGCGCCCCTGGAGGAATCTGGAACTGAAATCCTCTTTGGTCCTGGGGTGCAAGCAGGGTCCCGTAGAGAGCAAAGGAAATCCGAGCATCGGGTAGCAATGGTCCGTGCTCGGGCTCGTCATGTTGATCTTCGAGGAAGAGGGGGTCATGGGCTTGAGCCGCCGTCGGCAACGCAACTACGGCGATCAGGGTAAGGACGATTAGTACTCCTAGGCGTGCCGGCTTCCGTTTAGGCCGAGCCGTTTCAATGGTCGCCGGATCTGTCTGTGTGACCATCGTCGTGATGATCTTCCTCCGCGTGACCATCGTTGTGATGATCTTCCTCCACGTGACCATCGTTGTGGTGGCCGTCGATCCCGTGATGCCCGTGTTCCAAGATCCCAGCGCTATTTAGCACTATCAGAAGTACAGAGAACGCTGCAGCACTTGACAGCACATTGCGCACTGCCCGCCGACCGGTTGTCGGATTGTGTATAGCCGGGAGAGTATCGACCGTTGCCACGTAGACGAAGGTCCCAGCCGANAAAAGCAGCGCAAGGGCCAGAATCGACTCATCAGCTCCATCGAGCGCCAGGTAGGAAANAACAAGGGCCAAAGGCGTAGCGAGAGTAAATAACAANAGCCCCTTTATGGCNGCCTTCCTGCCCCCCGGTTGATGGAGCAGAAAGATTCCAAGACTAAGGGCGGCCGGCACACGGTGAACGATCACCGCAAACGCTACGAGCAATGAGAACGACGTCTCGCCAGATGCTGCTGCCGCTCCAATAGCAAGGCCATCTGCCAAAGCGTGGACCGATAGCCCTAGTGCAACGACTCCTGCTGAAAACGGATGATGCACGTGCTCATGGCCGTGACCGCTTGCGTGGTCGTGATGCTCCTCGTGAACAGCGTGACCTATTCCCAAGCCTTCTAACGCCAACAGCATGCTAAATCCCGCCAGACCAGCAAGGCCTAGCACCACGGGATCGAACGCGAACCCTCCACCGCCTGCAGCAGCAGTATGAAAGCCCTCCGGTACTACGACTACGAGCGCCGAAACCAACAAGAGTCCGGATGCAAGGCCAGTCAGGTCTACAAGCCCTTGAGATGAAATTCTGTTGACCAACACCTGGGGCAACAACCCAGGCCCAAGAGAAACCACAGCGATCAGTAGGGCTAGGTAGAAGATGTCCATGTATCTATTCTAATGAGAACTATTCCTATTATCAACCGGCTTTAAAACGGCCGCCGGTGGCCGAGCGCGGCCTGGTCGAAGATCACTCCGGTAGTTCCGATATGGAACGTGCAACGCGAGGACAAAACCTGAAAAACCGGCCCCTAAGGGCCGGCCCTGAACTGCGGTTTTATCGGTCGGACTGCCGAGATTTGAACTCGGGACCTTCGGTCCCCCAGATCGATGCACCCCGAAGCGTTGACCTGCGCAAGCACCCCGAAATCGCCTCTGCCTGCCTTTCTAGTTGATCAACAGTTCGCACTGGTTCGCGTGTTGTTTTGCGACGTGTCGCGGCCTGTACGCGGCCTGCGAAAGGTGGTCGCTTCCGAGGCGAAACAACCCTGACCGGGGCTGAAACGAAGCTGCAGAATCGGACCATCTATCGTCGTCCTCATGGGCGGGGGTGTTCGGCGTGTGACATTGGCAGTGTGCGTCGTCACCGCTGTGTTTCTGGTCGTGTCGACGCTGGTGTGGGGTGTCGGGATGGCTGCGGCAGAACTTACTGACGAGACCATCGTCACTAAGGCCGACGTTAATTACGCCTCCGAGTCAGGTTTCGGCAAGGCGGTGGCGTTGTCGGCCGACGGTTTGACGATGGTCGGAGGCACTAACCGCGACAACATCGACGGAATGTCTTTTCATGGGTCGGCAACGGTATTCACCTTGAGCGGTGGTAGCTGGACCGAGCAGGAGACCCTCACTCAGTCCGGCGGAGCGGCGGGCGACATGTTCGGCGTATCGGTGGCGTTGTCCGGCGACGGTTCCACGTTCGTATCCGGCATGACCCACGACGACGTGGGCGGTGCGAGTGACCAGGGTTCGGCGGTGGTGTTCACGCGCAGCGGCAGCACCTGGTCCGAGCAGGCGACCCTCACCCAGTCCGACGGAGCGGCAGGCGACTACTTTGGCGGGTCGGCGGCGATGTCTGAGGATGGCAACACCACTGTCCTCGGCGCCGTCAATGGCGGCGATCTCGACTCGGGCTCAGTGACGGTGTTCACGCGCAGCGGCAGCACCTGGTCCGAGCAGGCGACCCTCACGGCGTCCGACGGAGCGGCAGGCGACATGTTCGGCGAGTCAGTGGCGTTGTCCGCCGACGGCAACACACTCATAGTCGGCGCGCTGACTGACACCGTGGAAGGTGCGTCGCAGCAGGGCTCAGCAACGGTGTTCACCCGCAGCGGCAGCACCTGGTCCGAGCAGGCGACCCTCACCCAGTCCGACGGAGCGGCAGGGGACTACTTTGGCCAGTCGGTGGCGTTGTCCGACAACGGCACGGTCGCCCTCGTCGGCGCCCCCCAGGACGACCCGACGGTAAATAACTCCGGGTCGGCAACGGTGTTCACTCGCAGCGGTAACACATGGACGCAGCAGCAGACGATCTACACGGCTGACGGCGCCCCGTTCGGAATGGGGAGTAGCGGCAAAGGGTTCGGTGAGTCGGTGGCACTGTCCGCCGACGGCTCCAAGTCCATCGTCGGCGCGCCAAAGCACTGTGCGGGCGACCCGGGCGTCTGCTCGGGAAGTTGGCAGGGGTCGGCGACGGTGTTCACCTCCAGTGGTGGCACCTGGACCGAGCAAGAGACCATCAGACAGACCGGTGGCGAAGGTGCCGATGAGTTCGGCACATCAGTTGCGTTGTCCGACGACGGCGAGACAGCCATCATCGGAATCCCTGGTGACGACATCCCCATTCTTCCCTCCCGTACTGGGTTGGGTTCCATAGGCGTGTTCTCGACGTCGACGCCTCCCGGGTTCACGTTGTCGACGACGTCGGTGTCGGTGGCCGAATCCGGTACGACGGCCACGTTCACCGTTGTCCTCGACACCCAACCGGCAGGCGATGTGGTGATCCGGTCGTATTCCAGTGATTCGGGTGAGGCGCAGGTTGGTGCAACGTTGACGTTCACGTCGTCGAACTGGACCACCCCCCAGGCGTTCACGATCACCGGAATCGACGACTCGATCGCCGACGGCAACCAGCAGGCGATCTTCACCGTGGAGGTCAAAGACGACGAAAGCCACGACGGCTACGACGACGTCGCCGACCAGTCTGTGACCGCCACGGTCGCTGACAACGAAACGGCCGACTTTGCCCTGATGGCAACGCAAATCCAGTCGGTAACCGAGGCTGGTAGCACGACGAAGTTCGCAGCGAAGCTGATGACCGAACCGGCAGGCGACGTGGTGTTACGGGCCTATTCGGGCGATCCCGGCGAGGCGACGGTTGGTGCGCCGTTGACGTTCACGTCGTCGAACTGGGACACGTACCAGTGGTTCACGGTCACCGGGGTGGACGACGATCTCGCCGACGGCGACCAGGTCACGGCGTTCACGGTGGAAGTCAAGGACGACGAAAGCCACGACGCCTACGACGGCGTCGCAGACAGGAACTGGAACGTGACCACCACCGACGACGACGGCGGCGCCACGACCACGACAACGACCACGACCACGACGACGACCACGACAACGACAACGACAACCCCGCCGTCCGCGCTGGAGATGGCGTTGTCTGCGTTTGCGGTTGAGGACGACGGGTTTGTGACTTGGGTGCCGAGTCGGACCGCCGGCCTGCAGTCATACGTTCTAGCTTGGAATCGTCCTGGCGAGGGCTGGACCACACACAGTTCGTACACGGACCCCAATTCCCTGAAAGACACGCTGGTCGGGTTGGCCGACGGGGTCCATTCGTTCCAGGTCTTCGCGACCTACACCGATGGGGCTTATGCCGAGTCGGACATCGCGTCGATCACCGTTCCCACACCGCCGCCGGGTCCGACCGTTAATCCTGAACTGATAGAGGTCGGCCCGTTTGATTGTGCGGCGTTCCCGTCGCTGATCCAGATGATGGGCACCCCCGGGGTTGGCCATTCGGTCAAACAACTCGACCTAAACACCGGCGGGTACTCCGAGATTTTCTCTATTCCTTTCGACCGGACCCCGTCGTATACGCATCTGAACGGCATTGGCATCAACCCGGTCGACGGCGCCCTCTACGGACTGATGCAGGTGCAAGGGTTCGGGTACCTGGTGCGTTTCGACGCCGCCGGGAACGTCGCGTTCGTGGCCCGGGTGCCGGCAATGAGCAACGCCGGTGACGTCGACGCCCAGGGAAGATTCGTCTGGCCGCGGGGCAACAGCTTCTACACGTTGAGTGGGATCGCCGGCATGGAAGGGTTCGCCGACCCCGGCGACGCCGCCGACAAGTCGAAGATCACCCCGGTGGTCACCGGAACGGGAGGCGTCGCCGACGTGGCCGCCCTCCGAGTTGACCTCGGCGACGGTGAACGCCCCTACGCCATGGGGGTCAACTCCTGGGACCACAAACTGCAGATCTGGTCCTACGACAACCAGCCCGAAGCTTGGATCATCAACCTGTTCGAAAACGGGTCACCGGCCCAGCTCACCAACGGAGGGTTCGGCGCCGCGTGGAGCCACGAAGACCGCATCTACTTCGCCTCAAACAGCGGAGCCGGCGTCTACGAAGTCCTCATCGACACCATCGACCTCAACGCCAAAACCGCCGACATCCGCCGGGTCGCCAACTCACAAGCCAGCGCAATCAACGACGGCACCACCTGCGTAGGAATCGACTTCGTCGAACCACCACCAACAACCACTACGACCACCACGCCGACCACCACGCCGACCACCACGCCGACCACCACTACCGAAGGCCCAGACACCACTACCACAACCACCCAACCGCCGACAGGGACCACAACCACCCAACCGCCGACAGGGACCACAACCACCCAACCGCCGACAGGGACCA
>PBDJ01000006.1 GCA_002717365.1 Acidimicrobiaceae bacterium | reverse complement strand
TCTCATGGAAAACCATCCGGTGAACCGGCACCTTGGGGTTCAAAACCTCCAACAGGTGCCAGGCAATGGCCTCGCCCTCGCGGTCCTCATCGGTGGCGAGGTAGAGATGGTCGACGTCCTTCAGCAGGCGCTTGAGGTGTGCTACCTGCTTCTTCTTGTCAGGAGGGACAACGTAGAAACCATAAAAATTGTCATTGACGTTTACCCCCATGGACGCCCAGGACTCTTTTCTGACGTCCTCGGGCAGTTCAGAGGCTTTCGCCAGGTCGCGCACGTGGCCGATCGAGGACTCCACGACGAAGCCATCGCCCAGGTAGCCAGCGATCGTCTTGGCCTTCGCCGGTGACTCGACGATGACGAGGGAGGTGCTCACGCTGTCCACTGTTGGCCGGTGGGGCCGTGCGTTGTCAAGCACCCTCCGCCAACGGGCCTTCGGAGGCCACTGCTAAAGAGCCCCCCTCCGGCCGGATGGGACGGGTGCCGGACAGCACTGGGACCTCGACCACTGCGACCATGATCGGAGGGATCCCGCCGGCTGGCTCGATGCCGGGGGACGGCATCATCGGACGTTCCACGGCGCGTGCCGGGGGCGGTTGCCCCCCAACCACGTGAGGCTTGGTCGGGTCGGCTGGCTGTCATGGGTCCTGTCCGTTGGGCCTTCGACCGGAGGCACCGTAGTGGTCGCCTCCGGGTATCCCACGGGACATGGTTGCGACAACGGCTGTCGCGAGGGGTGAGAATCTGGCTCAGCGGCCCCGCGACCCGAGGGTGAGGCGCACCACGGTTCCGTTCGGTCCACTCTCCACGACCGCTTCGTCGGCTAGGCGCCGCATGAGCGACACGCCTAGCCCCGACTCGTGATCCAACCGTTCCGCCGTCTCTACGGGTGGCAGATCCGGGACAGACCCGGCGTCAAAGCCGGGCCCATGGTCGGCTACCTCTACCACGATCCGGTCTCCTGATGGCTCGCACCGGACGAGGATTGGATCGGCGACTCCGACCGACGCCTGGGCCTTGATGGCGTTGGACACCGCTTCGGACACGACGAGCCGTAGGTCTGCCACCCGGCCCGGGTCCATGGACGGCTCGAGCCCCGCCGTGGCACCAACGATGGCTCGAACCAGTTGCAGGTACTCGGCCCGGGCAGGCACCACCAACTCCACGACACCTCCACGGGCTCGACGGAGCGTCACGCCGTCTCCCGTTCGGAGGGCACTTCATCCACCGACCCGTGGAGGGTGAACACCCGGTCCAGGTCGCACATTTCGAAGACCCGCCGGAGACGCGGTTCCGGACAGACCACCGACAGTTCACCGTCGTGGGTCCGGAGCCTCCGCAGGGCCCCCACCACGACCCCCAACCCGGTGGAGTCAATGAAGTCGACCGCCGTCAGGTCCAACACCACGTGGCGCTCCCCAGCCGCCGCCTCAGCGACCACGGCCTGGCGGAGTCGGGGCGCCCCGGCCAGGTCCAACTCGCCGACCAGAACGAGAACGACGCGGTCGTCTCGGGGTGAACGATGGACGTCGAGCCGCATTGGTCTCCGCACCCCTCTTCGGCCGCCTAACGCACCTAACGCTAGACGACACCCAGCCTGTCGGGCCGTCGTTGTTCGGCCCGGCGGTAGTCCAAGGGGCGGATGATCGCCGTGACCGTCAGGACCATGTAGGAGAGAATCACCGTGACCGGCTGCACCACACCGCCCCATCGCCAAGACGACCTAGGCTCGAGGGCGTGGAGGCGGCCTTCTTCGACCTCGACAAGACGGTCATCGCACGGGCTTCCATGGCCGCCTACGGCCCCACGCTGCACCGGGCGGGTTACCTGAGCGCTCCGATGGCCCTCCGGGCGGCATGGGGACAACTCCTTTTCCGGTTCTTCGGAGCCGACGAGTCGGCTATGGATCGGGCCCGGAGGACCGCCCTCCGCCTAGCTGCCGGCTGGGAGCAGGAGGGGCTCCGGCGTCTGGCCCACGACCACCTTGCCCAGGTGATCGAACCCATCGTCTACGACGAGGCCCTTGATCTGTTCGCCCACCACCGGGCCGAAGGACGGCTGTTGATCCTGGTCTCGGCTTCACCCATCGAGATCGTGGATCCGCTGGCCGACCACCTCGGAGTGGACGAGTTCGTGGCCACCACTCCCATGGTTGACGCCGAAGGCCGCTACACGGGGGAAGTCGAGTTCTACGCCCAGGGCCCGGGAAAGGCCGACGCCATGGAGCGCCTGGCCCATGACCGAGAGATCGATCTGGCGGGTTCGTGGGCCTACTCGGACTCGGCCACCGACCTCCCGATGCTCGAGGCGGTTGGACACCCGGTAGCCGTCAACCCCGATCGTGAACTTCGCCGGGAGGCTGAGAAGCGGGGCTGGCCGATCCGCGAGTTTGAAAACCCGGTACCCCTGGGCGACCGGATCCCGATTGACCGGAACTGGATCGCGGCCAGCGCTCTCAGCGCGGTGGTGCTGCTGGGCGCAATAGCTGGTGTCCGAAGGCTCCGTCAGCCATCTCGTCGAAGTCGACCGACGGCGCCGAACGGCCGAAGTTAGATCGAGCGGACCTTCCGTACGGCCACAGCCACCAGGGCGACTAAGGCCCCCAGCATTAGGAACTTCTTCATACCCCGCATGCTACGACGACCCGACCCGCGATCGCACGGTCGGTCGTCCCCACGTGGCGATTGGAACCAATGACCCGTACCGTCAGCGGTGGAGGTGTCTGAGTACCTGGTGGGCTCCCCCGCCTTCAAAGCGGGTGGGACGGGCGATCCCCGTCCGGCGGGTTCGATTCCCGTCCACCTCCGCCAGTCTCATTATCCGGATCGGTCGCCAGCGGGGCGTCCGGAACCCGACCGACGGATCAGACGGCCAACAGGTCGCGGGCGCCGGTGTCGCTGCTCGGATGCCGCAATTTGGACATGGCTCGGGCTTCGATCTGACGAATTCGTTCCCGAGTCAAGTTGAAATGCTCCCCGACCTCTTCAAGGGTCCGAGGCTCGCCACGGTCCAGGCCGAAGCGCAGTTTCAAGATCTCGCGTTCTCTGGAGTCCAGTGGAGCTAGCAGGCGACTGATTTCCTCGGGAAGCAGGGATGTGGCCGCCTCCTCGAACGGTGACTCGGCCGCCCGGTCCTCGACCACGTCACCCAACTCGGCGTCGCCGTCCTCGCGGAGCGGCTCGCTGAGCGACAGGGGTTCTGCAGCGAAGCGCAGCGCCTCGGTCACCTTGTCCTCGGGCATTTCCACCTCGAGGGCCAACTCGGCCAGCGTGGCCTGGCGGCCCAACTTGAGTTCTAGCCGCGACCGGGCCTTCTGGAGGCGGGCCAAGGTGTCACCGGCATGCACGGGCAGACGAATCGTCCGACCGGTGTTGGCGATTCCCCGGGTGATGGCCTGACGAATCCACCAGGTGGCGTACGTGGAGAACTTGAAGCCCTTTCGCCAGTCGAACTTCTCGACGGCGTGCATCAGGCCCAGGTTGCCCTCCTGGATGAGATCCAGCAAAGGCAGCCCAGAGGCTTGGTATTTCTTGGCGATAGAGACGACCAGCCGCAGGTTCGACTGGACGAAGGTGCGCTCGGCGTCCTCGCCACGCTTCAGGTTGCGCTTGAGCTCACGGCGTCGGGCCGGTGCAAGGTCGTCTCCTCCGTCGGCCAACCCGGCCCGGGCCTCGACCCCGGCCTCGATCTGTTGGGCGAGGCGGACCTCGCCTTCTTTGGTCAGCAGCGGATACTGGCCAATGTCAGTGAGGTACAGGCGGACGAGGTCTTCCTCGTCTCGTTCAATCCGCTCCTTGGCCACCCTCGAACCTCCTCCAGCCGGGGGAGCCCACTACCGGTGGTGCTTCCCGAGTCCTTCGCCCTGTCCGATCAGCCACTGGCCGGACCGAACTCACCCGGTCGTATCGGCCTGCTCCCCCGATCGTCGGCCACCCTATCTACGGCCCTCTAGACCACAACGTGAAAACGTGACCATTGTCACGAATCATGGCGAAACATCCCGTAGTTGTCACCTATTTCGTCGGCCGTTTCTCATCCACATCGAACTCTCAGCCTCGGTAGTGGTTGACGATGGGCATTCGGCGGTCCCTCCCGAATCCCTTCACGGTGACCTTGGGACCTAGCGGGGTCTGTCGGCGCTTGTACTCGGCAGCGTCGACCAGTTCGACGATCTGGCCTACGAGGTCGGGGTCGTGACCGTCGGCCACCAACTCGGATCGGGTCCGGTTCCCCTCGATGTAGGCCTCCAGGACGGGGTCCAGCACGTCGTAGGGGGGCAGGCTCTGGTCGTCGCGTTGGTCGGGTCGCAGTTCGGCTGAAGGTGGCTTGTCCAAAATGGCCTCTGGAACCACTTGCCGGCCATCTGCCGCTGGTTCCTGGGAATTGCGCCAATGGCAGAGTTCGTAGACGCGGGTCTTGGTGACGTCCTTGATCACCGCGAAGGCTCCCGCCGTGTCGCCGTACAGGGTGGTGTAGCCGACGGCCGACTCGCTTTTGTTACCGGTGGAGAGAACCAGCCAGCCATTGGCATTGGCCCGGGCCATCAACAGCACGCCTCGGATCCGGGACTGCAGGTTCTCGTCGGTCAGGCCGACCGGCTCACCCTCCGGTGTGGTGGCCAGTGCCTCACCAAGCGCCCGGTGGACCTCTTCGATGGGCAACGTGAGGTCATCGAGCCCCTGGCGAGACACCAGGTCCTCGGCGTCGTTCACCGAGTGTTCGCTGGAGTGTCGGGACGGCATCAGTACGGCATGCACCCGGTCCGAACCCAGGGCGTCGGCGGCGATAGTGGCTACCAGGGCCGAGTCCACCCCGCCGGACAAACCGAGGCAAACGTCGCTGAAGCCGCTCTTGTGGACGTAGTCACGGGTAGCCAGCACCAGGGCTTCGTAGAGCTCGCCCACCTCGTCGAGGGGGGCCAGCGGAGGAACCACCAGGTGGTCAGATCGGTCGACTGGATCCGACACGTCGACCACCGGAAGTCCGTCAGGCGGAGTGGGCACCTCGTCAACGTCGACGTCGAGGCAAACGACCGCCTCTTCGAACCGGGGCCCGTTCCCGATGATGCGACCTGCCGGGTCGGCGACCATCGACCCGCCGTCGAACACCAGTTGGTCCTGACCTCCCACCAGGTTCACGTAGGCCACCGGACGCCCCGACCAGGTCGCGGTGGCCGTCACCACCGACTCCCGGGCCGCTTGCTTGCCCCGGTGGTAGGGCGATCCGTTGATGGTGGCCACCATCTCGGCTCCACCGGCCACCAGTCGCTCGACTGGGCCACCGGGCACCCACAGGTCCTCGCAGATAGCGAGGCCGACCCGCACCCCGGCCACCCGGAACAGTCGGAGCGGTCCGGTTCCGGCCCGGAAGTCCCGGGCCTCGTCGAACACGTCGTAGGTGGGCAAGCACTCCTTGTGGACCGTCCCGAGGACCTGTCCGTTCCGGCATACGGCTAGGGCGTTGTAGACAGTTCCGTCGGGTCCCGGGTCGGCGAAGCCGACGGCCAGGGTGCACCGGTCACTGAGGGCCGCTACCTCGTCGAGGGCAGCCCGGCTGTCGGCCACGAAGCCCGGCTTGTGGACCAGGTCCTCCAACGGGTAGCCGGTAACTGCCATCTCGGGGAAGAGGGCTAGGTCGCAGTCGACAACCTGGTCCAACCGTTGACGAATCCGGTCCACGTTGCCGGGAAGGTCCCCGACCACCGTGTTGATCTGCATCAGCGCTAGCCGGATCCGGTTCATGGGTGCAGCGTACCGACGGGCTCCCTCGGCTATCCGGGCCGGGAGTCTCCGGGCTGTCGTGTCAGGAGCCGATCAGGGAGGGCCGCCGAAAACGACGGAACCCCCGGCCGAAGCCGGGGGTTCCTCAACGGGGTCCGGGGATCAGCTGGCCAAGGCCTCGCAGCAGGTGTTGGTGATCAGCCGGGTGACCACATACGGGTCCATGTTGGCGTTCGGGCGGCGATCCTCGATGTAGCCCTTCTGGTCCAGGTGGACCTGCCACGGGATGCGAACTGAGGCGCCCCGGTCAGACACGCCGTAGTTGAACTGGTCGTAGCGTTGGGTCTCGTGGGCGCCGGTCAGACGCTCCTCAGTCCCGAGCCCGTAGCCAGCGATGTGCTCGGCGGGCTTGCCCTCAGCACCCAGTGCCTCGCACGCCGCGATGACAGCGTCGTAGCCCTCGCGCATGGCGTTGGTCGAGAAGTTGGTGTGAGCACCGGCACCGTTCCAGTCGCCCTTGATGGGCTTGGCGGCCACTGAGGCGTCGACCCCGAAGTTCTCGGCCACCCGGTAAAGCAGGTAGCGGGCCATCCAGACCTGGTCGGCGGCGGCCACTGTGTCGACCGGGCCGATCTGGAACTCCCACTGGCCGAGCATCACCTCAGCGTTGGTCCCCGAGATAGCCAGGCCGGCGTCCATGCAGGCCTTGGTGTGGGCTTCGACGATGTCGCGACCGGCGATCTCGATTGCCCCAACTCCGCAGTAGTACGGGCCCTGCGGGGCCGGGTAGCCCTCGACTGGCCAGCCCAGCGGGCGGCCCTCCAGGAAGAAGGTGTACTCCTGTTCGATGCCGAAGATGGGCTCCTGGTCGGCGTACTTCTCGTAAACCTCCACGCAGGCCGCTCGCGAGTTGCTCGGGTGAGGGGTCATGTCCCCGTCGGGCAGGCACACGTCGCACAGAACCAGGACGTCGTCGCCGCCGCGGATCGGGTCCGGACAGGAGAACACGGGGCGCAGCACACAGTCGGAGTTGTCGCCCGGCGCCTGATTGGTGCTGGACCCGTCGAATCCCCAAATCGGGAGATGCTCGGAATCGTCGATGATCTTGGTCTTGGAGCGGACATACGGCAGGGGCTCCGTGCCGTCGATCCAGATGTACTCAGCCCTAATGGCCATTGTGGTTTCTCCTGGTCGGCCGACCAGGGTCGGCGTGGTTAGTTCAGCAATTCCCAGCGCGTCCGCCGGATGCCAACAAACTTACGACTCCAACAGTTTCGTGACTGTCTTCTAACTGTGAACACCATGTGAACGAACTGTCCCCGTGCTGGTGATCGACACCCGGTGCCCGCATGCTGGAGCCCATGGGAAGCACCTCCGAGGACCGGCGAAAGGACCAACAGGATTATGTGCTGCGCACTGTGGAGGAACGCGGTGTGCGTCTTATCCGCCTGTGGTTCACCGACGTCCAAGGTCGCCACAAGTCGGTGGCTATTTCCCCGGCCGAACTGGAGGCGGTGCTCGACGAGGGTCTCCAGTTCGACGGCTCGGCTATCGACGGGTTTAGCAGGGTCCAGGAAAGTGACGTGCTTGCCCGCCCTGATGCCGCCACGTTCGAACTGCTCCCGTGGGCTGACCCCGAGGAGCCGTCGGGCACCATCTTCTGCGACATCACGAACCTGGACGGCAGCCCGTTCGAGGGCGACCCCCGCCAGGTCCTGCGCCGAAACGTGGAGCGGGCCCGGGCCATTGGGTTCGACATGTTTTGCGCCCCGGAGGTGGAGTTTTTTTACTTCGCCGACACCGACACTTCTACAGCGCCCGTACCGCTAGACCGTGCGTCGTACTTCGACCTTACGACGACCGACGTGGCCTCCGACCTGCGAAAGCAGACCCTCCACATGCTCGAGGCGCTTTCTATCCCTGTTGAGTACTCGTTCCACGAGGACAGCCCCAGCCAACACGAGATCGACCTCCAGTACACCGACGCGCTGTCCATGGCCGATTCGGTCATGACCCTCCGCCTGGCCGTGAAGAAGATCGCCATGGACCGTGGCGTGTACGCCACCTTCATGCCTAAGCCACTGAACGGCGTCCAGGGATCCGGGATGCACACCCACCTGTCGTTGTTCCAGGACGGACAGAACGCCTTCCATGACCCCGGCGACCCGGACGGTCTGTCCGAGGTGGCCCGGGCGTTCATCGCTGGTCTGTTGCACCATGCCCGTGAGATCACCGCCGTAACCAACCAGTTGGTCAACTCCTACAAGCGAATTAACGAGGGCTACGAGGCCCCCCGGTACGTGTCGTGGGCCCGGAATAACCGCTCAGCCCTGGTTCGAGTACCCGTCCCTAAACCGGGAAAGGTGGAATCCACCAGGATCGAGTACCGGGCCCTGGACCCGTCGTGCAACCCGTACCTGGCCTTCTCGGTGATGCTGGCTGCCGGCCTGCGTGGTGTGGAGGAGGGCTTGGAGCTCCCGCCGGAGGCCCGAGTCAACCTCTACGACCTAAGTCGCAGAGAGCAGCGGGACCTCGGTGTGGACGGCTTACCGGCCAACCTCAGCGAAGCGCTCGACGAGATGGAGGCCTCGACTCTGGTGCGCGACGCCCTCGGCGACCACATCTTTGAGTGGTTCCTACGCAACAAGCGAGCCGAGTGGAACGAGTATCAGCGCCAGGTCACGCCGTTCGAACTGGAGACCTACCTCCCCAACTGGTAAAGGCCTTCCGAGCCGGCCGAGGTCCACGACGCGTGTCGATCGCGACGCCAGACAAAGTAAATCCCGATCCCGTCGGGCAGAATGAGAGTTAGGGATCCCCACCTTCGCCATGGACACGCTGCTCGTCTTTCCCGACCCACCACCCCCGGAACTGGCCCAGTGCCTAGACCTGGGAGGCTGGGTGTGGAAGTCGATGCCGAATGCTGAAGCCGCCATGGCCGAGGAGCCCATCGGGGGTTGGGCCGGTGCCGTCGTGGTAGCCGATACCGATCCCGAGGGGGCCTTCGCCCTCTGCCGGCGACTCCGCAAGGTGGAAATGCCGCTCTCCCCGCTTTTCCTGCTGGTCGACAGTAGCCAGCTGGCAGACCTGGAATTGCGCGAGGACCTGTTCGACGACTTCTGCCTGACGCCGTTTCGGCCCAACGAGTTCCAGGCCCGTCTCGAACACCTCTGCTTCCGGACGGGCCGGGAAGTCCAACCCGAGTTGGTCGAATACGGGCCCCTGGTTCTGAACCTGGAGACCTACCAGGCGGCCATCGACGGATCGCCCCTCGACCTCACCTACATGGAGTACGAGTTGCTGAAGTTCCTGGCGTCGCACCCGGGCAAGGTGTTCACTCGGGAAACCCTGTTGAGCCGGGTGTGGGGCTACGACTACTACGGCGGTGCCCGCACAGTGGACGTCCACGTGCGGCGCCTCCGAGCCAAGTTGGGTGAGGAGCACGCCGGACTAATCCACACCGTCCGCTCAGTGGGCTACCGGTTCGGCCAGTCCCGCTGGAACGTCTAGACCAGACGAAGCGACCGGCCCGGGGCAGTCAGCCAGAGTAGGGGTTGGTCTCGCTGACCTCGAGGAGTTCAGATCCCGCATGCGTGGCGTCCACGTCCCGCTTAAGAAGGCCGCCCAGCAGGGAGGCAGCTACTGCCCCGCTGACCAGGATGCCTACCGGCATCACCACGACAAGAAGGATGACCATGAGGACCGCGCCGAGCATGCGCGCAGTCTGCCATCTCGGACCTGGCCGGCGCACTCCCGTGCCGGCCACTGAGTCAGCCGATGTGGACGACGGCTTCCACCTCGAAGACAGCGCCAAGGGGAAGTGCGGCTACGGCCACGCACGAACGGGCTGGGCGGCTGTCGCCGAAGGCCTCGCAATAGATCTCGTTCATCGCCGCGAAGTTGCCCATGTCGGTCAGAAACACCGTGGTTTTGACTACCTGGTCCAGAGTGGCTCCGTTTGCCTCCACCTGAGTCCTCAGATTGGCCAACGCCTGAGTGGCCTGAGCTTGGAGGCCTCCCTCGGCGAGGCTGCCGGTGACGGGACCGTCGACGGTGCTGCCATCGACGATGCCGATCTGGCCGCTGACGAACAGCAGATCGCCGGCGCGAACGACCGGAGTGTAGGGACCGACGGTCTTGCTCATTGATGGTCTCCGTTTCTAGGGAAGGGCGGCGAGCCTGCCACATCCCGGCTGGGCGGGCTATCCGGTGGGTAGTTCAGGGGGGCACCCGCGATGGCACCATGTGGCGGCAGCCACCGCGGCGAACACGGCGTCCGATCCGTTCACCGGCAGACCGTCGTCAGCCAACACCTCGACGACAATCATCGGAGTTTCGGTGGCCCGGACGATGCCGAAGGATCGCACAGTCAGGTCGTGGACTACGCCGTCGTCGTCAACCGACAGGCCCTCTGAGGTGATCCAGCTCCACGCCATGTGGGCCGCACCGATGCAGTACGACCGCAGCACTACCTCGTCCAGCGGTTCACCACAACGGACAGTCACCCGGATGGTGTCGTGGTCGACGACGGCTGTCGCTTCGGCACCGTCGGGAGACACCACGGGCTGGCCAGGCGCCATAGCCCCGGCTCCGGTGAGCAACACCACGGCCTCGGCCCACCCAGCGGCTCGGAGAGTGGCCGACGTGGGCGGGCCGGGCACATCAACCTCTTCGACCTTCAAGTCCGGGGCAACGACGGCGACCGCCTCGACGATCCCGGGGGTGCGGACCACCCGGAGTCGGCCCGTTCCGTCGGCCCGAGCACCGCCGGCCACTGGTGGACGCTTGGCGCCAGTCCGCACGGAATCCTCACGAGACTCCAGAACCAACACCGGACACCCGTGCTCATCAGCCAAAGATCGGGCCGCCGCGGGTGCCTCCGAACCGAGCTTGGCTCCGAAGGCGCCGCCGTTGGCCAACGGGCTGGTGGGTTCACCTCCGGGCACACACCATGAGGCGTCGGTTTCCAGGTAGGCCGGCTCGACCCAGGAGGTGCGAATCTCTGCATCCCAGTCGCCTTCCGGGACGTCTAGTGGCGGACTCGCCGCGGCCGGGGTACGCCGGCCCGGAACCTTTCCGGCCGCCTGACGGGCTGCGGCCGCAGTGTCGCCCATCGCCCATCCACCACGACCGTCCGGCACCGCCACCAGTGATCCCTCGGGAACCGTGTCAGCAGCAAAGCCGCCCCGACCTAGAACCACTTCGGGACCCACGGCCTGGGAGGTCCGACCCTCAAGGGCGGCCCGACGGGCAGCCGGACCGCGGTCAGGGTCAACCGGAGGTGCCGAACCGTAGGCCTCCCACGCTTCGAGAACCGTCTGCCAGCCGGTGCACCGGCAGAGGTGGGCGTGCAGAGCCCGGGCCGCCCGGGCCCGGTCGGGGATCCCGGTGTCGTCCGCCCCGGCCCGCAGCCCGGCGAAGCGGACCACGATGCCCGGAGTGCAAAACCCGCATTGGCTCCCTCCGGTAGAACAGAACGCCTCGGCCCACGCCGTGCGGACCTCGGGGTCCAGACCGTCGAGGGTGGTCACCGTCCGTCCGTTGACCCGGCGGGCCGGGGTTACGCACGAGACTCGGGCCTGGTCGTCGACCAGCACCGTGCAGCAACCGCATTGGCCTTGGGGGCTGCACCCATCCTTGACCGACCGGATGCCGATCCGGTCCCGAAGGACGTCGAGCAGCGTTCCACCGTCGTCGGGAACCTCGACGTCGACACCGTCGACGGTGAAGTGCACCACGTCGGTCGTCCCGGGAGTCTCCATCCCCGCAGTGTGCCCCGTGGGCCGTCACCGAACTGACCCCAGTGCGCCTCCCGGCCGAGTCGGGCCGGTCGCTAGCCTCCGCTACTGTGCCTCCCGCTCTTCACCCCGGTTCACCGGTCAGCCGACGACGGGTCCTAGTTGGGATCGGTGCGGGCCTCGCCCTGGCGGCCTGCGGTGGATCGGGTGGTACGTCGGCTCCTGCTCCTACGACCAGTGTTGGGGGTTTCTCGCTGGGGGCCCGGTTCGCCGACGGCTACGCGGCTCCCAGCGTGCTGGCCGCCGGCTTACCGCAACGGGCGCCCTACGTGCTCCTGGACGCCGATGGTTGGCCTGTCCCCGACGGCGGACCGGACTCTCTGGAGTTGGTTGTCCGGCGCGCCGGACTGGACGGCGCCGTGGTGGCCACAGCCCGCGTAGCCAAGCACGGGTACGTAGACGACCACGGACACCACCACGCCACCGCCTACTACCCCCTGGTCTTCACCCCACCGGAGCCCGGCAACTATCGCGTCGACGGCGTCGGCCTGAAGGCCGGACACGACCTCCGGGTGGTCGACCCGGACACTCTGGACCTCGTCCAGGTCGGCGATCCTCTACCGGCGGTCAAAACCCCGACTGAGGACGACCACCGGGGTGTGGAACCGATCTGCACCCAGCCCGCAGGTATGTGCCCCTTCCACCAGGTGACCGTCACCGAAGCGCTCGGACGGCCCGGCCCGACGGCGCTTCTCGTCTCGACGCCCCGCTTCTGCCAGCAGGACGTCTGCGGTCCCACCATCGACCTGCTAGCCGCTGCACTGGAGGGGCGCCCCGAGAACTGGGACGCCATCCACGCCGAGGTCTACGTGGCGCCCGATGACGCCGACTTCTCAACCACCCCGGTGGTGGCAGCCCTCGGGTTGACTTTCGAGCCGACCCTCGTGGTGGCCGACGCCGACGGCACCATCACAGCAGCGATCCACTTCACCATGGATACCGACGAGGTGGCCGCCGCTTTGGATACCGCCAGCTGATCACCCCCGGCGGTCCAAAATCACGAAGGCCGACGCCTCGGCGCCGGCTCCGCGTCCGCCCCTTGGGGCGACGGTTAACTCAGCTGAACGACTGGCCGCAGCCGCAGGTCCGCTGGGCGTTCGGGTTATTGATCGAGAACCCGGCCTCGTTCAACCCGTCCTTGTAGTCCAGGGTGGCGCCCTCCAGCAGTTGGGCACTGGACGGGTCGACTACGACCCGGACGTCGCCGAACGCCTGTTCAAGGTCGTCGTCGGCCCGGTCGGTGTCGAAGTACATCTCGTAGCTAAACCCGGAGCAGCCACCAGGGCGGACAGCGACCCGCAGGGCCAGGCCCTCTTCGGATTCGCTAGAGATCAACTCGCCTACCTTGGCGGTCGCGTCGTCGGTCAACGTGAGCATCGGGTCCTCCAGACGAAGCCGGTGACTGTCGTTCCTGAAAGTGTACTAGCCGTCGCCCCACGGTCCTAGCCCTAGGCGCCGTACGATGGAGCCATGACCGAACCGGCGCCACCGATTGAAGAGGACGTATTCGGGGTGCTCCGCGGGGTGATCGACCCCGAGTTGGGGAGCAACATCGTCGAGTTGGGCATGGCTCGAACCGTGCGCGTCGACCCCGATGGCCTAGTGGACGTGACCATCGCCCTCACCACCTCGGGATGCCCACTCCGAGCTCAGATCCAACGCGACGTCCGCGAACGGGTCGGCGGGCTGCCGGGGGTGACCAAGGTCCACCTCACGTGGGACGAACTGACCTCGGAGGAAAAGGCTACGGCCATGTCCCGGGCTCGATTCAACGTCAGCCAGAACTCCCCGGAGACCGAAGTCCCTACCTCAACCAGGGTGGTCATGGTGGCCTCTGGGAAGGGCGGTGTCGGGAAGTCGTCAGTGACTGTGAACCTGGCCGCCGGGCTGGCCACCCGCGGCTTCACCGTGGGGGTGATGGATGCCGACATCTGGGGCTTCTCAGTTCCGCGGATGCTGGGCATCGAGGGACGCCTCGGGGGATCTCCCGAGGTAGGCAAGATCGACCCCATCCAGATCCCGATGGGTGACGGGTTGCTCAAGGTAGTTTCCATGGGCTTCCTGGTCGAGAACGAAGAGTCGGCGCTCATGTGGCGAGGCCTGATCCTGAACCGGGCCGTCCAACATTTCTGCGAGGACGTGGCTTGGGGGCCCATGGACTATCTGCTGATCGACATGCCGCCCGGTACCGGCGACGTCCAGATGGGGTTGGCCAAGATGCTGCCCCAAGCCGAGATGTTGGTCGTTACCACGCCGGCGCTGGCCGCCCAGAAGGTGGCCGTCAGGGTGGCCAACATGGGCCGGGCCAACTACCTGCGGATTGTCGGCGTGGTCGAGAACATGAGCGCCTACGTGTCCGACGACGGCCGGCGCCACAAACTGTTCGGTGCCGGTGGCGGCGACGCCCTGGCCGCCGACATCGGGGCACCCCTGCTGGGCAGCATTCCGCTGGACGGCGCGGTGTCCGACGGGGGCGACACTGGTCAACCGATCGCCTTGGGTGACGGCCCAGCGGCCGAGGCCTACCGGGCGATGGTCGAGGTGCTGGTCACCGAGGCATTACCGCCGATTGACATGGCGGGTTGCACGGCCCGCCTGCTGGCCGCCGCCGAAGACGCCCTCGACGCGGCTGACGCCCTCTAGTCGCCGTTCGGCGGGAGGCGCCGGTGGCCGTCAGCCCCGTCCTCCCACGAGTCGACATCGAGGATCGGTCCACCCGCCGGGCCTGTGGTGAACCCTCCGTCCCCGGAACGCATACCGAATGTCCACCGTGTGCGTCCGGCGTCCACCGAGCGAGATAGGCGACGGGTGGCAACCATGCGGAGGACGGCCCGGACTGGTGGCAGGAGGAGGGCCAGTCCCACGGCGTCGGTCACGAAGCCGGGGGTGAGCATCAGGGCTCCGGCCAACAGCACCAGCAGGCCGTCGACCAGTTCCCGGCCCGGCATCCGGCCCTCGGCAAGCTGAGCCTGGGCCCGGCGAAGGATCCCGAGCCCCTCGCGGCGGACCAGCCACGCTCCAACCAGGCTGACCAGCACGAGCAGTCCGATGGTGTTCATGACCCCAGTGGAGCCGGCGACCTGCACGATGACTGCTAGCTCGACGATCGGGGTGACCACGAAAACCAGGAAAAGGACTAGGAGCACGGCCGCATGCTAAGGCCGTTCACGGTCTAGTCGTCTCCAGCCCGTCGACTGCCTCGGCCTCGGGGCATGCCGATTCCCCCGCCTATCCTCGCGACCGCATGAGCACTCCCGACGACCCCGTGTCGGATTCTCCGTCCGGCCGACCTCCGAGCGTCGACCGTCTGGCCCGCTCGCTGGCCGACAGCGGCCTTCCCCACCCTCTGCTGGTCGACGCGGCGCGGGCCGCAGTGGCCGAGGGCCACCCGGCTGGGGCCAGCGACCGGGCCCGGGATCTGGTGGAGGAAACCCGTCGGGCCCTGTTGACCGAGGTAGTCAACGCCACCGGGGTACTGCTCCACACCAACCTGGGCCGGGCACCATGGGGGACCACGGTGGGTGATAGCCGGTACACCACCTTGGAGTTCGATCTGGGAACAGGTACCCGGGGTTCCCGGCAGAACCGGGCTCCGACCCTGCTGGCCCGGGCCTGTGGCGCTGAAGCAGCCATAGTGGTCAACAACTGCGCGTCGGCCGTCCTACTGGTCCTGGCTGCCCTGGCCGACGGGCGGGGGGTTGCCGTGTCACGCGGCGAGTTGGTGGAGATCGGGGGTGGATTCCGAATCCCGGAGGTCCTAAGCCAGTCTGGTGCCCGCCTAGTCGAGGTGGGGACCACCAACCGGACCCGGATCGAGGACTTCGCCGACGCCGTGGCGATACCCGGTTCTGACATTGCCGTGGTCCTATCGGTCCACCGGTCCAACTACCGAATTGAGGGCTTCACCGAGTCGGCTCCAGTAGCCAAACTGGCCGAACTCGGGGTACCGGTGGTGGCTGACATCGGGTCGGGTCTCCTAGATGCCGCCTGCCCGTGGCTGGCCGATGGGCCCCCTGCCTGGCTTCAGGACGAGCCGGCAGCCCGCCAGACTCTGGTCTCCGGTGCAGCGCTGGTCACCTTCTCGGGCGACAAGCTGCTGGGTGGGCCCCAGGCTGGGATCATTGCCGGTCGGGCCGACCTGGTGGCAGCGTGTGCTGCCCATCCGCTGGCCCGGGCGCTACGCCCAGGCAGCCTCGTGTTGCGATCCCTCCAGGATCTGGCCCTGGCTTACCTGGCGCGGGACGGACAGGCCATCCCGTTCTGGCGCATGGCCACCGTTCCGGTCGCCGCCCTGCGTACCCGGGCTGAGAGGATTTCGTCCGACTTGGCCAGCGACACAGTGGCTGTGCCCGGTGGCGGAACTCTGCCCGGTGTCGAAATCCCGTCGGCTGGGTTGGCTCTGGCCGGCGACCGGGTGGCAGAACTACGGGACCGGCCACTGCCGGTGATCGCCCGGGTGGCCGATGACACCACCGTGCTGGACCTGAGGACCGTCCACCCTGACGACGACGGGACGGTCGCCGCGGCGATCGCTGATCTGGATCCCCCGGCTGCCCCGGCGGGCCTCTGATCCGGTGCACGTCGTCGCCACGGCCGGCCACGTCGACCACGGCAAGTCAACCCTGGTCGAGGCACTGACCGGTACCGATCCTGACCGGTTCGCCGAGGAGAAGGCGCGGGGCCTGACCATTGATCTGGGCTTCGCCACCACGACGCTGCCGTCGGGCGCTGTCCTTTCGCTGGTCGATGTGCCGGGCCACGTCAGATTCATCAAGAACATGTTGGCCGGGGTGGGGGCAGTCGACGCCTGCCTGTTCGTGGTGGCGGCCACCGAGGGTTGGAAGCCCCAGTCCGAGGAGCACCTTCGAATTCTGGAACTGCTCGGCGTCAGACACGGCGTGGTGGCTCTGACCAAGGTCGGTCCGGCCGACGATGACCTGGTCGACCTGGCCCGCCTAGAGGTCGAGGAACGGGTGGCGGACACGTTCCTGGAAGGCGCGCCAGTGGTCGACACCGACTCCCCGACCGGGGTGGGGTTGGAAAACCTGCGGGCCGCCCTGGACGACCTGCTGGCCGCTACCCCGACGGCCGTCGACCACGGTCGTCCCCGCCTATGGATTGACCGGGCGTTCTCAGCCCGGGGGGCTGGGACGGTGGTAACCGGCACCCTCACCGGGGGCCGGTTACACACCGACGACGAGTTGGCCGTCCACCCGGCCGGGAACCCGGTGCGGGTACGCGCCCTACAGAACCACCACGCCGAACGCGACGAGTTGCCCCCGGGCAGCCGGTGCGCGGTCAACTTGGTCGGGGTGGCCCACGACGAAGTGGTCAGGGGCCACGTTCTCGTCCGGTCCGGCCAGTGGCACCACACCACGGTGGTCGATGCCTCCCTCCGGGTCCTGGACCGGCTGGACCACCCGGTGTCCCGTCGGGGAGCCCACGTGATCTACCTGGGGTCCGGGGAGCATCCGGTACGGATGAGAATCCTGGGCCCCGAAGCCCTGGACCCGGGAACCGAGGGGGCGGTCCGTATACACCTGCCCGAGCCGCTCCCTCTCTTGCCCGGCGATCGTTTCGTACTCCGGGAGTCTGGACGAGCTGAGACGGTGGGCGGAGGCGAGGTACTGGACGTGGATCCCATGGAGCGGGCGTCGCGGGCCCGTCCCGACCGGAGCGTGGACCGTGTCGTTCGGGAGCGGGGATGGGTGCCTGTCGACGAGTTGGAGCGCCTGACTGGAGAACGCCGCGAACCTGACCTGGACCGGTGGGTCGTCGACCCGGTGGTTCTCCACCGGACCCTGGAGGACCTTCGGAACGCGCTCGCTGACGCTGGACCGCGCGGTCTCGACCTGGTCGGCCTCGGAGAGTTGGCTCGGGCCGCGGTCGTGCTGCTAGATGGCGCCGGGGTGGAAGCCGGTCGCCTAGTCGCCGCCGGGGTAACCGACCCTCTAGCCGACCACCCGTTCGTGGCCGCCCTGGCCGCCTCACCTTTCGTCCCCCCTCCTCCGGACGGTGTGGATCGGGGCGAGTTGCGGGAACTGGTCCGCCGAGGCGACGTAGTGGAGGTGGAGGGCATCTTCTTCGCGTCGAGCGCCGTTGACACTGCGGCTCGTCTGGCTGCCCGCCTGCTCGTCGACCACCCCGAGGGGTTCACCGTGTCGACCTTCCGGGAAGAGGCCGGCAACACTCGGAAGCACGCCATGCCGTTGCTGGCCCGTTTGGACGCAACGGGGATGACTCGACGCCGTGGCGACCTGCGGATCGCCGGCCCTCGCCTCCCCGAAGCCTGATTCGGTTTACCGGTTTCCCGGTTGAGGTCAGCGGTCGATCAGGACCCTGCGCTCTGCCTCGCTGGTGCCGCCCCAGATCCCGTGGGTTTCGCGACGGGTCACAGCAGAATCCAGGCACCGGACCACCACGGTGCACTGGTTGCAGATGGCCTTGGCTTGGGTCTCCCGCCATTGCCGTTCGTCGCTCTGTTCGTCCGTGTCCGGTGGGTAGAACACCACTGCCTGCGGGCCGCGGCAGGCCGCCTTGCCGTGCCATTCTCGGGATGCGTCACCACCGAACATCCGCATACCCCCTGGTTCGCCACCGTCGGCCCGCCCCTAAGGCCTGTGGCGAACCTAGAACGCAGTCGATGGACGGGTAAGGGGTCCGGGTGCCCGATTTCCGACCCTCCGGACGGAATCAGTTGTCCTGTGAGTCGTCGCCGCTTCGTCGCCGGTAGTCCCGGGCCGCACCCTCCAGGGGCTCGACTTCCAACCACAGGCCGTCGATAGCTGCCACCCGGAGTTCGTCGCCCGGTTCCAGTGGGGTGGCCCGGTTGGTGGTGGCCCGCCAGATGGCGCCTCGTACCGACACCGTTCCGTTGGGTGAAAGGCGCTCCACGGCGTGCCCCGTCTCGCCGACCATCCACTCCCGGCCAATGGTCGGCGTAGAAAACCGGGTTCGGACCATGGCCGGCATGCCGCCCACCATCCCCATTCCGGTGCCGACCACTCCGACGCCGAAGGTGATCCACGAAAGCGAAACCCCGTCAAAGAGGAACACCGAGCCGACGACGAGTGACACCGTTCCGATTACCGACCAGGTTCGGGGGACTCCGGCCTGGACGTCGATGGCGTAACCGAGGAAGGCCAGGATCACGAGGCCGACCGCCCAGCCCCGGGCCGGTAAGACGCCGAGGCCGTAGGTGGCTAGGAGGAATGACACGGCACCGATCACCCCGGCGATCCCCACGCCAGCCGTATACAACTCGAAGACCAGCAGGCCCAGGCCGACCAGGAGGAGCAGGTATGTGACAGCCGGGCTGGCCACCGTATGGAAGAACTGGTCGACCACGTCCAGTTGGCGGAACCGGGTCGGGGTGACGGGCTGGACCGAGGAGCCGTCCTCCTCGACCACGGTGCGAACCTCGAAGCCGGGGATACCGACCAGGTGCTCGAGGAGCACCGGGGCACGGCGAGCCAGGCCGAGGTCGATTGCCTCCTGGTAGCCCACGGTCCGGTCCCGGAGGTAACCAGTGGTGGGGCCGAACGCCGGGTCGTAGGAGCCGGCGGGAAGGAAGGACTCGCCGGTAGCGCCCATGCGCGCTCCCGGAGCGATGCCTATGTCGTCGCCGAGAGCCACTAGTTGGGCCATCGGGCCGGTAGCCCGGGCTTTCGATGGGCCGACCCAGAAGGAGACTGGAACCGGCGCCTCGACGATCAGGTCGGCGAGGACGACCAGTTCGTCGACAGGGACCACCGACGCCGTGCTGTTGACCTGGAAGACGATGGCCACTGTCCGGTTCGGGTCCACGGAACGCAGCGTGTCGGCCATCATCTCGACGAGGACGGGGTCGAGGAAGCCACTGGCCTCCACCACGTCCACTGCTGCCAGAGAGACCTCGTGCTGTTCGTCTCCTTGAGCCGACGCCGTAGTGGCACCCAGCCCGCACAGCAGGCCAACCAGCAGGGCGGCAGCCGTCAGTCGGCGGAGGGGGAACGGAAGGGCCATGGTTCAGGGGCCGCCCCGGTGGCGGGACAACCGGCGGGCAGCCTACGGCGGCCGACCGGTGACTCCGGTCGGTCAGTCGGTGGCTTCGCCGAGGGCCAAGACCGCTTCCTCGACTGTTTCGCGGACGGGCACGATGCGGTCAAAACCGGTGGTGTGGAGCAGTCGGGTCAGGGCGGGACGGTTACAGGCCACGGCCACGTCACCGTCGTTCTCCCGAGCCCGGCGAATTCCGCCGATCAGGGCGCCTAGACCAGCCGAGTCCATGAACGGCACATCGGACAGGTCAACCAGCACGTAGGACTCGTCGGCCAGTTCGGTCAAAGCTTCGCGGAACTGGGCCACCGTGTAGGCGTCAAGCTCTCCCGCCGGGCGGCACACCACGTAGTAGTCACGGCGTTCGACCGAGATCTCCAGCATGGGATCCTCCTCCGCTCGTCCGACGGTGGCCGCCGGATTCTTCTTGTGTGCCATGCAATGTAGACGCGTCCGACGGCCTCCGGTCGACGCCCCGTGCGGTAGCCGCCTTCCTGACGGCTACCGGCCCGGGGCCCGACGGTACGCTCCGCAGGGTGAGTGACTCCACTGTGTTGCTGGCCACTGACGCCGACCACATCTACGACGAGGTGGATGCGGCCCTGGGTGGCGACCACACAGTGGTCCGGGTGCACGCCGGGGCTGAGGTCCTGGCCGCCGTCGGTGAACACGGGCCGGATCTGGTGGTCCTGGACCTCCAGATCGGGAACATGGGGGGAATGGCCACCTGTCTGGATCTCCGCCTCGAGGAACGGGCTGAGCGGATCCCACCGCAACGGGTGGTCATGCTGCTGGACCGGGAGGCCGACGTCTTCCTAGCCCGTCGGGCCGAGGCTGATGCCTGGGTGGTCAAGCCGGTGGACCCGTTGGCTCTTCGTCGGACGGCGCAAGGCGCCCTGGCCGGCTGATCGGACGCCGTTCGGGCCGAACGGATGGAACGGGCCGCCGGTACCCTTCTGGCCTCATACGGGTAGTGGCGCAGCTTGGTAGCGCGCCTCGTTCGGGACGAGGAGGTCGTGGGTTCAAATCCCGCCTACCCGACCAAGGGGTTGCTGCAGGTTTCAACCGCCCCTAGTGGTCGTCCCCCCGGTTACGGCGCCTCTATTGGAGAGTGACCCAGCGAAGGGTTTCCCCGAGGCTCTGGGCTTGTCCTAACGCCGTTTAAGAGGGTGCCGATCGGGGTGTAGCGCACGAGGTAGCGGTAGGTCACCAACAGCAGGGCGCTCACCGTCCAGCAGATCGCCAGGAACTTCAGAATCCGGGGGATGTCCCAGCTGCGCATCCAGTCCTGGGCGAGGATCACAAGTGGCAGGTGGGCGAGATACATCCAGTAGGAGGCGTCGGACAGGTAGCGCACCCAGTAGCGCTCACTGGAGAGAAGCCGGCGGAACAGCCCTATCAGGCCGAATGTCATGCCCCACGTGTAGAGCACCTGCAGGGACGCCGCTGCTGCCCAGTCGCCGCCCTCGAAGGTCGCTCCTGCGGCGAGCGGGAAGACCAGCACCACCGAAACGGGGAGGACGACCTTCCAGTGGCGTCCGAGCCGGTCGATGAGCGGTTCGCCGTCGTCGGTTCGGGCGTCGAAGGCTGCGGCGCCGTATCCGAAGAACACGGCGTAGTAGAGGAGAACGTGTGCGGCGGGGAGCAGGCCGGTTGAGGTGTCGGGCCCGAAGGCTCGGAAGTCGCCGCCGTCGCCCATCTGGAACTGGAAGAACAGCGTCAACGGGAAGGCGGCCCAGAGCAGGCGTCGGCGTACGGCAACCGAGGTGATCGTGTGTCCCAGCCGGACGACGAGGGGCGCGGCCAGGGTGAACCCTGCGACCAGCCAGCACAGGAACCACAGGAACCACAGGTGGTGGAACTGGTCGATCCACGAGTCGAGGCCGATCTCGTCGTCGGCTTCCGGCGGGTCGAGCACAGCCTGGGCGAACTCGGCGCCGTCGCCGAACCAGTCGATGTCCTGCCACTGTTGGCTGCCGGCCCGGATATCGGGAGCACCGCCCGCCACGAGCACGTCGGCGACGTCTGGGTTGCCTACCCAGACGGCGACTTCAAGAGGCGTTGACCCGTGGATGTTGGTCAGGCGGTGATCGGCTCCGACGTCCAGCAGGGCTTGTGTCACGTCGGGCAGGTCCATGAAGGCTGCCAGGTGCAGCGGCGTGCCCTTGTCGTCGCCGCGAACGTCCACGTCGGCGCCGTTGGTGACCGCCACCGGTACTGCGTCGGCGTGGCCCGACAGGACCGGGAACCAGATGTCACCCTTCTCGGCGGCGCCTATCGCCCAGTTTTCGCTGCTCGACTCAATGCCGCGTTCAGATACCCAATCGACGGCTGGAACGATCGTGATCAGGCCGAGGGCAAGCGGTAGGACGATCCTGCGGGCCCGGTGGGAAACGAGCGCCGCTATCCCGCGGCGCCGCCAGAGCATCGCTGTGAAGAATCCGCTGAGCAGGAAGAACAGCGGCATCCGGAAGCCGTGGACGGCGATCAGGAACTCGTCGAACGGGCCTCCGATACTGGCGTTCTTGTCCTGTACGGGCCAGAACGAAGGAAAAAAGGCCAGTGAGGCGTGCAGGCCGATGCCGAGCAGCATGGCGAAGCCTCGGAGGGCGTCGAGGTCGTGCCATCGGCGCGTCGGCGAAACCTCGGACGGGGTCACTGCTTGATCAGACATCGGGGTGGTTTACGACGCCTGCCGGGCGGCTTGCATGAAGTTGTCGTAGAGGCATTCGGCGTTGGTCACAAAATCGTTCATGTGCTGGTCGGCTGCCGCTATGAGGCCGACCAACGCTGTCGGGCCGAGCGTCGATTCCAACGCGGTCCGGTATGCGGGCACGTCTCCCCAGTTGGTCACCGTGTCCGGTTCGACCTCAACGTGGTATTGCATCGACCAGGCGTGGCGTCCGACGCGCATTGCCTGGATTGGGCACACGTCGGAGGAGGCCAACACGACAGCGCCATCAGGGGGGTCTAGGACCTGCACTGAGTGCCACTGGAGGGCCCGTTGGACTGTTGGCATGCCGTTGAAGATCGGGTCGTTGAGCCCGTCCGGGGTTAGGACCACCTCTAGGACTCCGATCTCGGGAGGTTGCTGGTGGCCGCATGTGCCGCCGAGCGCGTCGGCGAGCAGCTGGTGGCCGAGGCAGAGCCCGAGGAAGGGGCGGCCCAGGTCTACTACCCAGGTTCGGATCGCCTCTTTTTCGTCGAGCAGCCACGGGTGTTCTTCGACGTCCCACACGTCCATCGGACCACCCATAACCCACATGGCGTCGAACCCTTCAAGCGGTGGGATTGGCTCGCCTTCGTCGAGTTCGACGGCGGTCCAGTCGATGCCGTCACGTGCGAGGAAGTGCCGGAGCTGTGCCGGATGCTCGCATTCGATGTGTTGCAGTACGAGTAGACGCAAGTCAGGCCCTCTCCGGTGCCAACGATATTTGGATTGCCCACTCCGATCGGCCCTACCGATTGGAATAGGGGTAATTTCTGCTTGAGGGTTCCAATTCTTGTTGGTGCCTGAAGGCGGGTTGTCCGCCTCGGCCGAAGACGGGCAGGCGCTAATGGCAGAAGAACTGAGTGAGGTTGTCGTCGATCTTCCGTCCGGGCCCTCCTGGGAGGTGCTCCCCGGCTTTGAACGGTTCAACCAGGTAGACGATGTGTTCAACCGGGCGTTCTGGGATCCGGAGATCGCTACTGATGCCGCCCGCGAGTTTTTCCGTTCCCACCGCGAGCCTCTTCGACAGTGGCGCAAGGCTTCCGGGTTTGGGCAGCGTGATTACGCGATTCGTAACGCTGCTTGGCATGTGGCTGACGTGTTCGCAGAAATGCATGATGCGGAAGATTTACGCGACGGGTTCCTAAGCCCGCTCAGCCAACTCCGCGACGGCCCTAGCGAACACTTCGACATGGGGTCCCCCGCTGATGCTGCGGCGACCGTCAAGCAGGTTGCCAAATTGTTTGGGGCTGACCTCGTTGGGATCTGCGCCCATGACGAACGTTGGGTCTACAGCCAACGGTATGCACGGTATGCCGGTGAGGGACGGCCGGTTGGGCTGCCTGCCGGGTTGACAAGCGTCGTTGTTGTCGGTCAGGCCATGGACCACGACCTTGTCGACACTGTGCCATCGGCACTGTCTGGGGCAGCTGTCGGTCTCGGCTACTCGAAGGACGCTCTGGTGCTTTTGGCTACTGCGCAGTGGCTTCGAAATCTCGGCTACCAGGCGATCCCTAGTCTCAACGACACTGCTCTGGCCATTCCACTAGCCATTCAGGCCGGGTTGGGTGAGTACGGCCGGCACGGACTGGTGATTACGCCCGAGTTTGGACCGCGGGTTCGGTTCGGGAAGATCTTCACCGACCTGCCGGTGGACCACGACGCCCCGGTCGAGTTCGGGGTAAGCGAATTCTGTGAGGTCTGCAGGCGTTGCACTGATGCGTGCCCGCCTAAAGCGATCCCTGATGGGGTGCCTTCTCCGGTGAAGTTGAACCGTTCGGCAATCAAGGGTGTTCGCAAGTGGTCGGTTGACGGCGAGAAGTGCTTTTCGTACTGGACGCAGATTGTCACCGATTGCATGATCTGCATGCGGGTTTGCCCGTATAACAAGGACTTCACGAAACGCCGCCACCGGATCGGGCGGCGCCTTGCCTCCACCGGGCTACGCAAAGTGATGCTCCGGTTGAATGACCGTCTCGGCTACGGCGAGAGGCTCAAACCGCGGAACTGGTGGGCTGGGGCCACGCGGCGACGCCTCTAGGGAGAGGCCATCAGCCAGCACAAGACCGCCATCTGCCAACCATGGGGACCCCGAGCTGGTCTACGTAACATCAACGGGTGACCGCACGTTCTGACCCGGCCCCCGGCACCACCCGGCGTCGACTACGCAGCGCCGTAACAGCGGTGCTGGCCGCTTCGGCGATGTTGTGGCTGGCCGGGTCAACAGCCGGCGCCTGGTCGACAGCCGACGGCACGGTCGCCATGATCGCTCCGACCGACTGCCCCGGTGAGATCTGGTCACCAGCGGTGGCGGTGGACGGATCGGGCAACATGTACCTGACCGGTCGGTTCAAGGGGACGTGCGATTTTGATCCTGGTCCCAACACCGCGCAGATGTCGTCTGTTCCGATCGACACCTACGACGTATACCTGGTGAAGCTGGATTCGTCGGGCAACTACGTGTGGGCGAAAAGGTTCGGCAACAGCTACGCGTACACCCAAACCAACGCTGTGGCGGTGGACAGTTCGGGCAACGTGATCGTTGCCGGTTATTTCAAGGATCCCATCGATTTCGATCCACAGGACGGCGTCATGGACCTGGTCCCGGAATCTGGCACGGGTGGGGGATTCGTGGCGAAATTTGATTCATCCGGCAACCACCTGTGGGCCCATCAACAGGGAACGTCATTCCCAAAACTTTCGGTGACCGTGGACGGATCGGACAACGTGATCGTTGTCGGAACGACCCGAGGTGGCGACTTCGAACCGGGCCCCGGCACGACGAACCTCACCGGAGATGGCTCGTTTGTGTCGAAATTCGATGCGTCGGGCAACTTCGTGTGGGCCAAGAAAATCGGTGGCAACGTACAAACAAGCCACCGCCCCATAACCGTGGCGGTGGACAGTTCAGGAAACGTGTACACGGCCGGCAACTTCGACAGCGAGCAAGATTTCGATCCCGGCCCCGGCACGGCAAACCTGACGCCCCAAGGACCCGCTGGCTATTCCAAGTTCGTGTCGAAGCTGGATTCGTCCGGGAACTATGTGTGGGCCAAAAGCGTCGGTGGCTTCAATTGGGGAGGCATAGGTAACCGGTTCATGACGGTGGACGGATCGGGCAACGTGTACACCACCGGTCAGTACTACTCAACGGTCTCCAACGATTTTGATCCCGGGGAGGGCACCTTCACCCTCCCTTACCTCCCCACCGTCGTATCGTCAGCGTACGCGAACGGTTTCGTATCCAAGTTGGATTCGTCAGGAAACTTCGTGTGGGCCAAGGCCCTGGTCAATCAACCCACCGAAGACCAATGGGGTGACGTGTTCTACGCCTCGCGGATGTATTCGATAGCGGTCGACGGTTCGGGCAACGTGTACACGTATGGGTCCTGTCAGGGCCCCAACAATTTCGATACCGCGAGTCTGGGCCCGTGCAACAGCAATGAGGACTATGACCCCAATAGCAATTACCACCGAACCGGCGGCTACGGATATACCAACGCGTACGCACCAACCCCGTACCTGTGGAAGTTGGATTCGTCGGGGAACCACGCGTGGACCAAGCTGTTCTTCGACACCGCCGACAGCGTGGGCGGCCAATTCTCGAACAGCTACACCGCCGGCGAGATAGCGCTGGACAACTCGGGAAACGTCTACCTCACTGGGCTGGTGTATCCCGACTATTACAACAACACATGGGGGGTGCCCCAGTCGTCACACGCCTCGGATTTCGACCCCGGTCCGGGCACCGCAATTGTGGAGGGCCATGGCCCGTTCGTCATGAAGTTGGATTCGTCGGGAAACCTGGGTGCCGGTGCCGCCACCACCACAACGACCACGACCGCCCCGACAACCACCACCACAACGACCACGACCGCCCCGACCGTCACCACCACAACGACCACGACCGCCCCGACAACCACCACCACTACCCCACCGGCCACAACAACCACCACGACCACGACGACGACGACCCCGCCGTCCACGCTGGAGGTGTTGTTGTCTGCGTTCGCCGTTGACGACGACGGGTTCGTGACCTGGGTGCCGAGTCGGACCGATGGCCTGCAGTCATACGTCCTGACTTGGCGTCCTCCTCTGGGGACCTGGACTACACACAGTTCCTACACGGACCCCAATTCCCTGAAAGACACGTTGGTCGGGTTGGCCAACGGGGTCCATTCGTTCCGGATCTACGCCAGCTACACCGATGGGGCTTATGCCGAGTCGAACACCGCGTCGATCACCGTTCCCACACCGCCGCCCGGGCCGAGCGGCAACCCTGAACCAATAGACGTCGAAGGCTTTGATTGTACGGCGTTCCCGTCGTTGATCCAGGTCATGGGCACCCCCGGGGTCGGCCATTCGGTCAAACAACTCAACCTAGACACCGGCGGGTACTCCGAGATCTTTTCCATTCCTTTCAACCGGACCCCGTCGTATACGCATCTGAACGGCATTGGTATCAACCCGGTCGACGGCGCCCTCTACGGGATCATGCGGGTCCAAGGGTTCGGGTACCTGGTGCGTTTCGACGGCGCCGGGAACGTGGCGTTCCTGGCCCGGGTGCCGGCAATGAGCAACGCCGGCGACGTCGACGGCCAAGGAAGATTCGTGTGGCCGCGGGGCAACAGCTTCTACACGTTGAGTGGGATTGCCGACATGGACGGGTTCGCCGACCCCGGCGACGCCGCCAACAAGTCACAGATCACCCCGGTGGTCACCGGAACAGGCGGCGTCGCCGACGTGGCCGCCCTCCGAGTTGACCTCGGCGACGGTGAACGCCCCTACGCCATGGGGGTCAACTCCTGGGACCACGAGCTGCGGATCTGGGCCTACGACGACACGCCCCAGGCGTGGACCATCAACCTGTTCGAAAACGGGTCACCGGCCCAGCTCACCAACGGAGGGTTCGGCGCCGCGTGGAGCCACGAAGACCGCTTCTACTTCGCGTCGAACAGTGGCGCCGGCGTCTACGAAGTCCTCATCGACACCATCGACCTCAACGCCAAGACCGCCGACATCCGCCGGGTCGCCAACTCACAAGCCACCGCGATCAACGATGGCACCACGTGCGTAGGAATCGACTTCGTCGAACCGCCACCAACAACCACTACGACAACCACACCGACAACCACCACCACCGAAGGCCCAGACACCACCGAAAGCCCAGACACCACGACCACCACCACACCGACAACCGAAGGCCCAGACACCACCGAAGGCCCAGAAACCACGACCACCACCACACCGACAACCGAAGGCCCAGACACCACCGAAAGCCCAGAAACCACGACCACCACCACCGAAGGCCCAGACACCACTACGACCACCACGGAACTGCCAGCGACGACAACCGAACCAGAGTCGACATCTCCTGGGACCAGTGACGCCGACGGCGATGGCCTGTCAGAGATCGTCGAACAATCCCTGGGCACCGACCCGAACAACCCTGACACAGACGGTGACGGATTCACCGACAGTGAAGAAGTCAACCAACTCCGCTCCGATCCGCTCGACGCCAACGACCCGGGTGACGAAACAGTGCGACAGGCCCTCACCAGGTCCGAAGAAACCAGCAGCGACGACGGTTCGTTCCCCTTAGGCGGACTGATCGCCGCCCTCGCCGGGCTAGCGGTGGCCGCCGGGCTAGCTTTGACCGCGGCCGGCCAAGCCATGTGGGGGCGGATCACCCAGTTCTTCGCCGGATCAATACTCGGCGCACTCATCCTGGGCCGCAAACGCGACCGGTGCCGACACTGCAACAAACCCCTCACCGACCAGGAAGGCATCCTCGTCGACGAAAACGAAAGTTACGAATGCGCCGACAACCCCGACGGCGACCACCACCAACTCAAACGACGCCGAGAATCGTGATGGTGCCGTATGTGGTGGTTCATGCGCTGAACCCCTTCGCCCCGATCCTCGATTGACCCGACGGAACTAGACATCCAATGGCCAGAAGCCCTGAGGACCGTCGCCGCCTACGATGCGTTTGTTGACAGCACCACAGTTCCGTGGAAAAGGACCCCAACGCTGAGTACCACCAGCCGACAGGCTGAAACCGTCAGCCCCGCCGAGGGCCGCTTCGATCCCGACGCCATGCGGGACCGCTACCGCGTCGAACGGGACAAACGGCTGCGCGCCGACGGAAATGACCAGTACATAGAGGTCGTCGGAGAGTTCGCCCACTACACCGACGACCCGTACGTCGAATCTCCCATCGACCGGCCACCGCTCACCGACGAAGTCGACGTGATCATCGTCGGAGGCGGCTTCGGCGGCCTCCAGATGGGAGCCCGCCTCCGCGAAGCCGGCGTGGAAGACCTGCGGATCATCGAAAAAGGCGGCGATTTCGGCGGCACCTGGTACTGGAACCGGTACCCGGGAGCCCAGTGCGACATCGAGTCCTACATCTACCTGCCGCTCCTCGAAGAAGTCGGCTACATCCCCCAGGAGAAATACTCGTACGCCCGGGAAATCCTCGACTACAGCCGGCGTCTCGGCGAGCACTACCGGCTCTACGACGGGGTGATGTTCCAAACGGAAGTCACCGGCATGACCTGGGACGAAGACGCCGCCCGGTGGATCGTCGCCACCAACCGGGGCGACGCTCTGCGAGCCCGGTTCGTGGCCATGGCCAACGGGCCCCTCAACCGGCCGAAACTCCCCGGCATCCCCGGCATCAGCGACTTCCAAGGCCACGCGTTCCACACCAGCCGATGGGACTACGACTACACCGGCGGCGGGCCCGACGGGAACCTTGACCGGCTGGGCGACAAGCGGGTCGCGGTAATCGGCACCGGTGCCAGCGCCATCCAATGCGTGCCGTTTCTCGGCGAGACAGCCCAGCACCTCTACGTGTTCCAACGCACCCCCTCGTCGGTGGATGTGCGAGGCAACGAACCCACCGACTCCCAATGGGTCGCCGGTCTTCAACCCGGATGGCAGAAACAGCGAATGGAGAACTTCAACGGCCTCGTCTCCGGCGTTCCCCAAACCGAAGACCTGGTCGACGACGGGTGGACCGATCTGATCGGCATGATGATCCGCCGCTTCCGCGACGCCCAAGCCAACGGCAGCGCCGACATTGCCGAGATCCTCGAGATGGCGAACTTCGACAAGATGAACGAAATCCGATCCCGGGTCGATGGCCTCGTCGACTCCCCGGAAATCGCTGAGAAACTCAAGCCCTACTACCGGATGTTCTGCAAACGCCCCACGTTCAACGACGAGTACCTACCGGCGTTCAACCGACCCAACGTGGAACTCGTCGACACCGCCGGGAAAGGCGTCGACCGGATCACCGAACACGGCCTGGTGGTCGACGGAGTCGAATACGAAGTCGACTGCATCATCTTCGCCACCGGCTTTGAAGTGGGAACCTCCTACGCCCGCCGGGCCGGCTACGAAATCATCGGAAGCCGCGGCCAGACCCTGTCCGAAAAATGGGCCACCGGCATGTCGACGCTGCACGGCATGCAGAGCCGCGGGTTCCCGAACTGCTTCTTCATGCAAATCAGCCAAGCCGCGTTCACCGCGAACTTCCCGCACCTCCTCGACGAACTCTCCACCCACCTGGCCCACATCATCGGCCACGCCCTCCGCCAGGGAGCGGCCACCGTCGAAGTGTCCGAACAAGGCGAAGAAGCATGGGTAGCCACCATCGTCGAAAAAGGCCTCGGCGCCATGGGAGCGCTCGGCGGCGCGGACTGCACCCCCGGCTACTACAACAACGAAGGGCAAGCCCGCGAACCAAGCGCCATCCAGGCCGCGCCCTACGGGGGCGGATCCATCGAGTTCTTCCAACTCCTCGAAGGTTGGCGAGCCAACGGGAACTTCGACGGGTTGGAGTTCACCAACTGACCCCCGGCGGAACAGTGGTTCATGCACTGAACCCGATCCTCGATTGACCTGACGGAACCAGACATCCAATGACCAGAAGCCCTGAGGACCGTCGCCGCCTACTCAAGCGGATCTCGCTGCTTCTGGCCGGCATAGTTGCCGGCCTGGTGCTAGTCGGCTTCCTAGCCAGGCCGGGACAGAAGGAACCCGAGGTCGCACTTCGTTACAACTTCACCCTGGACGGGAAATCCTGGTCACCAGCGATTAAAGAAGGAAACATCCGCGTCGAGTTGGACTGGGATGCAGCGAAATTGCTCGCGACCTACCCGACCGGATCGGGAAACTTCATCTCCGAACTTGACCTGGCAGGGAGCAATCCATCCGTGTCGAATCGATTCGGCAACCTGCTCTGGCCGCAGTGCACGAGAATCACCACTGAGATCTTCATTGATCAAGATATTCCAGCGGCGACTCGTGCCCAGATGAGAAGCGCAACCATCTCGGTCCTCCTGAGCCTGAAGGAACTAACCGGTCTAGACGTCGTTGTGACCAAAGGGTCGAGCGAACGGGGCGAGGAGTTCTCAACAGCAGCGCAGCGAATCTCCACGCCTGGCGACAACATCATTGCCATCCACTGGGTCGACAAGGAGAACACGCTGATGCGTCCGAGTGAACTCGCAGCCGCAACGATGTGGGCCACCCATAAGCGTGGTCAACAAACCCCGCGAAGCACCAGGATTCGACTCTCGAGCAGCCTCTTCGACACCATGCCCGAAGGTGAGATTGACAGGTTGTCTAAGAAGATGGCCATCGCCCACGAGCTCTCGCACGTTTTCGGAATCGGGCACTCCAACAACCCTGACAGCTACATGTACCCCGTGATCGCCCTGAACTCTTCGATCACCCCGGCAGATCGAGCGGCGCTGGCATTAGCTGGAAGCCGGGCGTGTTGAGCGAGAATCAGAACGCCAATTATCAACTCGCTGTTGCTGCCAATCCAATTTCGCCGAGGAGACCGATGCGTTCGGTCTTGTGACCGTTGGCGGCAAGGTTGATGGTCATCCCGTCGATGCCGGTGTCCATGCAGGCTTGGAGTTTTTCTCCGACAGTGTCGGGATCGCCGTAGATCAGGATCATCTTGGCCATCTCGATGACCTCGTCGGACCATCCTTTTGCTGCTCCAACCTCGCGCAGGTCCGATTCTGCTTCTTCCATGGTTGGGGCCACGCAGACCATCTGCAGTTTCGTAACGACGATCTCTGATCGGTCGCGGCCTAGACGTTCGCAGTGCTCCTCAAGAACCTCGAGTTTGTGTGGGATCTCGTTGATCGGACCGCTCGAGAGGTTGGACTCGTCGGCGTACTGGGCGACCATCCGCAACGTCTTCTTCTCACCACTGCCTCCGATCATGATCGGGATACGGGAAACAGGCCGAGGGGAGTTGACCGCGTCGGAGACCTGATAGTGCTTCCCCGCGAAACTCACCTTCTCTCCGCGAAGCATCGGGATCACGATCTGCAGTGCCTCTTCGAGCTTCTCGAACCGGTCGGTGAACGTGCCGAACTCAAAGCCGAGGGAGTCGTGTTCGAGTTGGAACCACCCGGCACCGATCCCCAGCGTCGCCCTGCCTGACGAGAGGTGATCGAGAGCGGTCACCGTCTTGGCCAGCAGGGTGGGATGCCGGTAGGTGTTACCGGTCACCAGTGCAGCGAGTCGGACTGTCTCGGTGTGTTGAGCGAGTGCGGATAGGACCGAGTAGCACTCGAGCATTGGCTCTTCAGGAGCCCCGAGTCCTGGGAGTTGGTAGAAGTGGTCCATTACGAAAACTCTGTCGAAACCGGCAGCTTCTGCCGCCTTGGCCTGCGCAATAACGGAGTCGAAAATGTCCGCTTCCGAAGCATCGGGGTAGGTGAAGTTTGGGATCTGGTAGCCGAGACGGGTCATGGATGGTTCCTGTGGGTCGCTTCGATCGTTGTTGGTTGATCATTCAACCAGCCTTTGGAGAATCAGTAGCCATCCGATCAGCCGTGAGGTGCGGATCTGAAATCTAGGGAGTCGTTCGTTACCCTGAGTCGTAGTGAAATGGGGTTGGCGTCGCAGCGAGAATCTGGTCGATGGTGAATGGCGTTGGTCGTTTGCCCGACGGCAACTGATCTATGACGTTGTCGAACCGGAGCGGGTTTATCTGGAGCGGTGGCGATTCGACACGCCGTTCGTTTCGATTTTCTTGCATTCCATCAACCTTCCTGACCGGGACCCTTATCCCCATACCCATCCGTTCTCGTGGTCGCGCAGCCTGATTGTGAAGGGCAGCTACGTCGAAGAGCGCGGTCCGTATGGTGACGATGTGCGCAGGTACCGCCCGGGGCAGGTCAACCGGATCGACGCCGACACCATCCACCGCATTGTCAGCACCCGGGGCGACCGTCCGGTGTGGACGATCTTCGCTGCCGGAAAGCCACACGGTCGCGGCTGGGGTTTCGTCATCGACGGGAACTACCAGGACCACAAGGAGTACCTCGCCGTACGTAACGCCCGGCCGGACACTTCGGATGCCTCGGTGGAGACCGGCGCCTCTGAGGCACCCGAATATTCGACATGACGATGCGGAGCTTCATTGTCGACACCGACACTGCCTCTGACGATGCGGTCGCTCTCGTGTTGGCGGCTCGGGATCCTTCGGTCGACGTCCGGATGGTCACCGTCGTCGCCGGCAACGTCCCACAGAACCTGGCCGTGCGTAACGCCATCGTCACCCTGGATCTTGTTGATCACGCAACCGTGCCCGTTCATGTAGGGGCCGACCAGCCTCTTTTCCGACCTCTTGAAACTGCACAGATGGTGCACGGTGAAGACGGAATGGGCGGCGCCGACCTGCCAGCACCGTCACGCGAGCCGGAACCTGAAAGCGCTGTGGACGCTCTGCTTCGGGTGGCCACCAAAGAACCAAACCAGCACACGTTGGTCACCCTGGGTCCGCTTACCAACATTGCCTCGGCTCTCGCCGAGGATCCTGACTTCCTCTCCCGGTTTGTGCACACCTACCTGATGGCCGGCTCGCCTGACGGGGTGGGCAACGTCAACCCTGTCGGGGAGTACAACGTCTGGGCCGATCCCGAGGCAGCCACGGCCGTGTTCGAGGCTGCCGGGGCAAAGACCATGATCGGGTGGAACATCAGCCGGATTTACGCGGTGATGACTCCTCCGGAGACGGAACGGCTGCGGTCGTGCGGTCGGCTGGGCCGGTTCGCGGTTGACATCAACGCAGAGGTCGAAAAGTTCTGCCGTGCCAATGGCCTGGAGGGAATGGACTTCCCCGATCCTGTCGCCATGGCCGTCGCCCTCGATGACTCGATCGTCACCGAAGCGACCGAAGAACGGCTGGTGGTTGGTCTCGACGGACCGACCCGTGGTGCCACGCTCCCTGATCGTCGGATCAACTCTGAGCCCCCGAACATTCGCGTGGTGTGGCGTGTCGACGAAGCCGCCTTCAAGGACCGGCTCTATACCGCGTGTTCCGACAGTTGAGAGAACCGCAATGCCGCTTTCAACTCGGGTGATGTATTCGACAGGTCGCGTCAGTCTCGGGGTTCCCCACGGGGACCGTCCGGCCAGCTAGTGGTTAACTTCTTGCTGGGAGGTGAGCTATGGGCGCACTGCGCGAGTTGGGCTTTGAAGTGAAACCAGCCAACGCTCTACAACGGATGGTCCAGGCGGTGACCTCGACGCCACCCATGGCGTGGCTGTTTTCCAAGACCCTTTACCAACAGGACAAGGCACTGTTCAAGGTCTCTGGAGGTCGGCTGACCGTTCCAGCCCTCCTGGCAGGGTTGCCAGTGGTGATGTTCACCACTACTGGGGCAAAGACCGGGAAGCGCCGGACCATGCCGCTTCTCGGCATCCCGGTGGGAGAAGACCTTGCGGTGATCGGGTCCAACTACGGCCAGAAGAACACACCTGGCTGGGTGTACAACCTCGAGGCCGATCCGTCGGCAACCGTCGGATACCGGGGCCGTTCCGTGGAAGTGGTCGCCCGCCGGGCCACTGAGGCAGAGACCGATCAGGTCTTTGATTTGGCCCGTGGCGTCTACCCCGGCTTCGCCAAATACCGGATGAGGGCTGACCACCGTGTCATTCGGGTCTTCGTCCTCGAAACCGACACCCGGGAAGTGTCTCTCTAGCTGCCCTGGTTAACCCGTCTTGCGGACGATCCACGCTTCTTCGATCGGCCATTGCCTCGCCCAGTCGAGGTTCACGAACGGATAGCGGGTTTCTTCGGCGTCGACAGGTGGTTGAAGTTCGATGAGGTTCTCGACTTCGAACCCGCAGGCGCGCAAGAGCCGGATCCGGTCACCATGGGAGATGTGGAACTCGACCTCCAGATCGTCGGGCCACTCATAGCGATACATGCCGAATTGTGGGCGCTGCAATCGGTCACTGGCTGGCTCGTTGTCATCGAACACGCAAAGTGTCATCAACACGGAGTTCCCCAGGAACGCCAGGCGGCCTCCGGGGCGTAGCACTCTCGCCGCCTCGGGAAGCCACCGGTACGGATCACACCAGATGGCCGCTCCGTACTCGGAGATCGCAAAATCGAAGCTCTCGTCGGCGAACGGCAACCTCTCCGCGTCGCCATGAATGAGCGGAAACCGTAGGTCGAACTCTTTCTGGAGACTCGCCGCAGTTGCCAGTTGTGCCGCCGAGTTGTCGATCCCGACCGGTTGTCCGCCCCGTCGCGCTAGCCACGCCGAAACGTAAGCCGTTCCACACCCCAACTCGATCACATCGCCACCATCGAAGGGTTCGATCAATCCAACCGCAGACTCTGGGATGCCGTAAAGCCCCCACCGGGGCTGATCGTCGCCCCAGCCCCGCCGGCCAGCCGCCACATACTCGTCAGCCCAGCTGTCCCAGACGATCCGGTTCGATGCCACATGGTCGGAGGGTTCGGAATGATCCATCCCTATGAGTAGACCACAGGAGCCCGCGAAACGGTTTCCTCACGAACNCGATGGGCCAGAAGCACCGAGCGTTAGCTGGCGCTGGGTTCAAGACAGTGGGTATTNGAGAGTGGGTCTCTCCAAAGACTGGGGCGGCTTTCGCATCCCCGNGGTGNGAGGTGGCTGCATGGGAGTATNCACGGNGACCNTCAGCGAGANGGGAGTTCNAATGGCCACCTATNAATGTNCGTCCTGTGGCATGTCCGTCAATGCCTCCTGNGGGGCCTGTGACACACCGTTGGTTGACGCCATCCTGACCAAGGATGACGGTTCGACTGTTCAGGTTTCGGAGTGCCCTAACGGNCACGGCAAGATCAAATCGCCTTTGTGCTGTGGCGCCGATATGTCCTGCGCTGTCGCCTGAACCAGGCTGCGGGGACACTAAAGCGTCCGGAAGACGGCCACTGGCGAGAGTTGGCCGGCGTGGTCACCCGCCTCGTAGGTATTCACCCGTTGGATCACCGGTTCGGTGATGCGACCGGCCGCCACGTCGTCGACGAATCGATCGGCGAAGCCCAGGTTCGTGAAGTGGTCCGGGTTGATCCCAATAGCGAACAGCCCGCCGGGTCGGGTGATGCGGTACAGCTCGTCGAAGGCCGTTGGACCAACATGTCCGTGGGTAAAGGTTCCACTGCTGACCACGGCGCCGTAGGCGCCGGACGGAATGTCCAGAGTGGCCGTCAGGTCGCCCTCATGGAGGTGCCGGTAGACGGGATCCCCTTCACCAGCGACCTTGATCCGGGCTTCTCCGAGCATCTCAGCGGATAGGTCCAACCCATCGACAGTCCACGGGCCGGTAGTCCGAAGGGCGACTCCCATCAGGCCGGTACCGCAGCCCACGTCCAGGACCGGGTCGTCCCCATCCGATGCCGTGTCGACGAACGATCCGACCACCCCGAGGTGGTACACGTACCCGTTGTCGGCGACGAACGTTGACTCGTAGGTCGCCGCCCATCGGGCATAGAGGTCGCGGTTGTCGTCCGGGGTTTCTACGGCGTAGGCGTCAGTCAGGTCGAAGTCGCGGTCAGACATCCCTCACCTTCCTCGTCGAACCAGATTGACATGCTTGTTCACCAGCGGAGGCGGCTTAGCACGTCCAGGGAGGCGGTCAGGATCCGTTCGTCACTCCAAGATTCGACCTCTGCTGCCGGTCTGCCGGCGTTGAATCCGACCAGGATCGGGTGGCCGGTCCACGGAATTGCGTTGTACCACTCGATGAACCGACCGGGTTCGGGTGACGCGTAGGCGATCAGGTCCACGTCGGGGTCCCAGAACGGCTCCTCGAAGTGGAGCACTACCTTGTCCATGGTTCCCATGCCGAGGGTTTGGATGGCTGTCGATTTCACCGTTGGGAGCGCGGGGTCAAACCTGATAGTCCCGGCTTGGAGGACGCCCAACGGAACCGTTATGACGACGGCCCCTCCGTGGAACTCGGTCTCCTCTGTAGTAATCCGGACCCCGCCTTCGGTCCGAACGACTTCAGAAACCGGATGGCCTAGGCGGACGTCGAGGCCGGTCGCCAGGTGCTCGATGATCGGCCGGTAGGAAGTAGCGGGAACGGCGTCACCGCCTCGTGACCATCCACCTTCGTGGACTCCGGAGAAGGCGAGGTCTTCGGGTCCCGCCGCGAACCAGTGGTCGATCTCCGAGGCCAGCACGTACTCCAGACGTCTTCGGTCCTCGTCCTCGACCTGACGGCGCAACTCATCCACGGCTGTCGCCATCGATCTCGTGGACCGGCTAGACGACAGCATGTCTTCAACCAGGTCATACAGGTGGTCTAGGTGGGACCAATCCACCGGTCTGCCGTCGGCATCGAAAAGCACCGCGTCTTCGTAGTCGGTACCGACCAGGTCGATGTCCAGCGAGGCCGCTAGATCGGCCAGCGGATTGTCCCGCAGTCCGTGCAGCCAAGAGCCGCCTAGGTCCACTGGGGCACCACCCACGGTGTCCGACCAGACGCGACCCCCGATGCGTTGGCGTGACTCGACCACCACCACCTCGCGTCCAGCAGCGGTCAAATCACGTGCTGCTCCCAATCCGGCGACGCCCGCACCGACTACCACGATGAGACCAGGCTTGCTGGCTTCCTGAACCTCGACAGCCGCCCGCTGGCCCGATGCGAGAGCACCGTGCACGGTTGCCGGATGCTCGGTGTCGGTTGCCTCTCCGGCGAAGAACAGACGATCGTCGATTGGTCGGGCAAGCATTCGGCGGGTAGCTGACGACGCCCCTGGACCCAGGTACGAATATGACCCCCGTGCCCAGGGATCCTGACCCCAGCGGGTGATTCGGTGGTCGACTAGCGCTGGGAGCTTTGAAGTTGTGGTCAGTGGTGGGGCAATGGTGCGGTCACCGCGTCCACAGCCCAGCGTGGTTGCCAGAGCCAATGACGACAGGCCGATCAGTACCTCGCGACGGCTGCGTAGCAGCGGGTAGGCGCTGTGGGTGTCTGGCATTCCGGTGGACCTCCGTGCTCAGGCCCCGGTGCCGCTGCCGGTGTCGGGTCGTTCGATCGTGACGGTGACCGAGACGATCGAAGCCCGCCTCGGTGGGTTGGAGAATCCGACGTTCATGGGTCGGGTGAACTCGACCAGTTCTCCGAGGTCCTCGCTTCCGTGCCGGGCGGTGGCGGTCCTTACCCACCGCCAACCGCGGGTCTGATACCACTCGCGGGCCCCGGTTGGGCTCAACCCGTAGGTCTCGACACCCATTAGCCGTCTTGCGATGGGCGCTTCGATGTAGCGGGTTACGGCGAGCGGACGCCGGAGCGGCAGGGGGCGTAGCCGACCCCCGGCCATCTGTATCTCGAGTTCGTCGGTCCGAGCCTTCGTGGTAGCACCTTCGCTCTCGACATGAAGCGACGTGACCATGACGTGATCGAAGTGATAGGTGCTCGTGATGAAGTTGGCTGCGTCTCGTGAGGAGGCGATCAGGGTTCTGGTGTCGTTCGCGTCGAGCCACATGATGTCGTGAAAGGGTCCGAGCGGAGACTGTGGCCAATATCCGATGACGAACTGGTCTCCGCTGGCAAATGCCGCTGACGAGATGGTCCCCTGAACAACGGAACTCCGGTCGCTGCCGCCGAACACATTGGTCATCACTAGGCTTTTCGAGTGTTGGGCACGTATTCCTCGTTCAGTTCTGCATGCCACACGTTTAACTCCAGTTCTGACTCTATTTCGACACCGTTATGCGAATGTCCTGTGGAGTACCTCGCCTACCGTCAGGCGATGACCCGCCAAGGCGGGTTCTACGCCGAGGCATGATGTCCGGGTGGAGGACTGTCACGACGTCGTTGATGTTGTCGTCAAACGAAGTCGTGGGCTGACTGTCACATTCGCTGACGGGCACGTTGCGGAACTCGATCTAATGCGACTTCGCCTGTCTTGCCCATGCGCGGCCTGTCGTTCACTACGGGAACGTGGAGAGGCAGCTTGGCCCCGTCATGGCAGCCCAGCCCGACTACAGATTAAGGATGCAGTACTCCATGGCGCATGGGGATTGAACATCACTTGGAACGACGATCACAGCACGGGTATATACACCTTTGAATTGTTGCGGGAAATGAGTGGCTGGAGCAACGACTAGAAGGACGTCCCGAACTGGTTCGGCCAAACCAGTTGAGGCGGCTGGGTGTAAGACTCACCGTGTGGCCGACCAGGGCGGGTTCTGCACCGAATACGGCACTGCTGTGTGGTCGTGAAAGCGATTCGCGCCCGTAGGGAACCCCCACCGTTTCGCGTAGTTGAGGTGGCTCGAATTGAGCCACGTAACCCCCACATGGTTCGAATTACTCTCGCCGGGCCGACGCTCCAAGGGCTCGACCCCGGACTACCGGCCGCCAGTGTGCGAGTCCTGCTTCCCGGAGATCCAACCAAGGTCGTCCTGCCCACATGGGCCGGAAACGAATTCCTCTTCGCGGACGGCAGCCGACCGACTATTCGAACACTCACCCCGCTCTCGTTCAGGCCCGGTCCGCTCGAACTCGACGTCGAGGTTGTCCGACACGGAAACGGGATTCTTTCCGCGTGGGCAGATACGGCCAAGGCAGGGGATCGTGTTGCCGTCTCTGGCACAGGGCGCGGATACGAGATTGATCCGGCAGTTCGCTCGTTCCTGCTCGCAGGTGACGAGTCGGCACTTCCTGCCATCTCCATGCTTCTTCGAGCGCTCCCTCCAGAGGCCGTGGTGGAGGTACTCATTGAGGTCCGGCATCCTGACGCACGCCTCGAATTGCCCGCTCATCCAGGTGCGTCCATTCGGTGGTGCCAACTTGAGGCTGGCTCAACCCCTGGCGATTCTCTCTTCGCCGCTGTCACCAGCGCACAGATAGCTCCTGAGGCACGGGTATGGGCTGCCGGCGAGGCGGCTGCCGTCCAACGCATTCGCCATCATCTCTTTGACGAGCGGGGTCTTTCCCGCTCCCACGCTGTTGTCCGGGGCTACTGGAAGCATGGACGCGGCAGCGTTTCTGAAACCGACTGAGGCCGTCGGTTTTGGGCCTGAGTTGGACAACTTTTGATCCGGCTCGAACCTCACACAGTCCCCGGGATGATCCCCCAGCGGATTCGAGCCCAGTACCGCTCGTGGAAGAAATAGAGCACCAATTTTGTGATGATCTCGAACCCGCCGATCGAAATGGCTGTCGCCAGATTGCCGGTGAAGATGAACCCCAGCAACATGGTGTCCGCACTTGCTAACACCCGCCAAGTCGCCGTCTTGGTGGCCGAACGCCACCGACCGTCCCGGTAGTGGCCTTCCTCGTCCAGGGCGCGGTTCCATTGCAGCCGGGACCAGAGCCGCTCATGCAGGTAGTAGAGCACCATCTTGGTTGCTACTTCGGTTAACGCAATGAAGGCGGCGGTTTTTATCTTGTCGGCGCTGCTTGCTTCATCAAGACCGAAGAGCGGGCCGAGAAAGCTCAGAATGACGAAGGACAGGAGCAGGGTGTCGAGTGTCCCCACCACCCGCCAGGAGATTGCCTTGACGACCGAGCGCGCCGGCTGGATCTCTGGCGGGTTCGGGGGATCCAGACGCGGGTCCTCAGGGCCGAAGATCGGGTTTTCGGGATGCTCTCTCATGCGGTTGAGTCTGTCATGCCTCCCTAAGGAGGGTGGTAGGCGAGGAACAATCCCCTTGGTGTAGATACGCCTAGGCCGATGGGTCGCGTGTGGCAGATGTTGCGTGCCCCATAGCGCAATTACGACTTGCTCTGCTTGGACCAGTTGGATAATCCCTTGAGCACTAGCGTTCCCTGATGCTTCGAGAAGGCCCGGCCCGCAGGGGCGCTCGCTCGCCTACTGGCTTTTATGGCTGGCACATGGTCGGGCTGGCTTCCCTCGTGGGCATCCTCACAGGACCCGGTCAGTCGATGGGCATCTCGGTTTTTCGCGAGCACCTTTCGTTGAGCCTTGATCTTTCTGATTCGGCTATCGCCAGCGCATACCTAATCGGCACATTGGTGGCTTCTGGCCTGCAACCGAGACTCGGGACCTGGGTCGATAGTGTCGGCGTCCAGCGGGCCACAGTGATACTCGGTGTGATCTTCGCTGGCGCGCTCGCCCACATGTCGCTAATCCATGGCGTCGTCTGGCTGACAGTCGGTTTCCTCGGGATCCGCTTCCTCGGGCAGGGCGCTCTTACCCTGACTTCAAACGTGGCTGTGGCGCACTGGTTTAACCGACGTCGCGGATTCGCCATGGGTGTGAAGACAACGGTGACCTTTGTCGGGATGAGCGTCGTTCCGGTTCTTCTGGCCCTCACCATCGAGGCTTGGGGTTGGCGACAAGCCTGGTTGGTAGCAGCGACTGCGATCTTCTTGACAGTGCTCCCGATCGGTCTATTCGGATTCGTGGATCGACCCGACAATCTCGGTCAGGTTCCTGACGGCGGTAACGCCCACAGCCCAATCCTCTTGGATCGTGGTGCGACATCAGTGGTCCGTTCTGTGGCCGTGCGAACCAGGGCGTTTTGGGTACTGGCAACGGTGACGGTAAGCAATTCGCTTCTTGGGACTGGGCTTATATTCCACCAAAGCAATCTGCTCGGCGAGATTGGGTACTCGAACTCTGAGGCAGCCGCCATGTTCCTACCTACGGCCGTGGGATCGGTAGTAGGAGCCCTCAGCGTTGGCTGGCTTGCAGACCGCGCGATCCGCCCCTGGCTTCCCGCTACTTCTGCAGCCTTGGTAGCCATAACTACCCTCCTCGGAGGCTCTGCGATCTCGTTCGGGGCGGTTCTCGGATATGTCCTGATGCTCGGAGTGAGCCAGGGGGCTGTGGTCTCCATGAACGCTGCCCTGCTCCCCGCACTTTTCGGAGTCGGACACCTTGGGTCAATTACTGGATTCCTTGGTTTTCTAAGTGTTTTGGGCACCTCGATGGGGGCACTCACCTTCTCACTCGGTAGTGATGCCTTCGGAAACTACCGGAGCGCCAGCGTCGCATTCACAGTTGTACCGCTAGCAGTGGCAGTCATAGCGGTGATGTACCGCCGTCATTTTCTTCTGGAAGGCAGGCGAGAGGTCTAACTGAAAACACCTTGGGCTCTGATCTCGCCTTGGCCCGGCTGCGCGTACATCGTCGCGTCGGGCATCGGATTCCCGGATGGGCGGGGCCGTGGGAGAGTGGGCTGTGTCCCCGGACCCGCTGCCCGACTTCGGGAGCAACCAACTGCCCGGCGAGTCGTTTCACCGGGCGTGTGCCACCGTCCGCGAGATGGGCCCGGTGGTCGAGGTTCCCTTCCACGGCGGGTCC
>PBDJ01000030.1 GCA_002717365.1 Acidimicrobiaceae bacterium | reverse complement strand
GGTTCTCCGGGTCGGACTGCAGCGGATGTCCATACTCCATGCCAGCTGTGGAGGCCGACCGCGTGCGGAGCCTGACCGCTGGAACGTTGGTCGATTGCAGCGAGTGCGGTCGACTCGTCGTCCGCTGACCCGCCAGTCCACCGTGTTTCTCTGGTTCGACGTCGGCTCCGTGGCGGTCGTGACCCTCGTGTTCGATAGCCCGTCCATGGACGCTCAACTGGTGGCTCTGGGAGCCGTTCTTCTGGTAACCGAAGCCCTGATCGGAGGCCCCTGGCTTTTCCACACGCCGATCTTGGGTGTATTGGGGCTAGCGATCGTGATGTTGGTGGCTAGGGACCGACGCCTGGTGCAGCGAAGGTGTCTGGGGGTTCCCATCGGAGTACTGAGCCACCAGGTGCTAGATGGGACATGGGCTGACACCCGAGTGTTCTGGTGGCCGGCCACCGGATTTGATGTTCTGGGGGGATCGCGGGTGCCGGAGTTTGGTCGAGGAACAGGCGGGCTCTTACCGGAGGCAAGTGGCCTCCTGTTGGGAGCCTGGGTTTGGCGGAGACACCGATTGGCCGACCCCGACCGCCGGTTGCCCCTACTGCGGGCTGGTCGTCTCGACACAGCGGAGACCTCCTGATGCTCTACGTGGTTCGACACGGACGGACAGCGGCCAACGCCTCGGGCCTTCTCCTAGGTCACCTCGACCCGGACTTAGATGACCTCGGAGCCCGGCAAGCTCGACTGGTAGCCGCTGCACTGGGGCCGATGGACCGGGTGGTGTCCAGCCCGTTGGCACGAACCCGCCAGACCGCAGAAGCCTTCGGGATAGAGGTCGAGGTAGATGACCGGTGGATCGAGATGGATTATGGCGAATTCGATGGCTGTCCGGTAGCAGAGATTTCGGCTGCGACGTGGGCCGCGTGGCGTGCTGACCTGAACTGGGCTCCGCCAGGCGGCGAGTCGCACCGAGACTTGGGGATTCGAGTTAGAGCTGCCATGGAAGATCTGTTTGACGTGTCGAAGGTCTCGGACGTCGCGGTGGTCACCCACGTTTCCCCGGTGAAGGCCGCATTGGCTTGGACCCTAGGGGTAGGAGACGAACTGGCTTGGCGAACCTATGTGGCGCCGGCTTCTGTGATGGTCATCGGGGCTGGGCCCGCCGGACCGTCGCTTCGCAACTTTAACGACATTGCCCATCTCGCCGCGGGGTGAGCCAGCTCAGGGCATGAGTTCTCCGGCGTCCAGGTCATGGATTGCTGCTACCACCCGGTCCAGCATCTGGCCGACCAACTGCACGGCCCGGTCGTTGACTAGTTCTACGCTGCCCCCAGCCTGAATCGGATAACAAAGGCAGAACAGGACCGTCCGCCGGTAGTCCTCGAGAAGTTGGTTGACCGGGTAATCGATTCCAGAATCGGCCAGGGTGTCCCGGTAGGCATCCAGAAGTTGTTCCTCGTGAGCCCGCCGGTCCTCGGTGGTCAGACTCTGGCTGAGGAAGTACCCGAGGTCGTAGGCACCGACCGTGCGGACGCAGATCTGCCAGTCGATGGCCACCACCTCGGGACCCTCGGAACCCGGTCGAAAGAACAAGTTGTCTAACCGGAAGTCCCCGTGGGCCAGGGTGGTCTGTCGCTCTGGGAAGGTCATCATCTCCTCGACAACGAGGGGAAACCGTTCCCCGATAGCCCGGATCCGGTCATCCACCCGGCCCCCGAATGAGGCCAGGAACGGTTCCCAGGCTGTCGAGACGCCTTGCTGGACCCCCTGGGGCATCGGGGGGTCCCACCCGAATGGCAACCAGGACAACTCCTTGGTGAACAACGGGGACTCCCAGAATTCGGCGTGATGGTCGGCGATCGCACGGACCGCCGCTTCGGCAACTTCAACGGGACAGCCGTCTAACTGGCTGTGCACCTCAGCATCGCCGAGATCCTCAAGTAACAGCACGAAGTCGTCGGTTTCCGGATCGTGGGCCGATGCCAGACAATCCGGTGTTACGAGTGGGCTCCGGGCAGCCGCTGTTCGGTAGAACCCAACCTCTTTGCCGTAGAACTGGAAGGTTCGGGCCACGAACCTCGTCATTTCGTGTTCCGCGGGGGTTTTCAGCACGACCGTCTCTGGTCCCGGCTCGCCGTCATAGTCCGGCCGGAGCCGGTGGAGGATGCCCATGAGGCCCACACCCTGACCGATTGGTTCTGACGAGAAACTGGTAACGATGCCACCGTCCAAGGCGCCGGCGTCTCGCAGCGAGGCCGTCAGCCAGTCGGCGGTGATGTCGTCGATGGTCGTCGGGATCCCGTGTCCAGCCATGGTGTCCCCTTGGTGCTCGATGGCGCGTCCAATAGAGACGTGCCGCCTGTCGACGGTATCAGCCAGTCCGACGGTGATCAGTCGTGATCGTCGAGGTTGTCCGAACTGGGTGGTTGGAACCCCTCAGGCCAGGTTGTCGTTTCGTCGTGACGGATCCCATGCAGGGACACCCCATCCATCTGGGTTCCGGTCAGGTCCGCCCCCACCAGATCAGTGAGGCTCAGGTCGGCGTCGATAAGCGAAGCTCCCCGCAGGATGGCTCCGGATAAGTTGGCAGCTCGGATCGTGGCTCCGTTCAGGACGGCCCCCCGGAGATCAACACCTCCGGCGAAAGTCCCGGTGAGGTCGGTGTCTCGCATGCAGGTGCGAGTCAGCGACGCGCCGGCCAGCGTGGCAGCACCGAGGAGGGCGCCGGTGAGGTCAGCGGCGGTGAGCCATGCTCCTCCCAAGTCAGCACTCCGGAGGTCTGCTCCTCCCAAACGAGCGTTTCCTAGCCATGCCCGGCTGAGGACGGCGCCTCCCAAACGAGCGTCGGTCAGGTCGGCGCTCCACAGGTTGGCGTGGTGCAAGTCCGCATCAGCGAACACGGTTTCCCGGCAGATGGTGTGTCGGAGGTCGGCGCCCACTAGTCGGGCATCGGAGAGGTCCGATCCGCTCAAGACGGCTCCACCCAACCAGGATTCGCTGAGGTCGACGTATCGGAGGTCGGCATCGGTGAGGTCGGCTCCTGCCAGGTCGGCTCCGATTTCGAGCTCGTAGCCACGGACCTTCATCGGATTAAGGCTAGGTCAGGAAGCCGCTTGCCGTGTCTGGGCGCTGGTCCGGGGTGGGTCCCATGCCTGTGATCGGGCAGCATTCCTCGGTGACCGTTCTACTGGCTGCCATGTCAGCTGCCTTCTTTGGTGTTGGCGACCTCTTGGGAGGTATCGCCATCCGCCGCTCGGGCCGCCCCGGTGCGGCGATCGCGGTGGCCATGACGGCCACCGCGGTCGGAGCGGTGGTTGTCGGGCTGGTCCTGGTAGTACGGCCACCAGAGGCGGTGAGCATGTCCGACGTGATGTGGCCAGTAATGGCCGGCCTATTGATGGCTGCCACCCGGCCATTGCTCTACCTCGGCATGGCCCGTGGCCCAGTCGCCGTCTTCGCTCCCGGCTACGGGCTAACCATGATCGCAGTGCCCGCACTCGTGGGTCCGTTCATTGGTCAGCACCTAACCGGTATCGAGGTGGTCGGGGTGCTACTGGCCGTTCTGGCTGTCTTGCTCCTGTCGGGGGAGGGCAGGCTGCCCAGGATCGGTGACATCGTCCGGAGTCGGGTAGTGGGTATGGCCTTAGCGGTGGGATGCAGTATTGGCATGGCCGGGATCCTCCTCACTCAGGCCGATCCGTCCGCCGGCGAGGTGCCGGCCCTACTGGTTCTGTTAACGGGTCTGGTGGTGCTGCCGGTCTTTGCTCGAACCCGGTCGGTATCAATGTGGCCGGATCCGGTAGTCCGCCGGTTCGGGCTGGTACTCGGCTTTACCAGTGGAACGGCATTCGTTCTCAGCACGGCGGCCTACCTTCGGGGATCGGCGGCCGTGGTGACTGCCCTGATCGCCCTCTGCCCGGGAGTAAGTGTTGGCATTGCCTGGCGGTTTCTCGGCGAGAAAGTGGCGCCGCTCCAAGTCTTAGGAGGTGTCTTCGGCGTAGCGGCCGTGGTGGCCTTTGCTCTTGGGGCCTGATCAAGCGAAAGCCGGGGGTGACGATGAGCCGGCCTATAGGCGGGGTTCTGTCCACCGGCCCCTTGCGGGAGTCCGGATGGGTGACCATCCATCTGTGCGGCCTACCCGGGAGTGTCGGCGGGCGGGCAGCCCTCTCCCTGTTCGGCCTTGCTCCGGATGGGGTTTGCCTAGCCAGCCAGGTCGCCCCGGCTGCTGGTGCGCTCTTACCGCACCGTTTCACCCTCACCTGTTCCCGATCCCAAAGGGACGGGCCATCGGCGGTCTGTTCTCTGTGGCACTTTCCTGCGGGTCGCCCCGACTGGCCGCTAGCCAGCATCCTGCCCTACGGAGCCCCGACCTTCCTCAGCGTGGAAACCACGCCGCGGCCACCCGGCCGGCTCACCGTCTGGACCAGTCTGGCGTAAGAATTTCCCTTGCGTTGCACGAGTTCTGCCACTAGCAACACTCTGGACATGGAAGCACTCGTTCGGATCCCGAGTCTGACCTCTCTGGCCGTCCGCCCGGATCACGTCGACGGCGATCAGGTTGTCGAGCCGTGGTACCTACGGGGGGCCTGTAGAGGACTCGACTCGGCGATTTTTTACCCCGATCCTGTGGAGGAGTTCGTCATCGAGCACGCGCTTTCCGTGTGCGCGAGGTGCGAGGTTCGACCAGAGTGCCTAGACCACGCCCTGTCAAGTCGAGAGTCCACGGGAATTTGGGGCGGGACCACTGAGCAGGACCGCCGCCGGATCTTGCGCCGTCGCCGGTCTGCCTGACCAGCCTAGCCTGCCATGGCCATTGATGACTTCGGCGGGTGGCCAGACCTGCTGGCTCGTCTGTGTGACGGAGAGGACCTGTCGGCCGACGAGGCTGAGGCCATCCTGACCGAAATCCTGGGCGGTGAGGCCGAACCGGCCCAGATCGCCGGTTTCCTCGTTGGACTAAAAGTTAAGGGAGAGACGGCTGAGGAGACGACCGGTCTGGTTCGGGCCATGGTGGCGGCCGCTGAGCCGTTGGACCTGCCAGAGGGGACCATCGACATCGTCGGAACCGGGGGTGGACATGGACGACGGGTCGCTGCCTTGAACGTGTCGACCATGGCCTGCTTTACGGCGGTGGGGGCGGGCGCCACGGTCTGCAAGCACGGCAACCGCCGGGCGTCGTCGACTTCAGGAGCTTTCGACCTGCTGGAGGCCCTTGGAGTAGACATCGAGATCACCCCAGACCGCCTGGCTGCTCAGGTGGCCGAGCACCGGATTGGTTTTGCTTTTGCTCGAACGTTTCATCCGGCAATGCGTTTTGCTGGTCCCATCCGGGCCGGGCTGGGTATCCCAACCGTGTTCAACGTCCTAGGTCCGCTGTCCCATCCGGGCCAGCCGAAGAGACAGGTGATCGGGGCCGCTGACCCGGCGTTGGCCGATCGGATGCTGGAAGTCTTCCGGATCAGCGGTTCGACGCACACCTGGTTGGTAACCGGCGACGACGGCCTGGACGAGGTGACCCTAACCGGTCCTACGCGGATCCTAGAACTCCGCGATGGCGTGACATCTGAGTGGACCCTGGATCCGACCGACCTTGGAATGGTGCTGGCCGAACCTTCGGATCTGGCCGGCGGGAGCCCGGAGGCCAACGTCAAAATCGCCTATGACCTGTTCGCAGGTCGGGAACGCGGACCGAAGCGTGACATCGTGGCGCTGAACGCGGGGGCCGGACTTGTGGTGGCTGGGGTGGCTGATGGAATCGCCGACGGCGTGGAGAGGGCCATCGCCGCCCTAGAGGACGGATCGGCAGCTGCCGCACTGGAGTCGATCAGCACCTGAGTGGTTTGGATGCCACGCTCAACAACGGACTAAACCGGGCAGCGGTCGCTCTCCGTCGAGAAAGCGAGCCACCAGGTGGACAGCGCACGGATCAGACATAGAGGGCGCATGGGACCACCGTTCGGATTCCACAAGGACCGCGTCGGTCAACCCGTCGGCCAGCCAGCGGGCCCAGGCGGTAGGGGTGATGGGGTCGAGATGGCCAGACAGGATGAGTGTCGGTACGTCGCTGATCACCGGCCAGTTGGCGATGTCGGGAGACGGTTCGACTTGCCAGACAGCACAAAGCGCCCGGACTCCGACTTCCCAGCGTGCCACCGCGTTGAGGAGAGGATCTCCCGTCAGCACCGGCTCGATGTCGTTGAACGGAAGCTCGTCGGCGCACTCGGAGGAGAGTCTGGCACCTTCACTGGTCGGATCACCGATCGATCGCCCGGTTGACGCCACCTCGGCAAGGGAGGCGATGGCTTCGGCCAGGCGGCCTTCGGCAGCCAGGGTTACAGCCCCGTTGACCACGTTTACTCCGGCCGGGGCGGCTAGGGCGTCGGCCACCAACCGGATAAGTCGGGCGTCGTCGTAGACGGAGGTCTCACCGGACCAGATAGTGACGGCTATAGGGCGATCGGCTAGGTCTTCAAGCACCGACCGTAGGGGACCAACCAGCCCTCCGGGACAGGTGGCGTAGGCCTGGCAACGGTTTTCCATCGAGGTGAGGGCGACTAGAACTCCTTCCGGCAGATCATCGTAGAGGTCGACTTCGGGGGGTGTCGGGGAGTCGAGCACAGCAGAGGCAACGGAGGATCCATCGATGCGGAGAAGTTCGAGAGCGATCCGGGTACCGGACGAGACTCCGTGCAGGTGCCAGGAGTCGATACCGAGGGACCGCCGAAGGTGAACCAAGTCGGCGGCGGTGGATCCGACGGTCACTGAGCCCCGATCTACCCCTTCTTGGTTCAGGCGGTCTCGACAGGCTCGTACGGCCTCGAGTGGGGGCGTGGCGGGATCGTCCACCTCGGGGCAGTCCAGAGACGGGGTCGAGGTTCCTCCACCACGCTGGTCCACGAGAACGATGTTGTGGTTTTCGAGCACCTGGGACCGGGGAACCAGCCAGCGGTAGCGGTCAGCGACTGCCCGCCCACCCGGCCCACCGTGTAGGTGAAGTACTGGTAGTCCCGTGGGGTCTTCGGACCAGAGGACGGCCACGCCGAGGGTTTCGCTATTTAGATGGAGACGATGACAGGAGACGGTTAGGCGAGTGGGTACTACCTCGCCGGGGCAGGCCTCGTCGACAAGGGAGAAGACCTTCTCGCTGTCGGGGTTATCAGTGGCTCCCGAGTCGCAGGACGCGGCGGCTAATAGGAGGCCGACGGGAAGGAGGAGGCTGGCCAGCGTGCGCCACACTTCGGCCACCGTACCGATCGGCGACACGGTCGGCCGATCAGCGAAGGGACTGTCACACCCTGTAAGGAGGATGGAGTGATGCGAGACGACACTTTGGTTATTGATTGTGGAACCTGTAGCGAGAGCGGGACTGATACGTGTGACGGCTGCGTGGTGACGTATCTCTGTGGGCGCGACCCAGAGGATGCCGTGGTTGTCGATTTGGCCGAGTTCCGAGCCATCCGGATGCTGGGAGATGCCGGCCTGGTTCCGCCTTTGCGCCACACCGAGTCGGTGTGAGTCGAACACAGATTGTGGGTCCTTGCGTGGGCCGTGTCGTGAGACGATGGTTCGGTGGAGTTGACCGCTGACCATCTGGCTGCTGAGTTGATCAGCCTTGGCCTTTCTGTTGGTCTTGACGCTGTAGGTATGGCAGATGCCCGCCCTTTCCCTGAGGTTCGAGCGGAGTTGGAACGTCGGCGAGCTGCAGGGCTGTCCGGAGGGATGCAGTTCACATACCGGAACCCAGAGCGTTCCACCGATCCCGGCCATATCCTGGACGGGGCCCGCTCGCTGGTCGTAGCGGCCCGGCGAACGCCGGCTCCACGGCTGGCGGACGTCAGCGCCGGTCGGATGCGTATCGCCGCCTACGCACGTCATGATCACTATGCCGATCTGCGGCGGGGTCTGAGCCAGCTTGCCGGTCATCTCCAGACCGGCGGATGGGAAACTCGAGTAGTGGCGGACGACAATGCCCTGGTGGACAGGGCGGCTGCTGTCCGAGCTGGAATCGGTTGGTGGGGCCGCAACGCCAATGTGCTCCTGCCGGGGCGGGGCAGCTGGTTCGTCCTCGGTGCTGTGGTTACTAACGCTCCGTTGCCGGTGTCCGAACCGATCGACGACGGCTGTGGGACGTGTCGGCGCTGCCTCGACGGATGTCCGACTGGGGCCATTGTGGAGCCAGGTGTGGTCGACGCTCGTCGGTGTCTGGCGTGGCTAGTGCAGGCGCCGGGGTCAATCCCCCGGGAGTTCCGAGCTGCCTTGGGTGGTCGGCTCTACGGGTGTGATGACTGTCAAGAGGTTTGCCCCGTGGGGCGGCCGGATCGCATGGCCGACGGAACCGACGACCCGGCGGCCGACGTGGAGGCTGTCTGGGTCCTCCGGGCCAAAGACGATGACCTCATGGACCGTTTCGGTCGGTGGTACATCGCCGACCGGGACCCGACCTACCTGCGTCGTAACGCCCTAGTGGCCCTTGGTAACACGGCGGCCGGGGACGACCGGGCGGTCGCCGGGCTGCTCGAGGCTTACCTGGCCAGCGACAATTCGATCTTGCGGGCCCATGCTGTCTGGGCTGCTGGCCGGCTGGGTCGTCTCGATCTGCTGAACGGCCTAGAGGTCGGAAGCGATTTGCTGGTAGCCGAGGAGTTGGCCGCCGTTCGAGACAGGGTGGGGGCATGAGGCGCCACCTGCTGGTCACTAATGACTTCCCCCCGAAGGTCGGGGGGATTCAGTCCTACCTATGGGAACTGTGGCGCCGGCTTCCGGCGGACGATATTGCTGTGCACACCACCCCGAACGTTGGAGCTCCTGTATTCGATACTGACCAGGCGTTCGTTGTCACCAGATCCCGGGAGCCGGTCCTCCTGCCCACACCAACAGTGGTCCGACGGGTCCGGAACTTGGCCGAGCGACAAGAGGCGGAGTTGGTTGTATGGGATCCGGCGCTCCCTGTGGGGCACGCCGCTCGCAGGGTGGGCCGCCCCTACGCTGTGGTGTTGCACGGATCAGAAGTCACGGTCCCTGGGCGTCTCCCAGTGGCCCGATCGATTCTGGCCCGAGTGCTTCGTGGAGCCTCCTTGGTGATCTGTGCTGGCAACTACCCGGCCGCCGAAGCTGAGCGTGCCGCCGGTTGTACCCTGCCCACTTTGGTTGTTCCGCCCGGAGTAGACACCGGCCGTTTTCGACCCCTGGACGAGGCAGAGCGGGCGTCGGTACGTCGTGAATTGGGACTCCCCGTGGAGGCTCCCCTAGTGGTCAGCGTTAGCCGTCTGGTGCCTCGTAAAGGGATGGACACCTTGATTCGATCGGCGGCCCGTCTCGGACGTACCGAGCCCGACCTGGTGGTGGCTATCGCCGGGTCGGGACGGGACCGACGACGCTTGGAGGGCTTGGTGGCGTCCACCGGAGCACCGGTCCGCCTTCTGGGTCGGGTGCCCGAGGAACTCCTCCCCGGCCTTTATGGAGCCGGGGACGTCTTCGCCATGCTCTGTCGGTCACGGTGGGGAGGCCTGGAACAGGAGGGGTTCGGTATCGTGTTTCTTGAGGCCGCTGCTGCCGGGGTACCCCAAGTAGCAGGTGAAAGTGGGGGGGCCGCCGAAGCCGTCGCCCACGAGAAGACTGGCCTAGTGATGGGGCGACCGGACGCCGTTGAGCAGGTGGCGCAAACTCTGGGCGACCTACTGGGTGATGGGGAGAGACGGGCCGAGATGGGTCGCGAGGCTCGCCGGCGAGCTGAGGCCGAGTTTTCTTACGACGCCCTGGCTAGACGCCTTCGAGCCGGCATCGACGATGCGGTTTTGGTTGGCTGACTGGACCGTGGAACCCACTGCGACCGGCGTGGGGCCGGTAGTGTCGAAGCCGAGGAGGTGGCTATGACCGACCATGCCAGCCAGCGCATCGTTGTTCAGGCGACGCCGCAGCACTGCTTCGAGACGGTGCTCGACGTCGAGCGTCTGCCTGAATGGGCTCCTGACATTAAGGAGGCTGTCGTGTTGGTCCGTGACGACGAGGGTCGTCCGGGCGACGTGTCCTTTCGCGCCGCTGCTATGGGTCGGAGTACCTCTTACACCCTGCGCTACAGCTACGGGTCCAATCCACTCCGGATCTCGTGGCGGCTGATTGACGGTGATCTGCTAGAGCGGATGAGCGGGGAGTACGAGTTCTTGGCTGTGGAGGGGGACCCCGAAGCCACCCTCGTCGTCTACGACTTGGACGTCGACCTCTTGATCAGGCTTCCTGGTTTCGTGAGACGTCGTCTGGAGGCCAAGGTTGTCCATGCTGCCATCGATGATCTGAAGACTCGGATCGAGGTCGGTGTTCGCTCGACCTGAGGTCAGCCGAGTTTTGACACGGTGACCTGCATCAGGCTCAGATAGGAGTGGGCACTTCGTCGGCTTTTCCTGACCGGCAGCAAGCAGCGTATCGGCCAAGCTCTCAGGAGTCTTCGGAGGGTTCTGAATTGTCTGGATCCGTGAGGTTCTCGGACTGGAAGCTGTCGTAGTTGGTGCACTCCACCGGTGAGCCATCCTCAGGAGGATCACCGTCGCTGACCGGGACGTTGATAGCGGCCGGACCGTCGTCTCCATCGAGCAGGATGACGACACGGTCGATTTCGGCGCCAACTACCAGCTCGGTAGCGGTACAGATCACCATGGCGAAGGCGAGCCGGTTACCCGTGCTGTCGTCCTGGGGAAAGCCGTCCAGGCTGTCAAGGTGGATTTGCAACAACCCATCCGTCAGTGCGGTGCCGATCACCGAGGAGCCTTCAGCGAACGGCGAGATGACTCCGGCGTCCTGTTCGGCGGGGGAGGGAGCGGCCAGAACCTGATCCAGGATCACGGTGATAGAACCGTCGCCGACGATCTCACGGTCCACCGCCTCTAGTAGAAGACGATCGTCCCCGGCGCTCCGGGCCAGGTAGATCTGCACAGTTTCTGTCATGGCCGGTGTTTCAGTGGTGGTTGATGCTGCCGGGAGCAAAGCATCAGGCAACTCGGTGGCTAGGTCTCGGGCGCTTTCGTCGATAGGGATTGAGCAGCCGGCGAGCACCGCCAGCACGAGGAGGGTCGCCACTCTTGGAGATCCAAAGGTCATGTGTCCGCTCCTGGGAGGGGTAGCTCGAGCACGAACCGTGCTCCCGTCCGGCCGTCGGCACGTTCCTCCACCCATACTCGACCACCGTGGAGTCGGAGATCCTCAGCCACGAGACTCAGGCCCAGTCCCGTCCCGCCATCGTTGCCCCGACGGCCACCGGCGGAGCCGCGGGAGAATCGGTCGAAGATGGCCTCCCGCTCGTCGACGGGGACCCCCGGCCCCTCGTCCTCAACCACAATCCGGATCATTTCGTCGGCTTCCAGGCCGATGGCAGTTGAACCACCGCCGTAGCGCTGGGCGTTGTCCAACAGGTTTGACATCACACGAGCCAGGCGCCGCTTATCGGCAACTATGACCAGCGAATCAGCGGCAGGCGGGAGACGGACCGGGATGGCACCAGCCCCCTGAGCGGTGGCCTCCAGGAACTGCGCCACGTTGACCTCTTCGGGGTCAAGGGCGGCAACTCCGGCGTCGTAGCCCGAGATTTCCAGCAGGTCATTGACGAGCCGGTTGAAACGTTCCAGGTCGCCGACCAGTAGGTCCAAGGCGGTCCGGGAGCGGTCGGAGAGCTCGTCACGGCGTGCGTTTAGGACACCCACACTGGCCATCAGCGTGGTTAGCGGGCTACGAAGTTCGTGACTGACGTCCGATGCGAACCGGGCGTCGCGTTGAATGCGGGCCTCCAGCGCCCGAGCCATCTCATTGAACGAATCGGCGAGACGGTCGAGGTCGGGGTCGGCCTGGCGGCTCAGTCGGGTGTCTAAGCGCCCCCCGGCGATAGCTTCTGCGGCTCCCCGGACCCGCCGGAGCGGGCTAAGTGCCCTCTGGCTGACCCATGAGCCCAGTAGGGCAGCGAGCAGGGTGGTGGCCGCCCCTGCGCCCAGCAAGACGAATTGGAGGGAGTTCAGGGTCCTTTCCACCTCGACGAGGTCTAAGACCGCGTAGTAGTCGGCGTCGAAGGCGACCAGCGGAATGGCTACCACGAGGTGGGGTTTGTCCCGGACGGTGGCCAGCATCTGTCCTGCCTCCCTCCGGGCCACCAGTTGGACGAGGGAAGGTGGCAGATCGTCGCGGTCCAGTTCGGGGGCAGGAAGCCAGGCCTCGCCGAGGCGGATGATGCGCTGGCTGCCCTCGATCCGGGTAAGCGAGTCTGCGATGGTGGGGAGGTCCTCGATGGTCGAGTCAGGGGTTAGCTGGTTGGATAGCCGGGTGGCGTTGCTGATCGCCATAGCCGCCGCGGCCTGCTCCCGTGTGTCTAGGAGTTGCTGGCGGGTAAGGAGCAAGGTGGCGGCGGCTAGCACAAGGGACACCAGCAGACCGCCGACCGCGAAGAGCATGGAGATCCGGGCTCCAAGCCCGAGGCTGCTGGCCGTGTCGTTCATCCGGGGTCGGCCCCGCTTTACGTCTGCAACTTGTAGCCCATGCCGCGCACGGTGATCACGTAACGGGGGTTGGCCGCGTCAGGTTCGATCTTGGTCCGGAGCCGGCGGACGTGGACATCGACTAGGCGCCCATCGCCGAAGTAGTCGTAGCCCCACACCCGTTCTAGTAGATCTTCTCGGCTGAGCACTCGCCCGGAGGAGGAGGCCAGCTCCACCAGAAGGCGGAACTCGGTACGGGTGAGGTGAACTTCGGTGCCGTTCTGGCGCACCACCCCTTCCTCGGGGAGAATTTCCAACTGGTCGATCTGGATGAGGCTTGGGCGGGCCTCATCGGGCCGGGCTCGCCGCAGTAGAGCCCGGATGCGGGCCGAAAGCTCCTTGGGGTCGAACGGCTTACGTAGGTAGTCGTCGGCGCCCGCCTCCAGGCCGGCCACCACGTCATGACTGTCGGAGCGGGCGGTCACCATCACGATCGGGACGTCTCCCAGCCGGCGAATGCTCCGGCACACCTCGAAGCCGTCGATACCGGGGAGCATGATGTCGATGAGTACCACGTCGGCAGGAGTTCTGTGAAAGGCGTCTAGGGCGGCCTCTCCGTTAGCCGTCTCCTCAACGTCCCAACCCTCCTCCTCGAGTGCCATGCGCACAGCGGTGCGGATCCGTTCGTCATCCTCGACGGTCAGGATGCGGGTTCCCATGACTAAATGGTGCCCCATATGGGGTGGTGTTGTCCCGCACCGGGGTGTCTATGGTCCATCAGGGCTGGAGGCGAGGGCCTGAGTTATGGACCCGAGAGGGTTCCGGCTTCAAGCAGGAGTTCAGTTAGCGGCGTCGTTAGATCACGGTTAGTGGCCAGCATGATGAGATCATCCGGCCAATTCGTTGACACCTCTTCCTCTGTGACCATGACTGGGGATACAGAAGAGGAAGCAGTTGTCCTGAATAAGGTGATCACTCCGCCGGCCTCAGTTACCAGCACGGACCCCGCTGAACAGTCCCACGGGCTCAGCCCCCATTCGAAGTAGGCGTCCACCCGACCACAAGACACCGAAGCCAGGTCCAGGGCTGCCCCACCGACCCGTCGGACGTCACGAACCTGGGGGAGGATGGTCACTAAGGCTTCGGCCTGTTGTCGCCGTCGCTCCGGGTCGTAGCCAAACCCGGTAGCCACCAGGGCAGCCGCCGGATCGGTTACTGAGTTGACCCAGACCGGACGGCCATTACGGGTCGTCCCCTGGCCGTGAGCGGCACAGAACTCATCTCCCAAGAGGGGGTCGATAACTACACCGGCCACCGGACGATTGTCGACCTCGATGCCGATTGACACCGAGAACCCAGGATGCTTGTAGACGAAGTTAGTGGTCCCGTCGATGGGGTCTACTAACCAGCGGACACCCGATGTGCCGGCCACCCCGGCGCCTTCCTCGGCCAGGACAGCATCGTCGGGCCGTGCGTCGAGAATCCGGGCCACGATGTACTCCTCGGCCCAACAGTCGACCTCGGTGACAAGGTCAGTGGCTGTCGACTTGGTGGCCGAGACGTTTACGTCCCCGGCTCGTCTTCGTAGTTCGGGGACCACCTCGCGAGCGATGGCTAAGGCGAGGTCGCGAAGATCGACGGGATCCGGCATGGTCGGGTGGTCGAATCAGTTGACGGGATACTGGTCCCGGGCCGCCTGTTGAAGTTGACCGGTTCGCCACTCGGCCATGGCCCGTAAAGCCAGGACCGCCACGATGCCTACCCCAAGGGCGGCCAGGACGGCACCCAACAGGCCCAGAGATCCGGCTAGTGCGGTGCAGCCGTCGGAGCACTGGAGGTCAGTTACCGCGTAGCCCACGAGGCCACCGCAGATACCGGCTAACCCGATGGCCACGGCGGCGACAACGCGGGCTACGACGGAGGGGGCGGCCGATTCTGGACCGGTGACGTTAGGTGGAGAGTCCGGTTTGGCGGTGGTCACGAGTCGGAGGCTATCGCTGGCCATCCGAGGCACCGGGAAGGGGGCCGGTGCAAGGTGTCAGACTGCGCCGGTGGCAGCGGCTCGGACTCGACGGTGGCGGGTGGTTGGTGGGTTGCTTGTGGATCGTTCGATGGTTCTACTGGTAGCTAATCGCCGAGGTGTCTTTGACCGGACGCTTGGTCGTCGGAACGGCCGCCTGGAATGGACGCCACCCGGCGGCGTGGTGGATCCGGGAGAGGAGCCCTTGACTGCCCTCTCCCGCGAGGTGGTCGAGGAGACAGGTCTGGTCGTGGAGGGGTGGTCTGAGGTCCTCTATCGCGTGTCGGTTGAATTTCCGGACCGCGACATGGTCCTGGGGGTGGATGTACACCGAGCGCTCTCCTGGACCGGTGAGGTGGTGCTCGCGGATCCGGATCACATCGTGGAAGATGCCCGCTTCGTAGACGTCGAAGCAGCCGGACCCCTGCTGGCCACGGCCCCCCGTTGGGTGCGCGAACCGGTGACCGAATGGTTGGCTGGCTCCGAGGCCGGGGAATCGGCGGTTCTCGATTTCTCTTACGTGGCCTATGGACCAAACTCCGGAGATCTAACAGTAGAGCGGCTGGATCCTCGCGATGGCTGACCGAAGACGCCCACCGGTAGCGGGAACGCCGATCCTGCACGTGGACATGGACGCCTTCTTCGTATCGGTAGAGCTGGTCCGCCGCCCGGAACTCCAGGGACGACCGGTGGTGGTCGGCGGGGAAGGTGACCGCGGGGTGGTGGCCGCCGCCTCCTACGAGGCTCGGACGTTCGGCGTGCGGTCGGCCATGCCGTCGACGCGGGCCCGCCGAATGTGCCCGGACCTGACCTTCCTCCCGGGAGACCATCGGCACTACGGCGAGGTGAGCCGCCGGGTGATGGAGGTCTTCCGGCGGTACACGCCGCTTGTCGAGCCGTTGTCGCTGGACGAGGCGTTTCTTGACGTGGCCGGGTCGGAACGCCTCCACGGATCACCGGTCGACGTGGCAGTGGCCATCCGGACTGACGTCCTGACCGAGGAGAAGCTGACGTGCAGCGTAGGGGTGGCACCCAACAAGTTCCTGGCCAAATTGGCTAGCGAACAGGCCAAGCCGTCTGCTGGCCTTACAGGACCGGTTCCCGGGAGCGGCGTGCACGTGGTTTCGGCCGACAGCATCCGGGAGTTCCTTGACCCCCTACCGGTAGAGGCGGTTTGGGGGGTGGGGCCTCGGACCTTCGAGCGCCTCCAGCGCCTCGGGGTTGCCACGGTTGGTGACCTGCGCAAGGTCCCCGAAGACGCCCTGGTGTCAGCTGTGGGTCGGGCCGCCGGGACCCAGTTCTGGCGACTTTCCCGCGGGATCGATGACCGCCCGGTGGACCCGGAGCAGCCGACCCGATCGATTGGTCACGAGGAGACTTTCGCCCGAGACCTGGTGGATCCCGAAGAGGTTCACCGGGAGCTCGTCAGGATGGTGGATGCGGTGGGTCGGAGGCTCCGCGAGGCCGGGGTAGCTGGCCGCACGGTTACCGTGAAGTTCAGGTATCCGGATTTCACGACGATCAGCCGATCGCAGACCCTTTCGGAGGCCACTGACCTGGTAGTCGAGGTCCTAGAGGTGGCCATGAACCTGCTTGACGCCGTGGACACGTCGCCAGGCCTCCGCCTCCTGGGGGTATCGATGAGTGGTCTCCGGGACGCTTCTGTTCGCCAGCTTCGGCTTGAGGACGTGGAGGATTCGGGATGGAGGGACGCCGAGGAGGCAGTGGAACAAATCCGGAAACGGTTCGGCACGGCCTCGATCGGTCCGGCGGCCACCGTTGGGCCCGAAGGGCTGCAACCCCGAGAACGAGGGGACGGACAGTGGGGTCCTGGCGCCTGATGGAGGGGTGGCGGGGCCATTACCCGTACCGACAGGCCGGGAAGCGCGTTGTTGCTAGCAATCCGCTGTGCGATGCTGGAGGGGACCAGAACGGGTGTAGAGGCGAGGAATGATTGGTGCCACTGTCGGAGGATGAGGAGAGGATCCTCAGTGAGATGGAGGAGCGGTTGTCCGAGACCGACCCGGATCTCGTACGCGAGGTGAGCGAAACCACGGTCTTTACGCAGCCTCTCCGTAGCATGAAGTGGGCAGTGGTTGGCTTCGCAGGCGGCGTGCTGGTGATGGTGGTGACCCTCTCGACGTCCTTCTTGCTGGCCTTCGTGGGTTTTCTGGTGATGCTGGGCGCCTCCCTGGCATTGGAGAGAAACGCCCGTCAGGTAGGACGGACGGGATTGAGGGTTGTGGCCGGTTCGGGGCGGACGGCGGGCATCCGCGAGGCCGTTGGTGGCACAGGTGCCCGGGTCCGGGAGCGAATGCGTGACCGATTCCGTCGGGGCGACCACGGCCAGGCCTGAGGCGACCTTCTNCGGAGGGGAGTTCGGNCAGNTCGGAGCCATGGTCCGAGAACNTGTNCTGGCCGTAGATGTCGGAGGCACGAAGTTGGCNGCCGGNGTCGTCGACCCAGACGGACGAGTTGGGAGNCANGCTCGTGTCNCTACCGGGGGCCGGAACGCCGACGAACTCTTTGAGTCCCTGGCCGGNCTTNTCGANCCGCTGCTGGATGCGGAATCAGTGACCGGAATTGGGGTCGGCTGCGGGGGTCCCATGTCGGCCGACGGGGGCTTAGTGTCGCCGCTGAACATTCCGCAGTGGCGGGACTTCGCTCTTGCCGGGTACTTGGCGGATCGCACTGGCCTGCCGGTGGTGGTGGACAATGACGCCAAGGCCTTGGCTTTGGGCGAAGGGTGGTGTGGGGCGGCGGTCGGCAATCGGGATTACCTGGCCATGGTGGTGTCTACGGGCGTGGGTGGCGGACTGGTTGTAGACGGCCGCCTCCTGCACGGTGCGGCGGGCAATGCTGGCCACATCGGGCACGTGGTGGTGGAACCGGACGGTCCGGCTTGCGCCTGTGGGCGTCGGGGATGCTTGGAGACGGTGGCCTCCGGTCCGGCGATCCAACGAGAGACTGGTCGGCCGGCTTCGGAGGCCGACCTAGAGGTCCGACGTCGGACTGGTGATCTAGTTGGACAGGCGGTGGCCACGGTGGTGAACCTGCTTGATATCCCACTGGTCGTGGTGGCTGGTTCGGTGGCCCTGGGCTTTGGCGTTCCATTCTTCGAGGCGGCCCAGGAACGTCTCGACCGGGAGTGCGGACTGGAGTTCACGCGAGGCGCGAGGATCGTTCCAGCCGGGCTCGGGGCCGATGGGCCGCTGGTCGGAGCGGCAGCCCTGTGGCACCACGCTTGCCGGAGGTCGGAGGAGGTCGGGGTGGAGGGCACGTCGTGAATGGATGGATGGTTCGGGTGGCCATAGCTGTTGCCGTTAGGCCGTGGCTCTGGTTGATGGCCACCCGTCAGACGGTCCGGCTAGCTGGTCGGGGGTGGTGGCGGCGCCCACCGTTTTTACCCGTCCCGGCGGCTCCCTACGCCCGCTTCCGGAGAACTACCCAGTATGGCGATCCGGAAACTCCACCCACAGTGGCTGACGTGCTGGTGTGGTTGTCCTGGGCCCGGAGGTTTCCGAAAACGGCACCGGGTAACTGCCGGGAGGATGATTAACCAGCCGTGAGCGGAACGACCCCGTTAACGTGGGATGTCCGATGGCCAACCGGGACGGTGGCTGAACGTCATGGCCTTCTCGACCCGATTGATGGTCGGGTTGTGCTCGTCCACCGGGTGGACCGTCCGGCGATGGTGCTGGGTTCCGCCCAGCGTGACGTGGTCGTCCGCTGTGGAATCGACGTGGTCCGTCGACGGTCGGGTGGGGGAGCGGTTCTCCTTCGACCCGGCGAGGTGGTTTGGGTTGACTTCCTAGTGCCCCGAGGGGACCGATTGTGGGACGACGACGTAGGCCGGTCGGCCTGGTGGGTGGGTGAAGTCTGGCGAGCGGCTTTGGCTGACCTGGGCGTGGAAGGGACGGTTCATCAAGGCGCTCTGGAGAAGGGTCGTTGGGGAGGCCTGGTGTGTTTTGCCGGCCGAGGGCCAGGTGAGGTTCTGGTGGAGGGTCGTAAGGTCGTTGGTATCTCCCAACGGAGGGACCGGTCTGGGGCGCGGTTCCAGTGCACGGCGCTCCTGGCGTGGCCGACCGATGTTCTGGTGGATCTGCTCGGGCTGACGCCCGCCGACGAAGCCCTTCGGGATCTAGAGGCCATGGCCGCTCCAGCGGGGGTGGATTCGGACGACCTCGTCAGGTCCCTCCTGTCACACCTCCCCTAATCCACCCGGGTTCACTTCACCGGACCGCTTCGATAGCTGAGGTCTCCTAACGACGAGGTCTCTTGGTTCTCCCGTTGACGGCGCCAGCCCAGCGGTTTATTGGGTGGGTCCTGCCCTTGTGTTGGTGGGAGAAAGTGGGATAGAGTGGGATATAATGTAAGTTATATGGGGAATCGGGGTGACATTGTCCTCCGGTCGGTCCCATCGCTTCGGTTGGAGAGACGAGAGGGAAGGAGGGCCGGACATGGCATTCGTGGGAACCCACGAACGTTCGTTGGACGACAAGGGTCGCCTGGTCCTCCCGGCCAGATTCCGGAGCCACTTCTCGGGTGTGGTCTACCTCTCCCCGGGCGACGGCTGCATTTCTCTCTGGCCGTCGGAGCGTTTCGACCTGATGGTGGCCAGCGTGGAGGAGAAGATTCGTTCTGGCGAACTGGAGCCCAACGTACGTCGTGGCGTCTCCTCTGGTTCCGTGGAGGTCAGCCCCGACGCTCAGGGACGGGTGATGCTTCCCGAGAGGTTGCGCGCCTTTGCCCGGCTGGAACACGAGGTGGTGGTCTGTGGGGCCATCGACCGGATCGAGATCTGGAACCCCGCCACTTGGACGGAAATGGCATCAGAACTAGATCGTCTGGTGGTCGATGCCTTCGTCAATACCGGCGGGATCTGACCTACGCGACTCGGACCGAGAGGAAGTACGCACCACGACAACCACAGACCATGACGACCGGTCACCGACCGGTCCGTCCCTGGACCGTCCCCCGGTCGGCAGGATGGGAGGCCCCTACTCCGCCCGCTTGCCATCTAGCCCGATTCGGGGAGACATCCCGACGTGCGCCAGCTGGTCGGGGGACGGTCGAGGGACGGGCTACCGGGACCGGCTTCGTTGAGGTCTACGGATCGGCGGACCGGACTATGACGGAACAGGGCAGGGAGGAGATCGGGGAGCGGTCTACCGGCTTTGAGCATCAGCCAGTAATGGTGGCCGAGGTTTTGGAGGCCCTGGCTGACGTGCCCTCCGGTGTCGTACTGGATGCGACGGTTGGTGGTGGAGGTCATGCCGAAGCCGTCCTGACGGCGAGGAGTGATCTCCAGGTTCTCGGAATCGACCGCGATGACCAGGCGCTGGCAGCCAGCGCCTCACGGCTGGCCCCGTTTGGTCACCGGATGGAACTGCACCGAGCTGCCTTCGTTGACCTTGGCTCCGTACTGGATGGTTCCGGTGTGGCCTACCTGGTCGGCTTCTTGTTCGACTTGGGTGTCTCCTCTCCGCAACTTGACTGGATCGAGCGAGGGTTCAGTTATCGGGAGGCCGGGCCACTGGATATGCGCATGGACCGTCGCCAGGCCATGACGGCGGCCGATGTTGTGAACGGCTACGACGAGCGCTCTTTGGCCCGTGTACTCGTCGGTTATGCTGACGAGCGCCACGCCAGGCGCATCGCTCGCGCTGTGGTGGCCGCTCGCCCGGTGTCGGATACAGCGCATCTAGCCGAGATCGTTCGTGACGCCATTCCCGCCGCGACGCGCCGCCGTGGTGGACACCCAGCAAAGCGCACTTTCCAGGCCGTTCGTATCGAGGTCAACGCCGAGTTGGATCAACTGGATAACGCCCTAGACGAGGCAATCCGACGGCTGGTCCCAACCGGTCGGGGCGCCGTTCTGTCTTACCACTCCGGCGAGGACCGCATCGTTAAGCACTGTTTCGACCGGGCGGCCACTGGCGGTTGCATCTGTCCTCGCCTGCTGCCGTGCACCTGTGGGGCGACCTCCTTGGCGGTGATACCCCGACGGGCCGGCCGTGTCCCGTCAGAGAACGAAGCCCGGGATAACCCGCGATCAGCTAGCGCTCGCCTTCGGGTACTGGAACGCCGATGACTGCTGTTCTGGGTCCGGAGCGGCTGCCCCGGGCTGCGACCGATCGCCAGATTTCCGGGCCGTCGACGCGAGCGGCCATCCGACCAGCCGTTGGGATCCTCGGAGCGCTAGCCGTGGTCGGGTTCTTCGCCACATTGCTGAGCTTGGCGGCTTTCCACAGCATCGTGGTCAGCGGACAGTTCGAGTTCGACCGCCTGCAGGGACGACTGGAAGACGGCCACGAACGGGCCCAGGTCCTCCGAGCTGAGGTAGCTCGCCTAGAGAGTCCGAGCCGAATCCTGGAGGTAGCCAATGGGCGATTAGGCATGGTGTCCCCACCGGCCCGGGTGTACCTGCCATCGGTGCCTCTTAACGACGGACCGACCAATCTCAAAGCACCCGAGGGTGATCCCTTCTCCGGATCGACCCGATGAGTCGACAGCCCGACGGGTTGGCGGTCCGTGGGCGGGGAGCGAGAATCGACGTTCCTCGGTACGACGCCTATCGACGCTTCCGTCGGAGGGCTGTCTTGGTTGGTGTCCTTTTGGCGGGGATAGCCGGCCTCTTCGGATGGCGTCTGGCCACCCTGCAACTCCTCGATCCAGACCGATTCGTGGCCCACGGAGAGTTGCAACGCATCAAGACTGTTCCCCTCCAAGCGGCCCGGGGGGCCATCGTGGATCGCAACGGTGTCGACCTCGCCCTTTCAGTACCGCGTGTCTCGGTATGGGCCAACCCGCTCCAGGTGGAGGATCCGGTCCGGACGGCGAGGGAGCTGTCCGGCATCCTGGACGCCGACGTTTCGCTTTTGGAGCAGCGACTATCTAAGGATTCCCAGTTCGTCTGGCTGGGACGCCAGGTCTCCGACGAGACGGCCGAGGCGGTCCTCCGACTGGGCGCGGTCGGTGTTCACTTCGACGAGGAACAAGCACGGGTTCGGCCGGGTGGAGACTCGGCCTTAGCCGTCCTGGGGCGGACTGACATCGACGCCAAGGGTATTAGCGGCATGGAGCTGGTTTACGACAGTCTCCTCTCGGGTACCGACGGAGAAAAGATCGTGGAGAGGGGACTTCGGGGCGTCTCTATACCGGGTGGAGAGTATTCGGTAGAGCCAGCTACCCACGGACGGACCTTGGTCCTGACTCTGGATCGGGCCCTCCAGTTTGAAGCGGAAAGGCTGTTGATTGAAGGGGTGAAGCTGGCCGACGCCAAGGGCGGAGTTTTGGTGGCTATGGACCCGGCGACCGGGCAGATCCTGGCTTCGACCACGGTCCGGAGAGACGAGGACGGCCTAATCCGGACCTCCAGCGAACATCGAGCCGTCACATGGACCTACGAGCCTGGCTCCATCATCAAACCCCTGACCTTTTCGGGCGTGCTGAGCGAGGCAGTAGCCGCTCCCGAGACCGTGCGCGAGGTGCCGGGACGTTTGGAAGTTCATGACGCCACCTTCAAGGACACTCCGGTTCACGATCCCGAGGAACTCACGGTGGGCGACATCGTCCGGCGATCCTCCAACGTGGGCACCATCCTGTGGGCCCGAGACTTGGGTTCAGAGGCCCTCCACGAGGAGTTTCGGGAGTTCGGGCTGGGGTCGGTGACTGATCTGGATTTCCCGGGGGAGGCCCAGGGAATCCTCGAACCGGTCGGGCGTTGGTCTGGGACGTCGTTACCCACCGTTGCAATTGGCCAGGGCGTGGCTGTCACCCCGCTCCAAATGCTGACCGCCTACGCCGCCCTGGCGAATGGTGGAATTAGGCCCGCGCCCACCCTGGTGCTTGGGACGCGAGACGATGGTGGGATGTTCAGCCCCCGTCGTGTCCGGCCGTCAATGACGGTCGTGTCGGCTGCCGTCGCCTCTGAGGTGGTGGCAATGCTGGAGAGGGTGGTGGAGTCCGGCACCGGCACTAAGGCCCAGGTGGCCGGCTACCGAGTCGCCGGCAAGACCGGCACTGCATGGAAACCGCAGTCTTCCGGAGGATATGGCAGCAAAGGCGACCGGACCTACGTGGCCAGCTTCGCCGGGTTCCTTCCGGTAGAGGCACCTCGGTTGGCGGTGCTGGTGGTTGTCGACGAGCCGGCCGGGCATAGCTATTCGGGCGGACGGGCGGCGGCCCCAGTATTTGCCGAGTTTGCCCGGTTCGCAGTCCGGCAACTGCGCATTCCGTCGGCCGATGAGCGAATCGGCTTAGAGCATGCTGGTCGCGTGATGGCCATGACCCCGGCTCGCCACCGAATTCTTGCCGAAGCGGCCGAGGCAGCCCGTCTTGAAGCTGCCGGGGCCACGATCGGGGGCTGAGGTGCGTCTGAAGGCGCTGCTCCACTCGGCTGGACTTGACGACCCGATAGGGGACAGCAGCCCTGAAGTGGGCCGCGTCGTACACGATTCGCGCGCCGTGGCGAGCGGGGACCTCTTCTGCTGTGTACCCGGTAGCACCTACGACGGCCACGAATTCGCTGAGGGAGCGGTGAGAGCGGGAGCGGCAGCCGTGGTTGCCGAGCGGACGCTAGACCTTCCAGTACCCGTGGTCATCGCCGATTCGGTCCGGAGGGTGATGCCCCATCTCGCGGCGGCGGTCGAGGGGTGGCCCTCTCGTGATCTCGACCTGATTGGAGTCACCGGAACTAACGGCAAGACCAGCGTGGTGCACCTCCTAGACGCTGTTCTCGAACGTGCCGGTCGGACCACGGCTACTCATGGAACGCTGTCCGGTGGTCGCACCACCCCGGAAGCTACCGATCTTCAGCCTCTCCTACGCTCCTGGGTGGCGACGGGTGTCGATGCAGCAGCCATCGAGGTTTCCTCTCATGCCCTATCGCAGCACCGGGTCGACGGGACAACTTTCGCGGCTGTGGCATTCACCAACCTGAGCCGGGATCATTTGGACTTCCACGGATCAATGGACGACTACGAGGTGGCCAAAGCGAGGCTGTTTGATGGGACGTTTTCGAACCATGGAGTGGTAGTTGTCGCTGATCAGGCAGGACGTCGGATGGCCGACCGGGCTCGAGACGCTGCGATGACGGTGGTTGAGGTTGGAGAGCCTACGGAGGTAGCGGTGAGCCCGGATGGAGTTCGCTTCAGTTGGCGGAGCCGAACAGTCACCGTGCGTACCGGTGGTCGGTTTACCGTGGCGAATGCCCTGGTGGCCGCCGAGTTATCCGCCGTGCTGGGTATCCACGAGGCCACGGTGGTCGAAGGGCTGGCGGCCGCTTGCCCGGTTCCTGGCCGGTTCGAGTTAGTGGCTCTAGAAGGTGGGCCCCAGGTAGTCGTGGATTATGCCCACACGCCCGATGCTCTCACTCGCGCCCTACTCGCGGCCCGTGAAGTAACGACCGGGAAGGTCCTAGTGGTCTTCGGCTGTGGCGGTGATCGGGACAGGGGTAAGCGATCGGAGATGGGCCGGGCGGCAGAGGGCGGCGCCGACCAGGTCGTCGTCACCTCCGATAACCCGAGGGGTGAACCACCCGAGGGGGTAATCGCGGACATCCTTACCGGAATGGAACGCCCGCCAACCCTCGTTGAACCGGATCGACGTCGGGCCATCGCCGAGGCCCTTGGGCTAGCCGGACGGACGGACTTGGTGCTCCTAGCCGGTCGGGGACATGAGGCTGTGCAGGAGGTGGCCGACGAGAGGGTCTTGTTTGATGACCGGGCTGTCGTCCGCGAGGAGTGGGACAGGCTCGCCGTGGGTCGGGGTGGCGGATGATTCGGCTACTCCTGGCGGCGGCGATCGCTATGGCCACCGCCTTGTTTGGTACCCGGCTACTGATCGGATGGCTGACCCGGCTCCGGATCGGTCAACCAATCCGCGACGACGGGCCCGAGGGCCATGCCACCAAGGCGGGGACCCCCACTATGGGTGGCTTGGCGATCGTGAGCGGGGCTTTCTTGGGCTATGTCCTCAGCGACTTGTACCGGGGGATCTATACGCGGAGCGGGATCTTCGTGATGCTGGCCATCATTGGGGCGGGCGCTGTTGGCCTCGTGGATGACTGGATCAAAGTCGTACGCGAGCGCAGCTTAGGTCTCAACAAGCGGGCCAAGATGCTGGGACTTCTCGGGGTGGCCGTCATGTTCGCAGTCCTGATGCTGGAGCATGCGCCGACCCACACCCAGCTCTCGTTTACCCGGTTCGATCAGCCTGGTCTGGAAATGGGCTCCGCCCTGTGGGCGGTCTGGGCCGTTCTCCTCATCACAGGCTCGGCCAACGCGGTGAACCTCACGGACGGCTTGGACGGCTTGGCGGCCGGTGCTGGGACGTTTTGCTTTGGCGCCTACACGGTGGTGGGCTTCTGGCAGTTCCGATATCCGGAGACCTACGACGTAGCCCATGCTCTAGATCTGGCGGTGGTTGCCGCGGCGATGGCCGGGGGCTGCTTGGGCTTCCTGTGGTGGAACGCTGCCCCGGCCCGGATCTTCATGGGGGACACGGGCTCTTTGGCTATTGGGACTGGTCTGGCTGCCCTGGCCCTGGCCACGAATACCCACCTGCTGTTACCAGTCGTGGCCGGGTTGTTCGTTGTCGAGACGGTGTCTGTCATCCTCCAGATAGGTAGTTACCGGCTGTTCGGGGGGCGCCGGGTGTTCCGTATGGCCCCGATCCACCACCACTTTGAGTTGGGAGGCCTTCCGGAGACGACCGTCATCATCCGGTTTTGGATCATGTCCGGCTTGTGCACGGCGGTCGGTTTAGGGATTTTCTACGCTGACTCCATCGCCACTGGTGTGACCGGCATGCTCGGTCAGTGAGCAGTCGTATGCTGGTTCTCGGGCTAGGTGTGGCGGGTAGGGCCGCCCTGGAGGCGCTGACCCGACGCGGGGTCGACGTCCTGGCGGTGGACGACGCTCCTGGTGACGAGGCTCGTGCCTGTGTGGCCCGCCTCGGAGTTGAGTTTGTAGAGGCGCCTTGCCCCGACTCGTGGGCCAACCTGTTGGAGCAGGTTGGCGAGGTCGTGGTAGCCCCAGGAGTGCCGGATCGCCACCCAGTCTTTACAGCGGCTTTGACGGCTGGGGTGGCTGTGCTTGATGAGTCAGATTTGGCTTCCCGTTGGGACGACCGCCCTCGGTGTGCGGTGACGGGAACGAACGGCAAGACCACCGTTGTAACTCTGGTGGCGGACATGCTCGAGCGGTCGGGGCGACGTGTCGTCCCGGCCGGTAATACTGATACCCCGCTGGTGGCGGCTATCGAAGATCTGGAGGCTGATGCATTTGTTGTTGAGGCGTCCTCGTTCCGCCTAGGTCATGCCGAACGGTTCCGGGCGGCTCCAGCAGCGTGGCTGAACTTTGCTCCCGATCACCTAGACGTTCACGCTGACCTGGCGGCTTACGAGGCAGCTAAGGCCCGGGTGTGGGAGGGGATTGAGTCACCGGCCGACGCGGTGGCCAATCTGGCAGACCCCGTGGTGGCCGCCCATGCTCCGTCGGGGGCTACCGGCTTTGGTGTTGACGAGGCCGCTTGCCGTGTAGAGGGGGGGCGCTTGATGCTGGACGGAAGTGAGGTGGTGTCGGTGGCCGACCTGCCGCGCGCTATGCCCCACGACCTCCTGAACGCTCAGGCGGCCTGTGCGTTGGCTGTCCGAGCTGGGGCCACGAGGGAGGCCTGCGCCGAGTCGTTGACTGGCTTCACAGGTCTGGCTCACCGCATGGCTTTCGTAACCGAGATAGCCGGGGTCCATTACGTGAATGACAGTAAGGCGACTACGCCGCATGCCACTCTGGCTGCACTGGCAGGGCTCCCTGGGGTGGTGCTCATCGCCGGAGGGAGAAATAAGGGGCTGGACTTGGGACCCTTGGCTGAGGGGCACCCGCGAGCCGTGGTGGCCATCGGAGAGGCTGCTGCTGACGTCGCGGCCATCTACGAGGGCTGCTGCCCGGTGGTGACAGCGGGGAGTATGGACGAGGCGATTTCTCTAGCTCACCAGTCGGCGGCAGGGACAGGCACCGTGTTGCTCTCGCCGGGCTGCTCCTCGTTTGACTGGTACAACTCGTACGACGAACGAGGCCGGGACTTCGAACGACTGGTCGGTGTTTTAGCTGGAATGGTTGACCAGTGAGCGCGGCTCGGGAAAAGGTGGCTACCAGCGGGACGAACTCCAGGTCGACGGGGTCTGTTGGCTCCGGTTCTGGGCGCTCGGTTCGCTTCCTGGTTCTCTGGTCGACGGCCATGCTCTTGGGCCTTCTGGGCATGGTTATGGTCCTCTCGTCCTCATCGGTCTCGGACCTCCGGGACTACGACGATGCCTGGTACCACCTGCGCCGCCAGGTGGTCTGGGTGGCCTTCGGGTTAGCTGGCCTATTCACCACCCTGCGGTTTGACTATCGCCGCCTACGGAGCCTGGCTCGGCCCGGCCTCATCTTGGCCGTAGTGCTGCTGGTGCTGGTCCTGATTCCCGGGGTGGGCATCCGGGTCAACGGTTCGGTCCGGTGGCTTGGTATGGGAGGTGTCACCTTTCAGCCTTCGGAATTCGCCAAGTTGGCCGTGATCCTGTTCGGAGCCAATCTGTTGGCGAACCGGTCGTCAGGGACTACCCGTCTGACGCTGTGGCCCATGCTCGTCGTTCTGCTCGTCGTCGGTGGCCTCGTCTTCCGTGAACCGGATCTTGGAACGGCGGTGGTCCTAGCCGCCATTGTGGCGTCACTCCTTTTCTTTGCTGGCCTCCGATTAGACGCCCTGCTCGTGACCGGCTCGGTAGGTCTTGGACTTGTGGCCGGGATGAGCATGAGTGCGAGCTACCGGCGAGACCGACTGTTCTCTCTCTTTGATCCCTGGAATGATCCGCTGAACACGGGATGGCAGACCATCCAAGCCGGGGTTGCCATCTCTAGCGGGGGTCTCTGGGGGGCGGGTCTTGGCGCCAGCCGAGCCAAGTGGGGCTTTTTGCCCTTTGCCCAAACTGATTTTATTTTCGCCATCGTGGCCGAGGAACTTGGTTTTCTTGCCGCCATGGCGGTGATTCTGGCCTACCTAGCACTTGGGGTGGCGGGCCTCTCCACGGCACTGCGAGCCCCAGACCGCTTTGGACAGTTGTTGGCAGCGGGGATTACCTCTTGGATCCTGATCCAGGCCTTTGTGAACATTGGAGCAGTTCTCGGCCTTCTCCCCATCACAGGAGTGCCCCTTCCATTCGTGTCTTACGGCGGGAGTTCCACGATCCTGAGTCTTACGGCGTTTGGAATCCTGTTGAACATCGCCCGCCAGACGCCGTGAGCGCAGAACCGAAGCTCCGACAGCGGGAGATCCGTCGTGGAGGGTTTGTAGTAGCTGGAGGTGGAACGGCCGGCCATGTCCTGCCCGGCCTTGCTATCGCCGAGGCGCTGGTTTCCAGCGGCGTCGCAATCGGGCGGCACGAGGTCCACATGGTCGGAAGCCGTCGTGGCATCGAGGTAGATCTGGTGCCAGCGGCAGGTTTCGGTCTGACTGTAATGCCCGGTCGGGGAATTCGCCGTCGGCTTACTCCAGCCAACGTGGTATCCCTGCTAGGGCTGCTAGTCGGAATATTTCGTGCCGTCTTGCTGCTGGCTCGCCATAGGCCCCGGGTCGTTGTTTCGTTGGGTGGGTATGCCAGTGTTCCCTGTGGGCTGGCGGCGGTCCTGTTACGGATCCCCCTGGTGGTGGTTGAACAGAACGCTGTGCCCGGAGCGGCGAATCGTCTGCTGGGCCGATTTGCTCAAGCCTGTGCGACCTCCTTTCCCGACACCAATCTGCCTCGTGCCGAGCTCACCGGCAATCCGGTCCGGTCTGAGGTCCGATCCTTGGTGGGTCGGAGTGCGGAGGCCCGTCACTCTCTCGGGCAGGACGATCGCCCTCTAGTCGTCGCCTTCGGGGGTTCGCTCGGGGCACGGCGGCTCAATCGTGCGGTGATCAACCTCGTGGAGGGCTGGACCGGTGAAGAGGTGGTTATCCGACACGTGGTAGGCCCCCGCGGCTGGTCGGCCGGAGAGCGGGCTTTGACGCACTCCGCCGGAGTGGACTACCGGCCGGTGGACTACGAGCACGACTTGCCGACAGTCTTGGCTGCCGCCGATCTGGCTGTCTGCCGTTCAGGGGCTACAACGGTGGCCGAGTTGGCCGTCCTCGGAGTACCGGCGGTGCTAGTACCCCTCCCAGGAGCTCCCGGTGACCATCAGACGGCCAATGCCCGCCAACACGCTGATGCTGGGTGTGGGGTCGTGTTGGAGGACGATCGCCTTGAGCAAGGAGACCTGGCCGGCGTGGTGGCCTCATTGCTGGCTGACCCGGGTAGGCGTCGGGCCATGTCGACAGCGGCCTTGATCGCGTCAAAACCCGATGCCGCCGAGAGGGTCGTTGAGGTCATCGTCCATCACGCGACTGGACAGCGGGAGGATGAGGGCTATGGGTGATTGGGTTCCTGACCTCTCACAGCCGATGAGCGTGCACGTGATCGGAGTGGGTGGAGCCGGGATGAGCGCCATCGCCGAGGTACTGACAACTATGGGCCACTCGGTGAGCGGGTCCGATCTGAAGGCCTCCTCGGGGCTCGATCGGCTCTCGGCTCTCGGGGTAGACGTACGGGTCGGGCATGCGGCGGACAACTTGGGTGACGTGACTTTCGTAACCCGCTCCACGGCGGTGCCCGACGGTAACGCGGAGTGCCGGGAGGCGGTAGAGCGAGGTCTCCCCCTCCTCAGCCGCGCTGAGGTTTTAGGTGCTGTGAGTACCCTCCGGAACACCGTGGCGGTGGCTGGGACCCACGGTAAAACGACCACCTCGTCGATGCTGGCTTTGGTGCTAAGAGAAGCAGGGTTCCGGCCGTCGTTTGTGATCGGAGGCGACGTCAACGAAATTGGGACTGGTGCGGCATGGGACGAAGGCGACCTGTTTGTGGTGGAGGCCGACGAAAGTGACAATTCCTTTCTCAAACTCTCTAGTCGGTTCGGGGTGGTTACGAATTTGGAGCCCGACCACTTAGAACGCCACGGCGGCTTTCAACCTCTTGTGGGTGCCTTCGACCAGTTCGTCGATGCCGTGGACGGACCGGTGGTGGTTGGTTCAGATGACCCAGAAGGGGCGGCCCTTGCTGCCCGGCACGCTACCGAGACGGTAGGGACGGCGGATGCCGCCGACTGGATGATCTCGGCAGTGCAAGAGTCGTGGGAGGGGGTCCGTTTCAGATTGACGGGTCCAGTAGGAGAATCTCTTGAGATCACCCTGCCGGTGCCAGGCCTTCACAACGCCCGCAACGCAGCGGCAGCCGCCGCGATCGCTTACCGCATTGGTGCAGATCCGGAAGCGGTGGTGGGCGCTCTGGCCCGGTTCGGTGGGGTGGCTCGACGCTTCGAGCACCGAGGACAGGCGGATGGTGTGACATTCGTCGATGACTATGCCCACTTGCCGACCGAGGTAGCGGCGACAGTGGAGACGTCTCAGGCGGGAGGCTTCGGACGGATAGTTTCAGTGTTCCAACCCCACCGGTACTCGCGAACTGAGGCTCTGTGGTCTTCGTTCGGCCGGGCGTTTGACGGTTCGGACGTCCTCTTTGTGACTGACGTCTATTCATCCGGCGAAGCTCCGCGGCCGGGAGTGTCTGGGCGCCTGATCGTGGACGCTGTCCTCCGCGACAGTCCTGGGAGCGATGTGAGGTATGTGGAGCGACGCGATGATCTGCTTGACGCTCTGGTGGGAGAACTCCGGGACGGGGATCTTTGCCTGACCATGGGTGCTGGGGACCTGACCTCGGTTCCCGATGACCTCAGGCAGCGCTTCCATGACTCCTGATTCCGACGGGCTGGCGCGTTTCGATCAGGCCATGGTGGGAGTGGAGATGGCCGGGGGAATCCTGACGGACCACCCGATCGGCCCCATGACCACCTACAGGGTTGGAGGGAGCGCGGCGCGCTTTGTCCGACCGGTCGACCGATCGGAGTTGGAGGCGGTGGCTGTCGGTGTGGCCTCAGCCGGTATTCCCGCGCTGGTCGTGGGCCGAGGCTCCAACCTGCTTGTAGCTGACGCAGGATTCCGGGGACTGGTCATGCAGTTGGGTCAGGGTTTTGAGAAGGTTCGAACAGAGGGGAACAGGGTGATGGCCGGCGCTGCGGTGAGTCTCCCGGTTCTGGCCCGTCGCACGGTGGCCGAATCCCTCACTGGTTTCGAGTGGGCGGTAGGCGTACCGGGTTCGTTGGGTGGAGCGGTCCGGATGAATGCCGGAGGTCATGGCTCGGATATGGCCTCCTCCCTCGTCTCGGCGGACACCGTGGACTTGACGACGGGAGAGGGGCGATGCCGGACCCTTGCCGATCTCTCGCTGGGTTACCGGTCGTCTTCCATCGACAAGTCTGAGGTTGTGGTGGAAGCCACTATCGCCCTGACGGTTGGCGACACGGCCTCCGGTGAGGAGAGGCTCGCCGAGATAGTGCGGTGGCGACGCGAGAATCAGCCGGGAGGACAGAACGCCGGATCGGTCTTTACGAACCCGGTCGGTGACTCAGCGGGGCGGTTGATCGACGAGGCCGGCCTGAAGGGCTGGCGGTTTGGTTCGGCATCGGTGTCGGAACGTCACGCCAACTTCATCCAGGTGGACGAGGGCGGATCAGCTGATGACGTGGTGGCCTTGATGGACGTGGTGGCCCGTCGGGTGGACGAGGTGCACGGCATCCGGTTAGAACCCGAGACGGTGATTGTCGGTTTCACCGGTCGGTCCTGATGGACGGTCAGCCACCAGTTGGTCATGTTGGTAAACCGGGCTCTCTGGACGAGGCGGGTGTTGGGTCTACCGAAGAGAAGCCAGCGGTTCGGCGCCTCTGGTGGGTGTGGTCCCTGTTGGTCCTGACCGTCCTGATCGTTGGAGCGTTCGTAGCGACCCGGTCCGCCCTTCTGGATGTGGACGAAGTGCTGGTGGATGGCGTAGGTGGCCGGTTGGATCGGTTGCTGGTCGTCGAGGTGAGTGGAATCCGGAAGGGTGAGCCCATGGTCGGAGTGTCATCGGAGGCTGCGGCTCGACGCGTGGCCACGCTTCCCTGGGTGGCCGAGGCCAAGGTGACACGTGACTGGCCGGGCACGGTACGGATCTGGTTCATGGAGCGCCAGGCGGTGGTCAATGCGGTGGACCTGATGGGGCGATGGGCGTTGTTGGACAGTTCGGCCACGGTCCTGGAAATTCCAGTGATTCCGGAAGCTGAGCTGCCGACCATCAGAGTGGATCGGCTGGGGCCGGCGGGTACACGGATCACGGGAGTCGGCCCCCTGCTTGAGGCAGCATCAGCGGTGACGGCTGACCTAAGGGCGTGGATCGTGGCACTGGTTCCCACGGGAAGCGGTGTCCGGGCCGAACTGGTCGGTGGGGTGGACGCTGACTTGGGTCGGGGGGACGACTACCGAGACGAGATGCGGTCGCTTGAAACCGTCTTGTCCCGGGTAGTGCTCGGGTGTGTGGTGTCGATCGACGTGTCGATCCACGAGAACCCGGTGGTTAGACGGGATGAGGTTCGATGTGGCTGATAAGTGGCGTCGGACCACTTGCTGAAATCGCGATGAGTTTTCCTGTCGGGTTGACGATGAACGACCACCACTCGTAGTCTTCTGACCACTTAAAGAGGTTAAGGAATCAAACCCTCGACCTTTACTTTAGGGTATGGGATTGGCCCATCCCTCACTACGAGGAAAATAGGATGGCACTGATGGTGGCAAACCCACAGAACTACTTGGCCGTGATCAAGGTCGTCGGCATCGGCGGTGGCGGCGTGAACGCCATCAACAGAATGATCGATGCCGGCCTGAAGGGTGTCGAGTTCGTCGCCGTAAATACCGATGCTCAGGCACTACTTATGAGCGACGCCGACGTGAAATTGGATATCGGTAGGAATCTCACCCGGGGTCTCGGTGCAGGGAGTGATCCGGAGATCGGACGGCAGGCTGCCGAGGAACATCGGGCCGAA
>PBDJ01000013.1 GCA_002717365.1 Acidimicrobiaceae bacterium | reverse complement strand
TCCTCCAGGTCGATCAGACTGACGGTGACGGCTCGCAGGCCCATGTGGTCGAGCTGGCTTCCGGTTGGATGGCTGACAACGCGGATCACGTCGATGCGTGGATCGCCGAAGCAGCAGCCACTACCAGTTGGGCAGAGACCTACGCCCTCGCCGAGCCGACGCACATCCGGCAGACCTGCGCTCCGGCTATCGCTGCCCTCCCCATGTGGGTTGCGCGAGACACCGGGATGTTCGGTGAACTGAACCTCACGACCGAATGCGTGAATATCGCTAGTGGCCCGGAGACTGCGGCAGCTATGGCTGCAGGTGAGGTCGAGATCGCGACCAACATCTACAACAACATGATCCCGCTGGTCGATGGCGGATTCGACATCGTCGGCTGGTATCAGCAGTTGGAGGTCAACCTCTTCGACGTCATCGTTGATGCCGACTTCCCAGTTCCGGAGGGTGCTGATTGGAAGGAAGTCATGGCGGCCCTCGACGGGACTAGCGTCGGCGTGGTGGCTCGCGGAGCCGCCGCTGAGGACCTGGCCCGCGAGCTCATGCGGCTTGCTGGCCTCGATCCTGAGAACCAGACCTACGTCGCCGTCGGGCTTGACCCGCTCTCAGGACTGGTCAGCGATACGACGCAGTGGACGGTCACCTTCGATCCGTTCATGGTCATCGCAGGGCTGCAGGGCNTCGGCTACCAGCCGTTTGCCCTGATGGANAACGAGGGACCGTCGAGTCTCCACTGGCCTGGCCTGAGCCAGACGTCCTTCCGGGGCTATGTCGAGGAGAACCCGGATGTCATCTGTGCCTTCTCGGCTGGTTTGAACCGGGCTTCGGCGATGATCGCCGANCCGGCCNACCTGGANGNGGTCGTAGACATCGCNCTTGACNNCCTGCCGNTGGACAACCGGGGCTTGGTGACGGCAATCGTCTCGAAGTACACGGACAAGTTCAGCCTGACNGGAAAGGCCNACCGGGACATCATCNCCACCATTGGTGAGTTGTCGGTAGNGGTGGGCAAGGCNGNGAGNGTCCTGACAGCAGACGANCTCATTCTNGAGCCCAGCTGCTGATCGGATAGGCACTACATACCTGTGCACCTGGGGGCCCGGCGTNAATGCCGGGCCCCCTAGGTGNCNGTATCCAGNCTNCTTGATTCGAATCTGAGCTNCATATGNCAACNNCCGCGGTCGGGTTAGANGACGTTTCGCTTGTTTTCGGGGCTGAAGATGACACCTCNGTTCTTGCCTTGGACACGGTGAGCCTNGAGATTGGAGCAGGGGAGTTCGTCGCNATCGTCGGGCCNAGCGGCTGCGGGAAGACGACAATCCTTAACCTNCTCTCGGGTCTGATCCCGCCCACTGCGGGCANCGTGAAGCGAAACGGGCAGGAGGTCGACGGNCCAAGTCGAGACATCGGATACATGNTGGCCCGCGCAGCCTTAAGCCCATGGCGTAGTGCGCGGCGCAACGTCGAACTCGGCCTTGAGATCCANGGGGTGAATCGTCAGGAACGTCGNCGCCGCGCNGAGGANCTCCTCTCCCTGCTCCACCTCGACGGCTTTGCCAACGCCTACCCGAGCCAACTCTCNCAGGGAATGCGACAGCGGGTGGCGATNGCNCGGACACTTGCTATCGAACCCGNCCTGTGGTTATTAGANGAGCCCTTCGGGGCACTCGATGCCCAAACAAGAATGGCCGTCCAGTCGGAGTTNGTCGGCCTGTGGGAACAGTCGGAAGGATCNACAGTGATCCTCGTTACCCATGACCTAGANGAAGCTGTCCTGCTTGCCGACAGGGTCATCGTGATGACCGCACGCCCGGGTCGGATTAAGAGNGACACAGCGGTCGATCTACCAAGACCCCGAGTCATNGANGAACTTCGATTTGACGACCAGTTCAGAGAACTCGAGCACCAAATCTGGCAGGAATTGCGCGATGAGATCATCTGACGAAGAGNGAGNNACTCAGGACCACAGTGCCGGACGACTACCCATCCGGTTCGACGTCAANAGCCTGGACCTGAAGCGCTCTCCTGNCAGGAAGGTGCTGGACCGGGTTGACCTTCCAGTCCAGGCTGTGCGNCTGATCCTCCTCGCCCTGATCCTCTGGGTGTGGCAGAGCGAGAGGATCTTCGACGGNGTGTCGCTCCTCGGNTTCGAGNTCTTCCCAGAGATCCCCGCTCTCTTTCGAGGNACACCCAGCGGGGTGTGGGACTACATCTCCNAGACCTGGGATGACNNCGTGTTCTGGGGAGACGTCAAGGNCACCTCTCTTGAGGCACTGCTNGGGTTCGTCTACGGGTCNANTGGAGGCCTGGTNGTNGGGCTACTGCTTGGAAGGTTCCGACGACTAGCTCGCATCTTTGCTCCATTCCTCATCATCACCAACGCCGCACCNAAGGTCGCGTTCGCTCCGATCCTCATCCTCTGGTACGGCGTGGACATCGGATCCAAGATTGCTCTAGCCACGATCATCGTCTTCTTCATCGTGCAGATNCCCGTTCAGGCCGCTGTCGGTGGGATCGATCCCGATCTGGANACCGTGGCCTCCTCGNTGGGCGCCAGCCAACTGCAGAAATTCCGTTTGGTCGTCCTNCCNGGGATNCTCGGACCCCTCTTTGGAGCACTTCGTCTNGGGTCCATCTANGCGATTCTCGCTGCAGTGTTCGGCGAGTTCATCGCTTCGAAGCGNGGACTTGGCCAGCGACTGATCACNGCAAGCAACCAGTTCAACTTTGGGGCNGCGTTCGCCCTGATCCTCATCCTCGCCTTCTTGGCCCTCCTCTTCAACTTCGTCATGGGAGTCCTTGAACGTCGCTTGTTGAGATGGCAAGACGACNGTGGAAAAGGAAGCGTCATCTCCCTTTAGACAGNCGAGAGGCTCNGACCNGATCGNGTCTTAANGAGCCCAGACCGGATGNCACGATGAGCCCGGNCGAGAACCGCCTCAGTTTCGNTTNCCCGCTTCGGAGTGGAGGCCTGGTTCGGCCACATGAAATTTCGCGACGNTTCCAGCNNTCACCTGNCCGCCGTCGATNACCAGCGTGTGTCCCGTGANGTAGCGGGCNTCGTNGCTNGCGAGNTANACAGCCGCGCCCGCGATGTCGCCGGCTTCTCCAGCAATNCCNAGTGGNGATTTCGACNGGATTNCTNCCGNNGCNTGTTCCAGATTGCTGTGGTCNCCNGTCATAACATCAGCGGTCATAGCGCTGACTGTGTTNCCGGGGGCGATGGCATTGACTCGGATCCCATGGGCCGCCATCTCGGATGCGACGGTTTNGGTAAGGCCGATCACGCCGNGCTTCGCAGTNGAATAGGCGTGGGGANCAAGGCCNCCGGTGATNCCCGCNATGCTCGACGTGTTGATGATGCTNCCAGACCCCTTGGGAATCATCACGCGAGCAGCGTGTTTCGAACCAAGGAACGCTCCCGTCAGNAGGACGGAGATGGTTNTCTCCCAGTCCTCGACCGAGGTNTCAGCGATGGANCCGACTGCACCNAGGATGCCAGCATTATTGAACATCACGTCCAGTTGGCCCCACCGAGCGANAGCCATGCCAACCGCTNCTGCNACNTCATCTTCCGACGTCACATCGGTCAATGCGAACGNCGCCGAGTCNCCGAGTTCAGCGGCAAGGGATTCGCCGATTTCCTGTTGGATGTCCGCGAGAACGACTGACGCACCCTCGTNCACGAACCGGCGCGCTGTTCCGGCGCCGATGCCGCTCGCAGCGCCGGTTATGACGGCAACCATGCCGTCNAGGCGNCCCGACATCTGATCTCCTTGCTACTCGTCGTTCTTTCGCTGTTGCAGCCCGTGTCNGGGCACCGGCNTCAGGATCCTGGGAGNTGGTTCTGGAAGGTGGCAAGGTCGAAGTAGTCGCGCCAGAGGCTGATCTCCCCGTCCGTTACCTCAAACATTCCAGCGACCTCGAGNTCAACCCACCCGTGAGCCATCTCGAACCGATCAAGTCGTTCATTGAANACCAAGTTTCCTTCTGCTGCGCTTCGCAACACCGGCCATTCAACCGTTGAGCAGGAGCCAAGCAGTGGTTCGAGGATGTCAAGGACAGCCACTTTCCCGTGGACCTTGCCAATCGGGACGTTGTCGTATTCGCACTGGCTCGAAAGGTGGGCGACAGCGGCTGCAGCGTCGCGTCGCTCGATCGAGGCGATNAANGAAGACACGACCTCGGTNGGAGTATTCGTCACTGCATGACTCCTTTACGGTTCCGGAACCGGACTACACGGACCTTATTGTCGAAGTTCCGNAGGAACTAACCGNATGGTTANTTCTNTTCNTCTTTGCGNGATAGGTTGCCCCATTGTNGGTGGAACCAAAGGAGCGGTCCATGGATGTTCTGGAGGCCATCTACACAACTCGTGCAATGAGGCGCCTCTCAGCCGATNCCCTGCCCGAAGGCGTGGTNCCGAAACTCTTTGACGCAGCGATACGCGGACCGTCTTCGGGCAATCAAATGAGACTCAGATTTCTCTGTGTCACCGACTTGAAACTTCGACNGACCATCCAGNGGATCTACCGAGAGTGTCTCGATGAGTTGAACCAGACCCGCTACGCCGACACCCAGTCGATGCTGGCTTCAGGAGACCAAGANGATCCGGCCTATCANCAGGTGTTCGCGATCGACCAGTCCGCCCAATGGCTGGCCGACAACCTTGATCAGCCGCCAATGTTGATCTTNGTGTTCGGCCATGCGGGGGGTGAGACAACGACGNTTCCCTGTCTATGGAACCTTTGCCTGGCCGCTCGGGCAGAGGGTCTAGGAACGGCAATCACGACNTTGCTCAAGGTCCAGCGGGCGAGAGTCGAGGAGCTGCTGGGGCTCCCACCCGACGGCCCCTGGCAGATGCACGNCATGGTTCCAATCGGNTACCCACTCGGACGGTGGGGTGTAGCCCGACGGAGGCCGGCCAATGAAGTCGTGTACTCCGAGCAGTGGGGNGCACCGGTTGCTTGGACGGTNGATGAGCCCTGCNTCTCCGNCGACGAGAACAGANTCGGCTGAACCACATCTAGAGTCGACACATGGCCGAAATCCCAGANGTCCAGCGGCTTATCGATNNCCAGGAGATCATCNNCCTGACCNTCGCGTACTGCTGGGCATTGGANAGCAGGAAATGGCATGAACTCGAGTCANTCTTCGATCCCGACGCGGAAGCGGTCCTGGGTCGGACCAGGGTTAGTGGNCTAGAAGCTATTAGCGAGCATTGTCGGAGGTCCCTTGAGGTACTAGACGTGAGCCAGCANCTGGTCGGCAGCCATCAAGTTTCCTTGGANTCGGACCTNGCAACGTGCCGGTGTCAGGTNATCGCCCAACACCGACGTGACGGAGCCCCCGGCGGGTCGTCTTGGCTTNTAGGCGGGACTTATGAGGATCAACTGCGAAGNACAAAGGCGGGTTGGCGAATATCGCGTCGTGTCCTGAGCATCGCCTGGGCTGAGGGGAACCGNGACGTCCTGGGTTCNACCTAACCAAGAGGNTGNTGNGCNTCGAAAGCGATCCCATCTCTGAGGACTGCTTTGATCCCGTCAATCGCCAATCGCTGACCCTCAAGGTCTTCGAGAAACGCGTCGGTGAGTCCCACCGTGAGCGTCTTCATGAGACCNTCGATCAGCGGACCCGACTTCTCGCCTATNTCCCCAGAAGCGATGCCGGCNGCCACCAACTCNGCGACGAACCGGTCNCGTANCGGCCATCCCNTTGNTTGTANNCCATCGCGCAACTCCGGAACGCGCTGGGAGTCGATTCTGTACGAGGCGAGAAACTTGGCGAGAGTTGGNTCATCGCGATGTAGCGCATGTGCNGTCTCAAGCATCATTTCCAACTTGCCGACCATNGTCTCTTGANCTTCGAGAGCGAGAGCAAAGCGCCGGTACACGTACTGATGANCCTCTTGCTCGACAGTGCAGAAGATGTCGAGTTTCGATGAGAAATAGTGGTAGATCGCGCCTGTGGTGATACCCGCTTCATTGGCAACCATCCGGTTAGTGGTGCCCTCATAACCNTGTTCNCCAAAGCACCTTCGGGCCACGTCAATCAGACGACCACGAGTTTCTGCCGAGTNGGTATCCGGTGGCCTACCGAGCTTTGTCATCTTGAGGGTCACGATTTTCAGCGTAATGGCCTGCATCACTAGGCCCTGAGCCCGCGCCGAANATACCGATCGATTAGATTTCTTGTCGTGGAGGTCTCCCTCGAAGAATTCNCTGTTGAGGCTGAGGCGTGGNTCGAGGAGAACGCTGAGAGGAGACCTCGGGGTCCAGNAGATGNGGAACNCNCCGNGGGAACNGGGGCGTTCAGCGTGGCGGTGTTCCACGCTCTTTCAGAAACTGAAGAACGGTTACTCCTCGAGGATCTGAAGTCATGGCAGCAGCGAAAGGCGCTAGTCGGCTACCACGCCATCTCATGGCCGATATCNCAAGGAGGCTTAGGCCTCAGTCGAGAGNACGCCCAAGCATTCTCTTCTCTGGAACGACGCTTTGAAGTNCCGGCGCGACACGAGTCATTCAGCGTNACAACNGGNCTGGTAGCCCCCACGGTAAACCTGCTTGGTACAGCGTGGCAGCGTGACGAGTTCGTNTCCCGTTTCCTCTCAGCCCANGAATTGTGTTGCCAGTTGTTTTCAGAACCTGGNGCGGGGAGCGATCTGGCGGGNCTCGGATGCAGGGCNGAAAATGATGGCGATGAGTGGATCGTCAACGGTCAGAAGGTCTGGAGTTCTGGAGCGCAGTTCTGCGAGTGGGGCGAACTGATTGCCCGGTCCGATCCCACTGCCCCAAANCATCGCGGNATGACAGCGTTNCTGGTCCCAATGGACTCTCCGGGCATTGAGATTCGACCGATTCGACAGATGAGCGGAGGGTCCTCGTTCAANGAGGTCTTCTTCGACAACGTCAGNATTCCCGACTCGTTACGTCTNGGAGCTACCGGCGATGGNTGGAACGTTGCATTGACGACACTCGGATTCGAACGAGACAAGTCAGATACCGGNGAAGCCGGCGGAGCTGCGCGAACGGGCGGATCATGGGATCAACTCCTTGCCACGGCGAGAACCACAGGATCCACTAACGATCCGGTGATCCGGCAACACCTCATGCGTGTNTACAGCCACGTGCAAGTCGAGGGCTACCTCAACCGGAGGGCAGCTGACCTGCGAAGTGGCGGAACACCCGGCCCAGAGGGATCGCTCGGGAAGTTGATGTGGACCGAGGGAATGAATCTGATCTCAGAGGTGGCTTGTTACGTGTTGGGCCCGAAGTTGATTGCCGATACTGGCGAGTGGGGTACGTATGCCTGGACCGAACACGTCCTTGGAGCCCCTGGATACCGNATCGCCGGTGGATCAGANGAGGTACAGCGAAACATCCTGGGAGAACGAGTCCTCAAACTGCCAGGAGAGCCCCGGGTCGACAAAGGCCTGGCCTGGAAGGACATTCCCCGTTGATCAGTGGCGGCTAGAGCCCCCCATCTAGACCACCTGATAGAACTAACCGGACAATTACTTTTGACGGAGGTATCCCATGGATCTTGGGCTGGTCGGGAAGAGGGCGCTCATCACAGGGGCGACCAGAGGAATTGGTCGCGCAATTGCAGAATCGCTCCTCGCCGAAGGCGCAGCAGTAGCCATCTGCGCCCGTAACGAGGACGAGGTCCAAGANGCCGTCGCTGAGTTAAGTAAGGCNGGGAGCGCGTTCGGAGTCGCTCTNGACGCGTCGGACGTCGCCGCGGTGGAAACCTGGGTCGCAACGTCTGCGGATGCCCTGGGAGGAATAGACATTTACGTCCACAACACTTCGGCAAAACCTCAAAAAGAACTTGCCGACTGGGTCAAGAACTACGAGGTCGACNTGCGGGCCCTTGTCGNCGGGGNCACAGCGTCACGGTCCGCTCTTGCCGACGGAGGCGGGTCGCTCATCAGNATTGGCACCACTGCAGTAGCTGAACATTTTGCGANCGGCTCCGGTAGTTACAGCGCGTTCAAGGCTGCTGTGACCAACTGGACGCTCGGACAAGCCCAGGTACTAGGTGCAGAGGGCATCCGGTGCAACGTGGTTTCCCCGGGGCCAGTCTGGGTTGAGGGNGGGGATTGGGACGNCATCAGTTCCGCAAANCCCGAGTTCTTCGANGCCACGCAGCAAGCCCATCCCCAAGGCGAGTTGGGCACAGTTTCCGATGTGGCATCCGTAGTCGCNTTTCTTGCGGGNGATGTTTCTCGCCANATCAACGGAGCCAACATCACTGTTGACGGCGGGTTCCTCAAGCGNGTCGACTACTAGACGCCGCAGCCAGACNANAGGTTGCCCTTGTGACGAAAACCCTGACGGATCCAGTGCGNCGCTGTAGAGCGCATCTAGTCGCAGGAGGCCGATTTCACGACATCGACTTCGCCCGACGTGAACTGCTTGCCCTTCTAGCCGAGCATGACCACGTTCGGACCACGGTCTCCTCTGANTGGGAAGACTCGGAAGAACTCCTATCGAGCGACTTCATCATTAGNTACACCTGCGACGTGAGGCCCTCGAAGAANGCTCAACACGAGATNCGGTCCTGGCTTTCTCANGGGGGTCGGCTTTTGGCCTTNCACGGCACAAATGCCGCACTTGAGTTCGGGGGACCACGAGGGGTCGAAGCCCCGCGTTGCTTCCCAGATTGGGCTGANACCCTCGGAAGCCAATTNGTCGCCCACCCTCCCATAGCTCCGTATCTCGTCGAGATGTCTCCAGGNAGTCACTGGTTGACAGCCGGNATCGACCCATTTGAGGTCGACGANGAGTTGTATTTGATGGAATATCCCGATCGGGACTCTCTCGAGGAACTGATCTACACGCGCTGGCNGGGGGAGGCTCCCTCNTTCGCGGAATCGGACTGGCAGGACGGTCCCGAAGACCACCTCATCCAGTACCTACGCCCGATTGACGAAGGNGCAGTTCTCTACAACACCCTCGGACANTGTCGCGGCCACTGGGACATGCANCCGATCAGTGACTGGTACCCCAAAGTCGAGAGATGTTCCTGGGACTTGCCGCAATACTACGAGTTGCTCCGCCGNGCGATCAGGTGGGCGATGGAGNGCGCGAAATGACTGGNCCGTTTGAAGAACCAATCGCAGAACCCTCGGCTGAAGTCCTCAGGGATCTCCATCGAAGAATGGTTCGNATCCGACTCTTTGAGGAGGCAGCTGGTCGACTTTTCGAACAGGCGCGAATACCTGGCTTCATCCACCTCTACGTGGGACAGGAGGCGGTCGCCGCCGGAGTCTGCTCCGCGTTGNGTGACGGCGACCAGATCAGTTCAACCCACCGGGGCCATGGCCACCTTGTTGCCAGAGGCGGCGACCTCAACCAGATGATGGCCGAACTCATGGGTAAATCAACTGGCTACTGCAACGGCAAAGGGGGGTCCATGCACATCTGCGACCTGGACCTAAACATGCTCGGGGCAAATGGGATCGTGGGCGGTGGCGTCCCGATCGCGGTTGGAGCCGGGTTCGCGAACCNATACCGCGGAANGGGCGACGTCTCGGTCGTCTTCTTCGGAGANGGCTCTACCAACATCGGTGCCTTCCANGAGGCCGCCAACATGGCGGCCGCCCTGAAGCTGCCGGTGGTCTTCATCTGCGAGAACAACGAATACGCCGAATACACCAGGAGGGACCGGACAATGGCGATCGATNAGGTCGCCGAACGAGCNGCNGCCTACGGCATGCCGAGCGTCGTCGTTGACGGAATGGACGCGGTGTCCGTACGGAATGCAGCCCTCGGTGCCTTGCAGTGGGCCAGAGAGGGGAACGGACCNTCATTCGTTGAGTGCAAGACCTACCGCTACTACAACCACCACGGAGTCCAGACCCTCGGAATGAAGTATCGGCCGGACGAGGAAGTGGAGGAGTGGAAGGCGCTGGATGCCATAGAGCGGCTTGAAGCGAGAATCGTTCAGGAGCAGGCCATGACCAAAGGCGACATCGAGGCGGTTCGGGTGTCTCTCGAGGAAGAGGTCCAGGAAGCGGTGACCTTTGGTGAGTCCAGCCCAGATCCTGATCCGACTGAACTCCTCGACCACGTCTACTCAGAGCCACGATCGGCCGGTCAATGAAGGAGTCGAGCGACGCCGGTCGCCAACTGACCTACCTCGCGGCGTTCAACGAGGGAATGCACCAACTGATGGCCGAGGACCACGACATCTTCGTCGCTGGTGAAGATGTCGGGGTCCAGGGCGGCGTATTCGGCAGCTTCGCCGGCCTGCTTGAAGAGTTCGGAGAGAGCCGAATGGTCGACACCCCGATCAGCGAGCAAGCGATCGTGGGGCTCGGCATCGGGGCAGCCGTTTGCGGTCTGCGGCCCATAGTCGACCTCATGTTCATGGACTTCGTGCTGGTTTCGATGGATCAGATCGCCAATCAAGCGGCAAAACTTAAGTACATGTTTGGAGGCAAGGCCTCCCTTCCGTTGACGATCACCACGAACGCAGGAGCAGGTCTCTCGGCGGGAGCCCAACACAGCCAAAGCCTCGAGGCCGTGCTGTGCCACATACCTGGGCTCAAGGTCGTCGCGCCGTCCAACCCACGCGACCTGAAGGGACTACTGATCGCGTGCGTCCGTGAGGACAACCCGACCGTGCTCATCAAGCACAAGAAGATGTTCGGAGTCTCCGGACCTGTTCCCCAAGAGTTGTATGAGGTCCCAATCGGGGTTGCGGCCACCCTGCGGGAGGGGTCCGACCTGACTGTCGTGTCCTACAGCAGGATGGTGACCGAGGCTCTGGAGGCTGCCGAATGCTTGGCGACCGAGGGCATCGAGTGTGAGGTGATTGACCTCAGAACAGTCCAACCGCTGGATATCGAGACCGTGATCGCGTCGGTCCGCCGCACCAATCGGGTGGTAGTCGTCCACGAGGCCGTTCGCTTTGGTGGGCTAGGTGGCGAGATTGCTGCGCAGGTCCAGGAGCACGCGTTCGATTACCTCGATGCGCCAGTCGGACGCGTCGCAGCACCTTTTGCTCCAGTTCCCTTTAGCCCAGCCCTCGAATCTCAGTATGTTCCCGATGCGGCCCGAATCGCCGAGGGAATCCGCGGTTGCCTCGGCCTACGGCCATTCATCGGATAGGACACCATGGCCACCGAGTTCCTGATGCCCAAGCTTGGCTTGACCATGGAGGCCGGCACGATCATCGACTGGCTCGTCCCGGACGGTGCCGAGGTTTCGGAGAACACGCCGGTGCTCTTGATCGAAACCGACAAGGTGGAGACCGAGGTCGAAGCGGGTAGCGCAGGAATTCTTCGGCGGTCCGGGGAGGTGGGCGAGACCTACTCCTGTGGAACGCGACTGGGATGGATCCTCGAAGTCGGAGAGAGCCTCACAGCACCAACCGGTGAGGAAGAGCGCCGTGTCGATCGGACCGGCGCGCAGTCCGGGACCCAGTCTCGACAAGGTGAAGACACAGTTGAGCTTCGCGAAAGTGAAGGCGACGCTTCCCAACGGCTGATGACGTCGCCCAATGCCCGGCGCGTCGCCGCGAATCTGGGGATAGACCTGGCCGAGATCACAGGCTCTGGCCCCGGCGGCCGGATTGTCTCTAGCGACGTCGAGTCGGCTGCGCTCTCAGGGGCTTCGATGTTGGGGGGTGCGCCTGATCGCCACGCATCGATCGAGGGGCGACCCACCTCGGCCAGCTTCGCGGCCCGGCAACTCGCGGACCAGTTGGGCGTCCAACTATCGGCTATCTCGAGTGCTTCTGTTGGACAGCGAATCACTCGGGAGGACGTGCTTCATCACACCCGGGGCCTTTTGGCGGGGCCAGACGGTCAGAAGACTCCTGCTCCGGCCCTCCTGCAGACGCCAACGTCCGTCATACCAATGACCGGGATGCGACGCGTCATAGCTGAGCGCATGCATTCGTCGTTGCGTGAGATGGCACAACTCACGCTGATGATGGACGTCCACATCGACGGACTCGTGACACATCGGGAGCAGTTCTCCGACACGGGTCTGATACCCAGTTACACGGACTATGTGATCGCCGCCACTTCACGGGCCCTTGTGAAACACCCGATTGTGAATAGCCAGCTGACCGACGAAGAACTTGCCCTNCTCCCGGAGATCAACNTCGGCCTTGCAGTGGCGNTGGAGGAGGGGGTGGTGGTTCCCGTAGTACGGGGCGCNGACCGCTTGTCGATCACTGACCTGGCGACGGAGACTTCGCGACTGTCCTCAGCCGCTCGAGGCGGAAAACTTCGACTATCGGATGTAGAAGGTGGAACATTCTCCGTCACCGCCCTCGGGATGTATGGAGTCGACGGCTTTACACCGGTCATCAACCCTCCGAATACGGCGGTTCTGGGCATAGGAAGGATTCGAGAGCAGGCCACCTGGAACGAAGAAGGGCGAATCGAAAGGGCTCGGGTTCTGACACTGAGTCTGACCTGGGACCATCGGGCCTTTGACGGAGTTCCGGCCGCCGAGTTCGTTGCAACCATTCGCGACCGTCTCGAGAGCGCTCAGTTCGACGGTTGAACCGGTGGGTGCTCAGAGGCCCAGTCGTGGGCCCCGCTCGAGGACACCCAGGAGATGGCGTTTCCAACGGACTTGCGATAGTTGGCGTCTCCGTAGACATCCGGTCCGTCACCGAACTGCAGATAGACAACGGGCGAGTTGCCAGCCCGCTTGGCCCAGGCCACCAGGTTGCTGCCATCGGGATGAGACCAACCTTTCTTGCTGTCTCTCTGTCCCCGGATGGCGAGATTCGCGGAATAGAAGTTGTCGGCGGTGAAGATGTGGTGGCTCTGCATCAGAGGTGTGACGTCACCTTCAAAGACTGTGAACAGGTAGACCTCGTCCCGGATCTCAAAAGTGGGCTCTAGGCCAGCGCAGACAGGATGGTCGATCTCGACCACCTCGACCGTGTGCCGTACCCCATGCCGGTAGCCAGAGTCCGGCCGCGATAGGCCATGTTCGCCTTTCGATTGGTAGTTGAAATAGCCGCCGACGATCTGGGCGTACCTGGGCCAGGCTGGCCATCCGGCGATGGCATGGTGGAGGAAGACCATTCCCTGTCCACGCTCCAGCAGGGCGATGAAGTTTTTGACGTAGTCATCCGGAGGCTGATGGAGCCTGGCTGGAGGTTCATGCCCTGTGAATTCGATTCCGGGCATGTCGTAGAGGACAAATACATCGATCTCGGACGCGGCGTCAACCGAGAAGAGCGCTTGCGCGGCAGGGTGTTCGATCTGGAACCAATCGACCTCGAGCGACTCGAAGACCGCCCGGAATCCCTCTTCGTCGAATCGGTGGCCACCGGTGATGACGGCTACTCGCGGACGCTTCACCTCCTCCCACTCATTCCGGAAAGGTTGTCGCCATAGTTGAGAGAAGGTCCCGGTAACCGTTCATGTCGCTGGCTGCCACCAGCGCGTCCACCCACTGATGGAACCTCTGCCCACCTACCTCATTTCGGCCAAAGAGCACCGACCTTGCGGGGTTGCCGCGCAAGGACTGTTGGATTCCCTCGCATGTCCGGTAGTCCTCGTCGCGGACCACGCCGAGGAGAAACTTCATTTGCTCCTGGATCAGAGACAGTCGGTGATCGTCGACCGGTTCCTTGGTCAAGAACGACTGGGTGGTTACAGATTCGAATGGCCCACTACCTGGAAATAGTTGGGAAACCATGTACAGGGGTCCGTCGCAATCGAAACAGGCGATGGAGACATGGGGGAAGATCGTCCAAAGGCCACCCAGCAACTGATCCGTTTCCCATTCCTCTTCCGGCACACCGTCAAGTTGCAAGAACCGATGGTCCAGCGGACTCACCCGCTGATGTGGTCCCCAGGCGTCATAAATCCCCCGGTTGCACCAGTCGGATCCGAACGTCTCCCGGTGGAGGTAGGGGATGTGGTACAGGTCCAGATAGCCGTCGTAGGCGATCTTCCACCCTGGCCCCGGAATGGACTGTTGGCCAACCAGATGGGAATCGGCCAGTCCGAGGTTTTCGAGCATGTCGTCATANCCGCAGAGGAACTCATCAAAGTGCGGATCGACACCCGGCACGACGCTGCCGAACACAAGCCCAGCACGCTCGATGCAAGGGATCTCGATGAGGCCGTCGCAGTCAGCTGCGAGATCGCCGAACAGCGACCGATCGGTAATCCCAACCAACTTTCCCTCAGCGGAGTAGGTCCACGCGTGGTAAGGGCAGGTGAACCTCTTCTTCGTTCCGTGCCCGTCATCGACCAGCCGCGACCCTCGATGCCTACAGGAGTTGAGAAAGGAGCGGACTATCCCGTCGGCACCTCGCGTGATGAGGATTGGTGTCCCTGCGACGGTCAGCGCCCGGTAGGTGTTTAGATCGCCGAGTTCGGGTCCAAGGCCCAGTACGAGCGGTACACGGCGGAAGATCCTTTCAATCTCCAACTCCCATCGCGCCGGATCGGTGTACTTATGAGCAGGAACCTCGTAGACCTGATCGCCGAGAGGCATCGTCCCCAATCGCGCGTGGTTGAGCGTTCGTCGAGCCTGATCTACGAGAAGCTCTCGGCTCCCAGCCGAGGTGGGGCTACCCATTCTTGGCTACACCTCGGGGTTCAATCGGCGTCGTGCATTCGGTGGTTAGGCGCTATTGGGCCAGCGATCCAATTGCACATCTGAGGGTCGCATTCTCGGAGTTCTCCGGAGACCCACCGCCCCTCACCAGTGAATACCCCCGAGCGGTCGCCGTCGGTCACGAGAACGTTTCCATGGCCGTCCTGCTCATAAAGGGCATGGCTGAAGGGGTGTCTGATGCCGAGCATCAGTTACCAACCCAATCAGTAAGCCGTTGGTGCAGCCACCGAATCTTGGATTCCTGGTAGTTCGAGAGCGTGATCCCGGGCTTCCTCGCCGTTTCCAGACCCCTCTGCACCTTCGCCATATTGAAGACGTCCTGGTCGAAGACCTTTCCCAACATGCCAAGCTCCGTGGCGTTGGTGAAGGGCTCGTCTTCCTCCAGCCAGTGGATGGGCGCCGGCTCGGGCTTCTCGTCGCCGTGAGGCGCAAGGAAAATGCACTCCATGATCGAACTGCGATGGTCGTCACCGTTGGGGCGGAACCGATAGAGGATTCGGTTGAACGCCCCCCACGGATGGAGGTTGGGGAAAACCGTGTAGTCGATGCTGTCCATCATCTCGGCGTCCGACATCTGGTTCACCCGATCGCCGGCGGCCGGCCGCCAACGATCTCGACTCGCTTCGGCTGCCATCTCGCGAGCGGTTCTCCCGCTAGGCATTGCGGTTGGCAGTTCCTGGTCGACCCGGACGTCCATCAGCGTCCGCATAATCTGCTCCTCGGAAGGTTCCCACTTCAGATGGGGACTGGGTGTCCCCCCAGGAGTAATCACTCGAGCAAAGTTCTCCCATATGTCGACCTGGCTGTTGCAGTCTCCCAGGTAGGGGAGAATCTGAGGATGCGTCCCAACGACATGGAAGGCTTCGCTGAATGCCTCCTGGGTGATCTTCCAGTTCGCGCGGATGACCTTTGCGACATGGGCCTGCTTGTAACGGTGTCCGAAGTCCCAGCACTCGAAATGCTGGACGATCTCACCGAGGAAGTCGTGCAGGGGTTCAGCATCAGGATCCGGGTTGATGAACACCATTCCGGCCCAGATCCCGACGGCGCACTGAGGGAGCACAAAAGACTCAGGTTCAACATGGGGGAAGTCCCAATCCGCGGGCACGTTCTTTAGGTCCCCGTTCAGTTCCCAGGTAAAGCCGTGGTAGGGGCACCGGATTTCACTGCACCGTCCGTCGTATTCCTTGAGCAGGCGACCGCGGTGGAGACATGCATTTGGATATGCCCGGATCTCATCGGGCGCTACCCGGACTACTAGGTAGGAGGCTCTGACGATCTCGTAGATGTAGTAGTCGCCCACCTCTGGGATCTCGTCTTCACGACAGGCGTATTGCCAGACACGACTCCAGAGCCTCGACACTTCGCGTTGGTGCCACTCCGCAGAGATGTAGCGATTGATTGGGATATCAGCGTCGCCCAGGTATTGGGGGGCCTCAAGACGCAAAACGGCAGGGACCTCATGCGTGTCGCTGTCCAGAAGTCCCTGATAAGAGATGCCAGGGGACCGAGGAGTTCCGCTAGGTCCATCCATGGGGTTAAAAGTAACCGGCGAGTCAATTAGTGTCTAGTGGTGCGTTCTGGGAGAAGTCGGGGTCCTCTCGGCTCAGTCCGATTGACCGGCCGTGAAGAAGTCAGCTCGGGGTAGGTGGTTGTCGTCGTAGACGGGCTCCGCGAGATCAATCCTGTACTTAAGAGTTTCGGATCCGACAAGTCCGGATGACCGCAGGAGATCTCGCATGGCAAGGTAGTTCGGGTGTTTGAAGTGCGCAGAGAGGCAATCCTCATCAGTCCAGAGTTCGTAGACTTGAATCCGCGTCGCGACGCAAGGATCTGGAGCGAAGGAGTAGGCGCGGCACCCCTCTTCCCCTTCTCTCGTGGCCAACTGGAGGACACTGCTCTGAGCCGTTGCCTCGTCCCGGGCGTCCGAGTTCTGGAACTCAAGGGTGCCAGCAATGATGATCATAGAAATCCTCTCGGGCTAGGGGAGGGGTCCGATCCGTCCCCGTATGGGAGCGAGAACGTAGTGCCTGGAAATCAACGGACCCGTTCTGAATCGGGTTGGTTCGGACGACAGATCGGAAAACTGTGATGCAGGCAGGATTGATCACAGGGCTAAACCAACTCGAATTTCGCGAGTTCCCTTACCCGACCCCCCGGCCAGGCGGGGTCGTCGTCGAGATCAAGTACTGCGGTATCTGCGGGACAGACGTCCATGCATACCGGTCAGGTCGGCCCTACCCCCCTGCGGTTTGTGGACATGAATGGGTAGGTGTTGTATCAGCCGTCTCGCAAGACATTCGCCGGCTTAGCGAGGGAGATCGAGTTATTGTCGCCGTCCCTTCGGCTTGCGGCACTTGCGATCATTGTGGGCATGGTCGTCAAGACCAGTGTCGGTTGGTACGGGCGGTTGCTACTGGTCGCGACACGCAAGCCCCCGACCACGGTGGGTTTGCGCCTGCGATCGCAGTTTCGGCAAACCGGGTTATGCCTGCCGAAGCGGCGCTTACCGACGTGGAGGCTGCGCAGGTTGAACCGACGACAATTTCGGTTCACGCTGTTCGACGAAGCGGCGTGGGGCCTGGAGACAAAATTGTTGTTCAGGGCGCTGGTCCTATTGGCTTGTCTGTGCTCCAGGTAGCACGGGTATACGGAGTGGACGAGGTGCTGGTTGTTGAGCCCGATGAAGATCGACGAACACTGGCCCTAGAGTTGGGAGCGGACTTGGCGATCATCCCGGAGGCAGCAGCCGAGATTGTGCTCGAGCGCACTGGGAGTACTGGCGCCGACGCTGTTATCGAATGTGCCGGCTTTCCTGAGACCGTCGAGACCGCGGTCGGGTTCTGCCGATCTGGGGGAACCGTGTGTCTGGTTGGTATAGCCGACGGCCCAGTTTCGGTTACTCCGCGAGAATGGATTGCCCGCGAGGTGACAGTGGTCTCAGCCCTGGCCTACCTCCACGAAGAGTTCCAAATAGCGATGGAGTTAATTGCAGACGGCCACGTTCAAGTTCAGCAGGTTCACTCTTCGACCGTTGGTCTCGCCGACCTTCCTGCTGTGATCGAGAGACTGGCCGGAGGCAGTGGCGAGACCAAAATCTTGGTCGACCCGACTCTGTGATTCTGAGCTATCACCACGGGGACCTTCAGCTGGGCTGGGTGTGCTTGTAGTCCGAGCTATCGACCGCGGGCTGTTTTGCTATGGCCGACGGGCATGGGCTCAGTACTGAACGGCACCATCAACGACGGCTACAACGGTCTGCTGGGCTGGTTCTGGGCGGCGTGCTCAGTGGCCTCCATCGCCCTGGTGGCCCTGACCCGGGCGGCCCTCCGGGAACGCCAGTACTCGGCCGTCATGGCGGCCACCGGCCTTCTCTACCTGGCCATCCTCATCGCCTTCGGCATGGACCTGGTGGCCCGGGCCACGCTGGCCTGAGGCCCGGCCGGTCCGGGGCGGTTGGCGGGCCACGGGTAGGATCCGCCGCCGGAGGAGGCTCGGAACGGCGATGAAGGTGTACACCCGTAAGGGNGACGACGGGACGACTGGGCTGCTGCACGGCGGCCGGGTGGCCAAGGACTCGCCACAGCCCACGGCCTACGGTGACGTGGATGAGGCTCAGGCGGTAATCGGCCTGGCCCGGGCGGTGGCCGATGGNGAGCTGGCNGGGATCCTGATNGACATCGANCGCGACCTCTGGGTGNTCATGGCCGAGNTGGCCTGCAACCCGGACCGCCTNGACGAGGCTGGCTCTCGTCCNGGCCCGGAGATGGTGGNCCGCCTCGAGNGCCTCATCGACGACGTNTCNGCCCGGTTCGACCCNCCGACCGAGTTCGTGGTGCCGGGNGAGGACGAGGTCTCGGCCCGTCTCGACGTGGCCCGGGCGGTATGCCGNCGGGCNGAGCGTTCNGCGCTGTCAGCTGCCGCCNCCGGATCNTCGGTGNTNCCGTACCTCAANCGTCTGTCCGATCTGCTNTGGACCCTGGCCCGCTGGAGCGAGGGCACCTCGGTTACCGCCCGCTCTCTGGTCGACCCTGACTGAGCACCCCCAACGAGGAGCCCCATGGCCATCCAGTTCTCCACCGCCCGCCGTGCGCCGGCCCGGGCCGAGGTAGTCGCCCATGGGTTGACCGTCGAGGCGGTCTCGGGTGATCAGGCGCTGCCGTCCGGCTTGGACCGCGACGCCCTGGTGAGCCTCGGTTTCACAGGCCAGGCCGGGCAGGTCCAGGTGGTACCCGGCGACGGTCGCCTGATGGCCGCTGTCGGGTTGGGTCCAGTCGACGGGATCGACACCGTCGGGGTTCGTCGGGCTGCCGCGGCCCTGGCCCGCTCCGTGCGGGGCCGCCGCTCGCTGGCCACCGACCTGGCCTCGGCAGCCCGGTCCGACGACCTGTTAGAGGTCGACACCGCCCACGCTGTCGTGGAGGGGACCGCCCTGGGCGTCTACCGGTTCGGCTACAAGTCCACCAAGAGTGACGATCGCCTGGCGCGGGTGACGCTGGTGGGGAGCACGGCGGCCGGGGTGCGGTCGGCCGTCGAGCGGGCAACCGCTGTGGTGGACGGCGTGACCCTGGCCCGTGACCTAGTCAATGAGCCGGGCGGCAGCCTGACGCCGCCCAAGTTCGCCAACCGGGTTCGGCGCATGGCTCGCGACCGGGGCCTGACCATCAAGGTCCTGGACGAGGCAGCTATCCGGCGAGCCCGCTTAGGTGGTTTGTTGGGCGTGAACCGGGGCTCCACCCAACCACCCCGGTTTGTGGAACTCACCTACACGCCGAAGGAGCGTCCGAGGGGGACGCTGGCTCTGGTCGGTAAGGGACTGACCTTCGACGCCGGCGGCCTGTCCATAAAGACCAGGCAAGGAATGAAGGACATGAAGATGGACATGGGTGGCGCAGCGGCCGTAGTGGGCGCCATGTCAGTCCTGCCTGTCGTGGCCCCCCATTGCCGGGTCCGGGCCTACCTGCCCATGACCGACAACATGTTGGGCGGTGACGCCACCCGGCCGGGCGACGTACTGACCCTCCGCAACGGCAAGACCATTGAGGTGCTGGACACCGATGCCGAGGGGCGCCTGGTGCTGGCCGACGCCCTGTCGCTGGCGTCGGAGGCCAAGCCGGACGCCATCGTGGACCTGGCCACCCTCACTGGAGCCTGCGTGGTGGCTCTCGGTCCGCGGATCGCCGGCCTGATGGGGCGCGATGACGGTTTCCTGACCCAGGTCGAGGAGGCGTCGACCCGGACCGGAGAACGGGTGTGGCGCTTGCCGCTGCCCGTCGACTACCGGTCGATGGTCGACTCGCCGGTAGCCGACATGAAAAACATCGGAGGGCCATATGGTGGGACGCTCACTGCCGGGTTGATCCTGGGCGAGTTCGTGGCCGACGGAATTCCGTGGGCTCATCTGGACATCGCCGGTCCGGCGTTCGCCGACGGCGACGACGGCGAGGTAGTCACGGGGGGAACGGGCTTCGGGGTCCGGCTCCTGGTCGACCTGGTCTGCGCCTTCACTCCCGCCAACTGACCGACCCCTGGATCGACCGACGGTCTCGCAGGATGGATACTGCTGACCTCGCTGAAACAGTTGACCGGGCTGTATCTCTGGTAGCTGGCGCGTCCTCGATCACGGTGCTCACCGGTGCTGGGATTTCTACGGACAGCGGCATTCCCGACTTTCGGGGACCGAACGGGGTGTGGACCCTCAACCCGGAGGCCGAGAAGGCCTCCGACATCCGGGTCTTCGTCTCCGACCCGGACGTCCGCCGGGCCCGGTGGGACGTCCTGGCCCACGGTGGGATGTGGGACGGGGTGGAACCCAACGACGGCCACCAAGCCCTGGTCCCTCTGGAGGCCGACGGACGCCTCCACACTCTGGTCACCCAGAACGTAGACGGCCTCCACGCCCTGGCGGGCAGCGATCCGGCCCGCATCGTGGAAATCCACGGCACGGTCCGCGAGGCCATGTGCCTGGGCTGCGACTGGCGGGCCCCGATCGACGTCGTGCTGGACCGTGTTCGGTCCGGCGAAGTCGACCCTCATTGCGACCGGTGCGGCGACCTCCTCAAGTCAGCCACCGTGAGCTTCGGCCAGGCTCTCTTTCCCGGCGACATGGAACGTGCCGAGGAGGCCGCCCGGGCCTGCGACCTGCTGTTGGCCGTCGGGTCCACTCTCGGGGTCTATCCGGTGGCCGCCATGGTGCCCGTGGCGGTACAACACGGTGCCACGCTCGTGGTGGTTAACGGCTCGCCTACCGAGATGGACCACCTGGCCGACGTGGTGGTCCGAGGTTCGATCAGCGAGTTGCTACCCCGGATCATTGGCGGTCGAACCGGCGACCCAGGATCCGCAGTGGTCGAATCCTGACCTATTCGGTAGGATTTCTGACATGGCGACCTTCCGAGACCTCCTAGCCGATGCGCGCTCTCGTATCCGGGAGACCGACCCGGCCGGTGCCGAGGCCCTGCTAGCCGACGGCCACCTCCTCCTCGATGTCCGTGAGCCCGACGAGTACGAGCAGGGGGCCATTCCCGACTCGCTGCACATTCCCCGGGGCAACCTGGAATCCAACGTCGAGAACCGGGTGACTGACCGTGACCAGCCCATGGTTGTGATGTGTGCCGGAGGGGTGCGGTCGGCGTTTGCCGCCGACACCCTCCAGCAACTCGGCTACACCGACGTGGTCTCCATGGAGGGAGGCTTTAACCGTTGGAAGGACGAGGGACGCGACTGGCGTACCCCGCGCACCCTGAGTCCAGAACAGCGCAACCGGTACCAGCGCCACCTGCTCCTACCCGAGGTGGGCGAGGAGGGCCAGTTGAAGCTGCTGGATGCCTCCGTCCTCATGCTGGGGGCCGGCGGCCTCGGCTCACCAGCTGCCCTGTATCTGGCGGCTGCCGGCGTCGGCCGCATCGGGATCATCGATATGGACGTGGTCGACGAGTCCAACCTGCAGCGCCAGATCCTCCATAACCATGACCGAGTGGGAGAGCGCAAGGTCGACTCGGCCAAAAAGACTCTCACTGCCCTGAACCCGGACGTAGACGTCGTCACCTACGATGTGCGCCTAGGTGCCGACAACATCATGGACATCCTGCCCGAGTACGACGTGGTGGTGGACGGGGCTGACAACTTCCCCAGCCGCTATCTGCTCAACGACGCCTCGGTGAAGCTGGGCGTCCCTGTCGTCCACGGCTCGATTTTCCGATTCGAGGGCCAGGTCACCGTGTTCGACCCGCGAAACGGCGTCACCTACCGCGACATGTTGCCCGAGCCGCCGCCAGCCGAGTTCGCTCCCAGTTGCGCCGAGGCCGGCGTGCTCGGTGTTTTACCCGGCATCGTGGGCTCCATCCAGGCCCTGGAGGCCATCAAACTCATCTTGGGCCTGGGCGATGGACTGTCGGGACGTCTTGTGGCCTTCGACGCCATGGACATGTCGTTCCGGGAGTACCGCCTGCAGCGGGATCCCGAGCTCGAGGTGACATGGGAGAACCGGGACCGCATCGAAATCACCGAGCTAGACGACCTCTGCATGCCGCGTCTAGTTGGTGATTCCAACGGTTGAACAGGAGTTAGTTCAATCAGGTCCTAGAGTCCCCGTGGTCCTTCGCTCGATAGACGGGTGGCGGCGCTTGACTGCACGAGGTTCGGCGTTATGACGAAGATTGCCGTTATTGGCACGGGCTACGTGGGTCTCACCACGGGAACGTGTTTCGCACACATGGGCCATGAGGTGGTTTGTGCGGACATAGACGAGGACAAGATCGCAATCCTTTCGTCGGGCAAGGTTCCGTTTGTGGAGGACGGACTTGATCGTCTGGTCAAAGAATGTTTGGAGAGTGGCAAGCTCCGTTTCGTAGTTGGAGCGAAGAACGCGGTGGCCGATTGTGAGGTGGCATTTCTCTGTGTCCCGACGCCACAGTGCGCCAATGGGTCAGCAGATCTTTCCTTCATAGAAGCCGCGACTCGGGAGATCGCCGCCTTGTTGCCACCAGGGGCCATTGTGGTCAACAAGTCAACGGTACCGGTTGGTTCGACGAGGGTCGTCGAGGCCACCCTGGAGCGCCCTGACGTGACAGTGATCTCCAACCCCGAGTTTCTCCGCGAGGGTTCCGCGGTCGGAGACTTCCTGGGCCCCGATCGCATCGTGATTGGCAGCGAGAATCAGGCAGCAGCGAGCAAGGTATCTTCGCTGTACCTGGGAATCTCTGCTCCCATCGTGGTAACAGATCCTGCATCGGCGGAAACGATCAAGTATGCCGCAAATGCTTTTCTGGCAACAAAATTGTCGTTCGTCAACGCCATCGCGGCAATCTGCGAAGGGGTTGGAGCGGACGTCTCAGACGTAATGCGCGGCCTCGGCTATGACAACCGAATCGGCCCAGAATTTCTCCGTCCAGGACCCGGATGGGGTGGCAGTTGCTTGCCGAAGGACACCCGGGCAATGGTGCGGATAGCAAAAGATGCCGGATATGACTTCAAGTTGCTTCGTGGTGTGATCGAAATCAACGAGGACCAGTTCGATCGGGTAGTTGACAAGTTGGAAGCAGCAGTGGGAGGAAGTCTTCAGGGCCGAAACGTGGCCATCTGGGGTTTAACCTTCAAGGCAGGGACTGATGACCTCCGTGATTCACCGTCCCTCACGATTGCCTCGGGCCTGGTCGGTCGTGGAGCGGTCATTCGGGCCTACGACCCAACAGTGGCGGCCGACTGGGACGGTGGCCCATCTGAAATCGAGATCGTGGACGATCCCCTCGTTGTCTGCAACGGGGCCGATGTACTGGCAGTTCTTACCGAGTGGGATGAGTTTCGGAGCGTCAGTCCGAGGGCGGTTGGAGAGCGGATGGAGAACCGTGCCGTCGTTGACGCACGGAACTGTCTGGACCGTGCCCTATGGCAACGCCACGAATTTGATTACCGGGGCATAGGCCGCTGAAGCGATGAGAATTCTTCTGGCCGGTGGCGGTGGGTTCATCGGATCTCATCTGGCCGACCGACTGGTTGCTCGTGGAGACGAGGTGGTGGCGGTCGACTCGTTCGTGACTGGGAGGCGGTCGAACGTGAGGCACCTGGAGGACTCTCCGGGATTTCAGTTGGTTGAGCACGACATCGTGGATGCTCTGCCAGCGATGGGAGCCTTTGATGTAGTGGCCAATCTGGCCAGCCCAGCTTCCCCAGATGATTTTGCGTCTTTGTCGATCGAGATCTTGGAGGCGGGTAGCAGCGGAAATGGGAACCTCCTCAATTATGCAGCTGACTGCGGAGCCCGCTTCCTGCTCGCTTCGACCAGCGAGGTCTACGGCGACGCCCTTGTCCACCCCCAGAAGGAGGACTACCGCGGAAACGTGGACCCCACGGGGCCAAGGGGTTGCTACGACGAGGCAAAGAGGTTCGCCGAGGCGATGACTGCCGCGTACTCCCGTCGGAAGGGCGTGAATGCACGAGTTGCTCGGATCTTCAACACCTACGGGGAACGGATGGTTCCCTCTGATGGTCGAGTGGTGAACTCCTTCGTCCTACAGGCACTGCGTGGTGACCCGCTGACAGTGTTTGGTGACGGCAGTCAGACACGGAGTTTTTGTCACGTATCTGACCAGGTGGCCGGACTGATCGCTCTACTTGAGAGCGACTACGACAAGCCGGTGAACATTGGGAACCCCGAGGAAGTCACCATTGCTGATCTGGCGAGGATGGTTATCGACGCTGCAGGTTCTAAGAGCCCCATTGTGCACGTGGACCTACCCGAAAAGAGGACAGGAGACCCCGGGCGCCGGTGTCCCGACATCGGTCTGGCAGGGTCGGTACTTGGGTGGGAACCACAGGTATCTCTTCGGGAGGGGGTTGCAGCCATGATCACCTACTTCAGGAATCACGAGCACCTCTAGTGAATGATCGGTTGTCCGGGGAGTAGGTCGTGCGCGTCCTGGACCGACTGCCTGAGGGCACGGCAGCCGTGGGCGGTGGCTTGGTCGTCAATGGTCTGACCGCCTACGCCTTCATTACTCTGGCATCACGCGACCTGGGTGCCGAGGCCTACACGCCGGTCGGCCTCCTGTGGGCGCTGAGCTTCCTGCTGGGTCCCGGGTTCTTCCAACCTCTGGAACAGGAGACGGCCCGGGTCATCGCCGGTCGTCCGGCTGACCGGCTCCGCTCGGTAGTCCGACCGGCCGCCATCCTGGGCGGTTCCCTGGCCCTCGGCCTCACCCTGGTGGCCGCCGTCTCGGCACCGTGGATTGTCGACAGCCTGTTCGCCGGTCACGGTGTCCTTCTGGTCGGCCTCCTGCTGGTGCTCATCGGCCTAGGTGCCGGTCACTTGGCTCGGGGGGTCCTGGCCGGCCTGGGTCGCTTCGGCGGCTACGCCCGGTATTTCATTGGTGACGGCGTCGGACGCCTGGTCCTGGTCGGCCTGCTCACCCTGTTCGTGGCTGACGAGGTAGCCGTCTACGGACTGGCCGTCGGCGGAGCCCCGTTCCTCGGCGTGGCCGCCGCTCTAGCTGGGCAACGGAGGGCGGGTCGGCGGCCCAGCAGTCCCGCTCCGGAGGACTCGCCGACGATCGGATATCGAGCCGAGCTCGGAACCCTCGCCCCCGCCCTAGGGGCCCTGCTGGTCGCCTCGGTTTCTACCGCTGTAGTACTAAACGTCAGCCCGCTGGCCGTCGAACTGCTGGCCGGCCCGGCCGAGATGGATGCGGCCGGCCGATTCCTCAACGCTCTCCTGGTGGCCCGCGTGCCACTGTTCTTTTTTCAGGCCGTACAAGCCTCGCTGCTGCCCAAACTCTCGGCGTTAGCCGCTGACCAACGGTTCGACGAGTTCCGTCGGGTACTGGGCCGGCTCCTAGCCCTCATCGGAGCCCTGGGCCTGGCTGCGGTGGTGGCCTGTGCCCTGGTAGGTCACCATGTGGTCGAGGTTGCCTTCGGTAGCGAGTTCGCCGTGGA
>PBDJ01000012.1 GCA_002717365.1 Acidimicrobiaceae bacterium | reverse complement strand
GCACGCCGCCACCATGCCCTCTTGGACGTCTTCCTTGGTGGCCCGGTGCTTGTTCTCCTTGGCCAGCTTGGCCAACTTCCGGGTGTCTTTCAGGAGGACGTCATTGACCGCGCGCGTTAGAGCTCGGTCGAACCCGGCGGTGTGGGTTCCCCCCTGGACCGTAGGGATGGTGTTGACGAACGATTCCAGGCAGGTGTCATAGCCCTTCACCCACCGCACGGCCACCTCTACGGTGCATTCCCGTTCGACGTCGCGCATCTTGCCGTCCACCGGGACCCGTTCGGTGAAGGTGTCTATGCCTGACAGGGCGATGACCTCGCAGGCGTTTTCGCCGTTAGAGAGGTGATCGACCAGGTCGGCCAAGCCTCCCCGGGACACGAATTCGAACGGATCCGAGGAGGCTCCGGCCCGCTTGTCGGTCACCCGGATTTTTACACCGGGAACCAGAAAACACGCCTGAACGACTCGTTGGTGGACCTCTTCGGTGTCTACTCGGGCATCGGTATCAAAGACGTCCCGATCAGCCCAGAAGCGGATTCGGGTTCCCGTCTTGTTCTTTGAGATTCGCTTGACCTTCGCGAGCTGGTGGCCGGCGGTGAACGAGGATCCGGAAAACTGCCCGGCCACCCGCTCCCGAAAGGCCAGCTCGTAGGTATGGCCGTCCCGGTCCACCTGAGCCACCAGCTTGCTGGACAGAGCGTTGACCACCGAGGCGCCGACCCCGTGAAGGCCCCCCGAGGCTCCGTAGGCTCCGCCACCGAACTTGCCTCCTGCGTGGAGCTCGGTCAGTACGACCTCCAGGGCTGAGACCTTGCGCTTGGCGTGCCGGTCGATAGGGATGCCCCGACCGTTGTCGGACACCTCGACCGACTGGTCGCGGTGCAAGGTGATCTCGATCCAGTCGGCGAAGCCGGCCGAGGCCTCGTCGACGGCGTTGTCCACAAGTTCCCAGACCAGGTGCATCAGACCGGAGGCGCCCGTGCCGCCGATGTACATGCCGGGCCGCTTGCGGACCGCCTCTAGGCCCTCGAGGGTCTGGATGGCGTCGGCGTCGTAACCGTTACCAGACCCCTTTGCGCCACCCTTTTTGGTTGTGGTGGGTTTTTTGGCTGCGGTGGTCATGGTTACCACCTGGCCGGGCCGATGGCCAGGATCTGTCGTTCAGACGGTGTGCTCACCAAGTCCCGGCGAGTGGGTTCCAGCACGAGAGGTACCGGGTTCGGATCAGGCTTCTTCGGGTCGTCATCTGAGGCCATGATGGCCAGGAGGCCCATCGGGGGTCCGACATGGGCCAAGGTCAAGGTTGTCCCGTCGCCCAGCCGGGTGGCCCGCACCCCGACACCGCCCCGCCCCTTAGCGTCCAACTCCGATAGAAGGGTGGCTTTGACCCCGCCGTCGTCGGTCACCGTGATGAGAACGTCTTCGCCCAAGACAGCGGCTGCGCCGACCACCGTCGCACCGGGCCGGAGTTTCATTCCGACCACGCCGGCTGCCCCGCGCCCTTGCACGCTGATGCCATCCACTGGGGTTCGGAGGACCTGACCGTCGGCGGCCACGAGGACTACGTCCACACCGTCAGGGGCGGTGAAGGCGGCGGTCACTCGATCGCCGGTCTTCAACTTGAGCAGGGGCTTGCCATTGCGGGTAGCACGGACCTCGTCGAGGGTCAGTCGCTTAGTCGTTCCACCGGCCGTCACCAATACCAGGTGCTCGCTGCCCTCAGCCACCACCGTGTGGATGACTTCACCCCGATTGGTACCAAAGGTCTGGACAGAACCGGCGCCTCGGGCTCGGCCAGCACTGTCAGCCAACTCGGCGGCCAGCACCTGGAGGGCCCGACCCTCCGACGTCACCGCGGTGACGGTAGTCGGGGTTCGGGTCAGGAGGGAGGCGACTAGCACGTCGTGGCGTCCGGGTGTAGCCCGCCGGGCCCCGTCGGTGGGGGAACGGCCAATCTGGCCCGAGGTGGTCAGGGTCACCACGCAAGGCTCGTCGGCCACGTCCTCGGCTACCTCCGTGGTATCGAACACCGGAAGATCGTCCGGGTGGACGATTTCGGTCCGTCGCGGCCGACCGAATGCCTCCACGGCCTCAGATAGTTCGGCCACTACGAGGGTACGACGACGGTTCTCCGACTTGAGAAGTTGTTTGAAGTCCCCGATTTCCGCTTCAAGTTCTTCCCGCTCCTCTTCCAGACGCCGGGTCTCGAGCGCCGTCAAGCGCTTCAGGGGCATATCTAGGATGTGGTCGGTCTGGTTCCGGCTAAGCGAGAAGCGGTCCATGAGAGCCTCACGAGCCGTCGCAGCGTCCTCCGAGCCGCGAATGATGGCCACCACCTCGTCGATGGCGTCTAGGGCGATCAGGAGGCCGGCCACGATGTGGAGACGTTCCTCGGCTCGGGCTAGCCGGTGTTTAGTCCGGCGAACCACCACCTCCAAACGGTGGTCGATGTAGTGGCGACAGAGGTCGTAAATCCCGAGGGTTTGGGGCTCACCGTCTACCAGGACCACGTTGTTAATACCGAAGGTCTCCTCCAGCGGGGTAAGCCGGTACAACTCGCCCAGAACGGCCTGCGGGTTGTACCCCGGCTTCACGGTGACCTGGAGACGCAGTCCAGTGTGACGATCCGACAGGTTCTTAAAGTCCGAAATGCCGGCCACCCGTCCGGTTTCGTTCAACTCCTTGAGCTTGGCGATCACCCGCTCCGGCCCCACGAGGTACGGGAGTTCGGTAACCACAATGGCTTGGCGGCTCCGACCAATGTTTTCCACGTGGGCCCGGGCCCGAAGCCGGATGGTTCCCCGTCCCGTCTCGTAGGCCTCGCGGATGCCGTCATCGACCAAGATTCCTCCGCTGGGGAAGTCTGGGCCCGGCAGGACGGCCATCAACTCGTCGGTGGTGGGTTTGGGGCGACGTTTTTTCATGACCAGGGCAACTGCCGCGTGGACTTCGGCCAGGTTGTGGGTGGGCATATTGGTGGCCATACCCACGGCGATTCCCGTGGTGCCGTTTAGCAGCAGGTTGGGGAGGAGGGCTGGTAGCGAGACGGGTTCAGTGGCTTCCCCGTCGTACGTCGGCCGGAACTCCACTGTGTCCTCGTCGAGCTCCCGGACCATGGCCATGGCAGCCTCGGTCAGACGGCACTCGGTGTAGCGGGGGGCGGCTGGTGGGTCGTCTAGCGAGCCGAAGTTGCCCTGAGGGTCGATCAGGGTCATACCGCGTGAGAACGTCTGACCCATGCGTACTAGGGCGTCGTAGATCGCTGCGTCACCGTGCGGGTGGTAACGGCCCATGGTGTCGCCCACCACCCGTGCACTCTTGCGGTGCGGAGAGTCAGGACGCACACCCATGCGCAGCATCGAATAGAGGATGCGCCGTTGAACCGGCTTGAGGCCATCTCGAACGTCAGGAATAGCCCGGGCCGTAATCACCGAGAGGGAGTAGGCGAGGAAGGACTCCTTCATCTCGTCAGAGACCGGGACCTCTACGACCTGGCGGGCGAAGGACCGGTCGTCAGGGAGGAGTTTCTGCTGCTTACTCATCGGCCTCGGTAGTGGCTGGTCGTCAGTCGTGGCGCCCTACGGCGATCATGGCATGGGGGTACGACATCGCCCACCGGAGCCCCATGGCGACGGTACCGCGAGGCGTGGTCTCCGCCGCGGCACCCTCCCGGTGACCGCTGGAAAGCCGGGCCTAGGACAGGACGCGGCAGCGGGAGATACCAGAGACCAGATCGTCCAGGGCATCAAGCAGAGCGGTTCCCCCGACGGACCGCATTCGTGCCGCATCACCAGCCGACCAGGGCTGCTCGATGGTCTCGGGGATCAGACCCGCCTGTTGCCACGTCTGGCCGACCATCCGCAGGGCATGGTCAACGCCAGGGTCCCCGCAGGCCACCAAGATGGCTCCAGCTTCCTCGGGATCCAGTACCGGGGATCCGCCTATCGGAGTAGAGAACGTTCCCAGTCGGAAGCGGAGGGCTTCCGAGGCGATACGAGCATGGTTCATCACCACCGAAATTACCTGTCGGTCCAGCGGTGTTCGGGGATGCTCGGCCGGCGACGGTGTTCAGGGGCGGGGTCCTGGGCAACAGGCCTTGGAGCAGGCACCGATAGGGGCGCCGAGGGATCCCAGGCCCAATCGGGCCGGTTCGGGNTCGTNACCGAGCCTCTCGACAAGGAGGTCCACCACCATGGAGACGAAGCGGGGATCATCNTCCACCGTGGCGGCNCGGGNGAACGCTACGCCAGCATCNGCGGCCCGNCCGGACGCTTCCACGTCCAGGTCCCAGNCGATCTCAAAGTTCTCCACCGGGAAGCCCACGGGCGAGATGGCTACTGCNTCCACTCCGGTGGCCGCCANGGCTTGGATCCGGTCGCCTACATCGGGCTCCAGCCANGGNACCTGTGGCGAGCCGCTNCGGGACTGCCAGACCACCTCNTAGTCGTGCCGACGCTCGGGATCCNCCCGCTCGACGACTAGGCGTGCCGTGTCGCGGAGTTGAGCCACGTAGGCACAGGTNTCGGCCAGGGCGGTTGGNATGCTGTGGGCGGAGAACAGGAGGTGGGCCCGGTCCCGTCGGTCGGGNGGTAGCCGGTCTAGGGCCTCGGTCAACCGGTCGGCAGCCGGATTGATGAGGCCCGGATGGTCGTGGTGGCGCCGGACCTGGTCGAGCAGCGGCGCTCTCGGACCGACAGCCATCCGGGCTGCCTCTAGGTTTTCGCCGTACCGGCGGCACGTCTCGTAGGAGGCGTAGGGGGAGGCCGTCCAGGCCAGGGCCCTCTTGACTCCCGCATCGCTCATGGTGGCCACCGTGTCGGCTAACAGCGGGTCGGCGTTCCGGTTGCCCCAGAAGACGGGCATGTCTAGGTTCCGTCGGTCCATCTCGACTCGGATGGCATCTCGGAGCGTCCGCATGCGCCCGTTCAACGGGGATCGACCACCGACCGAGCGGTAACGGTCCGCTACCTCGGCCAGACGGTCGGACGGGATGGGGCGGCCGGACGTTACCCGAGCCAGGAACGGTTCGATGTCGTCTAGTCCCTCAGGTCCCCCGAAGGCCACTAGCAGTAGGCCGTCGTAACGTTCGGACATGGTCAGTGCAGCGCCCTGACCGCTCAGCCCTCGACGTTGAAATGGGCGAGGTCGTCCTCTAAGCCGGCGCGGATCGCCTCGGCTACCGCTCCCCGAGCCGTCACCCGGGTACGAACTAGCCCACCCCGGCTGACCCCGGTCAGGGCCCGAGCACGGTCCAGAGCTACATCCACGACATCGCCGGGATCGACCACCTCGTCGAGGAACCCGACGTCCACCGCGGCGGCTGGGTCGGTCATCCGGCCCAGGATGACCTGCGCGTAGTGTCGCTTGGAGACGCGGTCTCGGGCCAACTCCGTGGCGAAGAAGGGGAGTGGCATGCCAATGGTGACCTCGGGCAGGCCGACCTTGAACTCACCGGCCGCTCCGACGCGTACGTCACTCGACAACAAGAGGATGGCGCCGGCGGCGATGGCGTGCCCGGTGCAGGCTGCCACCACGGGTCGGGGGAACAGGTACAGCCGGAGGAAGAGGTCGACCCCGGCTTTCAGCATTGCCTGAGCCTCGGCTGGGCCCGCCTGCATCACGGTCAGGTCGAAGCCGGCCGAGAAGCGGCCCGTCCGACCGGCCAGCACCACGGCATCAGCCCCGTCATCCTCCACCTGGTCGAGGGCGGCCAGCAGGGCGGCGATGGTTTCGTGTCCAAGGGCATTTGCCTTGCCGTCGTCGAGGTCGATGACGGCTACGTCTCCGTCTTGGCGGACGGAGACCACTGCAGGTGCGGAGGAGGAGTCGGTCATGCCCGAGAACCTACCGGTGGAACGCGAGGGCCATCGAAGTGTGCCTGATACAAGCCGGTAAACTGATCGGATGACCGACCAGACCACTCTCGCCGCCACCCCGTCCACCGACGAACCGGTTATCTCGGTCACCGAGGCCGCCTTGGCCAAGGTGCTCGAAGTCCGGGCCGGCGAGGACGAGCCGACCTCCTTGGCTTTGCAGATCGATGTAACCGGCGTGTCTGGCGTCGACTACGTCTACGACCTGGCCTTCACTCCCATCTCTGAGTTGCCGGATGCCTGCCACCGGTGGGAGTTCGGCGGCTTGGAGTTTGCGGTGGGCGATGAGAGCCAGTCGAAGTTGGCCGGGGCCACCCTTGATCTGCCGAGCAACCCGGTGCAGGGCGGCCTGGTCATCCGCAACCCGAACCGACCCAACCCGTTGGGCGACGTCGGCGAACTGGTCCTGGAAGGCGAGGTTCCGGAGCGGATCACCCAACTCTTGGACCAGAACGTCAATCCGATGCTGGCTTCCCACGGTGGTTTCGCCACCCTGGTCGGCGTCGAGGGTCACACGGCTTACGTGACTATGGGCGGGGGCTGCCAGGGATGCGCTATGAGCCAGGCCACCCTCACTGAGGGCATCCAACGGGCCATTCTGGAAGCCATCCCAGAGATCACTGAAGTGGTTGACGCCACTGACCACGCGGCGGGTGATAACCCCTTCTTTACCTGAGCGGTCGTTGGCCAGATAGTCGACGAGCGCGCCGGATCAGCCCAGCCGTCTACGGACGCTTTCGGCCACTCCCGGGCCGTCCAGACCAAACGAGGCCAGTAGGTCGTCCGCTGCACCGTGGGGGTGGTGGGCGACCGGTACGCCCAGCACCTCCACCTCGGTGCCTGGGGACCGGCGGGCCAGGTCGTCCAGCACCGCGGAACCGAAGCCGCCCTCTCGGAAGCCGTCCTCCACGGTGACTACCAGTCGGTGTCTCGCCGCGTCTTCCAGCATCTCGGGGTCCAACGGGTGGACGCAGCGCGGGTCCCAAACTGAGGAGTCCACGCCCTCGGAAGCCAGTAGGTCGGCCGCTTGTTGGGCCGCGGCCAGCATCTTGCCGGCTCCAAGTAGGCACACCGTTCGGTCGCCGATGGCCTCGACTGCTCGGCGGGCCAACAGGCCACGACCCACCTCATCCCAGCCGACTTGGGGTGCTGGGGTCTTGGGCCAACGGATGGCCACCGGCCCGTCGGTGATGGTCAGGGCGTCTTCTAGCATCTGCTGGACCTCCTGGTAGGAGGAAGGCGCCAGGATTGTCATCCCGGGGACCTTGGATAGCAGGACCATGTCCAGCACGCCGTGGTGCGAGGGGCCGTCGTCGCCGGTAATTCCTGCCCGGTCTAGGCAGAACACCACGGGCAGATTGTGCAGGCCGACGTCCAGGTTGGCCTGGTCGAAGGCTCGGCTCAAGAACGTGGCGTAGAGGGCTACCACGGGGCGGAGTCCACCCATGGCCATCCCGGCCGCCGCCGTCACCGCATGCTGCTCGGCGATGCCCACGTCAAAGAACCGGTCGCCAAATCGTTCACGAAACGGCAGGAGGCCGGTGGAGTCCGGCATGGCAGCCGTGACGGCCACCACTTCGGGCCTTGACTCAGCGGCCTTGAGGAGCGACTCGGTGAAGGCCGCCGTGTAACTGCCCGGTTTGACGCCTCCCGTGTCGTGCATGTGCTTGATGGGGTCCTGCTCTGCCGGCCCGTGGCCTCGACCCTTCTGGGTCAGCACATGAACCAAGACAGGGCCGTCGAACTCGATGGCGTTGGCTAGGGCATCCTCCATCTCGGCGATGTCGTGTCCGTCGAAGGGTCCCAGATAGTGCACCCCGAGCGCTTCGAAGAAGGCCGTGGGTTCGAACATGTCCCGGATAGCCGCCTTGGTGGCGCTGATTCCCCGCTCGACTAACTCGCCGACCCACGGGAGGTGCTCGGCTAGGTCCTCCAGGCGACGCTGTCGACGCATGTAGGTGGGGTTAGAGCGGATCCGGATGAGGCTCTCGGATAGGCGGCCCACCGTCGGGGCGTACGACCGACCGTTGTCGTTCAGTACCACGGTGACTCTCAGGCCGCTATGACCCAGGTTGTTGAGCCCCTCGAAGGCCATGCCCCCGGTCATAGACCCGTCTCCGATGACCGCGACCACCCGTCGGTCTCTGCCAGCGACCGCCTGGGCCGTAGCAAGGCCGTGGGCGTAGGACAGCACGGTCGAGGCGTGCGAGTTCTCGATCCAGTCGTGGCCCGACTCGTCGCGCGACGGGTAGCCCGACAACTTGCCGGCCTGCCGGAGGCCGTCGAACCGGTCGACCCGACCGGTCAGCAACTTGTGGACATAGGTCTGGTGCCCGGTGTCCCAGAGGATGGCATCCCGGGGACTATTGAAAACCCGGTGGAGGGCCAAGGTCAGTTCGACGACACCGAGGTTGGAGCCCAGGTGGCCTCCGGTTTGGCCCACCGTGTCCACGATCCGCTGCCGGATCTCGGCAGCCAGACTGGTGAGCTCTTCGAGCTCGAGATCGCGAAGGTCGGCGGGGGTCCGTATGGAGTCGAGTCGCATGGGCGCTCAGGCCTATTGGCAGGGCCGGGTCGGGACGGGGGTTCCGGGACGGAACCAGGGGGACACGGTAGCCGGGGTGTAGCGTCGACACCCCGGCGGGAGCTGGTTAACGGGCCTCGACGGTCGACTGCCAGCGCCGCCAACCGGCCACTAACAGACCAGACAGGATGTGGCCGGCGGCTAGTACCACCAGGCCACCCACGGCGTCGATCCAGAAGTGGTTGCCCGTCACCACTACAGCGAAGAGGGTGGCCAACGGGTATATGGCAATCAGGGTCCGAGAGGTCCAGGTGTGCAGGGTGGGCCAGAGCGCCAGCATGCACCAGGTAGCCCAGGCGAAGTGCAGGCTTGGCATGGCGGCGTATTGGTTGGAGACCCGTTGCATGGTCCCCGAGTCGAACGACCAGAGGCCGCCGACGTCGGCCACCGTGTCCACGTAGGGGTGGAGGGAAACCAGGCAGGCCCCGAACTCCCCACAGTCCGACAGCAACCGGGGCGGCATCAGGGGTAGGAGACTGAACCCAACCAGAGCCAACCCCGTGGTGCACAGGAAGGTGGACCGGTATCGGGCGTACATGTGAGGAAACCGTCGGTAAATCCAGACCAGGGCGAAGATGGTCAGCCCGAAATGAAACGTCCCGTAGAAGAGGTTCCAGAACTGGATAAACCATTTATGTCCTAGGAAGGCAGCTTGAATTTCCAGTTCCCTGTAGAGGCCCAGTGCTCGCTCCAGTTCAATGACCCGCTCGGCGTTGGCCAGGGCGACAGCGGGTTCCACCGATTCGGAACCAAACAGGTTCCGGATGGCCGAGTAGACGGCGTAGAAGGCCAGGACGAGGGCTACCTCGGCCCACCAGTGGAGCCCGGTTCCCGGTTCTCCGGACCGGCGGAGGCTCGACTGTCCGGCCGACGGCGCCCGGTGTCGTGTCGGGCCCGTCGAGGCCCGGTTCCCGCCGGGCCCGACGTCAGTCGTTTCCACCGGTCACCCGGTTCAGGAACCGATCGGTCTCCACGACCACCCGGACAACGGTGGCCCTAGCCACCACGTCGTCGTCTACCCAGGCAGTGCCGGCGAAGGTCAGTCGCCGGCCCTCCACGGCCTCCAGCACAACCTCGGCGTCCACCAGGCTCCCAGGAGCCGACGGAGCCAGATGGTCGATGTGGATCCGCATGCCGACGCTGGTTTCTTCCTTGCCGAGACAGCCGTCCAGAGCGGACACCGTCGCTTCCTCCAGCAGGGCGACTAGGCGCGGCGTGGCCAGCGTCGGGACCTCGCCAGATCGCAGGGCGATGGCCGTGTCAGCATCGGTGATGGTGTGCGCGGCCTGACCGCGCAACCCGGGCATCGGGGGCACAGCGGTACCCTACGCATCCGTCTTGAGTCGGTGAAGATCGGCCGGCTGGCGGAAAGGAGATCAGGTGGAGGCACTGATGAAGGATCGGATCACCAGGACGGAGATCGGACCGATGGTGGATCCCCAACTCCTGCAGGATGTCCTGGGAGAGGCGCTGGCCACGGGAGGGGAGTTCGCCGAGGTCTTCGTGGAGGACCGGAGGTCAACTTCGGCGCTCCTCGACGACGGCCGCATCGAGGAGATGGCTAGTGGCCGGGACCGCGGCGCCGGGATCCGTGTGGTGGTTGGGGAGACCACCGGGTTCGCTCATACAGCCGACCTGTCGCCGACTGGCCTACGGGCTGCCTCGGCAGCTGCCTCGGCGGCTGCTCTAGGGGGCGGTGATGGAGTTCGTGAAGTGGTCCTCGACAGCCCATCCGGTCCGCCATCAGCCGTGGTGGATGTCCTTCCGTCCGACGTGGCCAAGGACCGAAAGGTGGCGTTGCTGGCCGAGGCCAACGAGGCAGCCCGAGCCCGGGACGGTGCCATCACACAGGTCACGGCCCGCTACGCCGATAGTCAACGACGGATCCAGATCGCTAACAGCGATGGCCTGCTTACCGGGGATCGCCAGGTCCGGACCCTGTTCTCGGTGTCCTGTGTGGCTAGCGGCGACTCGGGTCTCCAGACCGGCCGCGAATCGGTGGGTCACACAGTGGGTTTCGAGTTGTTCGATCGAGTCGACGTGGGAGACCTGGCCCGCCGGGCGGCCGAGCGGGCCTTGACCAAGTTGGATGCTGTACCGGCCCCCAGCGGTGAGATACCGGTGGTCGTCGGTCCAGGCGGCGGGGGCGTCTTGTTCCACGAGGCCTGCGGGCACGGTCTGGAGGCCGACCTAATCGCCAAGTCAGCCTCGGTGTTCGCCGGGAGGCGGGGCGAGGTGGTGGCGGCCCCCGGGGTCAGCCTGGTGGATGACGGCACCATGACCGGGGAGTGGGGCTGCTACGCCGTCGACGACGAGGGCCGGCCGGCCCAACGCAACGTGTTGATCAGCGACGGCGAGCTGACGGACTACATGTGGGACCGCCTGCGGGCCCGGAAGGAGGGACGGGACAGCTCGGGTAATGGTCGCCGTCAGGGTTACCGGTACCTCCCGATGGTCCGTATGACTAACACCTACCTGGAGGCCGGCAACGACGACCCGGAGGAGATCGTGGCGGGAACCGATCATGGGGTGTACGTGGCCCAGCTCGGTGGTGGTCAGGTCAATACGGCTACCGGTGATTTCGTGTTCGGGATGACCGAGGCCTACCTGATCGAAGATGGCCAACTGACGGCGCCAATCCGCGAGGGCAATCTCATCGGCAACGGCCCGGCGGTTCTCCTCGGCATCGACGCTATTGCCGGGGACTTCGCCATGGGATCGCCCGGGACTTGCGGCAAGGACGGGCAGGGCGTGCCGGTCGGAGACGGGACACCAACCTTTCGGGTGTCCCGTCTAACGGTGGGTGGAACGGCGGCCTGAGGTGCCCGAGCTTTTGGATCTGGCAGAACGAATCGTCGGCTGGGCCGACGAGGGCGAGCAGGTGGAGGCGGTGGTCGTTCACGAGCGAGAAACCGAGGTGCGCGCCTATGAGGGGGAGGTTGAGTCGCTGATCTCGGCCGAGTCCCAGGGGGTCGGCGTCCGGGTAGTCCGCGACGGCCGCCAGGGCTTCGCTTACGCCGGGACCCTAGATTCCGACGCCCTGGCCGAGGTTCTGGCCGAGGCCCGGGACAACTTGACGTTCGCCACACCGGACGAGCACTGTGCCCTGGCCGAGCCGGATGGTGTGAAGCCCGCTGAGTTAGATCTCTACCGGGCGACGCTGGTTGACCACCCGACTGAGGCCAAGGTGGCTCTGGCCCTAGATCTGGAACGCCGGACCCGGGCCGCTGACCCCCGCATCAGCGGCGTGGAGTCAGCCGATTACTCGGACTCCATCTCGGAGAGTGCCGTGGCCACCACGACTGGGATCCTGGCGACAGGCCGAGAAACCGGATGCTTCCTGTCGTCCTATGCGTTGGCCGAACAGGATGGTGAGACCCAGACCGGCTTCGGATTCTCGTTGGGGCGGGAACCATCTGACCTCGATGTGGAGGAGGCCGCCGCCGACGCGGCCGAGCGATCCACCCGGATGCTGGGGGCCGTGAAGCCACCCTCCGGGCGGATGACTGTGGTGCTGGACCCGTGGGTCAGCGCCCAGTTCCTGGGAATCGTGGGAGGAACCCTCAGCGGAGAGGCGGTGCAGAAGGGCCGGTCGCTGTTTGCCGACCGGTTGGGCGAGGACGTTGCTGCTCCGTTACTGACCTTGGTAGACGACCCGACCGATCCGGCGGCCCACACGGCCACCGGAAGCGATGGCGAGGGTCTGGCCACCCGCCGAAACGTGCTGATGGCCGATGGTCGTCTGGAGCGGTTTGTTCACAACAGCGAGACAGCCCGACGGGCCGGAACAGTGTCCACTGGTTCAGCGGTTCGGGGTTACTCGTCGACGCCTGGCGTGGGTGTTCGGGCGGTGTCCGTGGCAGGGGGCGACTGTCCGCCAGCCGAACTGATTGCTGCGATCGACGACGGTCTGCTGGTCCAAGGAGTCACCGGCCTTCACTCGGGAGTCAACGCGGTTAGTGGCGATTTCTCGACCGGAGCCGAAGGCCTGCGTATCCGTGGTGGAGCGCTGGCCGAGCCGGTCCGAGAGTTCACGATCGCCTCGACCATTCAGAAGATGCTCCTGGACGTGTTGGCCATCGGGGACGACGTCCGATGGCTGCCCATGCGAGCCGCCGGGGTGACTCTGGTTATCGGCGAGCTCACGGTCTCTGGGGTGTAGGTGCGCCAACTCGGATGCCGATTCTCCACGCCATCCTTCTGGGCCTAGTCCAAGGCCTGACCGAGTTCCTTCCCGTGTCCTCCAGCGGGCATCTGGCTCTCGTCCAATGGCTATTCAGGTGGGATCACTTTGGAGGCGACAACGCTTTGGAGAACGCCTTCGATGTGGCCCTCCACTTGGGGACCCTGGTTGGGGCCGTGGCCTACCTGCGCGCCGACGTGGTCCGCTATGGGAGGGCCGGTCTGCGATGGCTGGTTGACCGGGGGCCGTTGGCCGGCGACGGTCGTACGGCGGCCCTGCTGGTCACCACAGCGGTCCCAACCGGCCTGCTGGGCCTCGGGGTGCTCTCGACGACCACCGACCTAGGTGATCGCACCTGGCTGGTAGCCGTGTGTCTCCTCGCCTTCGGGGTGGTGCTGTGGCTGGTTGACCGGCGACCGGGCGACCGGGGGATTGCCGACCTGAACTTCGGCGAGGCGGTCCTCCTAGGCATCGCCCAGGGCCTGGCCTTCCAGCCCGGAGTGTCACGGTCCGGAGCCATCCTGTCGGTGGCCCGGGGCCTGCATCTGGAGCGGGAGGAGGCGGCCCGGTTGGCGTTCCTGATGAGCCTGCCGGTGATTGCCGGAGCCGGGCTGGTGTCGGCTTTCGACCTATCGGTTCCCACCAGTTGGTGGGTGCCGTTCGCCGCGGGCACTTTGGCCGCAGCGGTCAGTGGCTGGTGGGCCGTCCACTTCGTTTTGCGCCTTGTCGTGCGGGTGGGCTTCGGGGGGATCGCCGCCTACCGCGTGGTGGCTGGCCTTACGGTGCTGGCCCTTCTGGCGACACCGATACGTTGAGTTGCGGTGCTCTCGAGGTTAAGGCGGGGTGGTCAGCCGGAAGTGGCCGCCGGAGCTTTTTCGGTTGAACCGCCCGAGTCCGACGTGCCGGTTCCCTTTGACTCGGAAGTGGAACCGGAGTTGGAGGAGTCACTGGTGCTGCTGTCGGACGACCCGGAGTCCGACGCCGGCTTGGTAGTCGAACCGGTGTCACCGCCGCGATCTTTGGCCGAGGAGCCGTGGTCGTTCTTGTAGAAACCATCGCCTCTGAACGAGATCCCCACCCCGCTGAACACCTTGCTTACCGCACCCCCGCAGTCGGAGTCCGGACAGGTGGAGAGAGCGTCGTCGGCGAACGACTGACGAACCTCAAACTCGCTTTGGCAGGACTTGCAGCGGTACTGGTAGGTCGGCATGGGGGCTGGTCGTCGCCCGGGGAACGGTCGTCCACACGGTGGCAACGGATGTGAATCTTACCGGTGGTCCGCCCCGCCCGGTCTCCCGTCGGGAATGCTGGTCATATGCCCGTCGTCCTGGTGATTCTGGCATACCTGCTCGGGACGTTGCCGTCAGCTCTGGTGGTTGCCGGGCGTCAGGGGGTAGATCCGACGACGGCCGGTTCGGGGAACCCCGGTGCTACCAACGTTTACCGGACGGCGGGCCGTTGGGCTGGTCTGGCTGTTTTCGTTGCCGATGCGGGCAAGGGGGCGGGGGCTGCGGCCCTGGGCCTGCTGGCCGGCGGGCGGTCTCTGGGTCTGGCCTGCTGGGCGGCGGCGACGTTGGGCCACGTGCTCCCTATGACTCGTCGATTCCGGGGAGGCAAGGGCGTGGCTACGGCAGGCGGGGGGTCATTGGTGTTGTTCCCTTTGGTGGCGGTGGGCACCGTCATTCTGTTCGGCCTGATGGTCCGGGCGACAGGAAAGGCTTCGCTGGGTTCAATCACCATTGCCGTGGTTCTACCGGTTGCTGTTGCGGCCACCGGAAGGGGTCTGGACGAGGTGCTGGTGGCGGCGGGCATCTGCGTTCTGGTGCTGGTACGTCACGTGGCCAATATTCGTCGGTTGGTGGCCGGCGAGGAAGGCTCCTGGAACTGCTGAGTATCCTCGGCCAGTGATCTCATTGACCGACGCCCGGGCCTACGTACTGGATCGATGCCCTGGTCCGGTGACCGCTGAGGTGCCGTTGGCTGAGGCCCGTGGTCTAGCCACCTCAGTGGCCGTGGAAGCCCCCGAGGCCGTGCCGCCGTTTGCCAACTCGGCGATGGACGGTTTCGCCGTTCGGGCGTCCGACACGGTGGGCGCTCCGGTCGAGCTACGTGTTGTCGGGACGGTGGCCGCCGGATCAGTCCCGGATGTGGAGGTGAGTCCGGGCTGTGCCGTGCGGATCATGACCGGCGCTCCTCTACCGGTCGGGGCTGACGCTGTGGTGATGGTCGAGCGGACACAGTCCGTTGGAGGAGGCGATGCGGTGGTGGTTGAGGTGGAGGTCCCGGAAGGAAACCACCTTCGGACAATTGGAGAAGACCTCCAGCCCGGCGATCAGGTCTTCTCAGTAGGCACCGTACTGGGGCCGGGTCACCTGGGCGTGTTGGCCAGTATCGGTGTTGACCGGGTAGCCGCCTGGCGGCGACCGCGGGTTGGTGTGCTTTCGACCGGTGATGAGTTGGTCGACGGGGTGGGTCCTCTGGAGATCGGACAGATCCGCGATTCAAACCGACCCTCCCTGCTGGGGCTCCTGGACGAGATGGGGGTGACTGGCGTGGACCTGGGCCGGGTGGCTGACGACGAGGAGGCCATCGAGGTGGCATTGCGCGGTGGTGTCTCGACGTGCGATGCCGTGCTGACCTCGGGAGGCGTATCCATGGGCGACTTCGACTACGTGAAGGTCGTGTTGGACCGGATCGGTGACATGCGGTGGATGCAGGTGGCCATCAAGCCCGCCAAGCCGCTGGCTTTCGGCTTGGTAGACGGAGTGCCGGTCTTCGGCCTACCAGGTAACCCGGTCTCTTCGATGGTCTCGTTCGAGTTGTTCGCTCGACCGGCGTTGCGGGCCATGGCGGGTCGTAGCGATCTGGACCGTCCCCGGGTGCGAGCCATTGCCGAGGATGATCTTCGGCGACGGACCGACGGCAAGGTCCACTTTGTCCGGGTGGTGGTGTCAACCCGCGACGGTGGGACCTACGCCTCTTCAGCCGGGGGGCAGGGCTCTCACCAACTCACGGCCATGGCTGCGGCGACAGGCCTTGCCGTGCTCCCCGACGGTAACGGGGTGGCGGAGGGCGACGAGGTGGAGGTCCTGTTGTTGGGTTGATCTGGTGGCCCGGCCACAACCAGTACTGGTGCGACGCCGTACGCTGGCCTTGTGCTCCGACAGTTGATCGACACCTTCGGGCGGGTCCACCGGGACCTACGCATATCGGTCACCGACCGGTGCAACTTCCGCTGCACTTACTGCATGCCGGCCGAGGGGCTGCAGTGGCTTGACCGTGGAGATCTGCTCACCTTCGAGGAGATCACGCGAACCGCTCGTCTGCTGGTCGAGCGTTACGGCGTGGAGAGCATCCGACTCACCGGGGGCGAGCCAACTATTCGGGCTGATTTGGCGGGTCTCGTCCAGATGCTTTCCGTGCTGCCGGTGGACCTTTCGATGACAACCAACGGGGCCACCCTGCGCCGGATGGCTCCTGATCTGGCCGCCGCCGGGCTGACCCGGATCAACGTGTCGCTGGATTCGTTGCGGGCCGATCGCTTCGCCGAGATCACGTTGCGCGATGACCTGGACCGTGTGCTGGACGGGATCGACGCCGCCCTCGAGGCGGGACTGGAACCCGTGAAGATCAACGTAGTGGTCATGCGAGGTGTCAACGATGACGAGTTGGTCGATTTCGCCCGCTTCGGCCGGGACCGCGGTGTGGAGGTCCGGTTCATCGAGTTCATGCCGTTGGATGCCGACCGAGCCTGGTCAGACGACGCTGTGGTGAGCCTGGAAGAGATCGTGGCCCGCATCGGTGCGACCTTCCCGTTGGAGCCGGTACCGAGGACTGCTGCTCCGGCTAGCCGCTTCCGCTACACCGACGGTGGTGGCCGGATCGGGGTAGTGGCCAGCGTGACCCAGAAGTTCTGCGACTCGTGCGACCGGATTCGCCTGACAGCCGACGGACGGTTCCGGAACTGCCTGTTCGCGGTTGACGAGTTCGACTTGCAGTCCCTGCTGCGCTCCGGTGCGTCCGATGACGAGGTAGGAGAACTCCTGGAGGGTGCGGTTCGAGCCAAGTGGGCTGGGCACGGGATCGGCCGGGTGGAGTTCATCCGACCGGCCCGGTCCATGTCCCAGATTGGCGGGTAAGTCCGGTGGGCGACGAGGGCTTCACCCATCTGGACTCCGAGGGGCGGGCTCGGATGGTCGACGTGGGCGGCAAGGAGGTCACTCAACGCCGTGCCGTGGCCCGGGTGAGGGTGACCATGCAGGAAGAGACGGCTCTGGCCCTGGCCGACGGCGCAGTGGCCAAGGGCGACGTGCTGGCCGTGGCCCGGGTGGCCGGGATTCAGGCGGCCAAGCGAACCTCCGAGCTGATCCCGCTTTGTCATCCGCTGATGCTGAGCTCAGTACAGGTTGATCTGACCCCCGGCCCTTCCTGGGTCGACATCGAGGCCACGGCTGAGACGGTAGACCGGACCGGTGTGGAGATGGAGGCGTTGACGGCTTGCTCGGTGGCCGCCCTGACCGTTTACGACATGTGCAAGGCCCGCGATCGGGCCATGCAGGTAGAGGCATTGGGCCTGGTTGAGAAGTCGGGCGGCCGCTCCGGCGACTGGCACCGCCCGGACTAACCATTTAGTGCCCGTCGGAGTTGGCCCGGCTCCAACATTCACGCGCGTTGTGCGCGAATATTCGCGCTCTGCGCGCGTGGAAATCCACCATCTGACAAGGGTCGAGCGGTACGGTGCCCTCGTACGTCACGGATGACGGAGAGGGAAGAATCCGGTGCTGATCCTGCTGGGACTCGGTGTGCTGTGGGCCGCGGTGCTCGGGCCACCGTTCATCAGGCACCGTCACCGCCTCCGACGTCCGGTGTTAGCCCTGGTGGCCGCCGGACGCATTGACGGCCGCCGGCTCCGGTCCGTGCGGAGGGCCGCCACTTCGATGCCCGGCAACGTCGGCTCGGCTCGCCGCCGGCGACGAGACCTCCTCTTGGCCATGGCCGGTGTGGCCGCCTTCACCTTCCTTGGTGGCGTGGCGGTAGGTGGCGCAGTCTGGATGGTCCACTTCTTGGTGGACGTGGTCCTTGTGGTCTATGCGGTACTGGTTACCCAACGCCACCAGTTGGAGGCCGAACGGGCAGCCACCGTGGTTCCCTTCCGCGCCGCCGGCCCCCTGGCGGTCGGTCACAGTGGCTCGGTGGCCATGCGCGACGAGGCCGTCCTGAGTCGACAGGCCAACTGAGGGCCCTCCCCGGTATCCCAGCCGGTCCAACAGAGCGTCCCGCTACGATCTTCCCGTTCGCGGGGGTGTAGCTCAGTTGGCTAGAGCGCTACGTTCGCAACGTAGAGGTCGTGAGTTCGATTCTCATCACCTCCACCGCATCGTCGCCCCGCCGAAACCGGTGGGCCGGCTCCCTTTCGGCATAAGGGCCTAGGCCCGGTTGTCAGCCTCCACGGCAGCCACCAGGCGGTCCGGCAGGTCCGGGAGCTCGGACCGGACCCGGGACCAACTGGGAAGGAAGGAGGTCTCCAGCGGATCCTCCAGGAACTCCTCACCGGCTCGGACCACAGCTCCGGCGAACATTTGGACGGCCGCTTCCTCGGCGTGCCGGTCAAAGGCTAGGCCGTTGAACACCGCATCGGCCTCGTAGCGGTCCACGAGGTCGATCGCCGCCCGGTCGTAGGCCGCTTCCAGCGACCGGAAACCCTCAGCGGTCAACACCACCCCGGAGGTGGCGAGTGTCCGGTAGACGGCCCTGGCGATGTCGACGCTCATCCGGTGGAGGCCACTGTCCGGGTTGCCGGGGGAGAGATCGCGGTGCTTGTGGTCGTAGGCCCCGGACATCTCCACCTGACAGATCCGCCCGGCTGGGAGGCGTCGATAGACCTCGGCCAGTACCCCGATCTCGAATCCCCAGTCCGACGGCACCCGGAGCGTTTCAGCTACATCCATCGACATGGCGCACTCACCGGCCAGTGGATAGCGGAAGCTGTCCAGGTAATTCAGGTAGCGGCGGTCGCCGAGTGTGACGGCCAGGGCGCGGACTAGGGGAGTGACGAACAATCGAGTCACTCGCCCGTATAGGTGGTCATCGGATCCTGGTTCCCGCGATACCCGGTGGTAGTAGCCCTTGGCAAAGCCGAACCGCCTTGACGGGTGGGCGATCGGCGTGAGGAGACGGGCCGGGAGGGATCGGTCGTAGTTGCGGATGTCAGCGTCGTGGAGGGCCACGATCTCTCCGCGCCCGGCGGCCAGGAAGTACCCGAGACAGGACCAGACGTTCCGCCCTTTTCCGGGTGGACCCGGAGGGAAGTCGTGGTCCTCGAGTTCGACCTGTAACGCCTGGAGGCGCGGCCCGTCGTTCCAGAGAATCCTGTGGTGCTGGGGGAGTTGTGCAAAGAGGTTTTGGGCCCGGGCAAAGTCCTCGGCGTGGGCCCGGTCCAGCCCGACGACCACCTCCTCGAGGTATGGCACAGCAGCCAACTCGTCGAGAATCCGCTCTAGAGCAGAGCCGTCAAGGTCGGAGACCAGGCACGGGATGACCAGGGACATTGGTCGTTCGTCGCTCCACACCTTCAGGTCCTGCTCCAGGTCTGCCGTCGTACGGCGACCAAGATCGTGCAGGGTGGCGATCACCCCGTTCTGGAAGAAGTCGGCCATGAGTCGAGGCTAGGAGGGCCCACCCATCTGGGCCACGCCCGGCCCTTTGTGAGGTCTTTGTCCGGCCGATTCGGGATCACGAAAGGTAGTTCGATACCCTAATCAATTGGGTTCCAGTCTCTGGACAAAGCTCGGAGTAGTTAGCGTTTTTCGAATGCAACGCCCTATCTGGTTGTTCTACGGGATGCTTCTGGTACTCGCAGCCTGCGCGGCCGATGGGCCTGCACACGGGAAGGCCCGGTCCGTGGTCGTCCTGTTGGCCGACCAGGCCACCGAGATTGTCGTCCCGGCAGGACTCGGTTCGGCCACGACCACCGTCCCTGCCGCAACCACTGTTCCTGCCACCCCCACCACGGAGACCGCAGCCCCGACGACGGTCATCGCAACCCCAGCCTCCGAGGACACCGATGGTGGATCTAACGAACCGCCTCCCACGGAGACTGCCGGAGCCGACGCGACGGAGAGCGACAGCGACCGGTTAGTTGGCGACGAATCCGCGGAGACAGCAACTGGAATCCCCACCTCCACCACTGCCGAAGCTCAGACGACGTCCACGGCGACCGTCGCTTCGACGACAACCACGACAACCACGACGACCGTTGTCCCGACGAAGGAAACCGTTCCTCTAGCCGAGGAGGACATCAATCCGGGCGTGAAACTCATGGGAGCCCTCGACGACTTCAACTCATGCCTGGCTGCCGAGGGCTACGAGTGGATGGGATTTCCCAATCCCGATCTCGGTGCCAACGACCCGGTCAACCAGCCCGCATACCTCCAGGCTCTCCAGTTCTGCAACTCCCGCACTGGAATCTCCCAGGTCTTTCAGGAGTTTCAGGCTTCCCGGTCCGACCTGACGTCAGAGGAGATCCGCCAGGAGAACGAGAATTTCATTCTCTTGGCCGACTGCCTACGGTCCAAGGGATGGCTCATCGGAGAGCTCTCACCCGATGAGAATGGCCTACTTAACCCCGGCGACCAGTTCTCCAGCGCCGACGGGGACGTTGATACTGGGGAGATCAGGGACTGCGTCAGCGAAATTTCACTGGCTGGCGAGCAGGAGGATGGATCGTGAGGATCTACGAGCGGTGGTCGACCTTGGTCGTCCTTCTCATCGTGGGCGCGGGTTGCAGCGGGGGAGGCGAGACAGCTCAGACGGTGACCCTCCTTGCCGAGGACGGTCCCACAGAGATCGTGGTCAGTACGACTACAACCACGACCACGACCACGACGACGACCACAGTGGCTCCGACGACCACTGAGGTTGCTGAGGAGGCCACGGCTTCGGAGACGAGCGTTGCTGAGGAGGCCACGGCTTCGGAGACGAGCGTTGCTGAGGAACCGGTAGTCGAGGCCACCACGACGACGACCACGACGACCACCACCGTGGCGCCGGCCAAGGAGACGATCCCCCTTGCCGAAGAAGAAATCCACCCGGGGATCCGGATGATGGATGCTGTAGAGGAGTTCAACGGGTGCCTGTCCGACGAGGGCGTCACCTTCATCGGACGACCCAACCCGGAACTCGGAGACGGTGACCCCGTCAACCAGCCCGCCTACGTCGACGCGTTGGTGCTGTGCGCGGGACGGTCGGGCATCGTTACTGCTATGCAGGAGTTCCAGACCTCGCGGACGGGGCGTACACCGGATCAGATCCGGGAGGACAACGAACAGTTCATTGCCCTATCGGGGTGCCTCCGCGAGAAGGGTTGGGTCGTGGGTGACCCGGTACCCGACGAGGAGGGTTCGTTGGGACCTGGCGAGGACTTCCGAGGGCCGAACGGCGACTTGGACATGGGTGACATTCGAGATTGCATCAGCGAACTGAGCCTGGACGACGACCAGTGACCACCTACCGATCGGGGGGCCGTCTTGATGGCTCCCTCCACTCCCCTCGGAGAGACCGCGCATGAAAAAGATCTTGACCCTGCTCATCTTGTTAGGGGGCGCGGCTGCCGGCCTAGTCGTCTGGCAGCCGTGGGCCGACGAGGCACCGACGGGGTCCGGCGTAGATCGGGCCATCGCCGAAACGGTGGGTGTGCGGACCCTGACCGACGAGATCACGGTGCGTGGGGAACTGCGTCGAGACCAGTTACAGACAATTGCGTCGGCCACCGCCGGCCAGGTCAGTGGACTTGCCGTGGAGGATGGCCAGATAGTGGAGGCGGGTGACTCCCTGTTCACCATCGATGGCCGGCAGACCGTGGCCGTGGTTGGAGGCTTCGCCTTCTACCGCCAGCTGGATGTTGGTTCCGAGGGGCACGACGTCCATCAACTGGAGAAGGTCCTGGACGACGGCGGCTATGTGGTTGGCGAGGTGGACGGCTTTTACACCGAGGAGACCCGATCGGGACTAGC
>PBDJ01000029.1 GCA_002717365.1 Acidimicrobiaceae bacterium | reverse complement strand
GTCCCAGACCGTCTCCTCGGTGGCCTGGGCGTCCCCGTCATCACCGTGCATGATTCCAGCGTTGTTGAACACCACGTCCAAGCGACCGAAGGCTTCCTCGGCGTCGGCGACAGCCGCCGCCACTTCGCCCTCTGAGGACACATCGGCCCTCAGGGCGACGGCCTGTCCACCAGCCCCGATTACCTCGTCGGCCACGGTGGCCGCCCCGTCGGCGTCCACGTCCACCACGGCGACCTGGGCCCCCTCGGTGGCGAAACGCACGGCGCTCTGCCGACCGATTCCGGACGCCGCTCCGGTGATGAATACAGCCTTGCCCTCCAGCCGTTTCCCCATCTCAGTCATGGGTCGAGCATCGCACACGCGAGGGCCAATCTGGCAGGCTTGCCCAGTGAACACTGGGACGACAGTGAAGGGCACCTGCCATTACGACTGTTCAGACACTCGTGCCTGGGTGGTGACGGCCCGCGGCGTTCGGGGGGTCAACCCCCTGACCAACCCGAACTTGGAGCATCGACTGGGCTCGGTTGCCTCTCGCAACACCCTGATCGAGGTGGACCGCCTAGCCGCACGGGAAGGAGGATGACCACCACCGTTATTGTCACCGGCACCGGGACGCCGATCGCTACCGCCGACCGGGCGGGCCCTGGGGTGCTGATCGTCTACGAAGGGTTCGGGGAAACGGTACGGCTCCAGTTCGACGCCGGCCGGTCTACCGTCATGCGGCTAATCGGGGCCGGTACGTCACCCGGCGGGCTGGACGCTGTGTTCCTCACCCACCACCACTCCGACCACCTAGTGGGCCTGGACGACCTACTCCTCACCCGGTGGGTACTGGACCGGCAGTGGGACCTGCCGCCCATCCCAGTGGTAGCGCCCGCTGGGCCCTGCATCCGGTTCGTGGGCGGCCTGCTCGACCGGTGGGATGAGGACCTGGCGGTACGAGCGGCCCACGCCGGTCGGGACCGGGGCCCCGAGGTCGATATAAGGCCCTTTGACCTGCCGTCGGCACCGACGGAGGTCTGGCGGACCGCCGACGTCCGAGTGCTGGCTGGCCGGGTCCGCCATGAGCCGGTGCGTCCGGCGGTCGGCTACCGGGTCGAGACCCCGGATGGCGTAGTAGTGGTTTCTGGCGACACGTTGGTATGTGACGAGGTCGCCGACCTGGCAGTGGGAACCGATGTGCTGGTCTACGAGGCCATGCGGTTCTCCGAGGTCCAGGGGCTGCCCGAGCACCGGAGGTTTATCCTTGACTACCACGCCGACACGGTCGCTATCGGTCGCCAGGCTGAGGACCTAGGCGTTTCCCGGCTTGTGCTCACCCACCTCCTACCGCCTCCAGAGTCGGAGGCCGACGAACAGGCTTTTGAGGACGATGTCCGGTCCGGTGGCTACACGGGTGACGTAGTCGTGGCCCGGGACCTCACCGCGGTCACCCTGCCCTGAGTGGCTTTCGGCCGTCCGGTCGGTGATGAGGTCAACGGTCAGGAGTCATGGAGGACGAACCGGATCCGCTTAAATCCTTTTCCCTTGGATTCCGTCTTTACGACTTCTAGACGCCCAACTTGGCCGGTGGATGAAACATGGGTCCCGCCGTCGGCCTGCTTGTCCAAGCCGACGATGTCCACTACCCGGATCTCGTCCACCGACTCGGGTACCAGGTTGACCTTGGTGCGGATGAGCTCCCGGTCCAGTACCGCCTCGCCGCGGGGGAGGAACGAAACCTCGATTGGACGGTCAGCAGCGATCTCGGTGTTGCATAGAGCCTCTACCTCGGCTCCGAAGCCGTCGGGTAACTGGTCGACTTCGAAGTCCATACGCCCTGAGAGGGCGTCCATGTTTCCGCCGGTTACCACCCGCTTCCAGTGCTTCCACATCACGCCGCACAGCACGTGCATGGCAGTGTGGGTGCGCATCATGTGGCGCCGTCGCTCGTCGTCGACCTCGCCGGTGGCTGTGGTACCAACTTCGGGGACCGGGCCGGCCAGCGTGTGGAGGACCCTCCCGTCGATGGTCCGGACGTCCAGGACCGCGGCAGCCCCGGTCGCCCACACCAGGTGGCCCGTGTCGTGCGGCTGACCTCCACTGGTGGCGTAGAAGGCCGTGCGATCCAATTCCACCCGGTCGCCGCTCACGGCAATCACAGTGGCGTCAAACGACCGTAGGTCGGCATCTCGAAGGTACAGGCGGTCGGTCACCCGTTGCTCCTGTCCGTTTCCCAGTCGTCGGGGCGTTTGCCACCGACTGCCACCCTCAGCTCACCATCCACTACCTGCCAGGCTAAGGACCCGAGGCCCCGCCCGTCGGCAGGCCAAGTCGACAACGGGTCACACGAGTCCACGAAGGTCGAAGTGCCGGCGTCCCATTGCACCAGACAGTGGTCGGCCCCGCCAGGGGTCCGGGCCGAGAAGGCAGACCATCCGGTGGTCGGGTCGGGTCCGGTGTGGGTGATCCAGAGGGGAAGATCCCGGCCAACCAGATCAGGGAAGGGCACTGGACCGTTCTCGGAAATTTCGGCGGCCAGGTCAGCGGCATTGATTCCCCGGAAGTCGGGATCACCCAACTGAACCTCGACGACATTGGTGGATCCGGCCAGCCAGAGGATGACCACCAGCGCCCCGACGGCTCCAACCAGTGCTACGGCGGTGACGGACAGGGCCCGACGAACGTTGAACCGGATCCCATGGGCCACGGTCATTAGGTGTGACGCCTTTCTCTCTGAAATCTGAAATCGCCATCCGGGCACCGATCCGTTGGGGACCACCGACCCGGTGCTGTCTAGTATCGCCCCGGTTCGGGCCGCCGGTGAATGTCGGCTCCCGGGCGACAGGAACGACCTAGGCGCCTGTGGGAGGAAGCCAGAGTGGACCTATTCGAGTATCAGGGCAAGCAGTTCTTCGCCCAGTACGGCATGCCGGTGTCGGCCGGAGAGGTGGCGCTGACCGTCGACGAGGCGGTAGACGCCGCCGAACGCCTGGGCACCCCGGTAATGGTCAAGGCTCAGGTCCACACGGGCGGCAGGGGCAAGGCGGGGGGCATCAAGTTCGCCGCCACACTCGACGACGTCCGGACCCACGCCAGTGACATCCTCGGGCTGGACATCCGGGGCCACGTAGTGGGACGGGTGTGGATCGAGAAGGCCTCCGACATCGCCGACGAGTATTACGCCTCGTTCACTCTGGACCGATCAGCCAAGAAGCACCTGGGCATGCTGTCAGCAGAAGGGGGCGTTGAAATCGAGACGGTTGCTGTCGAGAACCCGGACGCCATCGCCAAAGTCTGGGTTGACCCGGTCGATGGGTTGGACGAGGCCACGGCCCGCGACTGGGTCATGGCGGCAAACCTGCCGGAGGCGGCCGTGGAAGGCACCGTGGACGTCCTACTAAAGCTCTACATGGCGTACGTGGACGGCGACGCCGACCTAGTGGAGGTCAACCCGCTGATCCTTACGCCGGAGGGTCGGATCCACGTTTTGGACGCCAAGGTCACACTGGACGCCAATTCGGTGTTTCGCCACGAGGACTATGAGGCGTACGACGAGACCCAGGCCCGGGACGAGCGGGAGACAGCGGCCCACGCCCGGGGCCTCCAGTACGTGGGACTGGACGGCTCGGTGGGAGTGATTGCCAACGGTGCTGGCTTGGCCATGTCGACGGTCGACGTGGTCAACCAGGTCGGAGGCAGCCCGGCCAACTTTCTGGACATTGGAGGCGGTGCTAACGCCGAGGTGATGGCTGGGGCATTGGAGGTCATTAACAACGATCCGGCCGTGCGGTCCATCTTCATCAACATTTTCGGAGGGATCACCCGAGGCGAGGAGGTGGCCAACGGCATCGTCGGGGCGCTGGAGCGAGTCGCCATCGACGCTCCGATCGTGATCCGCTTGGACGGCACCAACGCCGACGAGGGCCGGACCATCCTCGAACCGCACCTATCCGACGCCCTCCAGATGGCACCCACCATGCTGGACGCTGCTCGTCGGGCCGTGGAACTGGCTGAGGGTCGGGAGGTCTGAGCGATGAGTATCTTCGTCGACGCTGAAACCCGGGTCGTCTACCAGGGGTTGACCGGTAGCCAGGGTCGCTACTACGGCCTCCTGAACCGGGACTACGGAACCCGGGTGGTGGCCGGGACCAACCCGAGGAAGGCCGGCACCGACGTGGACGGCATTCCCGTCTTTGCCACGGTGGCCGAGGCGGTGGCAGAGACGGGCGCTACCGCGTCGTGCGTCTTCATCCCGGCCGCCGGGGTCCATGGCGCCGTGATCGAGGCAGCTGAGGGGGGCGTTGAGTTCATTGTGGCCATCACCGAGGGCGTTCCCGCTCACGACGAGGCCCACTTCTACAACCGACTACGCCGCGACTACCCCCACGTCCGCCTACTGGGGCCCAATTGCCCGGGGATTATCTCGCCGGGCCAATGCAACATCGGCATCACGGCCGGACACATTGCCCTGCCGGGCGGCCCGGTGGGCATCGTGAGCCGCTCCGGAACCCTGACCTACCAGGCGCTGTACGAACTCAGGGAGAAGGGAATCGGGTGCACGACGTGCGTTGGCATCGGGGGGGATCCCGTGCCCGGCACGTCGTTCATCGACTGTTTGGAAGCCTTCGAGGCCGATCCTGATACAAAGGCTGTGATGATGATTGGTGAGATCGGAGGTTCGGCCGAGGAAGAGGCCGCCGAGTTCATCGCTACCCGGATGACCAAGCCCATCTCGGCCTACGTGGCCGGCGTGACGGCCCCACCCGGCAAGAAGATGGGACATGCCGGAGCCATCGTTTCGGGCGGTAAGGGCACGGCAGCAGCCAAGATGGACGCCCTCCGCGCGGCGGGGGTCCGGGTAGGCCTGAATCCCACCGAGGCCGGGGAACTGATGGCCGACATCGTCGCCGGACTCTAGGAGCCAACCGGTACGCGCTCGGACAACCGGGCTACCTCCAGACCGGCGAATCCACGGTCGGGCCATGGTGGCGCGCTGGTACGGTCGCCGACATGTCGTTGGCGGTGCTGGTATCGGGGACCGGGTCCATCCTGGATGCCATGGTTGAGGCTGGCTTGCCGGTCTCCCTGGTTGTCTCAGACCGTCCCTGCCCTGCCGTGGAGAAGGCGACTGGACACGATGTGGAAGCCGTGGTGGTTCGCCGGGACACCTTTGGCGACGACTTCGACCGTGACGGCTACACGTTGCTCCTGACCGACCTACTGGAGGAGCGGGACGTCACTTTGGTGGCGATGGCTGGGTTTGGGACCATCTTGGGACAGCCCATGTACGACCGTTACGCAGGTCGCATCTTGAACACCCACCCGGCGTTACTCCCCGCCTATCCGGGCTGGCATGCCGTAGCCGACGCCCTGGCCGACGGTGCCACGGTAAGCGGCTGCACGGTGCACCGGGCCACCCTGGAGGTGGATAGTGGGCCGATTCTGGCTCAGGAGACCGTGCCCGTTTTGGCCGATGACGACGAGGCCTCCCTCCACGAGCGGATCAAGGTGGTGGAGCGACGCCTCTACGTCGACACCATCCGGTCGGTCCTAGCCGGAGAATCGCTGGTGGAGGTCACCGACCCCGAGGGAGCCTCGGCGTGAGCTCTGTTCCGAAGAGAGCCCTGCTATCCGTCCACGACAAGACCGGTATCGCGGACCTGGCACGCGGGTTGGTCGAAGCGGGCTGGGAGCTGGTCTCCAGCGGCGGCACGGCCTTGTTTCTGGCTGACGAGGGCGTACCCGTGGTGGGGGTTGGCGAAGTCACCGGGGCCCCGGAGATTCTTGGAGGCAGGGTTAAGACGCTGCACCCAGCAATCCACGGCGGGATCCTGGCCGACCGATCCGATCCCGGGCATCTGGCCGACCTGGAAGCCCGAGGCATCGTGCTCATCGACCTGGTGGTTGGGAACCTCTACCCGTTCACGTCGGACCCCGGGGTTGAGCTGATTGACATTGGTGGCCCGACCATGGTGCGCGCAGCTGCCAAGAACCACGCCCACGTGGGCGTGGTTGTCGACCCGGCTGACTACCGTCCGGTCCTCGACGAGATCCAGAACGTCGGCTTCCTGTCCGACGCCACCCGCCGACGGCTGGCCCGATCGGCATTCGCTCACACGGCTGCCTACGACGCGGCCATCGTGGCCTGGTTCGATGAGGACCCATTGTCGGACCACGCCAATGACCTGCTCAAGCCATCCCTGCACCTGACCCTGGACCGGGTCCAGGACCTCCGGTACGGCGAGAACCCGCATCAGGCGGGCGCCCGTTACCGAGTTGTCGGTTCCTCCGGATGGTGGGACACCACCGTTGTACACGGCGGGAAGGCCATGTCATATTTGAACCTGTTTGATACCGAGGCGGCGTGGCGGCTCGTGCACCGCCTAGGTGACGATCCGTGTGCGGTAGTTGTCAAGCATGCCAACCCGTGTGGTGCAGCGGTCGGTTCTGATATTGCTGATGCCTATCTTTCGGCTCACCGGTGCGATCCGGTGTCGGCCTTTGGTGGGGTAGTGGCCGTGAACCGTCCGGTCACACTGACCATGGCTGAGGCCCTTTCCGAAGTATTCACCGAAGTCGTGGTGGCGCCCGCCTACGAACCAGACGCCCTGGTCCTCCTCGGTGAGCGGAAGAATCTGCGGGTTTTGGAGGCCGAGACCCCCGGCTGGCCGGAGCTGGACGTCCGGGGCATCGACGGCGGGTTTCTGATCCAGACGTCCGACGACCTGGTGACCGAGCCACCCGTATGGGAGGTGGTGACCGAGCGGGAACCCACCGGGGCCGAGTGGGCCGACCTGGAGTTCGCCTGGCGGGTGGTTGCTCGGGTGAGTTCCAACGCCATCGTGCTCGTGAAAGACCGGTGTGCGGTAGGCATCGGGGCTGGCCAGCAGAACCGCCGGGATGCCGGACGGATTGCTGCTGAGAAGGCGGCCGGTCGGGCAATTGGCGGGGCATGTGCCAGTGACGCCTTCTTCCCGTTCCGGGACGGCCTAGATGCCGCGGCCGACGCCGGGGTCACCGCCGTGGTCCAGCCCGGGGGATCGTTACGTGACGACGAGGTGGTGGCGGCGGCTGACGCCCACGGCATGGCCATGGTCTTCACCGACGAGCGGCATTTTCGCCACTGAGTAGCAGTCGGGGTCGGGATCGGTGGCGGCTAGCGTCACCGCCCATGAGCGCACAACTTCTTGCAGGTGGACCGGTGGCCGAAGCCGTCCTGGACGATGTCCGGGCTCGGGTCGACATCCTAAGGGCTGCCGGCACCACACCCGGCCTAGGCACCATTCTCGTTGGTGACGACGGGGCCAGTGCCGGCTACGTCCGTAAGAAGCACGAAACATGCGAGTCGGTTGGCATGGCCTCCTACCACATCCAGGTGGAGCCCGATGACCCCACGGAGGCCCTAGACGAGGCGGTGGCTGCCTTCAACGGGGATCCGGTCGTCCACTCCTACATAATCCAGCATCCGGTAGCCGACGGCTTCGATTTCAACTCCGCGCTTTCGGCCATGGATCCAGCTAAGGACGCCGATGGCCTGCATCCCACCAATCTCGGCAAATTGGTCCTTCAGGAGGAAGGCCCTGTGCCGTGTACGCCGGCCGGCATCCAGGCCCTGTTCGTTCACTACGACATCGATGTCAGTGGGAAGCACGTGGTAGTCATCGGACGCGGCCCGACCCTCGGCCGACCGTTGTCCTTGCTCCTGACGACCAAGGCTCCGGGAGCCAACGCGGCGGTCACCGTGGTGCACTCGGCGGTGCCCGACCTGGCCGACCTGACTCGGGCGGCCGACATTGTGGTGGCCGCCCTCGGCGTGCCGTCGTTTGTGCAGCCGGACATGGTGAAGCCGGGGGCCGTGGTGGTCAGCGGCGGCATCTCCTGGGAGGGCCGGAAACTTCTCGCTGACGTGGACGAATCGGTGGGTGAGGTGGCGTCCTGGATCACTCCCCGGCTGGGTGGAGTGGGGCCGACCACCGTGGCCATGCTGTTGCGCAACACGGTCGAGGCTGCCGAACGCGCCAACACCTAGGCGACCAGCGGTCGGCGGTCCACCGGCCATGTTCAGCACCCACCGCTTCCCACCGCTCAGACCCCCGTCCGTTGGATGCTGAATGACTCTGAATCGGTAGGGTCAGAGCCATGACAGGAAAGATCACCATGGGCTCTGACGGCGCCCTTGTCGTGCCCACTGATCCGATCATCCCGTTCATCGAGGGAGACGGGACCGGTATCGACATCTGGCCAGCGGCCCGATTGGTACTTGACGCCGCGGCGGGGAGGTACGGCCACACTGTCGAGTGGATGGAGGTGCTGGCCGGGGAGAAGGCCTATAACGAGACCGGTGAATGGCTGCCACGGGAGACCGTCGAGGCATTCACCGAGTACCTGATCGGCATCAAGGGGCCGCTCACCACCCCGATCGGTGGGGGCTTCCGCAGCCTCAACGTGGCCCTCCGCCAGGTCCTGGACCTCTACGTGTGCCTCCGCCCGGTGCGGTGGTTCCAGGGCGTACCGTCCCCGGTCAAGCGCCCCGAGTTAGTCGACATGGTGATCTTTCGGGAGAACACCGAAGACATATACGCCGGCCTCGAGGTCGAGGCCATGACACCCGAGGCCCTCCGCTTGCGGGAGTTGTTAGAGGATGCCTTTGGTTGGCAGATCCGCGAGGACTCCGGAATCGGCATCAAGCCCATCTCCAAAACCGGGTCTCAGCGCCTGCAACGAGCCGCTTTGCAGTACGCGGTGGACCGAGACCGACCCCGGGTCCACTGGGTCCACAAGGGCAACATCATGAAGTTCACCGAGGGCGCTTTCCAGAAGTGGGGCTACGAGCTGGTAAGGGAGGAGTTCTCAGATGTGGCCGTCGGGTGGGACGACTGCGACGGCGATCCCGGCGACCGGATCCTCGTCCAGGACGCCATCGCTGACATCGCCCTCCAGCAGGTACTGACCCGCCCATCGGAGTTCGACGTGATCGCCACCATGAACCTCAACGGCGACTATTTGTCCGATGCCCTGGCTGCTCAGGTGGGGGGAATCGGTATCGCCCCGGGCGGGAACGCCAACTACGTCACCGGACACGGCATCTTCGAGGCCACCCACGGCACGGCACCCAAGTACGCCGGTCAGGACAAGGTCAACCCGTCGTCTGTGCTCCTGTCCGGCGTTCTCATGTTCGAGCACATCGGCTGGCAGGAGGCCGCCGACGACATCGTGCGGGCCGTAGAGACGGCGGTCACCGACAAGGTCGTGACCTACGATTTTGCCCGGCTCATGGACGGGGCCACCGAGGTTTCATGCTCGGAGTTCGCCTCGGCCGTGGTTGACCGACTCTGAGTACCGGCCACTGAACGAGAAGCCGGACCGGCGGGGCGGGACCGTCCCGGAAAGCGTGATGCGGCGCGGCTGGCGCCTGGTCCGCCGTTCGTTTCGAGCCCATTCGGGGGCCCACACCCTTGGCATCATGGGAGCCAACGTCTTCGCCCTTGCCGTGGTGGGATTCACGGTGGTCGTCGGTCGAGTAACCGACGAGGTGATTGTCCCCGGGCTAGACGGCGACGGGGTATCTCGCCAGTCGCTACTGGTTGCCGTGGCCTTCATCACCGCTGTGGGGGTGATCCGGGGCGTCTCGATCATGACCCGACGGTGGTTCAACATGCTGGCCACCGTCCGTACCCAGCGGACATGGCGCCGTGCTGTCACCGACCAGTTTCTGGACGTCCCGCTGTCCTTTCACTACTCCCGCCCGGCTGGACAGTTGCTGGCCCACGCCGACGCCGATGTGGAGGTGGCCACGTCGATGCTCAAGCCGCTGGCCTTCTCGATGTCGGTAGTAATGCTGGCCGTGGCCGCTCTGGTCAGCTTGCTGGTTGTCCACCCGCTCTTTGCCCTGGTCGCTGTGGTGATGTTTCCCACCCTGACGTTCTTGAACCGCCGGTTTACCCGTGCTGTGGAAGTACCGGCGGCCCGTGGCCAAGCGGCAGTGGGGGAGATCTCAGGGATTGCCCACGAAAGCCTCGATGGGATTCTGGTCGTCAAGACACTGGGTCGGGAACGCCTTGAGGTGGACCGGTTCGCCGAAGCAGCATCGAGGCTCCGGGAGCACCGGTTGGCGGCGGGTCGGATTCGGTCGGACTATGCACCGTTGTATTACTCGCTGCCCCAGTTAGGGATCATCGTCCTGCTGCTAGTCGGGGCGTGGCTGGTGGACGGAGGTTCGGTATCAATCGGTGACGTAGTCCAGGCCATGTCCCTGTTCAGCGTCCTCACCCTTCCCATGGAGATCCTGGGTTACATGTTCCAGGAAATTCCCCGTTCGGTAGTAGCCATGGATCGCATCAACCGGGTGCTGGCTGAACCGACGGAACTCCACCCAGATCCGGCGGCTGGTGAGTTGACCGGTTCGACACCAGGGGGCTCCGGGGTGGTTGGGCCGGTGGTTGTCGAGTTCGACGGCGTGGGCTTCTCCTACCCGGGCGGACCACCCGTCCTCTCCGACCTCGATCTCCGGCTGAACCCCGGCGAGACCGTGGCCCTGGTGGGGGCCACCGGTTCTGGGAAGAGCACGGCCGTCGCTCTACTGGCAGGCCTCGTGCCACCGACAGTCGGAGAGGTGCGGGTCGGTGGGGTGGCGACATCGGCTTTGGGCCCCGAGGGGGTGACTCGGACGGTGGCCACCGTCCTCCAGGAGACCTTCTTGTTTGCCGACTCGGTACGGGCCAACCTCTCCCTTGGGATCGAAGTCGACGACGACGAGCTGGCTCGGGCACTGGCTGCCGCCTCGGCTGATGGCTTCGTGGCCGAGCTCCCGACTGGTCTGGACACGGTGGTCGGCGAACGAGGTATCATGCTGTCCGGCGGCCAGCGGCAGCGCCTGGCCATTGCCCGGGCCTTGCTCCGACAGCCCGCTGTCCTCGTGCTCGACGATGCCACTTCAGCCATTGACCCAGTAGTCGAGGCGGAGATCCTCGAGTCGTTGCGCCGACCGGTCGGAGGGGACATGGTTGGTGGGAGGCCGGTCGGTTTCGACGGGCCACCAACGCTGTTGGTCATTGCCCACCGAATGGCCACCATTCGGCTGGCCGATCGGGTGCTTTTCCTCGAGGGTGGGCGGATTGCCGCTTCTGGGGTCCACGACGAGCTACTCGAGGTCGAGGCTTACGCGGCCTTGGCCCAGGCCTACGAGATGGCTGGAGGCCCACGATGACCGACGTGGACTCCCGGAGGATCGACGGGGTCGGTGCGATCTCCGTGCTTCGGAGGGGTATGGCGGCTTCCCCTGAACTGCGCGACGGGGCCCTTTACACCGCGGCTATGGCGTTGGCGGTGGCCGGGGGGAAGCTGTTGATTCCCCTGCTTATCCAGGTGGTGATGGACGTGTCGATCACTGCTGACGGGGTTCGGTTGGGCTGGGCGGTGGTTTTGTGCGCGGTGGCTGCTGCGTTGGTGGTGGGCAGCGTTTTCCTCGGGAAGATCACCTACTTCCGGCTCGTCCGGACCGCCGAGAACGTCCTGCTAGGCCTGAGGGTACGTACCTTCGAGCACCTGCACCGGCTCAGCCTCGCCGAGCACACGGCCTCCAAGAAAGGGGTGCTCACCGCACGTGTCACTAGCGACGTCGAGACACTCACCCAGTTTGCCCAGTGGGGGGCCATTGCCTGGATTATCGACTCGGTCCAGGTAGTAGCCGTGCTGTTCATCATGGCCGTGTACTCGTGGCAACTCACCCTCGTGGTCCTGGTGTTCCACCTCCCGTTGCTTCCCGTGCTGCGGTGGATGCAGTCCAGACAGCTTGTGGCCTACGAAAATCTTCGAACCCGGGTGTCAGACACCCTGGGTGTGGTGTCCGAGTCGGTCCACGGTGTCGAGGTGGTTCGGGCCTACGGCTACCGCGAGCAGATGCGCCGCCGAGTCCACGGGGTCATCGACGCCCAGTACGACCAGCAGATGGTGGCCGCCCGCTACTTCTCCCTGGTTCTTCCCCTCACCGACGTGTTCGGGGTGACAGCCATCGCGTCGGTCGTCGGGGCCGGGGTGTGGTGGGGTGGCGCCTGGGGGGTGACCTCGGGCGAGCTGGTGGCCTTTGTCTTCCTCTGCAACCTGCTGGTGTCGCCCATCACCAATTTGGGCGAGGTACTGGACCAGACCCAGACCGCTTTAGCCGGCTGGTGGAAGATCCTGGATGTCCTGGACACTGAGGTGGAGGTGGCCGAGCCGTCCACCGCGGTGCCACTGCCAACGGGGGCCCTGGACGTTCGAGTGGAGGCCGTTGACTTCGCCTACCGCCAGGGTGGCCGGGTCCTCCACGGCATCGACGTGTCCCTACCCGCTGGGGCCTCGGTAGCTGTGGTCGGTGAGACCGGATCGGGTAAAACCACACTGGCCAAGTTGATGGCCCGGTTGGCCGACCCCACCTCGGGTCGGGTGCTGGTCGGCGGCGTGGACCTTCGTGACGTGTCAGCTGAGGACCGGCGCCGGTCCATACGGATGGTTCCTCAAGACGGGTTCTTGTTCGACACTTCGATCGCCGAGAACATCCAGTTCGGCCGCCCCGACGCCACGACGGGTGATGTGGAGGCTGCCCTAGAGGCCCTAGACCTGACGGACTGGGTGAATGGTCTGGGAGCTGGTCTGGATACCCGGGTGGGTGAACGGGGCGAGTCGTTGTCGGTCGGTGAGAGGCAGTTGGTGGCTCTGGCCCGGGCCCACCTGGCCGATCCAGGGCTGCTGGTCCTAGACGAGGCCACTTCGGCCGTTGACCCGGAGACCGAGACCACTCTGGAGCGGGCCCTAGAGCGATTGGCCGCCGGGCGGACGACGATCAGCGTGGCCCACCGGCTTTCGACCGCCGAACGGTCTGACCTAGTGCTGGTCTTTGACGCCGGTCGGATTGCCGAACAAGGGAGCCACGACGACTTGGTGGCCCGGGGCGGGGTCTATGCCGGCCTCTACCGCTCCTGGCTGGGTGGCACCCGCTCTCCCGGGACCAGCCGGGAGGGGACGGCTCGGTGACTGACGTCGGCCCTCACCGGAATCCCATCGATCCGGTGGTCGGACGCACAGCCTTCGAGTGGGATGCCGTGATCGCCGGATTGCCGATCGTGGCCGACCCGTGGCCTCCGTCAGGTCCCCTGGTTCTGGTAGCGCCCCACCCGGACGACGAACTGTTGGCCGCCGGTGCCACTCTGGCCGCCGCCTCGGATGCTGGGACTGAGGTTCGGGTGGTGGCGGTGACCGACGGCGAGATGTCCCATCCCCATCTGGACGATGCCGGACGACGCCACCTAGTGGACCGGCGTTTGGCCGAGACAGCCGCCGCCTACACGGAGGCCGGGATCGTGGCCGACCGCCACCGGCTGTCTCTCCCCGACGGGGATACCACGAATCATGCCGACCGCCTAGTGGAGGGCCTCCTCTCCGTCCTAGGGGGGGCGGCGACCTGTCTGGCCCCCTGGGAGGCTGATGGCCACCCCGACCACGACGCCTGCGGATGGGCTGCCCTCGAGGCCTGTGCGGTACTCGGGGTACCCGTGTTCTCATTCCCAGTGTGGTCCTGGAACTGGGACGATCCCGGAAATCCGGCCACTCCCTTCGATCGGGCGTTCCGGTTCCCACTGTCCGACCGACCGGACGGTGCGGCGTGGATGGCCCGGAAACGGGCTGGTCTGGCCGCCTACACCAGTCAGATTCTCGTCGAGGACGGACACCGGCCGGTCCTCCCGACCGGATTCTTAGCCCACTTCACTCGGTCCGACGAGGTGTTTCTTCGCTCCTGAGCCACCTGTTACGCCATTTCAGTGACAACCGCTCCCGGTAGCCTCGGGCCACAGGACCGAGTCCCCTGAGGAGTCTTCTGTGAGCCCCCGTCCAGTTCGAGTTGCCGTCACCGGAGCCGCCGGTCAGATCGGCTACAGCCTCGTCTTTCGTATCGCCAGTGGTCACCTCCTGGGTCCCGACCAGCCGGTGGTCCTCCATCTGCTGGAGATCCCACCAGCCATGGGGGCCCTCGAGGGGGTGGCCATGGAATTGGACGACAGCGCCTTCGCTCTCCTCGACGACTTGGTACTTACCGACGACCCGGATCTGGCCTTCGACGGCGCCAACGTCGCCCTACTGGTTGGTTCCAGGCCCCGGTCCGCGGGTATGGAGCGCCAGGACCTCCTCGAGGCCAATGGCGCCATCTTCACCGGACAGGGTCGGGTGTTGAACGACCGGGCGGCCGACGACCTTCGGGTGCTGGTAGTTGGTAACCCGGCTAACACCAACTGCTTGATCGCCATGAACAGTGCACCGGACGTTCCGAACGAGCGGTTCACGGCCATGATGCGCCTGGACCACAATCGGGCCCTGACCCAGGTCGCCCAACGCTTGGGGGTGTCGGTCAACGACGTCACCCGGATGACCATCTGGGGCAACCACTCAGCCACCCAGTACCCGGATCTCTTCCACTGTCGGGTAGGCGGGACGAGCGCCGCCGAGGCGGTCGACGATCAGGCTTGGTTGGAGGACCAGTTCATCCCCACCGTCCAGCAGCGGGGTGCGGCCGTCATCGAGGCACGCGGTGCCTCTAGCGCCGCCTCGGCGGCCAACGCGGCCATTGACCATGTCCACGACTGGGTGCTCGGGACACCGGACGACGACTGGGTGACCATGGGCGTGCCGTCAGACGGAAGTTACGGTGTACCCGACGGCCTGCTCTGCGGGTTTCCGGTCACCTGCGCCGACGGCACTTACTCCATCGTGCAGGGTCTGGACATCAACGGGTTCTCCCGCCAGCGGATTGATGCCTCAGTAGCTGAGCTGACCGCCGAACGGGACATGGTGCGGGGCCTCGGCTTGATTTGAGTGTTCGGGCCGTCGGACCCTGCTCTGCTCGGCCTCAGCCCTCCCAGGACACCTCGTCACCGACGGCCAGATCAGCGTCATTCAAGACGATTCCGTGCACACCCCCCCGCCAACTGACTTCCATGGCAGCCCGCAGCCCTTGATGGGTGGCATCCATGAGGCTGCACGGCCGTGTCTCGCCAGTTACCTGGATGCGGGCCCCGCCGACTTTCAGCACCTGTCCGGTGGACTCGACCAAATTGTCCAGGCCGGTGACCAAGATGTTGGCCCGGCGGGCTGAAGGGTCCAGTTCGGAGCCGGCCTGGGCGTTGGCGGCCTCCCAGTCCTCGGCGGACAGCACGGTGACCTGACGGCGGCCACCCCGTTCGGCGTTTCCAACCAGGCCGTGGTTCGACCTTACGGAGGCGTGTTCCACCTCCTGTAAGGGTTCGCCCTTTACGGGCTTCAACCAGATTCGCGTGAGTCGGGCCATATATGAAATTTACCTGTCAACCGAGCAACGGTTCGTCTTAGGGCTCCCGGGCGACGGCAAACACGTCGCCCAGACCGTCGAACACCGCACGGTGCTCGACCAGCAGGCGGGGGTCGCCACCGAGAGTTAGATCCCCGTCGATCACTGCTCGCAGGGGATCCAGCGTGCCGGCGGCTAGGGCCCGGGCTGTAGCTGGGTCGGTGGCGAACCGCAGGTCGGGATGGTCGGCTGGTCCAGCGACTACCCGAACCGAACCGTGATCGAACACCACGTGCCAGGTGGGTCCACCGGATGTCGAGTACTCCAATACGAGGGCCATGGTTGCTGTGGCCTCTTGGAGGCCAGTGTGGCCGGCAGCCGCATCGTCCAGCGCAGCGATCCAGGAGTCGGACAACGGTTCGGCCACGGTTCGGGAGCCTAGGTCCCGACCCGGTCGGCTGTGATGGCCAGACGAGCCCACTGGTCGCGCACCGGGTAGGGGACGCTACGGTCCCGACCACCGCTGGGGTGGGCCTCCACGTGTCTGGCCCACGGCGGAACCGCAGGAGGGCAACGGTGTCAGAGGTCGGTCGGGGGCAAAAGACCTACGACTTTGGCACGGCCCGCGGACGGTGGGTTCGCTTGGAAGGACCCGACGACGTGCTGGGTCTGATGAACGCCGGAGCCGACGGTCTGGTTGCTGTCGTCAGAGACGCTGGTGCCACATTCCTCGGACCTGTCTTCGACGAGCTGGCTGGCGTGGTGTGCACTGGAGGGACGATCCGCAGCCACATCGGAATTATCAGCCGGGAGTACCGGATCCCAGGGGTGGTGGCCACCCTCCTATCCGAGGAGCCGGACGAGGGTGCCGAGGTGGAGTTGGACGCCACCGGTCCCGACGGCGTGGTCCGTCTGGTTGGGAGATGACCACCGAAGCCACCCCTAGGGATCCCGACGAGGACGCCTCGGTTCGGCGCGACCGGGTGAACGGGTGGCTGGCCACCATCAATCCGATCACTAAGCGACTGGTCGCCGAGCGGACTAGCTACTCCTCACAGCTCATTCCGGTCACGCCTTACGTGATGGTGTCCTGCGTCGAGGCCTTCCTCCGCTACCCGGACGCTGTGGCCACGATCACGGCGGCCATGGAACCAGAAGAGATCGGGATGGAGGCCCGGCGTCCCGGCTGCCAGGCCAACTCAGTGTTTCTTTGGGGAGTGGCCAACTTCTTCCTCATCGGAAGAAACGTCCTACGGGCGGTGGATCCCGCGGTGGATGACGGCCCAAACGCGTTGGACCGTGCTCACACTGTGCTGGATTTCTGGGCCCGAACCTCACGGGCCTACCGGGGCGGCGACCACCTGCACGCTGCCGAGGTGGATGACCACCTGGACGTATTCGACGAGGACACGGTGTCGACCCTGGTGCAGACAGCTATCTCGGTCGACGATGGGCGGCGGGACCGGATCCGGCGGGCCAACGCCACCATCATCAACCACCTCTTCCTCCTCTATTTCGATACCCGGGTTGGGCANGGAGACACTGGTCCNTACCTNCTGGCTGACGGCCGGAAGGTGATCATNCGCGACTACTACCGGTTGGCCGAGAGNGACCTGGCNTGGTCTCCGGTGGCGGGTGGTGTCCCCTACGGCAACCTCACGGCAGTCCTCGTCCTGGAACCNGGCGTTGAAGTCCGGATCACCGATTTCGGGACTACGGTTTCAACGCCCGAGGACTACCTTGATCACCTGTCGGGGTTCGCTCTGTTCACTTCAGACGGCGTAGGACCCGGCCAGCCGCTGACACCGATCTCTGACGACGAAATGGACGCCGTGGCATCGGCAGCGCGTGTTGCGCAACGCCGCCACTACCGGGACATAGCGGCCATGGGTCGGGACCAGCGGATCGCCTGCGGGGCCTACGTCTACTTCACCTTTCTACGTCCGTTCGCCGAACTGGCCGGGGTGGCCGACGACATCGACTGGACCTGTCCTCGGGATACCCCGGCAGACTTGTACCCACTCATCACCGCAGACGTTGAAACCCCGCCGTCCGATCCGGATGCCGATCCCTATCCTCCCTTCGGTTGAGCCAGAGGGTGGTGCGAACCCCCACGCCCCTGCAACGAAGAGGTTCCAGAGGCCGCTTCGCTGAGGCTCGGAACGTGATTTGGTCGGGACGACGGTCCACGACTCCGATGGGATGTCTCACTCAGTGGGCTGAACACGACCACGGGCTAGGCGGTCGATGAGAAGAACGACGGTTAGGGCCAGGGCGGCTAGCAGCGTCGGCCCTGCCAAGCTGTCAGTTGCTTTCGGCCAACTAAGGGTGGCGCCATTCATCGCCTCTTCGGCATGGCGGCTAACCACACCGACCCCATGGGGCCAGGGCCACAACACCCGGAGCGAGCCCATCAACAGACCGACCATCACGGCCATTACGTCGTCGTGCCTTTGCTCTAACAGGCGGGCCAGTAACGCTGAAAAGCAGGCCAGACCGATGAGGGCTCCAGCTCCAAAGGTTGCTGCATCGACCACCATGCGGTCATCGACAACCTGGATCATGGTGCCGTACATGCCCACCATGAGGAGGATGAACGAGCCGGAGATACCCGGAAGCACCATGGCGCAGATAGCCACGGCTCCCGAGACGAACAGCGCCACGGGGGAGGGATCGGCGACCGGTGCTCCTTTTAGGCCGAGGACGGCGAACAAGACCGCTCCGACGAGGATTGCGATGGTTGTACGGGACCCGGTCCACACCACATCTCGTCGGGTGATGAGGATCGCGGCGAACACCAGACCGGTGAACAGGCCAGCCATCGACTCGGGATGGTCGACCAATGCTTCGTCGATCAGCCCGGCCAGTAAGGCGACAGCGGTCAGCAGGCCGGCTAGGAGAGGGAGAACGAATCCCCATGGAACTTCGGACAACCGGTGAACCGTGCCGCGCAGGTCGCCGCGGACTAGGCGCCCCAGGGCACGAGCCCCGGTATAGATGGCTTGCATCAGCCGGTCGTAGATGCCGAGCAGCAGGGCGATGGTGCCACCCGAGACCCCGGGGACCACATCGGCGGCTCCCATGAGGCCCCCCCGGACCACCTGGAGGGCGAGTCGGAGGAGGCGGGCCTGCGCCTCGGGCACCGGCATCAGCCCTCCCGGTCCGAAGAGTCTGTCGAGTTGGCGACCAGATACGGGGTCAGGCGTTCCACCATGGATTCTGGAATCCTGATTGGCCTCCCTTCGGTGCTGGTGACCGCGGCCACCACCTCCTGGGTAGCCAGGACAGCGTCATTTCGCAGGATGCGTTGTCCCCACCGTGAGGATGCCCGCCGGATCTCCAGGACCTCTGTCTCGATAACCAGGGCGTCACCGCCCACTGCGGAGGCCAGGAACTTCGTGGCGATCTGGGTGACCACGAACCGGTAGCCCTCGCCTTCCAGATCATGGAGGCCGAGGCCTGCCTCGTCCAGCAACTCCACCCTCCCCGTCTCGAATAGCTGTACGTAGACGCTGTGGTTGAGGTGGCCATAAGGGTCGAGCTCATAGAAACGGACCTTCACGGGATGGAGGTGGGGCACGGCGGCGACGCTAGCCGGGGCGGTGTTCGCTGGGTGCCCGGTGTCGGAACCTCGCGCTACGGCCCTCCCCAGGCTGGTCGACCAACCGGCGTTACTCTCGGCTGATGGCCGAAACCGAGGCTTCGCAGAGCATCGAACTGTTTTCCGAGGCGTTCGATCCCGCTTCGACCTGGTCGTCCGGCGACCCTGCCGTGCTGCTGGTATCGGGCGCTGACTCGCACTGCACCAGGTGGACACCAGGACTCATCGGGCCGCTAGTAGACCACGGCCTTCGGGTGGTGCGGTACGACCACCGAGACTGTGGCCTCTCCACCAAGGTGTCGTCCGAGGTCGGCTACACCCTGGACGATCTGGCCGACGATGCCCTAGCTGTCCTCGACGAGCACGGGATCGACCGGGCCCATGTGATCGGTCGCTCGATGGGCGGAATGGTGGCCCAGGTTCTAGCCCTCGACCATCCCAGCCGAGTCGAGACCCTCACTCTGGTGTCCACAACACCAGGGTTGGGTGACGACCGGCTCCCGTCGGCCACTAACTGGCTGGTTGAACAGATGGCCGAGCGACTATTCGCCCCACCACCTACTACCCCGCAGCAGCGGGTGGCTTGGATAGTCGAGATGGATGAGATGTTTTCCGGGAGCCGCTATCCAGTGGCTACTGGCGATCGGCTACGGGTGGCCATCGATGAGGTGGAGCGTTGCTGGTATCCGGAGTCGGGGCACGGCCCGGCGGTCAACTCCTCACCGTCTCGTCTTGACCGCCTTGGGGAGGTGACGGTACCGACCCTCGTCGTGCACGGGACTACTGACCCGGTCTTTTCGGTGGAACACGCCCTGGCCCTGGCCGAAGGGATCCCGGACTCTGAACTGTGGCTGGTCGAGAATCTGGGCCACGAGTTCCCGGACGGGCTGGTCTCCGATCTCCTCCCCCGCTTACTCACCCACCTGGGCCGGACCTGACCGGGCCGGAGAGCCCGGCCGTGGAGGAGACACCCTGCCTAAGGGGGACGGGTATTACTTCGTTGGGAGGTCCGCCGCCTCAATGCTGGCCAGCGAGGGACCGGTTCCTGATTTTGGCCTTCATGTAGTCGCGGTTCATAAGAGCGATGAAGTCCAAGGAGATCTCCTTGGGGCACGCCTCGGAGCATTCTCCGTGGTTGGTACACGACCCGAAGAACTCCTCCATGGCCTCCACCATGGATTCGGTTCGACTCCAACGCTCCGCCTGGCCTTGGGGTAGAAGACCGAGATGGCCGACCTTGGCCGAGGTGAACAACTGGGCGGCCGAGTTGGGACAGGCAGCTACGCATGCCCCACAGCCGATGCAGGCCGCAGCATCGAAGGCCTGGTCGGCGGCCTCTTTGGGAACCGGGGTCAGGTTGGCCTCCGCCGCCGCCCCCGTGTTCACTGAAATGAAGCCCCCGGCCTCGATGATCCGGTCCAGAGGTGAGCGGTCCACGGCCAGATCGCGGACCACGGGGAAACCGGCGGCCCGGAACGGTTCGATCACGATCTCGTCACCGTCCCGGAACTCCCGCATGTGCAACTGGCAGGTGGCAGTGGCCCTCTGTGGCCCGTGGGCCCGGCCGTTAATCATCACTCCGCAGGTTCCGCAGATGCCTTCGCGGCAGTCACTTTCGAATGCCACCGGCTCTAAGCCGGCTTCGTTGAGCTGTTCATTCAGGACGTCGAGCATTTCCAGGAACGAAGCGTCGGTGCTGATGGCCTGATGGTGGACCTCGAATCGGCCCGTGGCGTCAGGGCCGTCCTGGCGCCATACCTTCAGGGTTACGTTTATGGTCTCGCCGTGCCCTTCGGACATGTCGGACTCCCTTCCGGCTCCGTGGCTCTACTTGTAGGAACGCTGTGCCAGCGCCACGTTCTCGAAGTCCAACTCTTCGCGGTGTCGGGTCTGGGCAGTTCCGTCACCATTCCACTCCCACGCCGCCACATGGGCGAAGTTCTCATCGTCACGCTGGGCTTCGCCCTCAGCCGTTTGGTGTTCCTCCCGGAAGTGGCCGCCGCACGACTCCTCTCGTTCCAGGGCGTCTCGGGCCATTAACTCAGCCAAGTCGAAGAAATCCGCGACTCGGCCAGCCTTTTCCAGCGACTGGTTGAGCGTCTCGGCACTGCCCAGGACCCGTACGTCGCTGTGAAACTCTTCACGAAGTGCTGGGATCTCGGTCAGTGCCTTTTCGAGGCCGGGCTGGTTGCGGGCCATACCGATGTACTCCCAGACAATCCGTCCGAGTTCCCGGTGGAAGTGGTCGACGGATCGGGTGCCGTTGATGGACAGCCACCGCTTCTGTTCGTCCTCCACCCCGCGAACCGCCTCGGTGAACACCGGGTCGTTGGTGGGCACCACGGCCTGTCCTAGTAGGCCTGCTAGATCGTCGCCGATGGTGTACGGAAGCACGAAGTAGCCATCAGCCAGACCCTGCATGAGGGCGCTGGCCCCTAGTCGGTTGGCGCCGTGGTCGGAGAAGTTGGCCTCGCCGATGCAGTACAGACCGGGCACCGTGGTCATCAGGTGGTAGTCCACCCAGAGGCCACCCATCGTGTAGTGGATGGCCGGGTAGATTCGCATGGGCTGCTCGTACGGGTTCTCACCGGTGATCCGGTGGTACATGTCGAACAGGTTTCCGTATTTATCCGATATGGCTTCTAGGCCATCACGGGAAATGGCCGCAGCGAAGTCCAAGTACACGCCGTTCTTCAGCGGACCGACTCCACGGCCCTCGTCGCACACCGTCTTGGCATTGCGGGACGCTACGTCCCGGGGCACCAGATTGCCGAAGGCCGGGTACTTACGCTCCAGGTAGTAGTCACGTTCGGACTCGGGGACGTCGGCCGCGGGGCGGGCATCGTCGAATGTTGTGGGGACCCAGATCCGGCCGTCGTTGCGGAGCGACTCGGACATCAGTGTCAACTTCGACTGGAAGTCATCGCTGACCGGAATGCACGTCGGGTGTATCTGGGTGTAGCAGGGGTTAGCGAAGAAGGCTCCCTGCTTGTGAGCACGCCAGGCTGCCGTGACGTTGCACATCATGGCGTTGGTGGACAGGAAGTAGACGTTTCCGTAGCCGCCGGTGGCAAGAACCACGGCGTGGGCCGAATGCGGAGTGACCTCGCCAGAGAGCAGATCGCGGGTGACGATCCCACAGGCCCGGCCGTCTTTCTTGACCACGTCAAGTAGTTCGGAGCGGCTGTGCAGTTCCACGGTCCCGGCAGCTACCTGGCGCATGAGGGCCGAGTAGGCGCCGATCAGGAGTTGCTGGCCGGTCTGGCCACGGGCGTAGAAGGTGCGCGATACCTGGGCTCCTCCGAAGGACCGGTTATCCAGCAGGCCCCCGTAGTCACGGGCGAACGGGACTCCCTGGGCGGTGGCCTGGTCGATGATGTCGACCGAGACCTCGGCTAGGCGGTGGACGTTGGCCTCGCGGGACCGGTAGTCGCCACCTTTAACGGTGTCGTAGAAGAGGCGGTGGACTGAATCGCCATCGTTGGGGTAGTTCTTCGCTGCGTTGATACCTCCCTGGGCGGCGATGCTGTGGGCCCGCCGAGGACTGTCATGGAAGGTGAAGGCCTTGACCCGGTAGCCGAGTTCGCCCAACGAGGCGGCGGCCGAAGCGCCGGCCAAGCCGGTGCCGACCACGATGACGTCGAACCTGCGCTTGTTGTTGGGGTTCACCAGATTCATGGAGAACTTGTGGTTCTGCCACTTGTCGGCAATGGCCCCCACGGGAACCTTGGCGTCCAGTCTGGGGGTGACAGGGGAGGGCGAGCTCATGGCGGCGTCTTTTAGTGGTCCGAGGCCTGGTCGGCCAGGCAGGCGTTCCCCTGGACTTCTCCGACCGGACAGGTCCGTCCGTCCTCATCAATGAGTCCGGCCTGGGCGAGAAGGGGAAAGCTCAGGTTCCCGACCAGGATCAAGCCGGCCACGCCGGTAGCCAGGGCCCGGCGCAGGTGGTTGTAGCGCGGGTTGTTGACCCCCAGGCTCTGAAACATCGACCAGGCTCCGTGGAAGATGTGCCACGCCAGAGCGATGTTGGCCACGACGTAGAGCACCGCTACCGGAAGGTTGCCCAGCGATTCGGAAACATTGTGGTACGGGTCGCCGGCCACGAAGTCGTCGCCCAGCCACCAGCCCCAAGTCAGGTCAGCCAAGTGGTAGAGGATGAACAGGGCGATGATCGGACCGGTCCAGCGCATGGTCCGGCTGGCGTAGGTGGCAGCCAAGTGATCCCGACCGCCCTCATACTTCTTTGCGCCGCTGATTCGTCCTGCCTTCTCGCTGGCGTTACCGCTCATCCGGCTGAGAGTGATAGCCGAGTGGAGGTGAAGCACGAACATGCTCAGCAGTCCCAGTCGGAGAAGCCAGAGAACGGTTCCCTGCGGGACCAGGCCCCCACCCAGAGAGCGCAGCGACTCGGCGTACTCGTACATCCGAGCCGGGCCCTCGTACACGTGGAGGTTGCCGATCATGTGAATCAGAACGAAACCGATCAGCCCTAGGCCGGTGACCGCCATGACCCACTTGCGGCCCACGGCCGACTGGTAGAGGTTCAGCGGGAACGGCCACTCGCGTCCACGGGGACGAACCGGGGCTACGCGGTAGCGCTGTCCGGTTGTCTGTGCCATAGGCTCTCCTAGGCTATCTCGTCTCTACCCGGTGAGCAGTGCTCGGGGCGAGCGCCGGCAGCAGGGTAGCGCAAGGCAGATGAGACGGTTCCGGAGTTATCTCCCGCCCAGATGGCCGATTTCTGGCACAGCAGTCCGGGGTCCGCCCCTATCCCACGGCCGTTGGTTAGCCAGCACCGATTCGTCCGGAGTAGCGGTTGATTACCGCTCCAGGGTCGGCGGATTCCGTACCGTTGCCCGCGTCAGCGCCGTCTGCCGGACCAACCAGATGCAGCATCAGGTCAACAGGGCCGGTGGCGTCACCGAGTGGATGTTCGACGGTACCGATCAGGGTGACTGAGTCGGCCTCGATAGGACCACCCCATGACCAGGACTCTTTCTTTCCGGCCACGGTCAGAACAGCGTCCACCCGGACGTGGTCCAGCGGGACTCGGCCGTCGTGGACTACCAGGACCCGGAAGCGAAGTGTGGACCGCGGGGCGATGCCTGACAGCGGTGGGTCGGCTACCACAATGGTGGTCGCACAGGAGGCAGTTACCTGGTCGTAGGCGGGCTTGGGCGACCGGTGGTGGTCGAAAAGCGAACCGGAGATGGCTGGAGCGATATCCAGCAGGCGGTCCAAGGCGAAACCGCCGGTGGGCCGGTACTTGCGGATGCGTAGGGCCTCCACCTGGATCCGCAACAGTTCGGCCTGGTGGCGCCTGGTGGCTGCCGCCCACGACCCGGGATCCGTGTAGTCGGCTGGAGGGAAGCGGCGCAGCAGCACGTCGGTTTCAGCCCCGTACACGGTGGACAAGCGCTCCTGGTCCACGTCAGGCCAGGTGGCTTGATCCAGCGTCCCGTCAGATAGGGCTGGCGAGTTCTCGGGGACCGACTGGGATCCGAACGCCGATACGAACCGGCCGGCACGGGGCATACGGTCTAGGTAGGCGGCGAGGTCAGCTCGTCGTCCGCTGTCCCAGCCGAACCATAGATGGCTGTCGGCGTTGTCCAGCCGGGGGAGGTTGGGAAGTACCCCCGAGTGGCTGACTACCGGCCGTGACGGGTCGGCCTGATCTAGGGCCCGACGGACCGTCCGGTCGAGCACTGTGCGGTTCCAGGTCGGTTTCTGCTGGTCTAGCAGCCGGGGAGCGGCCCGGGTCCGGTCGACCGGGTTGGGCCCGTCGTGCCCGCACCAGACGACGACTGAGGGATGGTGACCTAGGAGGTCAACCATCTCCCGGGCCTGGCGGGCCGCCTGGCCGCGGACACCACGGTGGTAGCCGCCCCGGAGGGGCATGTCCTGCCAGAGCAGCATCCCGACCCGGTCGGCCGCCTCGTAGAGGGCGGGTGCCGAGACGTGACCAGCTACTCGCACCAGGTTCAGGCCGGCAGCGGCAGCCCGTTGGAGGTCAGTCTCAGCAACTTCGGTGGTTACGGCGGCTAGACCGCGGGCCAGCGGGGGAATGATGGCACCCCGGAGGAACAGTCTTTCGCCGTTCACCTGCCAAACGTGGTCGCGCATCCGAACCGAGCGGAAGCCCACCGTGCGGATCGCTGTGTCACTCACGAGACCATCGACGTTGGCCACGTCGATGGTCAGTTCGCACAGGGGCTGGCCACCTAGCTCGGCGGGCCACCAAAGCGGGGGGCGGGGTACTCGGACCGACCACTCCACACGATTCTCGCCTCCGGCCAGGGGCTGCCCGTGGCGATGGTCGATGCCCAGGATGCGGGTCCGGAACACGACCGGGCGGGGCCGGTCGGTGTGGACCACCGCCCGGATCGCCAAGGTGGCCACGCTCTCAGTAGCCCGGGTACAGACCACTCGGAGGTGGTGCAGGGGGACGGGTCCAGTCTCCCGGAGGCGGACCGGCCGCCAGATGCCTCCCGGATTCCAACCGTTGGGCTCGCTCTGGGTGGCTCCGGTCAGGGTCCGTTTCTCGTCAGGGTTACCGACCGGTGGGCAGGTCACCTCGACGGCAAGTAGGTGGTCGTGTCGTCTGCGAGTCTCCTCGGTGATTTCTAGGGCATGGGGGATGAAGTAGCCCTCGGTCGGACCCAGGTAGGAGCCGTTCAGCCAGACGTCGCCCTGGTAAGCCACGCCGTCCAGTTCCAGGAAGAGGCGGCGGTCGGGGTGGGGGGTTTCGGTCGTAAACCTGGTCCGGACCAGGAGTGGGCCGTCTGAGTCAGAAAAGTCCGGGTGGTCGGCCCAGTGGCCGGGGACTTCCACCTCAGGCCAGTCGCCGTCGTCCAAGCTGTCGTCGGGGAAGGTGCGACGCAGAAGGTCATCGGCGACCTGTGCCCTCCACGGCCCGGTGAGGTCCATGGCGCTGACGCTACCGTCGGGGTCCGACCGCCTAGCTAGGGTAGTTAGGAGACCGTGACTGAGTCGTCGCTAGGGTCCGGCCATTCACGCCCTACTGGGCGAAGAGCCAGGAGTTCGGTGACCTATTGGCGGACCTAAGGCCAGCGCGGCGGAGATGGTTTTCGAGGACCCCCACCTCTCCAAGCGTTTTAACAGAAAGGACCCGGGGCTCGAGTTCCGGAACCAATTCCGAAACTGACTGGTAATCCCGGTCGGATCCAGGCTCGGTCACGGTCGACGGGTCAAGACGCCGCTGTCAAAGACCACCCGGTCACCGACTCGGGTCTGGAACAGCACGGTGTCACCGTCAGGTCCGTCGACCTCCCAGGCGTGGATGTCCAGTATCTCCCCAGGTACGACCGGCGACTTGAACCGGCCGCCTAGGCCAGCGAAGCGGGCTGGATCGGAGCCGCATACTGCGTGCAGCAGGGCCCGTCCGGTGAACCCATAGGTGCACAGGCCGTGGAGGATCGGCCGATCGAAGCCTGCACCGGCAGCGAATGTGGGGTCGGAGTGGAGAGGGTTGCGATCTCCGCTGAGTCGGTAGAGCAGGGCCTGATCGGTTCGGGTGGTGTACGTGACGACGTGGTCGGGTTCACGGTCCGGAGCTTCCCAGGTGCTGGCCGGACCCCGATCTCCACCCCAGCCGCCCTCGCCGCCCAGAAAGAGGCCAGCTCGGGTAGACCACAGTGGGCTCCCATCGGGATCGGTAACGTCGGTCTCCAGGTACACGAGGGCCGCCTTACCCTTGTCCCAGATGTCACCGACCCGACCAGTGGCGATTCCTGAACCCGAGGCAGGCATTTCCCGGTAGCAGGTGATCGCCTGCTCGGCATGGAGCAGGAACATCGGGTTGAAGTCGCCGAAGTCTGGGGTTCGCCCTCCACCAATAACCACGCACTGGGTGGGGAAAGCTCGCTGGGCGATGCCATTCGAGTTCTCGGTCGTGAACTCCAACTCGAAGCCGGTGGGATTGGTGGCACCGGCTCCGACGCCCAGGGCATACAGCAGACTCTGCTTGGAGGTCCATGAGATCTCAGTGGGCTCACCAATCGAACCGGAGGCATCGGGGTTGATGGGCATCGGGCGCTTCCATTCTGGTATCGGGCTGACGGCTTGCTCGACGCTACGGGAGGGCCCGCCGGTCGGCCCAACCGTGTCGGATCGCCAGCGGCTACCTCCTCCTTACTCGGGAAACGGTGGACCGGATACTTCGGGAGGTTCGATGGTGCACCCGCGACGACATCCGGATCAAAGCGTTCATGCTGAACGCCATCCCACACCTGGCCCGGTCATCGGGGACACCAACCGCGTTAACAGGGGATGGGCACTTTTCGCCACCAATGAGGACTTGGATGACTACGTGTTGGTTGATTTCGTGGAATACCGACGTTCGGTGGCCAAACTTGTTGACCAGGGGAGCGTCAAAAAAACTTTAATTCTCCTTGCAATTTAGGGAATCACAGTGATGTAATTCCATTGCTGGTATTAATCGATGGCCTTCCCCAACCGGAAGAGGGTGGGCCAGCAGAAAGGTGGCAGGTTCGATGGGGATCATCGCGAAGCCTGATCTGGACACCAGTTGGAAGGATCTCTCTAACTGCCTGGGCGTGGATCCGGATCTCTTTTTTCCCGAGCGCGGGGCGAGTACCCGCGAGGCTAAAGAGGTCTGCCGGGGCTGCGAGGTACGCGTCGACTGCCTTGAGTACGCCCTCCAGAATGGCGAAAAGTTCGGGATCTGGGGTGGGATGAGCGAGCGAGAACGGCGTCGCATCCGTCGCCAGCGGGCCCTAGATCGTCAGACAGCAGCCCGGGCTGCTGAGGCTGGCTGACAGATCCGAGAGCGGGGTCCTCGCTCGTAGGATCCTTAGCTGGCCTGTTGTCCGATCCGCCGTTGGGTAGGGTCTCGTCATGAACGTTCTTGCTGTCATCGGAACTCAGGAACTCCTCATTGTGGCCATAATCGGCCTGGTCCTGTTCGGTGGTAGCCAACTCCCGAAGTTGGCTCGCAACTTGGGACGGGCCCAGAAGGAACTCCAGAAGGGGCTTGCCGAGGGTCAGGCAGAGGCCAGTTCTGGGGACGACGACGAAACTTCCTGATCAGGGGACTGTTCACGTCAGGGACTCGGCCTAGGTGGCTGTTTCAGCCGGCCGGGCATGACAGGCCTGGCCGGTACACTCCGGGCCTATGAGCAACTTCTCTGAGGAACTCGAACCGCAGCCGCCTATTGGTGACGTCAAGGTCGTCTACCTCGGACCGGCTGCTCCGCATTGGGAGGTCCGGTCGAGTTTCGGCGATCCGCACCTGATCGAGTCCTTCAGGGACCGGGTGCACGCTCGCTTGCTGCTTCTCCCGCCCCATGACCCACAGTTTCGGCGTAATCGGGAACGCATCAACCGCGACGCCGAACGCGAGAACGTCCTTATCTCTTGGGACCTTGGCTATGACGAGGAAGACGAGGTGGATTTCGGGGTCTGACCCCGGTTCGCCTAAACGCGACAACGACCCCGACGCCTGAATCGTCGGGGTCGCTGCCGGAACGGGGCGTGGAGGGGTCGCCCCTGGGGATCAGGCGGCCACGGCCACCAGATCGTCCTTCTGTCGGCCAGCGTGGACCGCCGCTCGGCGTTCCTTCAGGATTCGGCGCCGTTGACGCTCGGAGCAGCCTCCCCACACGCCGTGTTCGACACGGTTGGTGAGGGCGTACTCAAGGCACGGCGCTGTGACGGTGCACCCGATGCAGATCTGCTTGGCAATCTCGACGCCGATGCCGTCGTGGGGGAAGAAAACCTCAGGGTTGCTGTTAGCGCAACTACCCCGGGCCATCCAGGTGGTTTCCATGGTCGGTATCTCTCCTGCTTTCTGGACCGCCGTACGGTCGGTCCGGTGGGCTACTCCGCCCCTGATGCCCTATTTCTCTCACACAGGACCGAAAACCCCCGTAAAGGCTGGAAACCGTCCATCGAAACGAGAGATTGGGGACTAGCGGACGTTTAACGTCCCGCTACCTTTCGGATGAGGTTTACCTACACTTTCGTCCGTATAGCCGGATATCGGTCAGGTCGATCTCGTAGGATTCGAGAGGCTGGTTGGCTCGTTGCCGCACCGCCGTTTGCTGATGACCGACTCTCCCATCGCCCTCTCCGGACACGCAGACAACCGTCCGGGGATGTCCCCACTGGTTCGTGCCCTGCTCGTCCTGGCCCTTCTCTATCTGTTCCTGACCGGGGTCGAGTTGTTAAGCGGTGGCTTCAAGTACCTCGGCAAGGACCTGGTTGACGGCCTATTCGAGGGCGTTTCTAATCCGCTTGGTGGCTTTTTCGTTGGTCTCCTGGCGACCATCCTCGTCCAGTCCTCATCGGTCTCAACCTCGGTGATCGTGGGCCTGGTGGCCAGCGGTGTGGTCGGAGTCGACGAAGCGGTGCCGATGGTCATGGGCGCCAATGTGGGTACGACTGTCACGGCCGTGCTGGTGTCCCTTGCCCACATGAGGCGTGCCCAAGAGTTCCGACGGGCCTTCGCAGCCGCCACGGTCCACGACTTCTTCAACGTCCTGGCCGTGCTCGTATTTCTGCCGTTCGAAATAGCTACCAACTACCTGTCCCGAACCGCTGGATGGATCACCGACCAGGTCATTGGCAGTTCGGGTGCGAGTTTCAGGAGCCCCCTCAAGCAGGCAGTCAAGATGCCTGCCGGTTGGGTCAAGGACCTGTTGGCCGATCTCGGCGCACACGGCAATGTTCTGGGTGGCTTACTCATCGTCATCGGGGTGGCGCTCATCTTTGTGGCGTTGGCCTTTATCACGAAGAACATGCGACTGCTGGTGGCTGACCGGGTTGAGGCCGCCATAAACCGGGCCCTCGGCGCCGGTTCCGGCATCGTGGCCATCCTTATCGGCGCGATCATCACGATGTCGGTGCAGTCATCATCGATTACGACGTCCGTGCTCGTACCACTCGCCGCTTCAGGCGTGCTGACCCTCGAGAACATCTACCCGGTGACCCTTGGGGCCAACGTTGGTACCACGGTCACCGCTCTGTTGGCCTCGCTGGCCACTGGGAGTCCGGCTGCCGTCACGGTGGCGATCGTGCACACGTTGTTCAACCTGAGCGGGATCATGGTCTTCTACCCGATTCAGGCACTTCGACGCGTGCCGATACGTCTGGCAAGAACCCTAGCGGACATCGCCATGGAACGGCGCAGCATGGCTGTTGCCTACACGGTGGGTATGTTCGTGGTGGTGCCGCTGCTCGGCGTGCTGATCCTCCGATGAGACCTAAAACCGAACTTCTAACAAGGGGACGACGCCCATGGTGATGAGTTTCTTCCGCCGCAGCGACGACAGCGGCCTCGGCCACATTGAAGCGCAGGTCCAGCGCATGGTGACCGACGCCCGGCACACGTTTGACTTGGCCATGAACGCCATAGCCGGTGGTTCGGTTGCCTCGGTGGCCGACGAAGTCCGTCGGACCGATCGTCAGATCAACGTCACCGAGATGGAGATCCGCCGAGAACTGGTCGTGCACTTCTCGGTCCATGCCGGCGGTGACGCCACCGAGATGCTTGTGTTCATGAACATGATCAAGGACCTCGAGCGGATCGGTGACTACAACAAGAACATCTTCGACCTGGCCGAGGAAGGGGTGTCGTTTGCGGAGGCCGAAGATCTGGAGCGCATCCTGGGATTTCGCGACGAGGTCTCGTCTCGCATCGCCCTGATGGGCGAGATTCTGACTGAGCGTGACGAGGAGCGGGCCCGGGCTTACATCGCGCGGGGAGACGAACTACGCCGCGAGTTCGACGCCCTGGTGAATGGGCTAGTCCACTCCACCGGTCAGGCCCTGTACGCGGTGCCCCGGGCGTTGCTCTACCGGTTCCTGAAGCGCGTGACCGCCCACTCCCTGAACGTGGTCAGTGCCGTTGTCATGCCAGTGGACCGGCTGGATTACTTCGACGAGGATGTCGAGGACCGGGACTGACTGTTCCGAGATCAGTTGGTCCAGTGCCAGGCAGCCGGCCCTAGGGTCGATAACCATGCGCATCCTCGTTACCAACGACGACGGGATCTCCTCCCCGGGCCTCGGCGCCTTAGCCGGTGCGGTAGCCGCTGCCGGACATCAGCCGGTAGTGGTTGCACCGTCCACCGACTGGAGTGGCGCGTCGGCCTGTCTCGGCCCTATCGATGACCCTGGTCGGGTCGCAGTGGACGAGGTGGGAGTCAGTTTGCCGGACGGTGGGTCATTAGTCGGGTTCTCGGCGGCTGCACCCCCAGCGCTGATCACCATGCTGGCCAGTTTGGGCGGATTCGGCGACCCGCCCAAAGCGGTAGTAGCCGGCATCAACCGGGGACCCAATACCGGACGTTCAACCCTGTTCTCGGGAACCATCGGGGCCGTCCTGACCGGCGAGCGTTTCGGCTGGTCAGGCCTAGCGGTCAGTCTGGACGTGGCCCCGTCCAGAAATGACGACCTTGGGCCGCATCATGAACCCCACTGGCAATCGGCTGCCGACCTAGCCCAGACCATGATGCTCTGGATGGTCGAGGCGCCACCCCGGACCGTGCTCAACCTCAACGTGCCGGATAGGCCAAAGTCGGAAACCAGGGGTCTGCGGTGGGCCGACCTAGCACCAGTGGGAGGTGTTCGGACCGTTATCACCAGACGAGATGAGGTCGGCCTTTGCCTCGACCTGGTGGCCAACGACCTACCGGTTCCCGAGGGCTCGGACAGCGACCTGCTACGGAACGGTTGGGCCACAGTTACTCCACTGGTGCCAACTCACGCCGCGTCGGGGGACCTTCCGCTCGACGAGTGGGCGACAGGGTGGCGGAGCCAACCGGCTTCGGGCGGAGTCTCCGACTGAGGCCCCGGGTGGAAGACCATCCACGGCTCCCAACCCAAATCACCACCGTACGTGGTGGCGGATACCGCTACGAGAGGTAGTCCAGCCCCCCCACCCGGGGTCGGGGCCCCGTAGCCTCCGAACCGTGGACGGTGACGCATCGGGGACGGGATCCTCTCCGGCTGACAGGCCTCAGCCCATCGTTAGTCCTTTTACCCGTTTCGCTCGGACACACGTATTCGGGGCGGCGTCTGATGCCCTGGTCGCCGTCGCCCTAGCTGGCTCGATCTTCTTCTCTATCGATCCGGACGCCGCCCGGTGGAGGGTGTCCCTCTACCTGGTGTTGACCATCGCCCCCTTCGCCGTAGTCACCCCCCTGATTGGCCCGCTGGTCGACAGCGTGCGCGGGGGGCGGCGGGGAATGATCCTCCTCACCGTCCTGGGCCGTGGCCTCATCGCCTGGCAGATGGTCCTCCACCTCGACGGCTTGCTGCTGTTCCCGCTGGCCTTCGGGTTACTGGTGCTCCAGAAGGGCTACTCGGTGGCCAAAAGCGCGGTGGTGCCGTCGCTAGTCCGCAACGACCTACAACTGGTGGAGGCCAACGCCAAACTGGCCCTCCTAAGCGCCGTGGGCAGCATGGTGGGTGCTGGGATCGGTGGACTCGCCCTACTGGTCGGGCAGACAGTTCCCGCCATGGTGGCCGTAGGGGCCTACGCCCTGACGCTGCTACTCGCCTTCCGGCTCCCCAAGGTGGTGGTGGCACCCGCTCCGACTACGGCCGGTGAGCGAGCTGAACTTAGGAAGCGGGGCATCCGGGCCGCTTCGGTAGCTATCGGGACGTTTAGGGCCGTGGTCGGCTTCACCACATTTCTCCTGGCCTTCGAGTTCCGAGGTGGGGCGGAAGGGGTGCCGATCGACGGAGCGGGACGGGCGGCCGGGGCGTCCACCGGTGTGGTACGGGGACAGGACGTTCTGGGCAGCCCGGCCGCTCCAGCCTGGCACTTCGGCCTGGTACTCCTTTCGGTGGGCGTCGGGGCGTTCCTGAGCGCCCGGTTGGCTCCGGTAGTGCGACGGCGGCTACCCGAGGAGCGGATCATTCTGAGCGTCCTGTTCCTCGGATGTGCCGGCTCAGTGCTCTCGGCCTGGCTGGGCGGCCTGCGTGGGGCGTTAGTCATCGCCGGCTTGGTGGCGCTTTGCAGTGGAACAGCCAAGTTGGCATTCGACTCGTTGGTCCAACGCGATGCCCCGGGGGCCAATCACGGCCGGTCGTTCGCCCGCTTCGAGGGCCGATTCCAACTGGTGTGGGCCGTGGGGGCCTTCCTGGCTGTATTCCTCCCCCTCCAGGTGGAACACGGATACAGCATGGTGGCCGTAGCCATTCTGATCGCCCTCTGGTGGTTCCGTCAGGGGACCCGTCCGGCACCGCCGATCGTCACCCCGGAGAAGCCTGATCGACCAGACGGGCAGTTGGGCTTCTGGCGTCGCGACACCTCCTAACCACCGGACTTTCGTCGACGTGCTGTGCCGTAGCTGATCAGATTCCGATCAGCGATCTAGTCGTTGTCGGGTAGTTCGATGCGGGCCAACCAGAGGCCGGGAGCGTCGACCTCAGCCGGAGTGGGCAGGTACCGCTTGTCCGACCACAAACGGGCCAGGCCGTCGGCCCCGTCGCGGTCCACCACACCTTCCACAAAGGCTGTCCCTCGGTCGACCTGGTCCTGGGTGAGGTTGAGGCCCAGGATCCGTTCCACGAACCGATCGGCCTCCCCGGTGCCGACCCGCCGCCTCCGGACAGCCTCGGTGACTTGGCGGTATGACCCGATGAGGGTGCTCCCGACATCGTCCATCACATGGTCCACATAGCCGATGACCACGGCAACCAAGGCCTCCAGTCTGGGCAGCAGCGCCTCCTGTTCGGGGGAGCGGACTGCGCCCAGCACCATCTCCGGGTCCAGCACCTCGTGGAGGCGGGCCAGGGATTCGGGACCGCCGGAGATGTCCACGTCGCCCAACCGTTCCTGGAGTTCCGACGGGTCATTGCGGAACGCCCCAGCGTGTCGTGACAGCAGGTCAACGAGGACGGCCCGTAAGTGGGGGACGCCGAGCACCGCATGGTGGGCGACCTCGTGGAGACAGATCCAGAGTCGGAGGTCCTCCGCAGGGAGGCTCCAGTCGTCAGCGAACGCGGCCACATTCGGGGCCACGACCAGGATCTCATCCCCTTCCCGGGGGATGGGCAGGTCGTAGGAACCGAGGTTCCGGGTGGCTAGCCGTCCAACCATCGTCCCGGTGGTTACGGAGGCCATCAAAGGGGCCATAGCGGCTATCAGACCGGACAGCCAGCTTTCCGACAGGTCTGTCATGGGGTCGTCGGGATCGCCGGACACCACCTCGATGCCTCCCGGACCGAATGCTGACAGGCCGGCTACCGGACCGTCGGGCACCCCTGTCATGCGGGCCAGGTAGGGGTGGTAAGCGTCGACGGAAGCCGAGGCCCAACCGGATCGGGTAACTGGTCGGACCCCCAAGGTCCCCGAACGGGACACTGTCAGGCCGGTTCGGTCGGCGACGTTGAGTTCGGCTACCCGGACCAGCGACTCGTACTCCATACGGATTACAGGCTCCACGTTCGGCTCGCTGGTCCCTTCGGATGCGACAGCCATGGCAATCTGGCGGGCTGGATCCTGTCCACCAGAGCCGCCTGTTCCAGGGAGGCCCGGCAGGCCGCTACCGGGTGTTCCCCCGAAGGCCTGAAAGAGAGCGGCGAAAGGATCGGCTCCGCTGCCGGGCCGGTCCCGGTCGTCGGGAGGTTGTGGTGGATCCTCAGCGCTCACACGGGCACTCTATGGCGATGGAGTCAGCGCATTTCCTACGGGTAGGGGTCCAGCCGGCGGGTCTGGAAGGGTCCGGCAGTCGGATCCCCGGAGGCCTCCAGTGAGGATCGTTGTCACGGGCTCCACCGGCGCCGTCGGGCGCCGAGTCTGCGCCTGCCTGGCCGCTGCTGGGCACGACGTCCTGGGATTGGACCGTCGCTCCAGCGTTCCGCCCGCTCCCGGCGTGGAGATCCAGGTAGTGGACCTGGCGGTGGCCGACTTACGTCATCTCCTGGCCGATGCCGACACTGTCGTCCACCTAGCGTCTGGCGTAACAGCGAGTGACCTGGGTGCCAACACCGGCCACAACCGGTTGGCCGTCATGGAACGCCTCTTGGCTGCGGCGGCCGACGTGGGAGTTGAGCACCTCGTGGTGAGGTCCTCGGCCATGGTCTACGGCGCCTGGCCGGATAACCCGGTGCCGCTGACCGAGGAAGCGCCGGTGCGGCCGTGTCCCGACTTCTTGTTTGCCGTGCACCGGGCTCGTCTCGAGGAGATGGCCACCGCGTGGGCTGACGGGAGTGGAGGAGGTGCCAGGGCCGGCTCATCGGGTTCACGGATCCTGACCGTTCTAAGACCGGCGGTGACGGTGGCCGAGGAGCGCCCTGGAGGCCTAGCCAGCGTAGTGGGAGCCGCAGCGTCGATTCGTAGTGACGAGGGAGAACCCCTCGGTCAGTTTCTGCACAGCGACGACCTGGCTGATGCCGCAGTGTGCGCGGTAGAGGCCCGTCACAACGGTCCACTGAACGTGGCACCCGACGGGTGGATTGGCGTTGACGTAATGGCCGAGCTAGCAGGGCCGGGTCCGCGCCTGCGCCTTCCGGGCCGCCTGGCGGTACTGGTGGGCCGGGTGCTGTTTGCTACCGGCCTTTCGCCGGCACCCCCCGGGGTCTTCCCGTACTCGGTGCATCCATGGGTGGTTTCCAACGACCGTCTACGTGACTTGGGGTGGGAGCCGTCGCATTCCAACGAGGAGGCCTACGTGGCCGGGCATGAGCCGGGGATCCTGGACCGGATGGACGCCCGGTCCCGCCAGCAGGCGTCGTTGGTTGGGGCGGGGATCCTGGCCGTGGGGCTGGTCTGGCTACTGTTGCGGTTGGTAAGAGGACGGTCAGCCGACCGCCGAAGGTGACGCCGCCGCGAGGTGGCCGCCGGTACCGGAAGCTTCCGGACGGGTCGGGACGCTGCGACCTACCGGTCCGTCGGGCACCGTACGATTGCGTCCCATGAAAGCAAACCCGGTCGGGTCCGACAAGACGGATACCAAGACTCGGCTGGCACTTACAGCGGACCCACTACCGGTCGAGGAGTTGACCCGCTGGGTTGGTCAACCGGATTGTGGTGCGGTGGTCGTTTTCTGCGGAAACGCACGCGACCACGCCGAGGGTCGTCCCGGGGTGACGGCCCTGGAATACGAGGCCTATGACGCTCAGGTAGTCCCTCGCTTGGGTGAGATCGCCGACGGGGCCCGCCAGCGGTGGCCGGACCTGGGACGTGTAGCCCTGGTGCACCGCACCGGACCGTTGGAGGTTGGTGAGGCCGCCGTGGTGGTGGCCGTGTCATCACCCCACCGGGACACGGCGTTTGAGGCTGGGCGTTGGTGCATCGACACGCTTAAGGCCACCGTTCCGATCTGGAAGAGCGAGACGTGGGACGGTGGCGAGAACTGGGGAGCGGACGCCCAGCATATTGTTGACGTTGAGGGGCCAAACGGTCCGGTTGGTGAGGTCGCACGGTGAACCCGGCCGCCCTATTCCTGATTGGGGGAGCTGGCATGGCGGTCGTGCTCTCGATCGTTGTGTGGCTATTCAGCCGGCCACGCACCAGGGTCGAAGACCCCAACGAGCTACGACGCACGCTGCGGTCCCTGCGATCGTCATCGCCAAGTTCCGCGACGCCAGTACACGGTGACGGTGGCCTCCGAGTCTTAGGCCGGGAGGATTGGGACGCCCAGCCGGGTCGGCTCGAGGATCAGCGGGACGGCTAGGAGCCCTTCGTGGCACGGGACTTGGCGATCGACCTTGGGACGGCCAACACGTTGGTCTACGCACGCGGGGAGGGGGTGGTGCTGGCTGAGCCATCGGTAATCGCCATCAACGAGCGGACGGGTGACGTCCTAGCCATGGGCGACGAGGCCTGGCACATGATCGGACGGACCCCGGAGCACGTGGTGGCCAAGCGGCCGCTGCGAAAGGGGGCTATTACCGAGTTCGACGTCACCCAGCGGATGGTCCGCCTACTACTGGAACGGGTTGGTGTGAGCCGCTTTAACCGTCCCAAGGTGCTGGTCTGTGTGCCCTCGGCCATCACTGCCGTGGAGCGTCGGGCAGTGACCGAGGCGGCCCGAAAAGCCGGGGCCGCTGATGCGCAGCTGATCGAACAGCCGATGGCGGCGGCCATTGGTGCCAACCTCCCGATCAGTGAGCCGGTGGGGAACATGGTGGTCGATATAGGTGGAGGAACCTCGGAGTCGGCGTTGCTCTCGCTAGGGGGCGTAGTGGCTCTCGAGGCGGTTCGGGTCGGCTCCTTCGACATCGATGCCGCTATCAAGGACTACGTACGCCGTGAGTACGGGCTGGCCATAGGTGAGCGCACCGCCGAGGAGATCAAATGGCACATCGGTTCGGCCGCTCCCACCCCGGACGAGGGGCGAGCCGAGGGGAAGGGTCGTGAGCTCATGAGCGGCCTTCCCAAGACAGTGATCTTGACACCGGCGGAAATTCGCGTAGCCATCGACGAGCCGGTGTCGGCCATGGTGGAGTCGGTGGTGGCCTGCCTGGCCCAGGCACCGGCCGAATTGGCTCAGGACCTACTGGCTCAGGGCATCTGCCTAGTAGGAGGTGGGAGTCTTCTGCAGGGCCTCGACATCCGTCTGTCGGACGAGACCGGCGTTCCAGTGGTCCCGGTAGCCACGCCGATGGAGTGCGTGGTGATGGGGGCCGGCCAGTGCATCGAGTCATTCGAAGCGATGAGGGCCATGTTCATGGAGGGCCGCCGCTAGGAATTCTGGGTCGGTGACCCTTCCGGCTCGACGCCCAGGAGGTCCTCAGCGGCCTGCCGAACCTGCCAGTCTCGATCGGTGAGGGCGGACCGAAGGGCAGCCTCCACATCTTCCCCTTCGAAGGAGGCCAGGGCTAGGACAGCGCGTCGCCTTACGGCCGGACGATCTGAGAGCCCGGCTAGGACGGATGCCCGCCCGCCCGCGTGTCCAACAGCTCCAAGGGCGGCCACCGCGGCCTCGCGACACAGATAATCGTCGTGGCCGTTGTTCGGTTTGGACGTCCCGGCAACGGCGGAGAGAGGGCCGACCGTATGGTCAGACCACTCCGGGTGTTCGCCGGCTGTCCAGCAGGCCACTTCGACTACCGACTGGTCGTCGTCAGCGAGTAGGGCCACCAGAGCCTTCCAGTGGACGTCGCTGGCGGAATCCCACCCAGCAAGGACCTCAAGAGCCCGTCGCCGAACTGCAGGATCGGAATCCGTGAGGCCGTTGGCCAGCTCGAGATCGCTGAGGCCGTCGATCGTCCGGTCCCCCGCCATGCGGTGGAGGGCGCCCAGGGCGGCCGCCCGGACCACAGGCTCCGGATCGAACAGCAGGGTGCGGGCTCCGGCAGGGTCTCCGTGGTAACCGGCTAGGACGGCCCGGCGTCGCCGGTCCGCTACCTCTGCATCGGGGGCGGTTCCCTGGTGGACGTGGCGGCCACTCGGGATGCCGTTGTCCGGATCGGCTGAGGACACGGTCAGCCGATGGCCTGTTCTAGGAGAAACCCGGAAAGGAACACCACGAGTCCGATAGCTGTGGCGACAGCTACCCCGGCGACCACCACGAAGACGGTCAATAGGACCAGCGAACGAAGCCGATGCCACCAGCGGATGTGAGCTTGACGGCCGGTGATCACCCGTCGGGGCGGTTGGAACCAGATGCCTAGGCGGGCTCCAGGACTCCACGGTCTGTCCACAGCAAACTCGAGGTCCCCCGAGGGCGGGATCTGTGACCGGCGGGTCAGCAGGAGGCGGACCGTGGATCGGTTGGGGAGGCCATAGCTATGCCGAAGTCCGATGTTCGATCGTGTCGGGTCCGTGGCAGGCTGGGTCACTGTCGGCGAGAACCGGCAGATCGCCCCGTAGTAGACGGCGCCCAGGAACAGCATCATCAACAACCAGGACACGAACACCGACGTCGGGATCGATCCGTCAAGCGGCGGAAACGGCAACTCCACGACGAGAAACCTACCCGTGGAGGACCCCGTGGACAGGGGCGGTGCACGGCGCCCACGGATACTGGTCGGATCCCTGGTTCTCCTCGGGGCGGCCGCTGTTCTGATTTTGTCATTCGTGCAGCTGCCCTACTTTGTGTTCAGTCCCGGGTCCGTCCGGTCACTCAGTGACCGAGTGGTAGTTACCAAGGGCCAGCGGTTCGAGCCGGTTGGTGAGGTGTACTTCACGACGGTCCAACAGGACTCCACGGTCAACGGCTGGGAATACCTGGAGGCTCGGATCAGGGGGTCGTTGACCCTGCTCGAGGAAGACCTGGTCCTCGGTGATCGGACCCGCGACGAGAACAGGGCTTTCAACCTGGACCTGATGCGGGTATCCAAGTCGGCGGCGGTGGCCGCCGCCCTCCGCTATCTGGGGATAGACCCATACGAGGCCACCGGAGTAGGCCTGGCTCAGGTAACAGGACCGTCCGTCGGGCTGCTGACTACAGACGACGTGATCGTGGCCGTGGACGGCGAGCCAATCCGGGTGGTCCTCGACCTTGTGGCGATCCTCGGGACATATCACCCCGGGGACGTGGTGACTCTGGAAGTGGAGCCGGTCCGGGGCGGACGGTCCCGGATAGTCAGGGTTGTTCTAGGGGCTCGTGAGGACGACCCATCGGTGGGCTTCCTGGGGGTGGTTCCCCAGACTCGGTGGGAGGACGTGGAGGGTCTCCCCATCGACGTGCGGGTGAACACCGGACGGGTGGGTGGTAATTCGGCCGGGCTGTCCCTTGCCCTATCCATCCTGGACTTGGTGACGCCCGGCGAGTTGACCGGGGGCCTACGGGTGGCGTCGACGGGGACCATCGACATTGACGGCAACGTGGGGCCGATCGGTGGGATCATCCAGAAGGTAGTGACGGCCCGGGAAGCGGGGATCGACCTATTCCTAGTGCCGACGGGTGAGTTGGCCGAGGCCCGACATCACGCCGGGGACCTTGTTGTCGAGGGGGTTGACAATCTGGCAGACGCCTTGGACGTTTTGGCCCGCTATGGGGGCCACACCACTGACCTGGCGCTTCCGTGAGGCTTTCACAACACATTCCGGGGGCATGGAAGATCCAGCTCCGTGGTTCTAGATCGGTGTGTCGGCCGTAGGCTCCCTGTATGCGCCCTGAAGATGCCCCACCACCCGGACCGCGCCCCTTCTCTCTTCGTCGCCGGCGTCCACCTAGGGGGTCGCGCAAGGTCCGCCTGATAGTCGGCGGAGTCGTGGCGGCATTCTTCGTTCTTTTGCTCTCCTTACGGGGAATCGCCGGCTTCTGGACCGACTACCTGTGGTTTGACACCCTGGGTCACGAGAATGTTTTTGTCTCAGTCCTGAGCGCCCAGGTCGTATTGGTAGCCCTGTTCACTCTGCTGTTCTTCGGGATGCTGTACGGAAACCTGACGGTGGCCGACCGCTTGGCTCCCCGCGTCAGGCCGCCCGGACCAGAGGAAGATCTGCTACGCGGCTACCACCTAATGGTGGGACGACGGCGGGGGCTAGTTCGCCTCGTCCTATCGGGCCTGTTTGCCCTCGTCGCTGGACTGGGCGTATCGGGCCGGTGGGAAGAGTGGCTGTTGTTTACCAACGGGGTGGACTTCGGTATCACCGATGCCCAGTTCGGCCGAGACGTCGGCTTCTATGTGTTCCGCCTGCCGTTCCTGAGTTTCGTGGTGGGCTGGCTGTTCGCCACACTGATCGTGACGTTGGTGGTGACCACGATCCTGCACTACATCAACGGCGGGATCCGTCTGCAGACTGCCGGAGAACGAGTCCAACCCCTGGTCAAGGCCCACCTGTCGGTGCTCTTGGCTCTGATCGCCTTGGTACGAGCCGGCGACTACTGGTTGGCCCGGTTTGAATTAACCACCTCGGACCGGGGGGCCGTGGTGGGGGCTACCTACACCGATGTGAAGGCTCAGCTGCCGGCGATTCAGCTACTGATCCTGATCTCCCTCTTCGCCATGGTCCTGCTGATTGTGAACATCCGCCGCCGCGGTTGGGTGCTTCCCACTCTGGCTATCGGGCTATGGGCGTTCGTCGCTCTGGTGATGGGCAACATCTACCCGGCGGTTATTCAAAACCTCCGGGTGGAGCCAGCCGAGTCGGAGAAAGAGGCGCCATACATCGGTCGTAATATTGAAGCGACACGGTCGGCCTTCGGCCTGGACAGCATCACCGAAATGCAGCTCACCGATTTCGATAATGAAGTGACGGCAGCTGACCTGCGGGCCCATAGGGGCACAGTTCGCAATATCCGCACATTGGACCCATTGGTTGTCCAGGGGACTTTTGACCGCCTCCAGGGGGAGCGCGAGTTCTACACCTTCGCTGACGAGATGGACACCGACCGGTACACCATCGGTGGAGAGACGACTCAGGTCCTGCTTGGGACCCGAGAGCTGGAGTTGAATGAGACCCGGTCCTGGGAGAACCAGCACGTGGCGTTCACCCACGGCTACGGGGTGGCCATGGCTCCAGTGAGTCGCGTGAAGGGCTCGGGCGACCCAGACTTTCTGGTCGGGGATCTACCGGTATCCATCGATCCGTCGGTGGAGGTGGTACTAGATCGGCCCCAGTTGTACGTAGGTGAGGGCCTCGGCGGGTATGCGGTGGTTGGGGCTAGCCGTGACGAGGTGGATTACACCGACGAGAACCAGGAGACGCGGACCGTCCGGTACGCCGACATTGGCGGCGAGGGTGGCGTTTCCATGGGTTCGGTGTTCCGTCGGGCGGCGTTCGCCCTACGGTTCGGCCAGTTGGAGCCGCTGATCTCCAACTTCATCACCGGGGACTCCCGGGTGTTCTATGTGCGCGACGTGCGCGAACGGGTCGAGAAGCTGGCCCCCTTCCTCCACTTCGATGCTGACCCGTATCCGGTCTTGGTGGACGGCCGGATTATCTACGTAGTGGACGGCTATACGACCACCGACCGGTTCCCGTACTCCCAGCCGGCCTTAACGTCGAACTTGCCGAGGTCCAGCGGTCTCCGGCATCAACTCAACTACGTCAGGAACTCGGTGAAGGCCACCGTTGATGCCTTCACCGGTGAGGTCATCTTTTACATCGTGGATCCCGAGGATCCTCTGGTGTCCGCCTACGACTCCGCATTCGAGGGCCTGTTCACTCCAGCGTCGGAGATGCCCCCTGCCCTTGTCGACCACCTGCGGTACGCAGAGGATCTCTTCCGGGTCCAAACTGAGCTGTGGGGCCGCTACCACGTCGACGACACCGAGAACTTCTACCAGCGGGCATCGGAGTGGGCGGTGTCTCAGGACCCGGGACGGACTGGTGAGGGGGCGGCCAACCTGACCGTGGTGGACGACCAGGGCTTCAAGGTCGGGACCCGACACATGCGGATGGCGCCTTATCGGGCAATGATCGACCTTCCCGGGAGCGACCAGACCGAGTTCGTGATTATGCGGGCCTACGTACCCCTTGACGAAGACGACGCCCGTAAGGAACTGGCTGCCTACATGGTTGGTCGTAGCGACGGCGACCATTACGGCGAGTTAGTCGTTTACCGACCCCCGTCTTCAAACTTTGATGGGCCAGCTCTGGCCGAGGAGCGGATACGTAACGATGAGGAGGTAGCCAGCCTTCAGACGCTGCTCAGTCAGCGGGGGTCGTCGGTGCTGTTCGGCGAGTTGCTGCTTGTGCCGATCGAAGACTCGATCCTTTACGTTCGACCGCTGTACGTGCAGGCCGAGGGGGATTCCACGGTACCGGAGTTGGAGCGCGTCATTGTCGCTGTCGGTGAGAGGGTCGTGATGGCCAACTCACTGCAGGAAGCGTTGGAGGATCTCACTGGGTCTCGCCTGAACGACCTGTTCGCCGGGATCAGCACCGGGGTGAAGACCTCGGAAGGTGAGGTTGATCCGGAACCCGCTACGGACGGTGGATCGGATGAAGTCGTCACCAGTTCCGACGGAGGGTCGTCGCTGGAGGGCAACCTCTCGGAGGACGTGGACGTTCTCCTGACTGAGTTGGTCGACTTGCAGCAGGCCTCGGCCCGGGCGTTGTCCCAGGATCCTGCCGACTGGTTGGAGTTCGGACGGATCCAAGCCCAGATCCAGGACCTGCTGGAGGTCCTGGAGGGGTCAGTCTCCGACGAATAGGCCCAATCGATGAGGCAACGGCCGATCGGACGGGTGATCAGTCGATGGGTTGCCAGCCGCTGGTTCGCTGCGACGAGTCAGCACCCGAGGTGGGATTTGAGCCAGTGCGGACCCGAGCCGGAGAGTCGGCGGTGAGGTCGGTGAACGACTCGTCGCCGGCCAGGTCGGGAGTGGGGATCAGCGCGACGGCCTCATCGCTCAGGGCTACGCCGGTGCTGTGGGCCACCTCGGCGATGCGGGCATTGAGTTCGACGGTGGCCCGTGATAACTCGGCAGAGAGGCGGGCCACCTGGAGCCGAAGGTCCATGACGTCACTGGCTTGATCCTGGTCGCCGACGGTGACCATACCCAGAGAGCGAAAGTCGTGCTCGACGATGTCAATCCTCTCGGTCAGGTCGCGTATCGCGTTCACCATGTCGAGCAGGGTCTGGTCGGTGGTCGAAAGCTCGGCACGGGTTCGGGAGCGACGGAGGGACATGGGCCGACTGTATCCACGGGTCGATGCGGCGGTTCGGCACCCCAGGGCGTTTGTTGTGCTCCGGGCCTAGACCCCGGTCGTGGTTACCCTCCCCGCCGTGGAATCGATCCGGCATCCAGAGCCCGGTCGCCGATCCGGCCGTGGGTGGTGTTCGACAGCCGTAGTTGTCATCGGGCTGCTCGGCACCGTCGCCGTCGGGTGCGCCGGGCACGATGGTCGGGACATGGTGGCCAACGGGATCGGGCACAGCCCTGCGTCCACCCGTCTACCGGGTGGGGCGCTAGACCGAGGGGGAGACTTGGTGTCAGGCCTAACGGTGTCTGGGGAGCGGGCTCGGGTAGTTGCCGACCCGACGGTCGGATCGGTAGTCCTAGAGGTCGCCTCGGAGGTAGTCGGGGTTCGGGCCCGCTACGACGTGTCTTATCCGCAACTGGGTGGGCTGTGGCCCGGTGACCCGGTAAACGTGGCACTCCGCCAGCCGATCCTGGCTGAGATAGCGCGGTTTGGTGACGAGGTCGGTGGGCTGGAGGAGGAGTTGCCCGCCTCCGGGAGGACGGGCGAGTCGAGCCGCCTAACCGGAGGGGCGGTGGTCCATCACCTTGACAACCGGGTGGTCAGCGTGGTGTACGACTTCGAGTCGGTGGTAGCCGGAGCGGCTCGTCCGGTCGAGTTCGTGGGCTCGGCGCTGGTGGACCTAGTGACTGGAAGGACCCTTTCAATCGGGGATCTGTTTCTACCCGAGAGTCCGTGGATTGAGACGGTGACGATCCTGGCTGAACGGGATCTGGCGTCCCAATTCGGTGAGGGAGTTCTATGGGGGTCCGAGGGTTCCGACACCTCGCAGGTAAGGGGACCGGGCCTGATGTCGGAGCCCGAAGCGTTCGCCGTTTTCGGTATCTCGGCGAACGCCCTGATCCTTCGATTCGAGCGCCACCAGGTGGGACCGGGAGCACTGGGCACCCCCGGAGTTCAGATTCCTTGGTCATGGCTGGGTGGTCTCGTGGACCCCAACGGTCCGGCCGGCTTCTTCGCAAGTTGAGTGCCGGTTCAGTCACCCGATCCGGGCGCGTGGTCGGTGCCGACTAGGGAGTGGGTACACGGTCCGGCCGTTTTGTGACGGGTCTCGCGTTCCAAACCGAGGACCGCTCCGAGCGGCTAGTGCTAGGCCCAGGCGTCCGATTAGTTCGAGAGAGCTCGGTGTGTCCACGAGGTTGAGCCTGTCACAGTGGATCCGGTGCCGGAGAGGCTTCCTAGCCGGGCTTAGCCCCAGCGGCTGGAGCGGGTGAGTTCCTCGGCGGGGAGTCGGATATCGAACCGTTCGCGGATCCGGGTGTCTACGTCAGGGGGGATGTGGGTCGGGAAATGGCCGGATAACACCTCGCGGGCCAGTAGCCGGGCCCGCTCGTCGACCGATGAGGCACCGGCGTCGAACCAGTCGTCCGGGCTGAGCCGGTTTCCGACCTCTGGGTAGATGTACTCGGACTGCATGATGGAAAGCGTTTGGTCCTGGCCCAGGAAGTGGCCGTCGCCGTGGATGACTGACCGGATGGTTTCGACGGAGAGTTTGTCTGGTGTGATTTCGATGCCTCGGACGGTCCGGTTGATGGCGCCCAGCATGTCGTTGTCGATCACCAGGGCTTCGTATGAACAGGCCAGGATGCTGGCCAGCATCCCGGCCGATTCGTAGACGAGGTTGGCCCCGGCGTGGCCGGCCAGGGCGACGGTGAGTCCCTTTTCGTGGCCAGCTTGATTGTCGGGCATCTTGGAGTCGGCCATGCCAGCGGCCACCCCGGACGGGAGGCCGAGCCAGTTGGTGACTTGGGCTGCTGCTGCGTTCAGCACCGCTTCCTCACCTGAACCCCCGCTCATAGCGCCGGTACGGAGGTCGGACACGAAAGGCCACAGTCCCATCACGCATGGATGGCCGGGGTTCATCAGGTTGACACAGGTCAGGGCGGACAGGCATTCGGCGAGGGCTTGGGCCAGTGAGCCCGCTAGGGCGGCAGGCGAGGTGGCGCCAGCCTGGCCGGCCGACAGCAGATTGATGGGCATACCGGTGCGGACTTGGGCCACCATGGACCGTACGGCGTCCTCGGCATAGCGCAATGGCGGCACCACAAAGGTGTTGTTGGCCACACAGAACGGGCGCTTGGCGAACGACCCGGACTGTCCACCGAGCATCTCGTCGAACATGTCGACAACTTCATGTACGTGCTCGGGCTGGAAGAATGAGGTGCCTATGGGTTTGGTGGTGCCCATAGCCACCGCGTAGGCGGTGTTCACGTCGAGGTCGCGGGCCTCGACCATGTCACGAGCTACCAGCGTGCGGACGTGGAAGTGGACGTGTTCGAGGGTGTCGACGAGACGGGCTACGTCGTAGACGTCCTGAAGTTCGGACGGACGATGCTTCCTTGTCTCGTGCTCGTAGACCGACACAGCAGCTCCCGCCGTGCCGAAGTGGACCCGATCGCCGCCCACTTCGATGGAGCGATCGTCGTCAAATCCGTGCCAAGTAAACGACTTGGCCGCCATATCCACGGCGTCCTCGACCAGCGAGCGCGGGAAATGAAGGCGCTCTTCCTCATCGACCCAGCCTCCGGCCGGGACGACGACCTCGATGAACTCGGGGATAGGCGTCCCCATACCGAACTCGTCGAGCAAGGTGAGCGCTGTGTCGTAGACGGTGCGGCATTCTGAGTCAGTGAGTGGCTTGTAGGCGCCGCCTGACAATCCGGGCCGGACCGCTTTCTCGTCGTCAGCGAGGCCAGCGGCCCGTGCTGCTACCCGAGCGGCTCGTCCGCCGGCCCGGCCGGCGCGCTTTCCGGAAGCGCTCATGCTCGCACTCGTTCGTTGGCCGGATCGTGGGCCGCCTCGGCCAACACGATGGCCGTGTGGCGCTCACCGAACAGAGCGACCTCAAACTGTGAGCCGGGGGCCTCAAAGGCCGGATCTACGTAGGCAAAAGCCAGGGACTTCCCGACGGTGTGCCCCCACGTGCCGCCGGTGGTGACGCCTATGCAGAGCTTGCCGTCACCTGAAGGGTCGTAGCACGGCTCGTTGCCCCGGCAATCGGAGTCGGTGACGTCGACTTCGCAGTAGACGAGGACCATGTCGAGGTTCGTGCCGTCGGGACCACCGGCTTCTCGGCGAGCCAGCGTGGCGTCCCGGCCGAGGAAATCCCGGCCGGAGTCCAGATCGACGAAGCGTTCGAGGCGGGCCTCGATGGGCGTGATCTCAGTAGTGAGTTCGCCTCCCCATGCCTTGTAAGCCTTTTCGAGCCGCAGGACGTTCATGGCCGACGAGCCGAAGTGGACCATCCCGTGAGGTTCGCCGGCGGCCACCAGGGCGTCGTACAACTGGGGCATTTCGCCGATGGGGTGGTGGATCTCCCAGCCCAGTTCACCGACGTAGCTAACCCGGAGGACGATGCCCGACACACCGGCCACGGTGACCCGTTGGCAGGTCAGCCAAGGCCACGCTTCGTTGGACAGGTCAGTGTCGGTGCAGGCGCCGAGGACGTCGCGGGCCCGGGGGCCGGTGACGGCCAGGATCCCTATTTGATCGGTCCAGTCCTCGATGGTTACGTCCTCGTCGGGCAGCACGTGTTGTTCCAGCCAGTCCCGATCGTGTGTGGTGCCGGCGATGGCCGAGTTGAGGTAGAACTTCTCGCTGGCCATACGAGTGACGGTCATCTCGCACTCGATCCCGCCCAACTCGGTGAGCATGTGGACGAGGCGTATGCCCCCCTGTCGCATTGGGAGCCGGTTGGCTGAGAGCCGTTCGAGCAGGTTCTCGGCGTTGGGGCCGGACACCGAAAACTTGGCAAAGGCAGTGAGGTCGGCGATTCCGACACGGTCACGCACACGGCGACACTCAGTGCCAACGATGTCATGGGCGTTGGAGCGGCGCCACGAGTATTCCTCGGGGTCGCCGTAGTAGCGGGGGCGCTCCCAGCCCCAGACGTCTTGCCACTGAGCTCCGAGGGCGTCAAGCCTCTCTGCGATGGGGGTGCGCTTCAGGGGCCGTCCGGCCGACCGGTACTCGCCGGGCATGCGTACCTGGTACATCTCGTGGTACTCGTCGATGGACTTGTCGATCGTGTACTGCAGGTCAGACCACGGGCCGAACCGGCGGGGGTCCATTTCGCGCACGTTGATCTCGGTCTGGCCGTGGACCATCCACTGGGCGAGGTACTTCCCAGCGCCCGGCCCTTGGGTGATGCCGATCGACGCGCCGGCGCAGAACCAGTAGTTACGGTGTCCGGCGGCCGGGCCCATGAGGTAGCCGCCATCCGGGGTGTGGGTGATGGGGCCGCTGACCACCTGCTTGATGCCGGCCTCGGCGAACACCGGGAACCGCTCGGCTGACACCTCCAACCACGGGGCTAACTGGTCGAGGTCGGGCGGGGTGAGATGGAAGTGGAGGTTCCAATCGATTCCTTCGACCCCGTAGGTGATGGAGTCGCGTGTCTCGTAAGGGCCGATAAGTAGGCCGTCGATCTCACGTCGGTAGTAGCACGACGAGCGGGGGTCGCGGATAACAGGCATTTCGACCGCGCAGGCCTTCATGGCGTCCAGTGGCTCGGTGATCAGGTACTGGTGGATCATCGAGATGATCGGGACATCAATGCCCGACATAGCACCAACCTGGGGGGCGTAATGGCCGGCAGCGTTGACGACGTGGTCGCAGGTGACCTCACCCTTGTCGGTGGTGACCCGCCAACGGCCGTCGGACAGTTGGGACACGCCGGTGACCAAGGTGTGACGGGCGATCTCAGCGCCCAGTTGGCGGGCCCCGGTAGCCATAGCGTTGGTGGAGCCGGTGGGGTCGGACCAGCCGTCGTCCGGGGTCCAGAAGCCGAGAACGACGTCGTCGATCGATTCCATGAGGGGGGCCTTCTGGCGGATGTCGTCGTGGCCGATGAGATGAGACTCGATGCCGATCTGGTCAAGCATCCCCTGGACGTACCGATACCACTCGGCCTGCTCGTGGTTGACGGCCAGGCGGATGGCCCCACAGCCGTGCCAACCGGTGGCCATGCCGGTCTCGGACTCAAGCTTCGTGTAGAGCTCAGCGCCGTAGGCATGGACCCTGGCCATATTGAGGCTGCCGATGAAGTGAGGGACGAGGCCGGCAGCGTGCCAGGTGGACCCGGAGGTGAGCTCACCTTTCTCAATAAGCAGGGTGTCAGTCCAGCCCTCGTGGGCTAGGTGGTACAGCAGACCGACCCCCATGGCGCCGCCGCCGATGATCACGCACTGCGCGTCGTTGCGCATAGGTGCTCCCATGGGTGCTCGGACTGTTCCAATGACGGGCCGACCGTAGCCCCTCTGCCGACCGGGAATCGCTCCACCTCTACGATTACCGGATCCGACCTACGTTGGACTACCGGACCATCGTTGACCACCTGGCCGCGGCCATGGGCTACCCCACCATCGTCTGACTCGACCCGGCGGAGGCGCCGGTGAGATCTCTAGGGGACCAATAGTGTGGCCGAATGGATCTCGGTGACCGGGGCCCCGAGGCTGAGTTGAACGAGTATCCCGCTCTAGGTGGTCGGCGGCGCAGCCATCGTGGACGCCTTCTATGGCCTCTATACCGGGCCCTCAAGAGGCGGCAGGGATTACGTGGAAAACCCGGGGTACTAACGTCCGGCGCCCGCTGGCGGTCGATGGACTTGGATGAACGGGAGGAGGCCTACTCGCCAAGTTCTTGCATCGGTGGTGACTACGGACCGTTCATAGCCCGCTACCGGACGATGAGTGCTGAGGCTCGGTCACGAATCCAGGCATGGCGTGAATATGCGTACGGTCCGGCACCGAGCCACCGCCTGGACCTGTTCACACCCCAGGATGTCACTGGTCACGCCATACCAGTCTTGGTGTTTTTCCACGGCGGCTACTGGCAGGAACTCTCAAAAGACGAGTCGTCGTTCGCCGCTCCCGCACTCGTGGGTGCCGGGGCCGCCCTGGCCGCCGTCGACTACACGCTTGCACCAGACGCGTCGATTACGGAGATCGTCGATGAGTGCCGTCAAGCTGTCGGGTGGCTCCACCAACAGGCTGACGAACTTGGCATCGATCCACGCCGGATCGTCGTGTCGGGCAACTCGGCTGGAGCACATCTCGCAGCGATGGTGGCCCTACCCGGGTGGCAGCGGGCGGCCGGCCTACCCGTCGACCTTGTCCGTGCCGCGGTGCTGGTATCGGGGATCTACGATCTCGCCCCACTGGCCGGTACCTCCATTGATATTCCACTAGGACTCACCGATGCTGAGGTGGAGTCAATGAGTCCGACGCGTGTTGCTCTCGACGGTTTCCCCCGGAGCCTTGTCTGCTGGGGGGAGGTCGAGACAACGGAATTCAAAGCCCAGAGTTGGGAGTTCGCCAACGACCTGACGCAGGCTGGCACGACCTGCACCGTCCTCGAAGTGCCGGCACGAAACCACTTTGACGTGGTGCTCGACCTAGCTGACCCCACAGCGGACATCACTCGCCGGGTACTGTCGGTCCTCTAGGTCTGACGGGTGGGACCCGACGGGCGATGGAGATGGTGGATGCCCGCATTCAAGCCACAGATACCGATGGTGGTCGACCCCACAGGGGTTCGCGCCAGCACGGATCCTCGGCCAATGGGAATAGGGACCGATGTCAGCCGCGCCGAGGTGGCAAAAGGAACCGGTGGCAGCCCTCTGGTCGACTTTGCCGCGACGAGCAATCCGTACATCGATTACCAGAGCGTCGACCTTCTCCTGTCGCTCCAGCACCCGCGCAGCGAGGCCTACGACGAGATGTGCTTCTTCATCATGGGCCAGGTCAAGGAGTTGCTTTTCAAGTCGTTGCACTTCGAACTACACAATGCCCGACACCTGGTCCGGGAGGGTTCGGTGGACGACGCCCTGATCGTTCTCGACCGGAGCCGGGAGGTCGCGCGACTCCTTACTTCCGCATGGGACGTAGTGGCCACCATCTCGGCCGAGGGCTTTAACCAGTTTCGCGACCACCTAGACCAAGCCTCCGGGCAACTCTCGTTCATGTACCGCCACGTCGAGTTCATCTTGGGGAACAAGGACCGTCGTCTAGCCGGTGCCCACCGGAATGTTCCGCATGTCTGGCCGTACATGGAGGAGGCCCTGGAAACACCGAGCTTCTACGACGAGGTCATCGCTCTCCTACACGACCGCGGTTACGAGGTTTCCGGTGAGGTCCTGGATCGGGAGTGGTCGGAGCCTTACCAGCCGCGGGAGTGCGTCGAGCAGGCTTGGTTTGACGTCTACGAACAGCGGGAATCTGATGGCGACCTCTACCGGCTTGGTGAAGCCCTCATCGCTCTCGATGACCAGATGGCTCAGTACCGATGGCGACACTTCGTCCTCGTGGCACGCATCATNGGGCACAAGCCGGGCACCGGNGGTTCGGATGGTGTCGGCTGGCTGCAGCAGACGACCGGACACCGGTACTTCCCGGAACTGTGGGCNGTTCGGACTCGGCTNGGGACCTAACCGTCACCACCAANGGCCCGAGTGGCCGAACAAATCGGTCCTTGACCTTGCTGTTGAGGGATGGGAGNCCTGCTAGTTCATCGAGAGTGGTCAGGCCTGGATGACGATGAGGCGGTCCTCGGTCATCTCGCGGACCGCGTAGGCGGGGCCCTCACGGGTGTTACCCGAGTCGCGGATTCCTCCGTAGGGCAAGTGGTCGGCCCGCCATGACGGTGACTCGTTGATGAGCACTCCGCCGAAGTCCAGGACCTCGGCAGCCCGAAGGGCCTTGCCGACGTCGTTGGTGAATACCGCAGCTTGGAGTCCGTAGTCGCTGGCATTTGCTCGGGTCAGGGCGTCTTCGTAGTCGGTGTAGGTCGCTATGCCGACTACCGGACCGAACACCTCAACGCAGGAGACCTTCATGTCGTCGGTGACGTCGGCCAGGACTGTGGGGGCTAGAACTCCTTCGACCACAGTGCCGCCGCATACCAGGGTGGCCCCAGCGGCGGTGGCTTCATCGACCCAGGAGGCAACCCGTTCGGTTTCCCCGGGGTCGATCAGTGAAGAAACGTCAGTGGTCGGATCGTTCGGATCGCCCACGGAGAGGCTTCGTGCTTGGTCGGCCATGGCCTCTGTGAACGCGGTGGCGATGGACTCGTGGACGTAGACACGTTGGGTGGATATGCAGGTTTGGCCGGCGTAGCCGAACGCCGCAATCTTCAACTTGGCTGCGGCGACAAGAGGGTCGACGTCCGGTTCGACGACGATGGGTGAGTTGTTGCCCAGTTCGAGGGACACCTTCTTGCGGGGAGCAGTCGCTCGAATGTTCCAGCCGACCGGTGGTGAGCCGGTGAAAGTGATCATGGCGACATCGTCGTGTTCGACCAGGTGGGTTGCGGTACGACCGGGGCAGGTCACCACGTTTATCCAGCCGGGCAGAAGGCCACACTCGTCGAGTAGCACCTCGGCCAGTCTGATGGCGGTCAGCGGTGTGGCCGAGGCCGGCTTGAGTACTACCGGACAGCCAGCAGCGATGGCCGGGGCCACCTTGTGACACACCAGGTTGAGGGGGAAGTTGAACGGCGTGATGGCCCCGACCACTCCGATTGGGACTTTCTTAACGAAGGCCGTCTTGGCTACGCCAGCCGAGCTGGCGTCTGGGGTCAGCGCCTCGCTGACCATGGTGCGGGCCACCGCCGCCGAGAAGCGTGCGGTGTCGACAGCCCTGGAGGCCTCGACGCGAGCCGTGGAAATTGGCTTGGCTGCTTCGGCGGAGATGCTCTGGGCGAATTCTTCCTGGCGGGCGGTCAGTGCTTCGGCTAGGCGGTCCAGGATGGAGGCGCGCTCGTGGGTGGGGGGAGGTCCTCCAGCTAGAGCGGCTTTCGCTGCGGCCACCGAGGCATCTATGTGTTCAGCGGTACCGGTGGGCACGGTGCCCAGAACGCGACCGTCGTAGGGGGACAGGACCTCAGTGGCTTCGGCAGAGTCAACTCGGTTGGCGCCGATGACCATTAGGTGGTGTTTGCTCATAGGGACCTCCGGCAGGGCCTGTCAGACACGACGAAGAGCAGTTGTTCAGCAGGATGATGGTGCCAGTTGGTCACCGCTCCCGAATGGAAGTGGACCAGGGCAGTATCGGGGTCTAGGTCACCTGGTGTGGTGTGGAGCATCTCAAGTTCGACGTGTCCGGTGAACAATCCGCCATAACTGCTGTCTCGATCTCCACCGGTCACGATGATCATGGAAGACTCCCAGCAACAAACCTGTTACGGATCGTGCCGATCTTCTCAATAGAGGCCTCTACGACCTGACCGTCCCGCAGGTAGGTAGGTGGGTCCATCGAATCACCGACGCCACCAGTCGTTCCCGTGAAGATCAAGTCACCCACTTCGAGAGTGACATATCGAGAGAGCCACTCGACTAAGACCGGCACGGGAAAAATGAAGTCGCTGGTTCTTGCTTGCTGGCGCAACTCGCCATCGACTTTCAAAGAGATCTCGAGGTCGTCACGACTAGGAAGGTCATCCGATGTCACGAGAACTGGACCGGTGGGCCCAAACCGGTCGTAACTCTTTGCCATAGAGAACTGCTTGATAGGCGGTCGAAACTGCTCATTTCGGTCACTCACATCGTTGCCGACCATTAGTCCGGCAATGTGTTCCCAGGCCGAGGCTCTCGATATTCGAACGCCGGCCCGACCAATGGCAAGCACGAGCTCTGCCTCGTAGTCGACCATCTTCAGGTCATGCATGAACACGTCGTCCTGTGGGCCCGTGATACAGGTGGGGAACTTGGCCATCACGTGCGGCTCGGTCGGAATGGCTTTGTTGGACTCCTCGGCATGGCTCCGGTAGTTGATTGCGATCGCGATGACCTTTCCCGGTCTCGGAACCGGAGGACCCAGACTGGACTCGATTAGCTCGGAAGACCCGGCATCCGGTTGGACTTCGGCTAGCAGGGAATGGTTCCTGAGGTCGACGAGTTCCATGGGATCGCTAGAAATCCTCCCGGCCGTGGCTGACTCGATGTCAACAACTCGACCGTCGATGATCAGCGATCCTCGTCCTTCCACGTTCGCAATCTCCATGAGACTTCCTTCCAAATTTCTATTCCCGACAGTTCCAATTTTGGACAGTCCACCCGCCGTTCGGCCCGTCGAACCACGCAACAGGAGCGCGTGGCACGTAGTGTCGCGAACTTGGCATGGGGGATCCGCTCTGCCCAGATGTCATTGTCCAATTATCTGGACGCCGGGTGGTGTTTCCTGCCTTCGGTCCATGGCGTCGTGGCTCAGTGGAGGAACCAGTCGACTAGGCGGTCTGCCCTTCGGCGGGATTCCACCTGGTGGCCGACTGATTCAGAGATCAGTGACGCCGGATCGATACCGAGGTCTTCCAGTTCCTCTCGGCCTTCGAGGGTCCAACTAGCAACTATGTCCGCGGTGACTTCTGGGTGGAACTGGATCCCGACGCTCTCGCCGATGCGAAAGACCTGAGACGAGACCTCACTTCGGGCGATCTCGGTTGCACCGTCGGGAACTGTGAACCGGTCGTGGTGCCATTCAAACCAAGGCCCTGTGGAGACGATCTCTGGCAGGTCCGAATCGATTTTGTGCCAACCGATCTCTGGTCGTTCTGCCCGCGTGACTTCGCCACCAAGGGCGGCGGCCAGAACTTGGCCACCGAAGCACAAGCCGAGAACAGGTATGCCATCTCTGTGTGCGTTGCGAACCAGGTCGATTTCGCGATCAATCCACGATTTGATAGGACCGCTGTCCCAGACCGACCATTGGGATCCGAGCACTACGACGACGTCATGACCAGTCGGATCAGGGAATTCTTTGACGCAAACAGGACTGGACGGATCATCCAATACACGGAAGAGATGTAGTTCGAAGCCGTGTTCGACAAGGCGTTCACCTACGCCTGCAACCGGGCTGGTTTCGTCATGTTCGATAACCAGTGCCTTCCCCACGGGCCCGAACTCTATGGCGTCCTGTTCCGCCCGGTGCCAGCCTGCGGTCTAGCACCCGGGGGGCTTCTGGATACGAACCGCCAGACGATCGGGTGCTCGTCGACGTCGATCAGCGTGGAGCCCTCTGACTTCCGAGCAACGCTAGGCCCCGGTGGTGGGTAGGAGCCACAGCACCTGTCTCTGGTAGGGGCCGGACCAGCCCGCCGTTACCCTTCTGCCTGCGGGGTGGAGCAGTCTGGTAGCTCGTCGGGCTCATAACCCGAAGGTCGCAGGTTCGAATCCTGCCCCCGCTACCAAGCAAAAGGTCCGGTCCTACTGGCCGGGCCTTCGTTCTTCTGGGCCATGCCCTAGGGTCGTCAGCCGGATGATGTCTGGCACTCCTCAGGCTTGGTCAGTGCAGGCCCGGAACCTCCCTGAGCATGCGGATAACCCGATTCATACCGACGATGGTGGTCAGGCCGCCGGGTTCAATGCCGCCCTGGTCGCTGGGGTAACTGTGCATGCATACATGGTTCGGCCGATTGTTGAGGCGTGGGGTGAGGGCTGGCTGGCAACGGGTTCGTCCACTGTGGAATTCCTGGCTCCAGTGGAGGCTGGTGATCTCGTCGACTGTGTACCCGAACCCGTCGACAACGGATTGGTTGAGGTACGGGCTTTGGTCGCCGGCGATCTGCGGGCCCGACTGGTCACCTGTCCGCCCGGTGATGTTCATGTCGTGGGAACGGACTGGTCGGACCGGCCTCTCTCCGAACGCCTTCCGGACCATGTCGAGCCCTTAGTCGACCGGTGGACCAACTATGCGGAGCGGGCTGGGGCCGATCTTTCGCTGTGTGCCGATGCCGGAGTTGTACACCCGTCGGTTTGGCCAGCGCTGGCCAACGGGGTTATAACCCGCCACCTAGTAGAGGGACCATGGATCCACACCGGGAGCCGAATCGTCCATCACGCTGCGGCGCCTGTTGGTGTCTCAGCGCTAGTGGAGGCCACCGTCATCGACCGGTTCAATACCCGGAGCGGTAGCCGGGCCGTAGTCGACGTACGGATTTCTGTCGACGGGTTACCCGTGGTCACGATTGAACACGAGGCTCTTGTTTCTCTAGGGTCCACCGCCCCTTGACCGATATCGGCACAGACACAACCACCCCATTCAGCCTCCGCTCATTCCACCCGTGTCACCACCAACCGGAGGGATCTTCCTATTCGCTTCTGGTGAGAGCGTCAGGTCCTGTCCATCTGTCAGCCTCGTAAGATCGGGCGGTGTGCGTCCGCTGGGAGGTTGGTTAGATGGCCTTTGACGTCCGACCACTCACCGCCATCCTGGGAGCCGACGTGTCCGGTGTGGACATGGCCGACGTCGACGGTCTGACTCTGGAGGCGCTTCATCGGGCCTGGCTGGACTACAAGGTTCTCGTCCTGCGCGACCAGCACATCACCATCGAGGAGCACATCGCCTTCGGACGGTTGTTCGGTGACCTTGAGGTTCACCCCTTCGCGGTGCGCCGCCGGGCTCGTACTGACCACCCGGAGGTCGTGACCATAAGGTCCGACGCCGAGACCACTTACTCAGCGTCGCTCTGGCATTCCGACGTGACCTGGCGGGAAGCGCCGTCAATGGGTTCGGTCTTGCGGGCTGTCGAGATTCCTCCGGTTGGTGGTGACACGTGCTTCGCCGATGCCACAGCTGCCTACGATCGTTTGCCCGACACCTGGAAGTTCAGGGTTGATGATCTGGTGGCTGTCCACGACTTCACTCGAGCGTTCGGCGGTCGGCTTGACACCGACGAACTGGCTGAGAAGCAGGCGACCTATCCGGCGGTCGAGCATCCGGTCGTCCGCACCCACCCGGAAACCGGTGCCCGGGGGATTTACACCAACCGGTCGTTCACTTCGCATGTGGTGGGTGTCGACGCCGACGAGTCCGCAGAGATCCTGAGGAGACTGGAGCGGGCGATCATGGATCCGAGCGTGCAGTGCCGGATTCGGTGGGAGGTTGACACGTTCGTGATGTGGGACAACCGGGCCGTCCAACACTTTGGGACGAACGACTTCTATCCGGAGACTCGACATATGGAGCGGGTCACCATTATCGGAGACCGGCCCGTCTGATCCCGTGGTCCTGCATCAGGTAAAGGCGGGGATGACTTCGGAGCAGAAGAGTTCCATGGATCGCTTCTGCTCGGTCAGCCCGAGTCCGAGGCTGGCGTAGTAGACGAACTCGTCGACCCCTAACTCCTGGTAGCGCCGCAGTTTGGCCACTACCTCGTCGGGGGTACCGAACACTAGGTTCTCGCTCAGAGTCACCGGTTCGTAGTCCGCCGCGTTGGCTACTTGGTCGATGGGGATGGTCCTCGGGAAGCCGTTGTGGACATCGCCCAGGTTCTTGAACAGGTTCTCGAATTGGCTTAGTTGACGCTGGGCCGCCTCGACGGGGACCATCCACTGGTCAGCCGAGTCGTAGACGGCGGTGTGGCGCATGACGGCCCAGGTAGGCGTGTCGCATTCGGTATGGGCGGCGAGTGAGGCATCGAGTTGCGACCGGTAGAGTTCGGCTTCGGCGAACGGCCGGGCGATGGGCCACGACAGGATGTTGCAGCCGTTCTTCACTGCAAAGTCGAAGGTTATGGGCGAGCGGGCGGCCACCCAGATTGGTGGGTGGGGTTTCTGCACCGGCTTGGGCACCGAGGTGGAGGTCGGGAACGACCAGAACTCTCCGTCGTGCGCGTAGTCGCCGGCCCACAATTCCTTGAGGACAGGCAGCATCTCCTGCATATGGCGCCAGGCGTCGGACTGCTTCAGGCCGGGGTACATGCGGTCGAACTCCCGTTGGTAGGCACCTGATCCGATCCCAAACTCCAGTCGACCGCCGCTGATCAGGTCGAGGAAGGCCGCCTCTCCGGCCAGGTTCACCGGGTGCCAGTAGGCGGCAACGGCTACCGCAGTACCGAGGCGGATCCGGTCAGTGTGGCTTGCCCACCAGGTGAGGATCTGGAGGGGGTTGGGGGCGATGGTCATCTCGAGGGCATGGTGTTCGGCAGCCCAGGCGATGGTGAACCCGCCCTCCTCAGCCATCTGGACCATCTCGAGGGTGTGGCGGGCCACCTCGTTCATATCACGGCTGTCGTCGAGTCGTTCCAGGTTGATAGCGAGTTGGAACCTCATATCAGCTGGCCTTCCCGTTAGAGATGGTCGGGGTCCAGACGGTGACCCCTGAACAGGGAACATAGAATCAGCGGATTCAGAAGATCGACAACATCGCTTTGACGGATTTTTGAGGGCCATGAATGATTTCCAGATGGTGATGGCCTCGGACCCAACCGTTGAGACGGTCGTGGACCTTCTGGCCGACCTGGTGGCCTTCCCAACTGAGAGCCGGTCGTCGAACCTCGATTTGGTCGACCTGTACGCCGAGCGGGCCGCCGCTGTCGGCGGCACCATCACCGTGGTTCCTGGCGAGGCGGGTCGGGCCAACCTGCACCTCCGCTTCGGCCCTGACGCCCCCGGTGGCGTTCTGCTATCGGGGCACACCGACGTTGTCCCCGCCGGATCCGGATGGTCGACCGACCCATACGTCCTCACCGAGGTAGACGGGCAACTTCGAGCCCGGGGGTCGGCCGACATGAAGGGCTTCCTAGCCACCGCCCTCGTCGTCATGGAGTCGGTCGACGTGGATGGCCTCCGCGCTCCGGTCCATCTGGGGCTCAGTTACGACGAGGAGATCGGATGCGTAGGCGTCCACGGCCTGCTGGACACCCTGGCCTCCAACGAGTCCTGCACCCCCGACATAGTGCTGGTCGGGGAACCGACCAGCATGCGACTCTGCAATGCCCACGCCGGGAAGGTGGCCTGCCGGATCGAACTGGCTGCCGCCGCCGGACACTCCAGCCGGGCGGCCACCGACCCCAGCGCCGTACACGAGGCAGCGGCCCTCGCTGTGGCCATCGAGGACCTCAACGACCCGTCACATGGTGTCAGCGCCAACGTTGGGACACTCCGCGGCGGCATCGCCGTCAACGTGCTGGCTCCAACCTGCACCATGGAGTTTGAGGTCCGCCACCCCGTCGACGTTGACCCCGACGAGGTGCTGGCCGACCTGCTGGCCCGGGTGGTCACTGTTGACGCCCGTCTGTCAGCTTTCGGGGGCCATGCCACCACCGAGGAGTTCATCCGCTACCCGGCCCTAGCCACCGACCCAGAGATCAAGGCTGTGGCCAGGGTCGAGGCCCTTGTCGACCGAGGCGCACCGGGACCGGTCGGGTTCGGAACCGAAGCCGGCCTCTACTCCGACCGCCTGGCTACCCCCGCCGTAATCGTCGGCCCCGGTGACATCGCCGACGCCCACCGGCCCGACGAGCACGTGGCCCTCGATCAGCTTGACCGCTGCATTGACGTGCTCCGACGCACCGTCGATTCGTTCTGCATCAATCCCGAAACGAGAGGCACCCCATGACCACTGCAGCTCGCCTACCGGACTTCTCGAGCGTCCATTGGCCTGAGCCGCCGGCCGCTGGGGAGATCCTCGCCCGGATCGACGAGCTCGGTCCTGGTTGGCGTGAGCGCCGACGGGTGCTTGACGAGGCCGTCGAGTTTCCCCACGAGAACTTCGCCGAGGCGAAGGCCGCCGGCCTCCACGCCCTAACTCTGCCCACTGAATACGGCGGCCCCGCCGCTAGCAGACGACCAGGTCCAGGTCGGAGCGGCTGAGCCGCTTGCAGCCGTTATCGGTCACTACCACCGAATGGCCCAGTGTCATGGCCCGGCCGGCGTCGAAGTCCAACAGAATCATGTGGAGAAAGAAAACGTGGCCCGGCTGGAAGGCCAGCGGGTTGCCCTCATAGATCATTGGCCAGTCCGTCCACACCGGGGCGTAGACGGCACCCATGCCGTAGCCACAGGCGTTGAGGCGATGCTTCTGGTAGCCGGCACCGTCCAAGACCCGGGCATGAGCGGTGAATACCTCGCCCAGAGTGGCACCCGGTCGGACCGCCTCCTCGCAGGCCAACAGGGCCTCGCGACAGGCAGCATGCATGGCCCGGTGTTCCGGCGAAGCCTCTCCAACCAGCAGGGTCCGCATCATCGCCGCGTGGTAGCGGCGTTCCACCCCGCACCACTCCAAGGTGAGCTGATCCACCGGGTCGAGCTGACGTCGGCCGGTGACGTACCTGACCATCAGTGCCCCCGGTCCCGAGCCGATGATCATCTCGTTGCCGGCATAGTCGCCACCGCCACCCAGCACGGCGCCCTGCATGTCGGCCAGGATCTGGGCCTCGGAGACCCCGACGCCGGCCAGGTCGACGGCTATGTCCCAGGCGTCGTCGGCCAGCTCGGCGGCTCGCCTCGTATAGGCCAGCTCCTGGGGGCTCTTTACCCGTCGCAGTTCCTGAACCAGCGTCGAGGCATCGGTCCAGGCCAGGAACCCGTCGAGCCTGGCCTCCAACATCCGCCAGTGGACGGCCCGCAGCCCATAGGAATCGAGTTCGATGCCGACCAGAGAGTCCGCGAGTCCCAGGTCGGTCAGCATCTCGCGGAGGTCGACCGTTGGATCCATGCCGTCGACATCGACGTAGACGCGGACATCAGTGACGTCCGAGGTATAGGCGGCAGTCCCCCGGTCGGGTGCCCGGTTTAACAGGGCAATCCGGCCGTCGGCGGTCATGACCATGCACTGGAAGCTGGAGAATCCGAACGTGTCGTAGCCGGTCAACCAATACATCGACTCCTGCTTGAACATCAGTAGGGCATCGAGACCCGATGCTGCTATCGCCCGGGCTGTCCGCTCTTTGCGATCCCGCATCTCGTCAGGGGTGAAGTGGATGGGCACGTGTCCCTCGGTTTCGAACGTCAGTAGGGACGGCGCTCGGCAGCACCGTGATACAGCACGTCGGACAGGGCAATGTTTGCTGCTGTCCGCACAGCTCGTCCCTCGGCCGTGCACTCACCGATTGGCCGGGGGACCACGGTGAACGAGGGATCGACGGGCCGTGGACTGACCGGGAGCACATGGTGTTCACCGCGGCTGGGACGGACCCCGGCCCCGACGTAGGACTGGAATGCCACCCCGACGCGCCGGACAGTGCTGCAGTTGGGGCCGGAGCTATGGACCAGATGGGGATGATGGAGCGACATCTGGCCCGGGCGGAGTTCCACGTTCACGGCGGCAGTTTCATCGACTCCGTCGACATGCTGTCCCCGGGTCAGAATGTTGTCGGGTCCGAACTGGTCCACGTGCGGTCGGATGCCGTCGCGGTGGGTGCCCGATGCCATGGTTACGCAGCCGCTCTCTACGGTGCTCGGCGTCAGAGCCACCCAGGCGGTGACCAGGTCGGTGGAGTCGACGCCCATGTAGGTCGCATCTTGGTGCCAGCTCACGTAAGCCGCGCTGTCCGGTTCCTTGATGAACAGCACCGAGTTGAGCAGTGCCGTGGGTCGATCGACGAGAGAGGCGGCGCAGTCAAGGATTACCGGGTGGAGTGCAAGGTCGGCCAGGAATGGCAGCACTAGGTGGGCGTTGTTGCGGTGACCCCCGTGTAGGTCGTCCGGGTACCGAGACTCGGCATCCTCCAGGGCGATGAGCAGGTCGGCGGCCGCGTCCTCGGTGAGGACGTCAACAGGGGCTACCCATCCCTGGTCCCGGTAGTGGGCTACCTCCTCATCGTTCAGTACCGGCATGGCCGCGGACGGTAGTACGTCAGGTCTTCGCTGGGGCTAGTCGGTAGCGTCTACGGGGTGGATGGTGCGTGCCCGGTCCGGGTTCTGGCACGAGGCTTGGCTGGGGCCTGCCCGGCCTGCGGTGGCCGAGGCTTGTTCCAACGACCGTCGCGCTCTGGCTGGTTGCGGATCCACCCAACCTGTCCCACCTGTGGCCTTACCTTTGAGCGAACCCACGGACACTGGATTGGAGCGGTAGCAGTGAACACCATGATGACGGCGGTCATGGTGGTGGTCTCTCTGGTCACCTCCTTCGTTCTGGCATGGCCTGAGCCGGCAGTTGCCGAGGTGCTGGTCCCTACAGTTCTGGTGTCGGTGGTGGTGCCGTTCACGCTGGCTTCAATCAGCCGGACGTTCTGGACGGCCATGGTCGTTCTAGTCCTTCCACCTGAGATCTCCGGCTCCGAGCCCCATTCCCCCAGAGCGGCGCCCTGACCTAGCCTGCCGAGGGCTCGGGGTGCGGCACCCCGATTAAAGCCATTAGGAAGTCGGGGGGATGGATGCCGGACGTGGACCTGCCGTTCAGCCGTCAGGAGTACGCAGATCGCCTAGCCAGAGTACGGGCTTCAATGGAGGTTCGAGGGGTCGAGGTCCTGGTGGCTGCCGACCCGTCGAACATGTCTTGGCTGACCGGCTACGACGGCTGGTCGTTCTACACGCCACAGGCGGTGGTCGTGACCCACGACGGGGAGCCCTGGTGGTGGGGCCGACGCATGGACGCCAACGGGGCCCGGAGAACCGTCTATATGGACGAGGCTCATATCCTCGACTACTCGGATGATCACGTCATGTCCACCGAACGGCACGCTTTCGGTCAACTAGCCGGCCTGCTGGACGGGATGGGCCACGGATCGGCCCGCGTTGGCGTAGAGCTCGATAACTACTACTACTCGGCTGCCGCCCACCAGCACCTGTGCGCTGGCCTACCCGACGCCGAGGTGGTGGACGCCACGGCACTTGTGAACTGGCAGCGGGGTGTGAAGTCCGATCAGGAACTGGAGTACATGCGTCGCGGCGCCCGGATTGTGGAGCGCATGCACGCCCGTATCCGCGACATCATCCAGCCGGGCATGCGCAAATGCGATTTGGTTGCCGAGATCTACGCCACCGGAGTCTCAGGCACCGAGGAGTTCGGCGGCGACTATCCGGCCTTCGTCCCCATGATTCCCACCGGCGCTGATGCCTCGGCGCCCCACCTGACTTGGGACGACAAGCCGCTAAAGGCCGGCGAGGGAACGTTCTTCGAGATCGCTGGTGCCCATCGGCGCTACCAGTTGCCCCTATGTCGCACCACGTTCCTCGGAACCCCGCCTGACGACATGCGCCGGGCCGAAAAGGCAGTCTTGAACGGACTCGATGTCGGACTCGATGCCGCCCGTGCCGGGAACCGGGCGAAAGACGTAGCCACCGACTTCTACGCCACCATGGAAGCCGCCGGCTTCCACAAGGAGGGCCGCTGCGGCTACCCGATCGGCATCAGTTATCCGCCGGACTGGGGTGAACGGACCATCTCGTTTCGAACCACCGACGAGACGGTTCTCCAGCCGGGTATGACGTTCCACTTCATGCCGGGCCTCTGGATGGATACCTGGGGACTGGAGATCACCGAGAGCATCGTGATCACCGAGGACGGCCCAGCCGAGCCGCTGGCCGATGTCCCCCGGGCGATTTACGTGAAGGGTTGAGCATGGCCGGGAGCGTGGTACCGGTTGACGAAGCCCTGGGTCTTCTCGACGTTCTGATTGCCTACGACACCGTGGCTCTTACCCCGAATCTGGACCTGATCGACGACGTTCGGTACCGACTGGAGACCCTCGGAGCGTCGGTAGTTCTGACCTACGACGACAGCGGCACGAAGGCCAACCTGTTCGCCACCATCGGTCCCAATGTCAATGGCGGGGTGGTCCTCTCGGGGCATTCGGACGTCGTCCCGGTAGATCCGGCGGACTGGACCACGCCACCGTTCACCGCTGATCGCCGCCACGGCCGGGTCTACGGCCGGGGAGCGGCGGACATGAAAGGGTTCGTGGCCTGCGTGCTAGCCATGGCCCCCACATACGCGGAACTGGACCTGACGGTGCCGATCCACGTGGCGCTTACCTTCGACGAGGAGGACGGCTTCCACGGGGCACCGATCCTGCTGGCCGACCTGGTGGAGCGAGGCGTGCGGCCATCGGCGGCCATCATCGGTGAACCAACTGGATTGCGGACCGTGGGGGCCCACAAGGGCTGTTACGAGTACCGCACCATGGTGACGGGCATGAACGGTCATAGCTCGGCCCCCGCCGAGGCGGTTAGCGCCGTGCACTATGCCTCGCGCTGGATCTCTGGCCTGCTGGGCCTAGCCGACGATCTGGCCGACCGGGCGCCTGAGCCCAGCCCCTACAACCCACCGTCGACCACCTTTAACGTGGGGACGATCAGTGGCGGGCAGGGACGATGCGTGGTTGCTGACCGGTGCTGGTTCGACTGGGAGATGCGTCCCGTCCAGGCTTCGGACGCCTCATTTGTCAAGGAATACATGGCGGCCGTAGAGGCCGCCCTGCTCGACGAGATGCGAGCCGTACACCCCGAGGCCGCCATCCGAACCGACGTGGTCTGCGAGATCGACGGTCTGGAGTGGCGGGATGCCTCGCCGGCCCTTGACCTTATGCGGGTCCTGCTGGCAGACGAGGAGGCGGTGAACGGCGGCACCCTGCCAGTGGACGTGGTGGCTTACGGGACCGAGGCGGGGTTGTTCCAGGTAGCTGGAATTCCGGCGGTACTTTGGGGCCCGGGAGATATCAGCGTGGCCCATCGGCCGGACGAGTTCGTCGAGGTCGCTGACCTCGAGGTCTGCCTGGCCCTACTGGCCCGCCTGGGTGGGCACCTCGTCCGCTGAGCAGGCTCGACAGGACCGTGGTTTCATCGATTTCCGACCCGGATTTGGAAGCGGCTTTCCAGACCGACGGTTTCGTCACCGTGGAACGCCTGATTCCCGACCACGTCCTGAGCCCGCTCCACGAGCGGTTCGACCGCCTGTTCCGTGGCGTGTTCGAGACCGGGGTGGCACCCGACGAGGTCAACTGGCAGGAAGGGTCGGGAGACCCCACGCTGACCCGTCAGATCTGCAACGGCTGGAAGGCCGACCGGCTGGTTGCCTCAGTCGTCCTCTCGGAACGCCTCGGAGCGGTGCTGGCCCGCTTGGCCGGTTGGCCCGGAGCTCGGATCATTCAGGACAATCTGCTGTGGAAGCCGCCCGGCGCCCGGTCAGTGGGCTTCCACCGGGATAACGCCTACCTCGACTGGTATCGACCGCAGGAGATGGCTACCTGCTGGATTGCCCTAGACCCGACAACAGCGGCCGGGGGGACAGTTGAGTTCGCCCGAGGGTCACACCGGTGGTCGACCGACGGCAACCCCTTCACGCAGTTCCACGCCCCGGATGACCATCGGGACCCGATGGAAGTGGCCGCCGCCGCCGAGGGCGTGGCGTCCAATGTGGTGCCTGTCGAAGTTCCTGCTGGAGGAGGGTCATTCCACCACGGCTGGACGTGGCATGGGTCGGCCCCCAACCGGTCCGATGTCCACCGACGGGTTCTGGTACTGCACTGCGGCAGCAGCGAAGCCCGGTTCCACCGACCAGGCTTTGAGGAGGGCACCGGACCCATCTACTCCCGGTACGCCCGACCGGACATCGACGATATGGACGAGGCCCACTTCCCGGTGCTGTGGCGCGACGACGGATACCGCACCCCGGGACTAGAAAGTCTCACACTTCAGTTATAGGCTCTCACTTGGAGTGACTGAGACCCGCCGTGGCGGGCGGAGGCGGCCCCGTCCGCCATCCACGCCGAATTCCGGAACCCACAGGAGCATCCCCATGACCCGTATGACCCCCAGCGAGGCCTTCGTCGAGACGATGGTGGCCAACGGTGTCACCACCACTTTCGGCATCATGGGCTCGGCCTTCATGGACGCCATGGACATCTTTACTCCGGCCGGCATCCGCCTGATCCCGGTGGTGCACGAACAGGGTGCCGCCCACATGGCCGACGGCTACGCCCGAGTTAGCGGCCGTCACGGCGTGGTCATTGGCCAGAACGGCCCCGGGATCTCCAACTGCGTGACGGCCATTGCGGCGGCCTTCTGGGCCCACAGCCCGGTTGTCATCGTCACCCCAGAGACCGGGACGATGGGCATCGGCCTGGGCGGCTTCCAGGAGGCCAACCAACTCCCCATGTTCCAGGAGTTCACCAAGTACCAAGGCCACATCGTCAACGAGAACCGGATGGCCGAGATCACAGCACGATGTTTCGACCGGGCCATGTCCGAGATTGGTCCCACCCAACTGAACATCCCCCGGGACCGGTTCTACGGCGAGATCGACGTGGAGATCGCCGAGCCGATGGTTCTAGACCGGGGTCCGGGCGGTGACGACAGCTTGGACGCAGCGGCCGAGATGCTGGCCAACGCTGAGTTTCCGGTCATGATTTCTGGCGGCGGCGTGGTCATGGGTGACGCAGTGCCCGACGCCATCGTCTTGGCTGAGCGGCTGGGCTGCCCGGTGGTTAACAGCTACCTGCACAATGACTCCTTCCCAGCCACCCACCCACAGTGGTGCGGCCCGCTGGGTTACCAGGGGTCCAAGGCAGCCATGAAACTCATCTCAGGGGCTGACGTGGTACTGGCCCTCGGCACCCGGCTCGGCCCGTTCGGCACACTGCCCCAGCACGAGATGGACTACTGGCCCGCCGACGCCAAGATCATCCAGGTCGACGCCGACCACAAGATGTTGGGCCTGGTCAAGAAGATCTCCGTGGGCATCTGCGGCGACGCCGGAGCAGCAGCACGGGCCCTGACCGACCGCCTGGCTGATCGCTCCCTGATCTGTGACACCAGCCGCGACGAGCGTGCCGACCGCATGGCGACGGAGAAGAAGGCCTGGGAGGACGAGTTGGACGAGTGGACGCACGAAACCGACGACTTCAGTATTGACATGATCAAGGAGGCCATCGACGAGGAGGGCAACTGGCTACACCCCCGCCAGGTTCTCCGCGAACTAGAGAAAGCCATGCCAGCTCGGGCCATGGTCTCGACCGACATCGGCAACATCAACTCGGTGGCCAACAGTTACCTGCGGTTTGACGAGCCTCGTTCGTTCTTCGCTGCCATGAGTTGGGGAAACTGTGGTTACGCCCTACCGACCATCATCGGTGCCAAGGCGGCCGCCCCCGACCGTCCAGCACTCTCGTACGCCGGCGACGGCGCCTGGGCTATGAGCATGGTGGAGGTCATGACGGCCGTTCGCCATAACATCCCGGTCACCGCGGTGGTGTTCCACAATCGTCAGTGGGGAGCCGAGAAGAAAAATCAGGTCGACTTCTACGGTCGACGATTCGTTGCCGGTGAGTTAGACGGTGGCGAAAACTACGCTGAAATCGCCCAGGCCATGGGTGCCGATGGAGTCCGGGTGGACCAACTCGAAGATGTCGGCCCGACACTGTCGGCGGCCATCGACGTCCAGATGAACGAGGGCAGGACCACGGTCATAGAGATCATGTGCACCAAGGAACTGGGCGATCCATTCCGGAAGGACGCCCTCTCCACGCCGGTGCGTTACCTCGAGCAGTACGCTGACTTCGTCTAACTGCACCTCCAGGCCCACGGCCCGTCCCGGAACTCAGATTCCGGTCGCCTGGGCCGGCTTGTGGGAAACGTCCCCAGGGTCGAGTTCACGCGTCCAGGCGGCGAATTCCAGCAGAATCCCATCGGGGTCCCGGAAGTAGACGGATCGCACAAACACCCCATCGTGCACGTCACGGGCCACGCCCCACTCGGAGTCGTCGTGGTTCATGACCTCCGAGCACTCCACGCCGGCGGCTCGGAGTCGATCCACATAGCTATCAATGTCGGCTTCCGGCACGTGGAAGGCCACGTGGTTCATCGAGCCGTGGGCCGAGTGGATGGCCCCCCGGTCTGGCCGGTCGGCCGGCATTGACACCCCCGGGGCAGCTAGTGGGGCGTCGGGGAACCAGAAGAAGGCCACTGAGTTCCCGTTACCGCAGTCGAAGAAGAAGTGTTGGCCGGCTCCGCCGCCCAACTCGATGGTCTTGATGAGCGGCATGCCCAGGATGCCTTCGTAAAAGGCAACAGTGGCTGCCATGTCACGGCAGACCAGGGCCAGGTGATTGATACCCCGGACCTCGAACCTGCGGCCCTTCTGCTCCTGGTCACCGACCATGGAAGCCGACCCTAGACGGGGCCCGGTTTAGACCCCAGCCGAGATGTGGCCAGCCACGGAAGTCGGCGTCCCGAGGGGCTCGCCTACCATGCGCCAGTGTCCGATGACCTATCCACCGACCAGCTGGCGGCGCTGACCGAGGGGTTGCGTGACCTTCTGGGTCCTGATGGCTGGCTGGATCCGACGGATGCCCCCCAGCTGACCGTTGATTACCGGGGTTTCTACTCTGGCGTTCCGGTCCTCATCACACGTCCTGACACGGTGGACGGCGTACGGGACGTCGTCGTGGCTTGCGCAGCGGCCGGGGTGGCCGTCGTCACCCAGGGTGGCCGAACCTCGTTGTCCGGTGGTTCGGTCCCCACCGACTACCGACCGTCGGTACTGCTATCGACCTCACGTCTGAACCGGATCACCTCGGTGGACCCGGCCCGGTTCACCATCACCGTTGAGGCGGGGTGCACCATTGAACAAGTCCAGCAGGCCGCTGCCGCAGTGGACCGACAGTTGGGCATGGACTGGGGTGCCCGAGGCACTGCCACCGTAGGGGGAGCGATCTCCACCAACGCCGGAGGGTTGAATGTCCTTCGGTACGGTCCGACCCGGGACAGCGTGCTGGGTCTGGAGGCGGTGCTTGCCGACGGTGAGGTGTTCGACGGGATGCGGGCCCTGCGCAAGGACAACACCGGCTACGACCTCAAGCACCTGTTCATCGGCGGTGAGGGCACTCTGGGGGTGGTGAACCGCGCCATCCTCAAGCTCTTCCCCCGACAGGACCACCACAGAACCCTCTTTGCGGCGCTGGCCGATCTCGACCACGTCAACGACCTCTACGCCCGGGCCTGTGCGCTGGACCACGGTGGTCTAACAGCGTTCGAACTGGTCCCTGAGAGCGGCCTGGTCGGTGCCGTGGAGGTCTTGGGCGTAGTCCGACCACTCGAAACCCAGGCCGAGTGGTATCTGCTGGCCCGGTTCAGCGGGAGCAGCCCGGTTGACGACACTGCTCTGACCTTCCTGTCCGCAGCTGTCGAGGCCGGTCTGCTCCTAGACGCCGTGGTCGCCGATACGGCAGCCCAGGAGGAGAACCTGTGGCTGCTGCGTGACGAACTCCCACCCGAGACGCTCTTTGACGCCAAGGGAGCCAAGTTCGACGCCGCGGTACCCATCGACCGGGTGGCTGAGTTCCAGCGGCGGACCGAGGTCATCGCCCACGACCTATGCGGGCCAGAAACCGTGGTTTTCTCCTTCGGGCACCTGGGTGACGGAAATCTCCACATGTACGTGCTCAAGTCTCTGGAGAGAGGCAGCCGACTTGAACCCGACCTGATTGTTGAGGCAACCCGGGCTATCGACCGTCTCGTCTGGGAAATGGGCGGGACAGTCAGCGCCGAACATGGTGTCGGCCAGGACCTCCTGGACCGGGTGGCCGGCCAGAAGTCGACCGTCGAACTGGACATGATGCGAAGGGTCAAGGAGGCCCTGGACCCCGACAACCTGTTCAACCCGGATCGGGGAGCCCACTCGGCACTGTCGCGAAAGGAAGGAATCGGATGACCGCCCGCCACGTTGGCTAACTGCTCTAGCCAAAATCGGTTAGGAGGCAGAAAGCGAGCCACCCTCCACGGGAAGTCCCGTGCCGTTGATGTAGTTGGCCGTCTCCGAGCACAAGAAGGCCACGACCCGACCGAAATCAGCCGGATCGCCGATCCGGCCCATGGGATGGGCGGCGGCCACCGCGTCTAGGTCCTGGTATATCTCCTTGAGGCGGCTGGTGGCATGCAGTCCCGGCTGGACCGAGTTAACCGTCACGCCATCTCGGGCCACCTCAGTGGCCGTGGTCTTCAGGAAGCCGGTCAGACCGGCCCGGGCCGTGTTGGACAGCATCAGCGTTGCCGACGGCTCGCGGACGGTAGCCGACGTGATAGCTACCACGCGGCCCCAGCCCCGCTCCCTCATGGGAGGAATGAGGGCCTTGCACATACGCACGTGGGCCAAGAGATTCAACTGCAGGGCCGTCGGGTACAGGTCCAACTCGGTGGACTCGAAGGTGCCAGGCGGGGGGCCACCGGCATTAGCCACCAGGATGTCGACGAAGCCAAGTACCTCGAAGGCCTCGGCCAGCATGCCGTCTACGGAGGCGTCGTCGGAAAGGTCGGCGGTGAGGGTGGCCGGATCGCCGTCCACCGTGGAGACTGCGGCGGCCAACCGCTCAGCCGACCGGGACACCAGAGCTACCCGCACCCCTTCAGCGGCCAGGGCACGAGCCGAGGCCAGCCCCAGGCCGCTCGATGCGCCGGTGACCAGCGCTGTACGTCCTCCGATCCCAAGATCCACAGCGGGTCCCTCCTCCAAGCCATACGGTCCCTGACACCGGACCGTCGGGCGGACGGTAGTTCCCCGATGCTGCGGCATCGCCGTCCGGGAGCGAGAACTGGCAGGCTGTGTCCCGTGCACATTGACAGCGAGGCCCTGAGCTGGTGGCTGTTCCTGGCCAGCGCCGTGGTATTCGTGGTGGCGGCGATCCGAGCCGGCGACTTGCTGTTTGCCATCGGATCGATCCTCTTTCTCGCCGCTTGCGTGGTGTTCCTTGCCGGGCGTGGCCGCCCGACCCGCGACCGGTGACCGGTAGAAGCCAGGATGGCGGTCGGCTACTGGTCGACTGCCTGCTGGCCCAGGGTGTCGACACGGCCTTCGGGGTGCCGGGTGAGAGCTACTTGGCCGTGCTGGATGCCCTACACGACGTCGGGGACCGCCTCCGATTTGTGGCCTGCCGCCATGAGGGCGGCGCAACCTACATGGCTGAAGCTTGGGCCCGGCTCACCGGACGAACCGGCATCTGCTTTGTGACCCGCGGTCCGGGTGCCGCCAACGCCTCGGTGGGGATCCACACTGCCGATCAGGGCTCTACGCCCCTGATTCTGTTCGTCGGCCAGGTAGGCCGTGGCCACCGGGGTCTAGAGGCCTTCCAGGAAGTCGAGTACACGTCGTTCTTCGACGACCTGTCCAAGTGGGTAGTCGAGGTCGACGACCCCGACGACCTTCCACGGGTAGTCGAGGCAGCGTTCACCATCGCTCAGGTCGACCGACCGGGCCCTGTGGTCGTGGCGCTCCCTGAGGACATACTGCGCGAGGTGGCTACCACCGGACCCGGACCGCCAGTGGAGGTGATCGAGCGAGATCCGTCCCCAGCCGACATGGCTGCCGTGAAAGACCTCCTGTCTGATGCCGATCGGCCCGTGCTACTGGTGGGTGGAGGAGGTTGGACATCCGGCGGACGTGATGCATTGTCCGCCTTCGCCCACCGCGCCGACCTTCCGGTTGTAGTTTCGTTCCGCCGCCACGACCTGTTCGACAACACCGACGGGCACTACTGCGGTGAGGCCGGAGTGGGGATGCCTCCGGCTGTCCGAGAGACGCTGGCCGGGGCCGATGTGGTGCTGGCTCTGAATTGCCGGTTCGGCGAGATGACAACGGGCAACTACATGCTATTTGGGACTGACGGCACGGATGCTGAACAGCACATCGCCCATGTTCACGCCTCGGTTTTCGAGTTCGGCAAGGTCGTCCGAGCCGAGGTACCCGTTCATGCCGGTCCCAACGCCGCCGCCCAGGCCTTGGCTGCCATGCCAGTAGATGGCTCCCGGTGGGCGGGGTGGCGATCTGATCGGCGGGACGCCTTTTTGGCCACCCTGGACTGCCCCCCGCAGCTTGGCGACCTTGACCTTGGAGAGGTGACGGCCTGGTTACGGGACCGCCTGCCCGACGATGTGGTGGTGACCAACGGGGCCGGCAACTTCTCGGTGTGGCCCAACAAGTTTCTGCTCTACGGACCTGGGGCTCGGCTCCTGGCCCCCCAGAACGGGACCATGGGCTACGGCCTTCCGGCAGCCGTCGCTGCCAAGGTTGCCGACCCAGACCGCACCGTCATCTGCTTCGCTGGGGATGGCGACGTCCAGATGACGTTCCCGGAACTGGGGACGGCTGTCCAGGCAGGCGCCCTACCGGTGGTCCTGGTCGTGGACAACTCCTCGTGGGGCACCATCCGGATGCACCAGGAATTCCACCATCCGGGCCGCGTTTCGGCCACCGAACTCGTAAACCCCGACTTCGTTGCCCTGGCCGGCGCCTACGGCATGCATGCCGAACGGGTCGACCGGACCGACCAGTTCGCGCCAGCCTTCGAGCGGGCGTTGGCCTCAGAGACCGGCGCCCTCCTGCACCTGGTGACAGCTACTGAGCAGCTCACCCCCCGCCTTACGGTCCAGGACGTACGCCGCGCCGACGGAAGGGGATGATCGGGTTATGGATCTCAAACCCCTATGTCGTTTCCCGGTTACCGCCCCGGTGACCGACATGCTCGCGGCGTTCGACGCGGACGGTGGGCTAGTCGTCGAGGGGATGGTCGAACAACCTGTCATCGATGCCATCAGGGAGGCAGCTGACCTCCACGCCGAAGGTGTTGTACCGGGGTCGGCCGACCAGGGTATGGGGGAGGATGGGGCGCTCTTCGTCGGAAGGAACACCAAACGCTTTTCGAGCCTGGGTCTGCTCACCCATTCCTTCTTCGACCTTCTGGAGAACAAGACCTACACGGCACTGGCCGATGCCGTGCTGTTGCCCAACTGCGGTTCCTATTGGATGAACACCTCCCAGGTTATGTACATCGGCCCCGGCGAGGCCGTCCAGATTCTGCACCGGGACGCCGACAACTGGTTCCAGCACATTGCGCCGACGTGGCCCAACACGCCCGAGGTGACGATCAGCGCCATGATTGGGTTGGAGGAGGTGACCGAGGAGCTGGGGGCCACGAGGTGTGTGCCCGGGAGCCACCGCTGGCCGGAGTTAAACCTCTACGAGTTTGACGTCGAGACGGTGCCCGCTGAGCTGGCATCCGGCGACGCCTTCGTCTACTCGGGGAAGGTGTTGCACGGGGGCGGGGCTAACACCACGCCGGAACGGTGGCGACGGGCATTGCACTTGAGCTTTGTAGTCGGTTGGCTGACGCCAGAGGAGGCCCATCCGCTTGACCACGTCGATGGGTTGTCCGACCGGTCGCCACGCGTCCAGCGGTTGCTCGGCCAGCGTTCGTACGACCCGCGTCCACACCTCGGCGGTGGCCTGTGGCTCCGACACGTCCGTCCGCTAGAGGATCAGGCTTGATGGCCGGTCGACTGACCGGTTTCGCCACTGGTCCCTCTTTAGTTGATTCCTACGCTGGTGGTCCTCACGGCGTGCGGCCGTCGGTGAGGGTCGGAAGGGTGGCTAGTGCCGTGGCGATTTTGGCGGCCACCATGGCGTTGTGTTTCACCAGGGCCACGTTTGCCTCGAGGCTGGCGCCGTGGGTGGTCTCGCCGATGTGCGCCAACAGGAAAGGCGTTACGTCGCGGCCGCGCACTCCGGCAGCGTCGGCTGCGGTCAGGCCACCCGCGATGGCCTCAGCGATGGTCTGTGGGTCGGCCTCGTCAGCTACAGGGATGGGGTTGGCCACTACCACCCCGCTGAGCAGGCCGCACTCCCAGTGGGCGTGAAGAATCCCGGCCGTGGTGGCTGGATGGTCAGAACGGACGGACACCGGTAGGTCACCACCCCGGGTCCAGAACTCGGGCATCACGTCGGTCCCCTGTCCGACGATCGGGACCCCGAGCGTCTCCAAGGTCTCAACGGTTCGGGGCAAGTCGAGGACCGCTTTGACTCCAGCACACACCACGGCTACCGGCAGTGTGGCCAGCGCAGTGAGGTCGGCCGAAATATCTCGATCGTCACCCCGGTGCACACCGCCGATCCCACCTGTGGCGAACAGTCGGATCCCAGCCCGGTGGGAAGCGAACAGGGTGGCGGCCACCGTGGTGGAACCCGTCCGACCTTCGGCCAGCAGATACCCCAGGTCGCGAAGGCTGGCCTTCTCAGCCTCCCCATTGCCAAGGCGTTCAATCTCGTCGACCGAGAGACCAACCCGGAGTGATCCGTCGATGACGGCCACGGTGGCCGGAACCGCACCGGCGGTCCGGACGTCGGCTGCACAGGCGAGCGCTGTTTCTACGTTCTGAGGAGATGGCAGACCATGGCTGACAATGGTGGACTCCAAAGCCACCACAGCCCGCCCGTCAGCTAGTGCTGTAGAAACCTCGTCGGACACCCGTAGCCTTTCGGCCGATTTTCGCTCCACGGTTCCAGTGTGGCCGGTGTAGAGGGCGGCGCGCCCGTCGGGCCGGAGGGGGTACGCCGGTAGAATGGACGGGCCCACATCAACAGCGGGAGGCACCCCCCGTGGCTAGCAAGACCAGCAGTACGCCGGCGGCGATCGGCATCGTGAAGTCGGTGGAGTTCGACGGCAGCAACGCTGTACTGAGTTTCGGTGACTCATCAACCACGTCAACGTTGGTTGTCGAAGCCGAGCCCAATATTTCAGGCGCCGAGCGACGGTTGAAGGCCTTCCACGACGTCTACACGGTGGTCGTCCGAGCCCATGCCGACGACGTGTCGGCCGAGCTCTACGGCGTGAACCACAACGGTGAGGTCAATCGCCCAGTGCCGGTGGCCGACGCTCTAGGCCTTTGGGAGCTGGGTGTTCCGATTCGAGTAGAGCGGGCCGCCGCCTGAACTGACGGTCGGAGACTGCCCGACACACCCCGAGTTTTGTTGAGTTGGCGGCCAACCGCCCTTGACGGTCTAGAACCGCGTCAGGGTCCACCGCGGAATTGCCCGATTCGGGAACCATGGAGAGGTCGGTCGCACAAAACCCCGATCGACAGATTTCCGACAATGTGAGCAAGCTGACCTCCCATCCCCCGGCCAGTGTCACTGGCACCGAGGGCCGCCCGGCGTCCCTTGTCACTTCACCCTGTCCGTTGACTCCTGCCGTCGACCCCGAGGCCCTGGCCGCTGACGCGGTGGCCGTAGTAGCCCGGTGGCTGACCACTGCCCACGCCCACGAGACGGCTACAGAGCGTCGGCTGGCCGACCGGATGCGGGGGATCATCAACGATCCAACCGGCGTGGGGTTCACCATGCGGTTCGTGGACCGGGTAGCCCGCCACCGGCGCGACACTCTGGCCGCCGAGCAACTGGCCCGGCTGGTGGCCAACGGCGACCTCCCCGGGTTTCTTGGCCGGGTCGACCGACTACTGCTTCGGCTGGGAGCCCGTCTCGCCCCGGCTCTACCCCGACTGGTCATGCCATTGGCCCGTCGCCGCCTTCGAGGGCTCGTCGGCCACCTGGTGGTGGACGCTGCTCCCGGCAGCGTCCACACCCACCTGGCCCGTCACCGGTCGGAGGGCTACGGCCTGAATGTCAACTTGCTGGGCGAGGCGGTCTTGGGCGAAGCCGAGGCGTCGAGACGCTTTGAACGAACCCTGGCCCTCGTGGAAGACCCTGAGGTCGACTACGTGTCGGTCAAGGTCTCAGCCATCGCCAGCCAACTCAACCTGTGGGCCTTCGACGACACGTTGACCCGAGTCAAGGACCGACTACGGATCCTTTACCAGCGGGCAGCTGCCGCTCCGAATTCCACCGGTCAGCCCACCTTCGTCAACCTGGACATGGAAGAGCACTGCGACCTGGAGCTCACCCTCCAGGCCTTCACCAAACTCCTGGACGAGCCCGACCTACGGGACATCGATGCCGGGGTTGTTCTACAGGCCTACCTGCCGGACGCCTTTGGCGCCCTTCAGCGCATCACCGCTTGGGCCGGTGCCCGAAAGGACGCCGGAGGCGGTGAGGTCAAGGTTCGCCTAGTGAAAGGGGCCAACCTGGCCATGGAGAGGGTTGACGCCGCCTTACACGGGTGGGTGCAGGCGCCCTACGACACCAAGGCCGAGGTGGATGCCAACTACAAGCGTTGCGTGGACTGGGCCCTACGGCCAGTACACACGCGGGCGGTGCGGATTGGGCTGGCCAGCCACAACCTGTTCGACGTGGCCTGGGCCCACCTCCTAGCCGAGGCACGTGGGATAGCCGACCGAGTCGAGTTCGAGATGCTGCAAGGGATGGCTCCCGCCCAGGCCCGAACAGTACGAGACGACGCCGGCGAGCTCTTGTTGTACACACCGATCGTGGGTCGTCGGGACTTCGACGTAGCTGTCAGCTACCTATTTCGCCGCTTGGAGGAGAACAGCTCCGATCAGAACTTCCTCCGACACCTATTCAGCCTGCAGCCTGGGACCCCCGAGTTTGACGAGCAAGCCCGCCTGTTCCGGGCAGCGGTGGCCAGCCGTTGGGATATCGCCGACCTGCCCCGCCGAGAGACCGAGCGGCCACCGTTAGGCGAAGGGCAGTTCCGGAACCACCCGGACACCGATCCGACCCTTCCTGCCACCCGGGCCCGGGTGGCCTTGGTCTCCGCCCGCCCGTTCGATCCGGCACATACCCCAGTGACCACCACAGTCGAAGTCTTGGACGCAGAGGTGGCTATAGCCCGAAAGGCTCAGGAGTTCTGGCGGTCTCGTCCTGCCGTCGAACGACGTGAGGTGCTGCGCCGGGTCGCCGACGAACTTGTGGCCCGCCACGACGACCTCATGGTGGCCATGACCCACGAAGCCTCCAAGACATGGGCTGAGGCGGACCCGGAGATCGCCGAGGCTGTCGACTTTGCCCGGTGGTACGCCGAGCGGGCATTGGAGCTGGAGCGGGTAGAGGGTGCGGTATTCACGCCGCTGGGTGTGGTGGCGGTTGTCCCCCCGTGGAACTTCCCGGTTGCTATCCCGACCGGCGGGGTTTTGGCCGCCCTAGCTGCCGGTAATGCCGTGGTATTCAAGCCGGCCCCCGAGACACCTCGATGCGCGGAGATCGTCGCCGAGGCCTGCTGGACGGCCGGCGTGCCGACCGAGGTTCTGAGGTTCGTCAGAATCCCGGACGACGAGTTGGGTCGCCGTCTGGTTACCACGGTCGACGGCGTGATTCTGACCGGATCCCATGAGACGGCCGACCTGTTCCGATGCTGGGACCCAAACCTCCGCTTATTTGCCGAGACCAGCGGAAAGAACGCCCTAGTCGTGACCCCCCAGGCAGACTTAGATCTGGCGGCCGCCGACCTGGTGCAGTCGGCCTTTGGGCACCAGGGCCAGAAGTGCTCGGCGGCCAGCCTCGGAGTCCTAGTCGGACCGGTTGCCACCGACGAACGGTTTTTGCGCCAGGTCGTCGACGCCGCAGCGTCGCTACGCGTGGGGCCAACAGACGACCCGGCCACCATGTTCGGACCCCTAGTCGCTCCAGCAGGGGGGAGGCTTCTAGACGCCCTCACCACTCTGGCCCCGGGGGAGGAGTGGCTTCTGGAGCCCCGGTGTCTTGACGACGAGGGTCGGGTCTGGACACCAGGTATCAAGGTTGGGGTCCGTCCCGACTCGCAGTTCCACCGCACCGAGGTATTCGGCCCGGTGCTGGGTCTGATGGCCGTCGACACCTTGGACGAAGCGCTGACCGTTCAAAACGGAGTCGACTACGGCCTGACCGGGGGCATCCACTCACTGGACCCCGTCGAGGTGGACCACTGGCTGGACCACGTCCAGGTGGGCAATGCTTACGTGAACCGGCCCATCACCGGAGCCATCGTGCAACGGCAACCCTTTGGTGGTTGGAAGCGGTCGTCTGTAGGCACGGGGGCCAAGGCCGGTGGCCCCGACTACCTGCTACAACTCGGCACCTGGACTGCCGCCCGCCCGCTGGACGAGGTGGACTTCAACGAGGTGTTAGCGGCTGACGACGTCTGGTGGACGGACCGGTACGGGGTGGATCACGATCCCTCGGGCCTGTTCTGCGAGGCCAACGTGCTTCGTTACCGGCCGCATCCCGACCTCGTGGTGCGAGTGGGGGCCGGGGCCACGCCGGCCGATTTGGAACGGGTACTGGCCGCGTCGACGCGGTGCGGGGTGGAGCCCCGGGTGAGTCGGGCTACCGAGGAGGACGACACCGCTTTTGCTGCCACCCTGTCGGCCCACCGGTTCGGTCGGATCAGGGCCATTGGTTTCGTTTCCGAGACAGTCCGCCGAGCGGCCATCGCCGCTGAGGTGGACCTGGTGGACGAGGCGGTCACGGCCAGCGGCCGACTCGAATTGCGCCACTACGTCCGGGAGCAGGCCGTGAGCCGGACCCTGCACCGCTTCGGCAACCTAATAGGAGCTCAGGACACTGATTCCATCAATTGACCACTATTATTCAACGGAATCCATTGTTATAAGTAGATCCAGCGACTGGATCACTGGCACAGGAGGCGGAGTTTCGCGAGACTGGTCACATGCGACGCCCCCCACTTCGGATCCTGGATCTGGTTGGTAGCCCAGAGGCCCGGGGCCATGCCCACGGAGCGGCGTTCGTCGACGAGATCCGTACCTACACCGACGAACGGGTCCGGCTGGCTAGCTCCCAGTTTTGGTCCGGCGGAGAGATTGACCGCGTCGACGTGCTGGATATCGCCCGGTCCTGCCTGCCAGCCCACGAGGCCCACTCGGCCGACCTGTACGCCGAGATGTGCGGAATCGCCGACGGTGCCGGGATCACGCCGGAGGAGGCCGTGGTGGTCGGGGGCTTTACCGACTTCGTCGACACGGTGCGCTCCGTAGTTGGCGGACGGCACCCCGACGAGGTCATCGAAGATGACTGCACGGCGTTCATCGTCCCTGACCACCGTTGTGATGGTCAGGGTTTCTACGGCCAGACTTGGGACATGCACGACACCGCTACCCCGTACGTGGTGATGCTGCGTATCCGACCCGACGACGGACCAGCCTCACTGGTCTTCACCACCACCGGCTGCGTTGGCCAGCTAGGTATGAACGAGGCTGGTGTGTGCATCGGCATCAACAACTTGGTGGCTACCGACGGCTGCCGAGGCGTGATGTGGACATCGGTGGTGCGCGAAGCCCTAACCCGGGACTCGGCCGCTTCAGCGCGCGACGCCGTGCTGGACGCTGACCTTGCCGGCGCCCACAACTTCCTGACGTTTGACGCCTCCGGGGACGGGTACATGATTGAGGCCTTCCCCTCAGCCCGCCCATCCGAGTCGCTCGACACCGAGCCGCTTGTCCATACCAACCACGCCTTGTGGGACGAAGCGCTGAAACGCGAAGCGCCCAAACACGAGATCCTGATGGCTAGTTCCACCCGCCGCCGTGAGCGGGCCCTTGAGATGCTCGACCGGGACGGCATCGATGTCGACGACCTGATGGCGGTAACCCGAGACGACCAAGCCGTCTGCCAGGTATCGACCGAGCCTTTCCACCTCGAGTCCAGCGGGGCGGCGATCATGCGCCCCCGCACCCGTGACTTCTGGGCTGTGTGGGGCCTACCTAGCCACAACGACTACGTCCACGTTCCCTTCGCTGCCTGACCGGAGGTGCCGAAATGGTCGAGATCACCTACGCCCCGCTCCAGGCCCGATGGGCAACAGAACTGGCTGCCATTGAGCGAGCCGCCTTCCCGACGGCAGGGATCGCCGACCTTATGGTCGAGGAAGACATCCTCGCCCTCTGCGAGAAGTTCCCCGCCGGTGGGTTCGTGGCCCTAGACGGGGAGACGCCGGTTGGGATGGGTGTCGGGATCCTGATCGACTTCGACTTCGACGAGCCGGATCATTCCCTGGAAGATCTCACCGGAGAGAACTCGTGCGGTAACCATTCGGACAACGCTGACTGGTACTACGGCGTCACCATCGCCGTAGACGCGAACTACCGACGCCTCGGGATCGGCCACCAGTTGTATATCCGCCGCAAGGACATCGTCCGCCGCCTCGGTAAGAAGGGAATCGTGGCCGGCGGAGTCATTCCCGGGTACAAGGATCACATCGACGACATGACGGCTGACGAGTACGTCGACCGGGTGAGGACCGGCGAGCTTTACGACCCAACGCTGAGCTTCCAACTGGAGAATGGGTTTGAGGCCCTTGGTGCCATCCCGGACTACATGGACGATCCGGCTGTGGGGAACAACGCTGTTCTCATCGTCTGGCACAACCCCGACCTAGTTAGTCCCTGACCGCGACCCGTCGGATTGGCCGACAACCCCCACCTAGCCCTGTGGCAACGACCATTGACCGGCCCGGCCTGTAGGCGACGGGTCAGACATCGTCGGCCAGCGAGGCGGGCAGAGACAAGCGGCTCATGCGGCCTCCGTCGACAGTAAGCACCTGGCCGGTCACGAAACTGGCGTCCGGGGTGGACAGCCATAAGACGGTGGCCGCCACGTCGGTCGGATTGCCGATCCGACCCACCGGGTGCAAAGACGCCAACTCGGCTACTGCCCGGTCCCTGTCCGGGTGCTTATCCACGTAGGCCCGGTTCAGGTCGGTGTCGACCCACCCGGGAGCTACTGCGTTGCACCGGATTCCCACCGGACCCAAGTCGACGGCCAGAGCCCGGGTCAGACCGTGTACTCCAGCCTTGGAGGCGACATAAGAGGCGTGTCGGGCATTGGCCCCCAGACCCTCAATGGAACCGATGTTCACGATCGCCGGGTCGTCTCGGCCCTCCATGAGGGGAAGAAGATGTTTGACCATGAGGAAGGGACCCCGCAAGTTCACAGCCATTGTCAGGTCCCAGTCGGCCACCGTCTCGTCGGCTACCGACCGGTTGGCCATGACCCCGGCGTTGTTGACTAGAACGTCTACGCCACCGTGCCCGGCGTGTGCCGACTTGGCGAACTCCAAGACCGACACCTCGTCCGTCACATCCAGAGGGATCCACTCCCGATGCCCGGTCACGTCTAGTCCGGCCCCGACGGTCTCGGGATCGTTGAGGTCGCCGACGATGACGGTGGCCCCCTCAGCGACGAACCGGTCGACGATGGCCCGCCCGATACCCCGAGCACCTCCGGTGACGACGACCACCCGCCCGGTGGCCCGACCCAACCCAGCTTCCGGACTCCGGTCGGCACTCATGCCGCCGTGTAGCCCCCATCGACGCTTAGGTTGGTGCCGTTGATATGCCGTGAACGATCATCAGCCAGAAACGCGACCAGGTGGGCGATCTCCTCGGCAACCGGGATACGACCCTCCGGGATATCCGGAAGGTTCATGGCGCGTACCTCATCGACCGTTCTGTCACGCTCCGAGTACAGCATGTGGGTATCGACGGCACCCGGACAGACGGCGTTGATTCGGATGCCCTCAGCGGCATGGTCCAGTGCCATAGCCCGGGTGAGGTTGGTGACCGCCCCCTTGGAGGCGCAGTAGGCGGCCAGCCCGGCGGCACCGACCAGGCCATTGGTGGAGCTGATGTTCACGATGGCTCCACCACCGGCTGACCGTAGGGCGGGCAGAGCCGCTCTGCTGGTTCGAAACAGACCGTCCACGTTGGTCGACATAACCCGATGCCATTCCTCGTCGCTGGTTTCCTCGGCATCGGCCCGGGTGATGACCCCGGCAGCGTTGACCAACACGTCGAGACGGCCGAACGTACCGACGGCGGTTGCCACCGCCGCCTCGCCGTAGCCCGGCTCAGCCACATCGCCCAGAGCCGTGGTCACCGTGCCGCCGGCCGCCGAGATCTCATCGACGGCCGCTCCGGCCCGTTCGGCATTCCGTCCGCCCACCACGACGGCGAAACCATCGGCGGCCAGGCGCAAAGCACAGGCTCGTCCAATGCCCGAGGAGGCACCGGTGACCAGGGCGACTCGGTTCGTATAGGTCGTGTTGCTCATGGCCAGGTCCTTTCGTCGGTTCCATTCCCGGTTAGGAACGGTCACATCTCCCGCCCGGAACGCATCCGGAGCCGCCTGGCGTACAGGTCGACGCCCCACCCGAGGATCGGGTCAGGGACATTTCGGTTGGGGCGACCGCGAGTCAACATGGAGTTCAGAAGGTCCGAGCCCTCGTCACACATCATCTCGGCGATCAGCTTTCCGCAGACGGCGCCCCGGCTCAGCCCGGTTCCATTGTGCACGCCGGCAGCGAAGATCCCGTCGACGAGACGACCGAAGACCGGCTCGCCGTTGCGAGCCATGCTTAGTGGCCCGCCCCATGTGTACTCGAAGGGCACATGGGCGAGCTCTGGGAATCGCGCCTCGAAGGCCCGCCGGTGGGCCAGGCCGGCCCGCTGACGGCGGCGTCCTCCAGCCAGAGAGTGACGGCTGTACGAGTAGACGTTCCGAATCAGGATTCGGCTGTCGCTCAGCCGTCGCACTGTGGTGCCCGACGGGGCGGCGGGGATTACCCCCCAGGTAAGTGGGCCGCCGATGGAGGCCGATTCCTCATCGGTCAATGGCCGGGTCATCGACCCCCAGGTGACGACTGGGATTAGGTGGTGGCGGTAGAAGCCGAACCCAGAGAGGAAGCCGTTGTTCGCCAGCAGCAGTTCCGACGTGCGGACACTGCCTTTGTCGGTCCACAATTCGTGGGGCGGTCCGGCGTCCAGCCAAGTCACTGGCGTCTCCTCGTGCACCACCACGTTGGGCGGCAGGTAGGTGGCCAGACCCCGGCATAGGGCGGCAGGTTGCATGAGAGCGGTGCCCGGGGTGTGGAGACCGCGAACGTAGTGGTCGATGCCCAGTCGGTCGACTAGGGCGTCGCCTGCCAGGACCTCGTAGGGCTCTCCAATCCGGTCCAGGGTTGCCGCGAAATGCTCCAATTCGACGGTACCCCTGTCAGTGCAGGCCACGTGGGTCTTACCGCCCCATATCCAGTCGCAGTCAATGTCGTGGCTGGTGACCGCGTCGTTGAGGTAAGCCAGCCCGGCACGGTTCAGGGCGATCTGCTGCTTCTCGAACTCGTCGGCCTCGGCGAACCCTTCGGAGCGGATGTTGTGGGCGTGGTCGATGCCGAACCCCGATGACCGGCCTGCTGCACCGTTTCCAATCCGTCCCGCCTCGAGCAGAAGGACGCGGGCGTTGGGGCGCAGTTCTCCCAGTCGCCGGGCCGCTGCTAGCCCGGTGAAGCCGGCGCCTACCACCACCACGTCGGCCTCCGTCGGCCCGACAAGGGGAGCGGCCGGGGCAACCTCGGGGAGGGTCTCAAACCAGCCGTTGTCGCGGCTGGTGCACGGTAGGAGGGTTACGGCTCCCACGGGGTCTAGGACAGGTCCATCCAGATGGTCTTCAATTCCGTGTACTGCTCGTGGGCGGCGATCGACTTGTCCCGTCCGCCGAAGCCCGACTGTTTGAATCCGCCGAACGGGGTGGTGATATCACCCTCGCCATAGCAGTTCACGGCCACCGTGCCGGCCCGCATGGCCCGGGTGGCCAGGTGGGCGGTCCGTAGGTCGGTGGTGTGGATGGTCCCGGCTAGGCCGTAGTCGGTGTCGTTGGCGAGGCGAATAGCCTCTTCCGGGGTGTCAAAGGCGGTTACGGCCAGCACCGGGCCGAATACCTCCTCGCGAGCCAGCCGGCTGGACGGGTCGACGTCGGTGAAAACGGTGGGCTCCACGAACCAGCCGCCGCTGTCTTCCCGGATCCGCCTGCCGCCTACGGAGCAGGTCGAACCGGCCTCATGAGCGTCGGCGATGTGACCCATCACCTTGTCCAGGTGTTCCTCCTCGATCATGGCCCCCATAGTCGTCTCAGCGACTAGCGGGTCGCCCACCACCCAGTCTCGGCTGCGTTCGGCTATGCGTTCCATCAGCTCGTCGGCGACCGAGCGCTGCACGATGAGCCGAGAGTTAGCGCTGCAGTTCTGTCCACCGTTCCAGAAGATGCCCTCGCAGATTCCGGTTGCCGCGGCGTCCAGGTCGTCGGCGTCGGCCATGACGATGACCGGACTCTTACCGCCGCACTCCAACAGGACCTCCTTGAGGTTGGAATCGGCCGAATACCGGAGGAAGTGGCGGCCTACCTCGGTGGAGCCGGTGAAGGCCACGCAGTCCACGTCGGGGTGCCGCCCGATGGCTGCGCCGGCCGTTGGGCCGAAGCCGGGAACTACGTTAAACACCCCGTCCGGAATACCGGCCTCTACGGCAAGTTCGGCTATACGGATGGTCGACAGGGAAGTCTGCTCCGCCGGCTTGACCACGCAGGTGTTGCCGGCGGCCAGGATCGGCCCCAACTTCCAGCCGGCCATCATGAGTGGGTAGTTCCAGGGCAGTACGGCGCCAACCACACCAATCGGCTCGCGAACCACCATGCCCACCTTGCCCGGACCAGAAGGCGAGAGTTGGTCGTAGAGCTTGTCGGCCGCCTCAGCGTGCCATCGCAGTGTGGCCACCAGGTCGGGGACGTCGATACCGGAGCAGTCGCTGATCGGCTTGCCGGCCTCCAACGTCTCGATGATGGCCAATTCATCAGTGTGGGCTTCGACCAGGCTGGCGAACCGAAGGATCAACTGCTTTCGGTTGACAGGAGCCATCCCTCCCCAGGGTCCCTCCTCGAAGGCGGCACGGGCTGCGGCTACGGCGCGGTCCACATCTTCGGCATCTCCCTCGGCCACCTGGGCCAACTCTTGGCCGGTAGCTGGGTTGAGGGTGGCGAAGGTCTTCCCGGAGGCTGCCTCCACGCTTCGGCCACTGATGACGGCCCGGGTGGAGGGCTGAACGGAGGCGGCCAAGGCCGCCGGATCGGCGAGGTCGGTGGCCATCAGGCGATTCCCTTTGGTTGTGGCCGGCTCACACCGGCGCGGTCGGTCATACGGACTAGCCAGTCCCGCTCGTCGTCCCACTCCCGGAAGACCAGTCGGTCCCGGTCTACCCGGTTGGTGGGCAGGGTGGAAAGGGCGGCCTGTAGGGCGACGCGGCCCTGATGGGTCATGGGCAGTACAGGGCGCCGACACGGTCCCACTGCCCGTCCGACCATGTTGGCGGCCGTCTTGACGGCCACGTTGTACTCGGCACCATGGGGGTTGTCCCAGAAAAAGAGGTTGGCGGGCGCCATCTGGCACCACAGATCGAGGGCTTCGGCGTGGCGTCCGGCAGTTATGTGGTCCCAAAGGGCCACGCACTCGTGGGGCATCACGTTGGCCGCCCCCCATATCCAGCCGGCGCTGCCCGCCTGGAGGGCAAATGGGGCGAGTGGGTCAGCACCGGCCAGGACGTGGCCGCCGATGCCGATTAGTTGCTGGAGGCGAATCAGGTCACCAGTCGAGTCCTTGATGTAGTCGATGTTCTCGATGGCGATCAGTTTCCGGTACAGGTCCGGGGTGATGTCAAAGCCGCTGTTGACCGGGATGTTGTAGAGGACCAGCGGGACGTCGATAGCCCGGGCCAGTTTTTCGTAGTGGTAGAGAACACCCCGCTCGAACGGTCCCTCAAAGTAGGGGGGTAGCACCATCACCGCCGAGGCCCCAAAATCAATGGCAGCCCGGGAGTTCCGGATGGCGTCCACAGTGGTGATCGCTGAGGTTTGGCAAATCACCGGGACCCGGCCCGCGACCTGCTCGATGCCGATGCGAAAGATCCTCTCCTTCTCCTCAATGGACAGAAAGGCGAACTCGCCCGTCCCGGCGGCTAGGACCAGGCCGTGGACACCCGCCCCGACGAGGTCTTCCACATGATCGCGCAGGCGCCCTTCGTCCAGTACCTCGCCGCTGTCGTCGAACGGGGTACTTATGGCGGCACACACGCCGTGGAGCAGGGGGAGGGTGGGTCCGCTGCCGTTCGTGTTGTTCATCTCGTCCTCGTAGTTCCTTGGGGCGGGGTCAGGTGACCAGGTCGGGTAGTTCGGCATCCCGGCGGGCCACGAACTCGTCCAGTTCCCGGCTCACGTTCTCGGGTAGCGACGGCTCTTCGTACTCGTCCAGCATCTCGCGGCACCGGACTGTGGCGCGTTCCTCGGCGCTCTGGCCGCCTTCGGCCAGCCACTGCTCGTAGTTGTCACTGTTCATCATCTCGGGCATGGAGAAGGCGGTCTGGAAGTTAGCCAGGGTATGGGCCGTGCCTAGGTGGTGGCCGCCCGGGGGAACCTCGCGCATGGTGTCCAGCACCTCATCCAGGTCATCGAACGAGACGCCGCTGCCTAGCCGGTACATCATCTCTAGCTGTTCGCTGTCGAGGACCCACTTGGCGTAGGACTGACACATGGCGCTCTCCAGGTAGCCGGTGGTGGACAGTATGAAATTCGTGCCCGCCATCAAAGCGCCGTACATGTTGCGGGCCGCCTCGTAGCCGGCCTGGGCGTCGACCATTTTGGAGCTGGAGCAGGATCCGCTGCACCGCGACGGGAGTCCGTAGTGGCGGGCCATCTGGGCGGTGAGCAGGTTCATATGGCATACCTCTGGCGTGCCAGCCTGTGGGGCGCCGGTCTTCATGGAGACCGTGGATACCCATTGGCCGTAAAGGGCGGGGGCGCCAGCTCGGACCAGTTGCGAGAACGCCACGCCGGTTAAGGCCTCAATGTTGACCTGGATGACAGCGCCCACCGTCGAGGCGGGTGTGGAGGCACCGCCCAGCACGAAGGGGCTGAACAGGGTGGCCTGGTTGGCCGCTGCGAACACCCGGACGCTGTCCAGCATGGTCTTGTCCCAGACGAGGGGGGTGTTGCCGTTGGCCAGGCAGGTCATGACCGTAGTGTCCCGAACGACCTCCTGGCCGAACACGATTCCAGCCATGTGCAGGCTGTCCTCGGCCCGCTCCTTTGACGTCACGGCCCCCATGAACGGCTTGGACGAGTAACGCAGCAAGCTGTCGGTCATGTAGAGGTGTCGCTTGGGGACCGGAACGTCCATCGGTTCGCAGACCACGCCGCCCGACATATGCAGGGCTGGCGACAAGTGGTTGAGTTTGGTGAAGTTCTTGAAATCCTCCAGGGTTCCTGGGCGACGGATGCCGTCCAGACCTAGGACGTACGGGGCGCCGTAGGACGGCGTGAAGATGGTCTTACCGTTGCCTACCGTCACAGTGTGGGCCGGGTCCCGGGCCACCATGGTGTACGAAGAGGGGGCGGTGTCGACTAGGGCCATCAGATGCTCACGGTCGAGGCGCACACGGTCGCCGTCCACGGTGGCTCCGGCATCTCGCCACAGAGCCAGGGCGTCGTCGCAGCGGAACTCCACCCCGACCTCCTCCACGATGTCCATGGAGGCGTCGTGTACGACCTGTACCTGATTATCAGACAGCAGGTCTACCCAGGGGATCCGGCGTTCCAGCTCGGGAAGCCAGGAGCGGGTTCTGGAGCGTCGCCTAGTAGCCCGGGCGTCACGTCCCCGCCGGACACGACCCAGTTCGGGTTCGATCGAGGTGTCGGTCATCGGGGTATCGGGGCGTATCTCACTGGGGGATGCTCCCCATGATCGGACTGAAATGCAAGGCCGGCACGGATTGTCGAGGGTGGTGACCGCTGCGAGACTCCGCCCGTGTCCGACACCCCTACTTCCGATTCGGTCCGTGCTAGGCGCGGAGCTCTCGGCCACCTGCGGGTTGCGGACTTCAGCCGAGTCCTGGCCGGCCCCATGGCGACAATGGTCCTGGCTGACCTAGGGGCGGACGTGGTCAAGGTCGAACAGCCTGGCGTAGGTGACGAGACGCGCACCTGGGGCCCGCCGTGGTGGGGGGAGGGGGAAGAGGCGGCCAGTACCTACTACTTAGGCCTGAACCGCAACAAGCGCAGTATCGCCCTGGACCTCCGGAACCCCGACGACCTGGCCGTAGCCAGCCGTATAGCCCTAGGGGCCGACGTGGTGGTCGACAACTTCCGGGTTGGGACGATGGCCCGGTTCGGCCTCGACCGGGACTCGTTGGCCGACCGGAGGCCGGACCTCATCACATGTTCGATAACCGGCTTTGGCAGCACAGGGAAAGGTGCCGAATTGGCCGGCTACGACTTCCTCGTGCAGGCCATGAGCGGCATGATGGCCATAACCGGTTGGGCCGATGGCGAACCGACAAAGGTCGGGTCGGCTGTGGTCGACAAACTCACCGGGCTCTACACGGCGATTGCCATCCTGGCCGCCGTGGAAGAGCGTCGGGTCAGTGGACTCGGCCAGCATGTCGAAGTATCGCTGATGGGCTCGGCCCTGGCCGGGCTACTGAACGTGGGTTCGAGCCATGTAGTGGCCGATACCGACCCAGGTCGGCAAGGCAACCGCCATCCATCCATCGTCCCGTATCAGCCCTATCGCACGGCCGACGGGGTGCTGGCTGTCGCAGCGGCTAGCCCGTCGCTGTGGGAGAAGCTCTGTACGGCGTTGGACAGGGAGGTCTGGCTGACTGATGAGCGGTTTGTCAACAACGAGGCTCGTATGACTCATGCTGACGACCTGGAAGCTGAGATTGAGGCCGCCCTAGCAGCGGGGTCGACGGCTCAGTGGCTGGAGTGCCTGCGGTCTGCCGGCATTCCAGCTGGCCCCATCAACACGGTCCGCGGGGCGTTTCGAGATGCCGCCGAACTGGGTTTGGATCCGGTCGACGAACTGGATGACGGGGGAACGACGGGCGGTCGGCAGGGCCCATTCCGTTCGGTTCGGTCACCTATCCAGATGTCGGCCACCCCGCCGACGGTTCGCCGTCGACCACCGATTAACGACGAGCATGGCCGAGAGGTGCGCTCCGAACTGGAGGGTTAACCGTGCTGGCCACGCAGCCGGTCGGATTAGGGCTCGATGATGTTGTAGAAGCGCGGGAACGGGGTTATGCAATCGAACAGGGACCGGAGGCCATTCACGTTGCCTTCGGCGACCAGCGAACCATCGTCTATCAGGGAGTCGAGGGTGGCACCCTCAGCGATAATGCGCTCGATGGCCGCCCGGTTGCCTCGGACCATCACGTCAGGCGTGGGGTAGGTCCGGTCGGGGACGGAGTGCATGGTTCCGTTCGAGAGTTCGATCCGCACCGCGGTGTCCTGGTCTGTGACGTACCAGTTAACGGTCAGTGGGCTGACGGCCACGGCGGCCGGTCCGTCCAGCGAGGCGGCGATGAGATCGAAGGCCTGCTGCAGGTCCATACCGGCAACCATCTCGGGTCGGGGCCGGCTCGTCGACTCGAGGGTCAGCGAGCCGTTTCGTAGTTCCTGGGCTCCGGTTAGGTAGATGTCCCGCCACGGTCCACTTTCTGCCCGATAGGCCAGTTGTTCGAAGGCGTCGGCCTGTAGTAGACGGGCTTCTTCACAACTCGGGTCAGCGAACACGGCGTGTCGGAGGACTTCAGCAACCCACCGGTGGTCGCCGGCCTCGAAGGAGGCTTGAGCTTGTTCCAGTAGCCGGTCCATGCCCCCCATGAAGCCCACGTAGCGTTTTCCAGCCTCCACCGGTTCGTACGGTTCGAGGCTGGAGGGGTGGCCGTCGTAGAAGCCGAGGTAGCGCTGGTAGACCGCCCGGACGTTGTGGCTGACCGTGCCGTAGTAGCCGTGGCACAGGTAGTCGTCCCAAAGGCCGGGCGGAAGGTCGATGGTGGCCGAGATTTCGTTCGGGGTGTTCCCCAGGTTGATGAGCCGCATGGCCTGGTCGTGCAGCCACCGGTAGAGATCACGTTGGCGGGTCAGGTAGCCCTGGACCGCCTCTCCGCCCCAGTGGGGCCATCCGTGGCTGGCGAACACCACGTCGGACACTTCGCCCCAACGGTCCAGGGCTTCATCGATGTAGCGGCTCCACATGAGGGCATCGCGAACGAGGGCTCCTCGCAGGGTGAGCACGTTGTGCATGGTGCCCGTGCAGTTCTCGGCCATACAGAGGGCTCGGTGCTCGGGAAAATAGAAGTGCATTTCGGCTGGTGCCTCGGTTTCCGGAGTGAGTTGGAACTCCACCCGGATTCCGTCCAGCACCAGTTCCTGACCGGTTTCGGTGATCTCGATGGTCGGCGGGACCAGCGCTGAGGATCCGGTGGCCAGGCCCTTGCCCAGGCCCTGGTCGACGTGCCCCTGTTCGTCCCAGGGAATGAGCATCCCAAACTGGTACATGGCCCGTCGGCCCATGGCCGGTCCGGCCAGCAGGTTTTCGGCTACCGCCTCTCGGAGGAACCCTTCCGGGGCCACGATCGGAACCTCACCAGCGCCGATGCGCTCCTGTTCCACCATGCCGAGAATCCCACCGAAGTGGTCGACGTGGGAGTGGGTGTAGATCACGGCGGTGACTGGGCGAGACCCAAGGTGTTCGGTAACGAGCTCGAAGGCCGCCCGGGCCGTCTCGGTGGTGGTAAGAGGGTCGATCACCACCCACCCTTTGTTGCCGCGAATGAAGGTTGCGGTCGAGGTGTCGAAGCCTCGTACCTGGTAGAAGCCGTCGATCACCTCATAGAGGCCGTGCTGGGCATTGAAGCCGGCCTGGCGCCACAGTGATGGGTTGACGGTGTCGGGGCATGGCCCGTGGACGAAGTCTGACTTCGAGAGGTCCCAGGAGATGGGTAGCCACGGGTTCGGGTGGATCTTTTCGATAATCGGCTCGGTCCTGGTGGCGATGAAGCCCCGGGCCACATCGGTGGCATCCGTGCCGTCGTCGTGGGGCAAGGATGCAGCGAAGGCCTCGTTGTCGGCCCGCACGAAGGACGTAGCGGGTTTCTTGGCTCGCGAGTCGCCGGTCATGGGCTCTCCCCTTAAGGTCATGGCTGTCGGGGCCGGTCAGGGGCCGGAGAAGACGGGACCGGTGTGGTCCAGCATGGGTATCGGCCCGGGGCCGTCCTGGTAGCGGTTTAGTTCGAAGCGACCGACTACGAAGTGGTGGACCTCGTCGGGGCCGTCGGCTAGTCGAAGGGTGCGTTGCTGGGTGTACATCCGGGACAGCGGGGTCCATTGGGAGACCCCAGTGGCTCCGTGTACCTGGATGGCCTCGTCGATGATTCGGCAAACTCGCTCGGGAACCATGGCCTTCACAGCGCTAATCCACACCCGGGCTTCGGCGTTGCCCATGGTGTCCATAGCCTTGGCGGCACGCAGGACCATAAGCCGCATGGCCTCGATCTCGATTCGGGCCCGGGAGACCACCTCCATGTTCTTGCCCAGGTGGGCGATGGTCTTCCCAAAGGCCTCGCGGTGCAGGCCCCGGCGACACATCAGTTCGATGGCCCGTTCGGCAGCCCCGATTGAGCGCATGCAGTGGTGTATGCGGCCTGGCCCGAGTCGCATCTGGGAGATCTCGAAGCCTCGACCTTCACCGAGCAGGATGTTTGACGCCGGGACCCGGGCGTCGTCGAAGGTGATGTGCATGTGACCGTGGGGGGCGTCGTCGTCGCCGAACACATGCATCGGGTGATCGATGGTGACCCCCGGGTTGTCGATAGGGACGAGGATTTGCGACTGCCGGCGGTGAGGGGGACCGTCGGGGCTGGTCTGCACCATGGTGATCATCACCTTGCACCGGGGGTCTCCGGCACCTGAGATGTAGTACTTAGTCCCGTTAATCACCCACTCCTCGCCGTCTAGGACTGCCTGACAGGCGATGTTCTTGGCGTCCGAGGAGGCCAGGTCGGGTTCGGTCATGGCGTAGGCCGACCGGATTTCTCCGTTCAGGAGAGGTTCTAGCCACCGCTCTTTTTGCTCCGGGGTGCCGACCCGCTCCAAGACCTCCATGTTCCCGGTATCGGGGGCCGAGCAGTTGAGGCTTTCCGAAGCCAGGGGGTTCTTCCCCAGTTCAGCAGCGATGTAGGCGTAGTCCAGGTTGGACAGGCCTTCACCGGTCTCAGCGTCGGGAAGGAAGAAGTTCCACAGGCCGACCCGTCGAGCTTCGGTTTTGAGCGCCGCCAGGATGTCAAGTTGCCCCGGGTGGTATCCCCAGTGGTCGGTTCGTTCGGTCCCGAGGCGGTGGAACTCGAGGGTGACCGGTTCCACCTCGTCGGCGATGAACGAGCGGACTTGGTCGTAGAGGGGCCGGGCCCCATCGGACATGGTCAGGTCCAGCGATGGATCGCTCGGGTCGCCTATATGTAGGCCGGGGCCGGTGGCCATGGGTTGAATCCTCCGAGGATTGGGTTGTCGGCGAACCTAGGCGGTCTGGTAGACGGTCTCCCCAGCGGGCATGATGCGCGCCATGGGAGTGGCCGACGAGGTGCTGGGGTTGTTCATCGCCCAGGGTTCCAACAGTTACGCCGAGCAGGTGACCATGGAGGAGCATGCCCGTCAGGCTGCGGCATTGGCCCAGGCTGAGGGGGCATCCGACGCCTGGGTGCTGGCCGCCCTGCTCCATGACATCGGCCACTTCCTTGAGGAGCCGGACTCCGAGTTCGGGGTGACCGACCATGGCACGTCGGGTGGGATGTGGTTGGCCGAGCGGTTCGTGGAGGAGGTCAGCGAACCTGTCCGACTCCACGTGGCCGCCAAGCGGTACCGGTGCTTCGTTGATCCCGACTACGAGTCTGGGCTCAGTTCGGCTTCGGTGGGAACGCTTCGCCTCCAAGGTGGCCCGATGTCGGCCGACGAAGCGGAGATCTTTGAGGCCGAGCCATACGCCGTCGGGGCCCTGGCCGTCCGGACTTGGGACGACGGGGGGAAAGTCGACGGTCTAGACGTCCCCTCATTCTTCGCATGGCAGACCCTGCTAGAGGATTCGAGGTTCCACCGGTGAGCGACCTTTCAGTCATCTCGGTTTTGCCCGACGAAGTGACGGTGGAGTTGTCTGGGGGTCCGGCCCGCTTCCACGCCATCTGGCTACGTGACAACGCTCGGGACGACACTTCGCGTCACGCCGGAAACGATCAGCGTCTCTTCGACGTGACCGAACTTCCGAGCCACGTGGTGGTCCGGGCGGCCGAGGTGGTGGACGGGCTGCTGCGGGTGGAGTTCGAACCGGATGGAGCGATCAGCACCTACGACTCGGAGTGGTTGGAAGCTCACCGCTATGACGGGCCGATCGATTCCTCGCCTCCGGTGGCTGTCCCCTGGTCGGCCGATGGGTTTGTCGTACACCGCCTGAGGTGGGGGGACCGCAGAGATGTGGTGGCCCGTGCCGAGGCTAACGGAGCTTTAATGCGTGACGGCCTGGTTGTAGTGAACGGCCTGGCCGCCGGCGACGACCCTGGAGTCGGGATCAGGGACGTGGCCGGCCTGTGGGGTCCGATCCGGCTGACCAACTACGGCGAGGTTTTCCACGTGCGGGCCGAAGCCGACCCATTGAACCTGGCCTTCACGCCACGGGCCCTAAATGTGCATACCGATAATCCGTACCGCCGTCCGGTTCCCGGCTATCAGTTACTGCACTGTCTGGTAGCCAGTGGGAGCGGTGGGGTGACCGTCCTGGTCGATGGCTTCCGTGCCGCTGAGGTGCTGCGCCACGAGGATCCGGAAGCGTTCGCCGTGTTGGCCAGCCGACGGGTGCCCTTCCGATGGGCGGGGGATGGGTTCGATTTGCGGAATCGGTCGGCGATAGTCGAGGTGGACGATCGGGGCGAGGTACGAGCCGTGCGGTACAACAACCGGTCAGCGGCTCCCTTTGATCTGCCGTATGGCGAAATGGCTGAGTTCTATGCGGCCTACCGCACCTTTGCCCGGCTGTTACATCAGCCGGAACTTGAGTTGCGGTTCACCCTGATCCCCGGTGAGTGCTTGGTATTCGACAATGAGCGGATCCTTCACGGACGAGATGGCGAGGCCGACCCGGACCGGTATCTCCAAGGCTGCTATCTAGACCGAGACTGGGTCCATGGGAGGGTCGCCCCGCTCCCCGACTGACCAGTTCAGTCTTATGAACCTGTGTAACACGGAATATGTGCTACACATAAACATATGGCAAACTTGACCTTGGCCATCGACGACGACCTTCTCCACCGTGCTCGGGTGCGGGCCGCTGAGCAGGGGACCTCAGTTAACGCGGTGGTTCGAGACCTGCTAGTCGCATATTCGGCCGCTGACCGGGTGGAAGCGGCGCGCCGCCGCCTGGTGGCCCTCTCGGTCTCCTCGGCCGCTGGGTCTGGAGGACGACCGATTGTTCCCGACGGCCCATGAGCCGTACTTTTGTCGACGCTTCGGTCCTCATCCGGCTGTTTGACGACGACGCTCCCGAGCGCCAGGCAGCGGCCCGGGCCCTAATGGGTGCTACCGACGGGTCGGCTCTGGTCGTGTCGGGCCCCGGCCTGGCCGAATTCCACCATGTGGTGACGGCGCTCTTGACCCGTCCACTTCAATCGATAGTGGCTGGCCGGGCTTTGGTCGAATTGGCTGAGTTGACGGTAGTGCCAGCGGACGCCTCTCTGGTCCTAGCCGCTGGCGACACGGCGTCCGAGTACGGACTAACCACTCGGGACGCTCTGGCCGTCGAGGCGGCGGTGGTCGGTGGCTGTGACCGCATGGTCACCGAATCCCTTCCCGTCGGCACCGTGATCCGGGGCGTTCGAATCGAAGATTCAGCAGTGGGGAGCAATCCATGATCTCGGGTATGGCCGATGGCGTCGGGAGGTCCGCATGAAGGAGATCAAGGGGTTGGTTTGCCACGATGTGGACGCACACGGTATTCGCATCCACGTAGCTGAAGTAGGAGAAGGCCCCCTGGTTCTGTTCGTGCACGGGTTCCCTGAGTCCTGGTATTCATGGCGGAACCAACTGCCAGCGGTGGCCGAAGCCGGCTACCGAGCAGCGGCTATCGATGTCCGTGGTTATGGATCCTCTGAAGCCCCTGAGGCAATCGATGCGTATCGGCTGGTCAACTTGGTCGGCGACTGCGTCGGAGTGGTCGAAGCCCTCGGAGAGTCAGAAGCCGTCATCGTTGGTCATGACTGGGGTTCGCCCATTGCCAGCACGGCTGCCCTCTTACGCCCGGACATGTTTCAGGCGGTGGTCCTGCTCAGCGTTCCGTATACCCCTCGGAACGAAGTGCAACCGAGCGACTTCTTCCGATCCCTCGGAGGGGAGGATGTCTTTTATATCGACCACTTTCAGGAGCCGGGCGTGGCTGAGGCCGAGATCGCTACCGATCCGATTGCCTGGTTGGGCGCCTTCTACCTCAACGCCTCGGGCGAAGCTCCGGAGCTAGCACCCGGTGAACCACCCCGATTTTTCACCGAATCCGGGGGCCGGATCGTGGACCGCTTGGCGCCGTGGACCGGGCCATTGTCCTGGCTGTCCTCTGAAGACTTGGCGTTTTATGCCGAGGAGTTCGCTCGTGCTGGATTCTCGGGAGGCTTGAACCGGTACCGGTGCATGGACCGCGACTGGTTTGATCTCCGGGCTTGGCACGGAGCGAAGATTCGACAGCCCTCATTGTTCATCGGCGGAGAGAAGGATGGGCCGACAGTGCTTGGCGCTGGCAGCATCGCACGGTTCCCGGAGACCCTTCCCGGCCTGCATTCCTCAGTGATCCTCCCGGGTGTCGGTCACTGGATCCAGCAGGAGGACGCTGAGGGAACCAATGCCGTTGTCCTGGGGTTCCTTAATGCACTGAGTTGAATCGACACTCAGGGAGAAGTGGTCTAGAGGCGTCGCCTAGGGTTTCCTTATGGGAAGGGGCGATCACGGCCGGTTGACCCGATCACTAGGCCTCCGCCACGTCTTCGCTCTCTCCACGGGGGCCATGCTCTCCTCTGGCCTGTTTCTGCTTCCTGGTTTGGCAGCCTCCAAGGTGGGACCAGCCGCGGTCGTGGCCTACCTGCTGGCCGGGGTCCTGGCCGTGCCAGCCATGCTCAGCGTGTCGGAGCTCGCTACGGCCTTGCCTAAGGCGGGCGGTGCCTACTACTTCCTGGAGCGGGCACTGGGGCCGGCAGTGGGCACGGTGGCGGGCTTCGGTACCTGGCTCTCCCTGGTTCTCAAGGACGCCTTCGCCATGGTTGGGATGAGCGCCTACCTGGTGTTGATCCTGGACGTGGACGCCACGAACCTTGCGTTGGTGCTGATCGCCTTGTTCACGCTGGTGAACGTGATTGGGTCCAAGGCCAGTGCCTCGGTGCAGCTGGCCCTCGTGGTGGTGGTTCTGGCCACCATGGGCTGGTTCATCGTGGACGGGCTATTCGAGACAGCGTCGGTTGGGTTCGACGGGTCGAACTTGGACCCCTTCTTCACCTCCGGGACCAGTGGCATGGTGGCAGTCGTCGGCCTGGTCTTTGTCTCCTACGGGGGCCTAACCAAGGTGGCCAGTGCCGCCGAGGAGGTCGACGATCCGTCTCACCGCATCCCGCTGGGTATGGCCCTGTCCCTGGCTACGGCTACCACCCTGTACACCCTGGGCGTACTGGTCACGGTGGCTGTAGTACCGGCCGACGTGCTTCACGGTGACCTGGCACCTATCCACACGGCGGCCGAGACGGTACTCCCGAAGTTTGGGGCGTGGTTGGTCGTGGTGGCCGCCCTAGCTGCCTTTTCCTCGGCGGTCAACGCCGGGATCCTGGCCGCCGCCCGCTACCCGATGGCCATGGCCCGCGACGGCCTGCTTCCGACTTGGATGGGTAGCCTAAGCCGCTTCGGAACTCCAGCGGTCGGCGTGGTCCTAACGGGTGCCGCCATCGCCGGAGTGGTGGTGGCCTTTGACGCCGAGGCCATCGCCAAGTTGGCCAGCGCCTTCGTGTTGCTAACCCTCGGTCTGGTGAACCTGGCCGTTCTGGTCCTGCGGGCCTCAGAGATCCAGTCATATGCCCCCGCCTTCCGGTCTCCGCTTTACCCATGGACCCAGTTGGCCGGCATCGCCGTGTCGGCCTTCCTGATCTCTCAACTGGGCTTTGCCGCCCTGGTGTTCATCGGGGTGGTAGTTGGTGTGGGTTGGGCTTGGCACCACCTGTATGCCACGCCTCGCACTGACCGGGCGGGCGCCATTCGGCACGTCTTTCGTCGATGGGGGCGAGACGCCAACGACCTTCTGGACCGGGAGATCAGCGCGGCCATGGCCGGACACGGCCTCCGCAGCAACGACGACTACGCGGGTCTCATCGCTAGGGCCGTAGTGCTTTCTATCCCGGCCGGTACCGACATTTCTGAGGCAGCCAGCCGGGCATCCAGCGTGCTGTCAGACCGTATTGGGGTGCCTACCGAGCGCGTCGCCGAGCAGTTTCTTGACACCGGCTCGCTGTGGATCCAGCCATCGGACGATCACCCCACGGCTACCCCGGTAGCCCTATTCGACGCCATCGACACAGACCAGCTGGTCATCGTTCGGGCGGCTTCCGGCATCCGGATTCCAGCGGCGTGGGGTGGGTCCGGAGAACTGGTCAACGCCCTTTTCTTTCTCGCTGGTACGTCGTCGGATCCCGGTCGGTCGCTGCGCCTTGCCGGCGAGCTGGCTGGCTTCCTCCACACCGGAGCTCGGGCTTGCGGCCAGGCGGCCACCGAGGCCGAGGTTAAGTCTTCACTGCTTCCCGACCGGACCGTTCGCCAGTACGCCCTGTTGCCCGAAGGCCTGGACGCCGGCCTGATCGGCCAACGAGTGGGGGGGTTACACCTACCTGAGGGTGCTGAGGTAGCGGCGGTGATCCGCTTTGGGGTGCCGCTGGACGTTGACGACACCCTGGTGCTGGAGGCCGATGATCAGATCACGATCGTGGGCCCGGAGGACGCCATGCCGGCTCTGGGTGATCCGGCCCCCCTGGGCTGAGGTCAACGGTCAGGTTAGGAGCAGACGGCGGACCTCTGCCGCTCCAGCTACACGATTGGCGTCGGTGGCCGCGATAGGAGCCAGATTGATGTCTCGGGCTCCAGCCTCCAAATAGGGACGGAGCCAATCGGCGATGTCTGCTGGTGTCCCGACCGGGGAGTACCGCTCGAAGGCCGCGTAGGGGGTTCCATAGAATTTTTCCATGGCTGGGGCCAGCACAGAGGCCCCTTCGTCTGGCGTATCGCCTAGGCCGACCCAGATCTGGTAGCCGTGCCGCCAGGACACGTCAGTCCGCTCGGCGTCGGCGGCTACCTGCTTGGCGCGAGCTACGCCTTCCGCGAACCGGGCCGGTGAGCACCAGGTAGCCAGCCAGCCGTCGCCCCGTCGCCCCGCTCGGTCAATTGCCGCGTTGGACCGGCCGCCCACGGTGACCGGAACGGGCGGTGACGGCGCCGGGTGAATGCATACGTCAGGGGCGTCGTAGAAATCGCCCCGATGGTCGACCGTCCTACCAGCCAGTAGCGGTCGCAGTACATCCAGTGCTTCGTCGGTCTGACGACCTCGGGTGGCTGGGTCCACACCCACCACCTCCATCTCGTGGCGGTCCTCGCCGCCCACCCCGACGCCGAACGTGAGGCGTCCCGGAGCGTGGAGGGCCAGCGTCGAGATCTGGCGCGCCACGGCTACCGGGTGGCGCAGGGCCAGGAGGTAGACGCCCAAGTACACGCCGATCGTGGGGTGCAGGCCGGCCAGCCACGACACGGTGGTCAGGCCATCCATGCCCCGGCCACCGAAGAAGGCAACGTGATCGGCGGTCAGCAGGTGGTCCAGACCACCGTCGGTCACCGCCCCGACGTAGTTCACTGCCTCATCCCGGGAAGCGAACCCTCCCGGGGGGAGGGATACGCCGACCCGGATATCCGGGTCGGAGGTTGGGTTCACGGCGTTCGCTTCTCTCCGAACCGGTCCCACTAGGTGATTTTCTCGGCGCCGCGGTGTCGGGGAGCCACGCCCCACTTCCCGGTTGGGTGGCCGAGGGGTAGCAAAGCCAGCACCTCGTAGCGCTCGGGGATTCCCAGAAGGTCCCGCACCTCATCCTCGTAGATGCGATGCAGGGTCGTCATGGCCGTTCCCAGGTTGAGCGAACGAGCCGCCAGCATGAAGTTCTGGATGGCCGGGTACACCGAGGCGTGGGTAGGTCCGACCGGCATGGGACCCTCTTCGTCATGGACTGTCATGTCGATGGACGGCATGAGTAGTAGCACGAGGACCGGCACGTGCTCCAGATTCTGGGCCAAGTGGACTGTGGCCCGGTTGTTGCGCTCCCAGCCCTCGCGAACGGCGTCGTTGGGAAACTCGGTCGGGGCGATGACCGGCTCATAGCGGGCCCAGCCCCGCCGGTAGATCTCGGCTAGGCCGAGTCGCAGGTTGGGGTCGCGGACAACCATGAACTGATAGGGCTGGATGTTTCCCCCACTGGGAGCTTGGACGGCGGCCTGCAGGCACGTCCAGACGTCGTCGTCGCTGACCGGTTTATCGGTATACCGGCGCATGGCCCGGTTGGTCATTAGGCCGTCGAGTAGTCCGATCTCGTTGCCGCGGGTGCCGCCCGTCCTGTATCCCATGCCTTTCCTCCTCAGAGATCCGTCTACTTGCCGGTGAACCGGGGTTCGCGCTTCTCGGTCAGGGCGGCTAGGGCCTCGGTGAAGTCTTCGGACGCAAAGGTCACGGTCTCTAGGGCCGTGGACAGGTCGAAGGCCGTGCCACAGGTCTGCTTGATCCAGGCGTTTACTGCCTGCTTGGTGAACTGGACGGCTTGCGGGGCTCCGGCGGCTAGGCGTTGGGCCCAGGCCAGGCCGGCGGCCACGCACGCCTCGGGGTCGGGGGCCGCCTCTACGATGAGGCCCATCGACACGGCGTCGGCGGCCGTTACCGGATCTCCAGTCAGGAGGTACCGCTTGGCCAGTTGAGGGCCGACGGCCAGCGGCCAGGCCACGGTGCCGCCGTCGCCGGCCACGATTCCGACTTTCACGTGGGGATCGCCAAGCCTGGCCGTCTCGGACATGACGGTTAGGTCGGCCAGCAGGGCAATGCTGGCCCCGAGCCCCATGGCGTGGCCAGTGACTGCGCACACGATGGGTAGGTGGACGTCCAGCATGTTCCAAACGATGGACTTGCCGTCCAGGCGAACCTCGGAGGCGTAGCCGGGCTCAGAGAAGCGGGGGAACCAGGCGAAGTCGCCGCCCGCCGTGAAGGCCCGCTCGGTACCAGCCAGTAGTACGGCTCGGGCTTGGCGTTCGTCGCGTAGGCGCTGGAACAGGTGGGTCAGCTCGTGGTGCATCTGGGCGTCAACCTTGTTGAGGTCGTCGTCCGGCTTGTCCACCGTCACCACGAGGACGTCGCCGTCCCGGTCGAACCGCAGGTACTCGAAATCGGCCATGTCATCCTCTCCGGGGTTCACGGCCGGGGTTCCCGGGGAAGCCCAAGTAGCCGCTCACCGATGATGTTGCGCTGTACCTCACTGGTGCCGCCTCCGATTGTCAAGGCTCGGGAGAAGTAGTGCCCCCAGGCCCAGGGGTCTTCGTGCTCCTCGTAGGGGTAGTTTCCGTCCAGCATGGTCGACGGGCCCTCGAGGTCCTTCACCAGCGCCATGGCCTTCTGGCCGTGTTTGTCGCCTATGGCCTTGCGGACCGAGGACAGGGGGCCGGGGTCTCCACCCGTGACCTTGGCGCTCATGATCCGACGGTTTAGAAGTCGCAGGATCACCATTTCGGTATAGAGGTCGGCGATGCGTTGACGCAGGACCGGATCGGAGCAGGCGAAGGACCGGAGCCGGTCGAGCACCGCCGGGTCGGCAGGGCCCCGTCCCCAGAGGACCCCGCCCTCTGACAGGGAAACTCGTTCGTTGGCCAGAGTGACCTTGGCTAGCCTCCAGCCCTCGTTCTCTGTGCCGACCATGTTTCCGGCCGGGATTCGGACTTCGGTCAGAAACGTCTCGTTGAAGTGACGTCCACCGGTCATCTCGATGATGGGGCGGACCTCGATTCCTGGCGTGGCCATGTCAAGCAGGAAATAGGAGATGCACTTCTGGGGCGGACCCTCGTCGGCTGTCCGGGCTAGGAGGATTCCCCAGTCGGTGACATCGGCTCGGGTGGACCAGATCTTGGAGCCGTTGACCACGTACACGTCGCCGTCGCGCACGGCCCGGGTACGCAGGGAGGCGAGGTCCGAACCCGCCTCGGGTTCGCTGAACAACTGGCACCAGCCCTCAGTGTCATCGAGCATGGGGGGCAGGAAGCGGGCCTTCTGTTCCTCGGTGCCACCAGCGAGGATTGTCGGTCCGGCCCAGCCCACGCCGATGGAGGCGCCGGGCAGCCGCAGGCCGGCAGCTCGAAATTCGTCATCGATAACCAACTGGGTTTCCGGATCGGCGTCCCGACCCCATGGGCGGGGCCAGTGGGGGGCGACGAATCCACCCTCGGCCAGGTCCTTACGGGTGGGCTCGGGATGGTCGGCTAGCCAAGCCCGGACTTCGACCCGACGGGGGTCGTCGTCCGGGGGGAGGGTGAAGTCCATGGTCGGACAGTCTCCTGCACTGATTAGAGAAGTGTGGTGTCGGTGTCCAGGCCGAGCCGGAGCCGGCCGGTCAGCTCATGGATGCGGGGAGCCACCATGGCGTGGGTGGCGGCCACCTGACCATCCCGAACCATACGCTGAAGGGGTTCGCGGAGGTAGACAGCGCTGCCGCCCGCCTCTCGTTGCAGGCGTCCCAGGGCATCGGCACACCGCTGGGCTGTGTCGCAGGCGGCCAGTCGCAGGCTGCGACGATGCTCGACGGTGAGGGGGTCGCCAGCCCGGGCGGTCTCCCAGGCTTCGCCCAGTACGTCGTGGAGAAAGGCTAAGGAGGAGCGGGCGGTGGCCTCGGTGCTGGACAGCACGGTCTGGCCGGAGGCCCGTTCGGAGAGAGTACGACCGGAACCCTCGGGCTTCTTGTCCACGGCAATTTCTGCGAACCGGTCTACGGCGCCGTTCAGTAGACCGATAGCCACCGCGGCGACTCCGGCGGCCAGCATTCCGTAGAAGGGGAATCGCCATTGCGGGCCGTCCAAGCGGGGGACGGCGGTGGGGAGCTGTAGCCATCGGCCCTCGGGGACGAACGCGCCGTCGACCTGATAGTCGGTCGACCCGCTGCCCGCCAGTCCGGTGACGTGCCAGGTGTCGAGGAGTTCCACGTCGTCCGGGTCAAAGAAGACGAACGGTGCGAACAGGCCGTCGTCCCGCTTGGTGGGTGTTCCGGCAGAGTCGACGATCCGGGTTCCGCCGCCGATCCAGGTGCAGTGGTGCGTCCCGGACCCCCAGGCCCATGTCCCGGTCACCCGGAGTCCACCGTCGACAGCGACTGCCCGTCCGACCGGCGCGGCGTAGCCACCAACGCACGAGTCAGTCGGGCCGAAGATCAGGGTGGCCACATCGAGAGGGAGGAAGCCGGCCTGGAGCGAGGTGGTGCCGGCGATCATCACACACCATCCGGCCGCGCCGTCGTGGCGTGCCACCTCGGCGATGACGTCGATGGCCGTTGCTACGTCCAGTTCTGGCCCGCCCAAGTGGGTGGGAGTCAGCAGTCGAAACAACCCGGCATTGGTGAGGTCGGCCACGACGTCGTCGGGCAGCGTGCGGTTGGCTTCGATGCGTTCAGAACGGTCGGCGAGCGATGGTCCGAGGGCACGGGCACGTTGGAGTAGGTCAGACATGGGAAAAAACTAGAATATACTTCTAGAAATAGCAAATAGAACTATAACTAGTATAGAGTTATGAAAATGTCGACCATCGAGATGACTCCGCCGATCGGCCGGTCGGAGCGCACCCGGCAGGTCCTGGTCGAGGCCACCGTGCGGCGTCTACGGGCCGACGGAGCCTTCACGGCCGAACAGGTGGCGTCCGACGCCGGGGTCAGCGTGGCCACTATCTACAACCGCTTCCCGGACGGCCGAGATGGCCTGCTGGTTGCCGCCTTTGACCAGGTGTTGGACCGGGTGGTCGCTGCCAGTACCGGACCTCTGACCGCCGACCACCTTCTGGACCACGGGCTGGAATCCACCCTGCGATCCCTAGTCGACGGCCTGGCCACCGTATTCGCCGAGGAGGCGTTGGTGATGCGGGCCGCCTTGGCCCGCCTACCGGAGAACCGTCTGCTCCGCGAGGCCTATCGCCGGCACGAGTCCGAGGCCCGGGATGCCAGCCGGCAGTTCATTGAGCGGGGACAAGCCGCCGGTCGGATCACCGACGGGGACCTCGACGAACTGGTGGACGTGGTTTTGGTCATCGGCCAAGGCGTCAACAACCCGGTACTACTCGGCTCGGCTCGACGCGAACGGTTGGTCGACCATCTGACCGAAGCACTGTTGGCCGTCCTTGCATCCGAAATGCCGATTCCATGACCGAACCGGTTGACGAAGGTCTCGTCATCTACTGGCGCCCCCTCTGCGGGTTCTGCCAGCGGCTACTGGAGGCCTTGGAGGTGGTCGGCATCCGGGCCACACTCCGCAACATCTGGGATGACCCGGAGGCGGCCGCCTTTGTTCGAACCGTCAACAATGGGGCCGAGACGGTACCGACCGTAGTGGTGGACGGTGCTGTCTACACCAACCCACCACCCGACCAACTGGTGGCCTATTTGCAACAGGCCTAGTCCGGTTCCGCTGGCGGATCAGCTCTCAGTGCGCGACCATCGGAGGTCTAGACGGGACCGGGGAACTTCCTCGACGATGAGGTGGTAGCCCGACCGGAGAACCAAGGGGGTTTGGTGATGGAGGTCTCTGTCACGGTTAACGGGACGGAGGTGGCAGGCCGAGTTGACTAATGCAGGAGCCGGTTCAACCAATCCACGCGTCTCGCCGGACGGCCGGTTCGGGCCTCGGAGCGGTCGGCCCCGCCGGCCATCCACAACCCGGCGTTGATGCCCAGCCAGCGCAGCGGCTCCGGTTCCCACTTCCGGGTCCGGTGGGCCGGAAGGGTTTGCGCAACGTGACATTGACTATGAGCCACTCTTAGGAATCAAGAACCGTGAAAGAGCATCAGCGACTGGCCGAGTTGGCTGAGAAGCACCTATGGGGACACTTCTCGGTCCTGAAAAACGACGTTGACGGTACGCGGGTGATCGAGCGGGGTCAGGGGTGCTATGTCTGGGATGCAGAGGGCAACCGCTACCTCGACGGCCTAGCAGGCCTGTTCGTCAGCCAACTGGGTCACGGACGCCCGGAACTGGCCCGGGCGGCCGGCAATCAGGCGGCCACACTGGGTTATTTTCCCATTTGGACCTACGGCCACCCGACGGCCATTGAGCTGTCGGCGAAACTGGCCGATCTCGCCCCGGGCGATCTAAACCGCGTGTTCTTTACTACCGGAGGCTCGGAGGCCGTCGAGTCGGCCTGGAAGCTGGCCCGGCAGTACTTCAAACTCCTCGGCCAGCCTGATCGGGTAAAGGTCATCAGCCGCAATCTCTCCTACCACGGCACCACCATGGGGGCCCTATCCATCACCGGGCTGGAGTCCATCAAGACGGTTTTCGAACCGCTGGTCCCCGGGGCCGTCAAGGTGCCAGAGACCAACCACTATCGGTGCCCGACCTGCCAAGACGATCCGCACTGCAGCCTGCATGCCGCCGATGCCATCGAGGAGGCCATTCTTCGCGAGGGCCCGGAGACGGTGGCCGCCGTGTTCCTAGAGCCGGTTCAGAACGCCGGCGGCTGCTTTGTGCCGCCCCCCGGCTACTTCACCCGGGTGCGTGAAATCTGCGACCGGCATGGGGTGCTACTGGTGTCTGACGAGGTGATCTGTGCCTACGGACGGCTAGGGCACATGTTCGGCTGTGAGCGCTACGGCTATCAGCCGGACATGATCACGTCGGCCAAGGGCCTCACCTCCGGCTACTCGCCGTTGGGAGCCATGCTGGTCAGCGACCGGGTAGCCGAGCCCTTCGTAGGTACTGGTGACTCCTTCCTGCACGGCATCACGTTCGCCGGGCATCCGGTGAGTTGTGCGGTGGCCTTGGCCAACTTGCAGGTGTTTGCCGACGAGAAGATTTTGGACCATGTCCAGGCCAACGAGGCGGCCTTCCGATCCGCTATAGATGATCTGGCCGACCTGCCCATCGTCGGCGATGTTCGCGGGGCGGGGTACTTCTACGGCATCGAACTGGTCCGAGAACGCGAGGGCCGAGTCTCGTTCACCGACGATGAACGAGAGCGCCTGCTACGGGGCTTCTTGTCCAACCGCCTGCTGGAGATCGGCCTCATCTGCCGGGCCGACGACCGTGGTGAGCCGGTGATTCAACTCTCGCCACCGCTGGTTGCCGGACCCTCTGAGTTCGAAGAGATCAACGCCAAGCTCCGGCAGGCGCTTACCGAAGCGATGGCGGAGATGGGGATGTGAACAGGTTGACAGGAGCCGCCGGCTCGGACCAGAGCGAGGTGTTCGCGTTGGATGCCGTCGACCGGGCCATCATCAGCGAATTGCAGGTCAACGGCCGTATGTCGTACGCCGAGTTGGGACCCAAGGTCGGGATGTCACAGGCAGCGGTGCGCCAGCGAGTCAACCGCCTGATCGATCGGGGAGTCATGCAGGTGGTAGCCGTCACCGACCCTCTCAGCCTGGGACTCTCCACCCAGGCAATGGTGGGTATCACCGTGTCGGGCGACGTCCGGGCCGTAGCTGCCACCGTGGCCGACCTGGCGGAGGCCGAGTACGTGCTGATCACCGCCGGCCGCTTCGATGTCTTGGCCGAGGTTCTCTGCGCGGACAACGACGCCCTTCTCACCCTCGTCAACGACCGGATCCTCCAGATCGACGGCGTGGCTTCCACCGAGGTTTCACCGATCCTGAAGATGGAAAAACTGACCTTCTCCTGGGGTACGGGCTGACCCACGCCGGCCACCGATTGGCCTTCTCAACTAGCGCAGGGCGTCGGCCATGGTGTCGACGATCCGGCCCACCTCATCGTCGGTGATGACCAGCGGCGGGCAGATAGCCAAGCAGGTACCGATGGGCCGCACGATCACCCCGTTGGCCAGGATTTCGTTGCGCACCAGGATGGCGTCCCGGCCCAGCTCGGCGGCATAGACGGCACCCGTGCCCCGCCACGACTCGATCAGGCCGTCGGCCATCAGCGCATCCAGCCCACCGCGGAGTTGACCGCCGACATGGTTGGCCCGCCCCACCAGGCCCTCATCGGTCATGAGTTGCAGGTTGGCGATGCCTGCCGCACACGAGGCCTGATGACCGGCGTACGTGTAGCCCGACCGGAAGATGAACCCCGGCTCCTCAAACACTTCGCACACCCTCCGCGACAGGATCACTCCCGACAGCGGGAGGTAGCCGGAAGTCACAGCCTTGGCGAACGTCATGAGGTCCGGTGTGACGCCGTAGTGCTGAGCCCCAAACCACTCTCCGGTCCGACCGAATCCACAGATCACCTCATCGAAGATGAGCAGCGCCCCATAGTCGTCACACAGGCGGCGCAGGCCCTCCAGGTATCCGGCGGGCGGCGGGTGCACACCTCCGGCACCCTGGACCGGCTCGCTAATCACGGCGGCGATTCGTTCGCCCTGCTCGGCAAAGAGCGTGGCCGCCGCCTCAAGATCGTCGTGGGGAACCTCCACGAAGTGGGGGACCAGGTCACCCCAACCCTCCCGGTTGGGGGCGATGCCCTGGGCGCTCGTACCGCCAAAGTTGGTGCCGTGGTATCCGTTAGTGCGGCGCACCACGACCTGACGGTCAGCGTCGCCCCGCTTCTGGTGGTACTGGCGGGCGATCTTGAGCGCGGAGTCCACGGCCTCTGATCCCGAACAGCCGAGGAACACCCGTCCGTCCGGGTGGGGGGACCGCTCGACGATCATCTCGGCCACCCGGACTGCCGGTTCGTTGGTGAACGGGTCAAAGATGTTGTAAGCCTCAATCCGACGCATCTGGTCGGCGACGGCGTCGATGATCTCGGCCCGGCCATGCCCGACCTGGCAGTACCAGAGGCTTCCCAGGCCATCGACATAGTCCTTCCCGGAGTCGTCCCAGACGAGGGAACCCTCGCCGCGAACGATGTTCACGAAGTCGGCTTCGGGTTTGGCGGCTGGAGCGAAGGCGTGGAATAGGGCGCTGGTCATCGGAAAGGCCTCCTGGTCGGGTCGGTCGGAATACCGGGCCGGACGGGTCGACGGTCATCGGGTCGGGTGAGTATCGCACCAATGGAAAGCAAGAGTCCCATGGTGACGGCCGTCGCTGCCCAGGCCACGGTGTCGCCGTGGGCGGCGTAGACAGCGGAGGTAACCAGGGCGGCCACGGACCCCGTAGCCACCTCGACAGCAACCATCAGACCCTGAGCCGAAGCTTGGCGATCTTCAGTCACTGCGGCCGCCACCAGCATTGGCGTTGACGGGAAACCGAGTCCTTCTATGACTGAGGTGGCAACGGTCAGGGCGATCAGGCCGATAATTCCGGGCACGATCCCCCAGAAGATGACTATCACCATGATTATCCCAAGAGTCCCAATCGCCCACCGCCGGGCTCCATATCGCTGGGCCAGCGTGCCGCCGATAGGCGATAGAAGGGCAATAGGGAGGGCACCGGCAGTGAGGGCAACACCCAACACGGTCTGTGAGGCACCTCGCGTGTCCATCTCCAGCACCCAGACGGCTTCAAAGGCTCCGATGAATACGAAGTAGGCCGCTACCACGAAGAAGGCGCCGATTAGGCGCCGGATCCGAAGTAGTCCCCGGAAGCCGAGGCGCTTCTCATCTTGAGTTGCTGCGTCTGGTTGAGCCCGAAACGCTATGGGCAGCAGGAGGGCCAATGTGGCGGCCATTGTCCAGAACGTGAAGCGAAATCCGCCGATGGCCGCGAGGCCGGCGGTGATTACCGGTCCTGCCACAAAGCCTCCGACGTCCCAAGCACCTAATCGACCAAGATTTCGGCCCAGGTTGAGAGGGTCAGCCACGATCACTGTGCGTCGTGCTGCTGGCCCAGCGGTTCCGAGAGCAAAGCCGAATAGTGCCCGACCGAACACGTAATGCCAGAGGTCATCACCAATCGCGAGAACAACCATCGAGACCACGGCAAGAACTAGACCGGACCGCAACATCAGCGGCGCCCGTCCTCTGTCGGCATGAGGAGCCATGACGAGGCTGGCTACAAACGCCGCGCCAAAGCCCGAGGCGATAGCAAGGCCGATCCCATATTCTGAGAATCCAAGCTGGTCACGGAGTTCGGCCAACAGGACAATGATGGAGGCCAGGCCAGCTGAGCATCCAAAAAGAATCAGGAAGTACGGAAGCAGGTTCGGACCGTGGTGCGGTCCGGATCCAGCGCTTCCGGCAGCCGGAGGTTTAGGCCCGGGACTCGACACCGGGCAAGACGCAGAGCATCTCGTAGACCAGATTGGCGCCGACCAGGCTTGTCATCCCACTTGTGTCGTAGATAGGAGCCACCTCGACAAGGTCGCAGCCCACGAGGTCGAGGCCGCGACAGCCCCTAATCACCTCGAGGGCCTGAGGCATAGTCAGCCCACCGACCTCAGGGGTTCCCGTGCCCGGAGCGAAGGCAGGGTCAAGACCATCAATGTCGAAACTGAGGTAAACGGGCCTTCCACCCACCTGGTCGCGGACCTCGGCCATCAGCGGCTCCAAGCTGCGGTGCCAACACTCCTCCGCCTGCACCACGCGAAAGCCCTGCTCCCTAGACCAGTCGAAGTCATCGGCGGCGTAGCCGGTGCCCCGCACGCCGATCTGAACCACCCGGCTGGCATCCAGAAGCCCTTCTTCAACGGCCCGTCGAAACGGAGTGCCGTGGGCGATCTTGGAGTCGAACATGGTGTCGTTGATGTCGGTATGGGCATCCACGTGCACGAGGCCTACCGGGCCGTGCTTCTTTGCCATGGATCGCAGGATCGGGAGCACGACGGTGTGGTCGCCGCCCATCGACGCTGTGACTAGGTCGTGGGCTAGCAGGCTGTCGTAGTGCGTCTCGATGGCAGATACGGCAGCCTGAAGGTCGTAGGGGCTGGCCGCCACGTCGCCGGTGTCGTCGATTCGGAGGCTGTCAAACGGAGCGGCTCGGGTGGCCATGTTGTACGGCCGGATCAGTACCGACTCGCTGCGAATTCCGCGGGGCCCGAATCGTGCCCCCGGACGGTTGGAAGTTCCGGTGTCCAGAGGGACACCGACAACGGCCACGTCCAAGTCTTCCGGATCGGAGGTACCAGGGAGGCGCATGAACGTGGCGATCCCAGCAAACCGGGGCACCTCGTTACCCCCCAGAGGCTGCGGGTTCTCCGTCATCGACGGATTCTTTCATGGCTGGGCCTGATCGACCTCGTCGGATCGTGGCAAGCTCATCGACGTGGCCCATGAGCAGCACCGACACGATCACGACAGAGGTTTGCTAGCCGAACTCCACTGGCTGTGGAAGATCCGGAAATTCTGGTCCTCTGACCTCAACCGGGCTCTGGTGGACTTGGCTGACCCAAAGCCCGGGGAGCGTGGCCTGGACGTAGGGGCGGGTATGGGTCCTGCCGCCATGCTCGCAGCGAAGCGGGGCGCCCACGTGGTGGCCGTCGAGCCGTCGGCCGTGATGCGAGCTGTGTGCCGGATACGACGGTTGTTTCAGTGGTCCCGGCGACGGATCACCGTGGAGTGCGGGGTAGCTGAGGACCTGCCGGTGGCTGGCGGATCGACGGAGGTGTTGTGGGCGGCAAACGCCATTCACCACTGGGTGGACCACGGGCTGGCGTTCGCCGAGTTCGCCAGAGTGCTGTCCCCCGGCGGCCGCCTGGTGCTGGTTGACGAGGACTACGACGACCTGGAGCACCCTGACCACGCCGCCCATGCCGGTCACGAGGCTGATTTGACACCAGTGGACGTGGACTCCATCTCGGCGGTGCTACGGGGCCTCGGCCTTGAAGCCGTCGGTCGTCACGAAGAGGTAGCTGGGGTTCCGGCCAAAGTGGTGAGGGCGACGAAGCCCGCCTGAACGTCCGGTTCAGTCATTCACCTCACCGATGCGGTTCAGGTGGGCGTCGGCCACTTAACAGTCGGGTACCTTGCCGTTGGCCGCCCTTGAGGCGAGCTCAGTGCCGGTCCGCTGCCAGGGCAAGTCGAACATCGTGGCAACCTGCCGGACGCCGGTCAGACGATGAGGAGTAGGGATGGCCCAGGTCCAGGCCAACAAGATCAGTATCGAGGTGGAGGAATTCGGCGATCCGAACAACCCACCTGTCCTACTAATCGCCGGCCTCGGAGCTCAGATGACGGTCTGGCGAGACAACTTCTGTCGTCAGTTAGCCGATCGGGGCCACCGGGTAGTCCGCTTCGATAACCGAGATGTCGGCCTTTCCACCTGGTTTGATGACCAGCCGGCCGGCGACCTGATTGCCGCCCTGTTCACTGTCCTGGAAGGGGGTCGGGTCGAGTCGGTGTACTCCCTGGGTGACATGGCCGATGACGCCGTGGGGGTGCTTGATGCCCTCGGAATCGATTCCGCCCACGTCTACGGATGGTCACTCGGGGGGATGGTCGCCCAGCACGTGGCCATCCGGCACCCACAACGGGTCCGGTCGCTCACCTCCAGCCAGTCCATGCCCCGGTTCATCCCCATGCCCATCGAGGTGGCCCTGACTCTTCTTCCTCCGGAAGCCGACCCTGATGACCGGGACACGCTGGTCGCCGCAGGCGTGGAGGCGGCCCGGACCTGTGCAGGGACCCTGTTGCCGTTCGACGATGAAGATGCCCGCCGGGAGATCGAGGACGCCATCGACCGGGCTTGGCACCCGGAGGGCGGGATCCGCCAAGCCGTAGCTGCGTTGGCTGATGGCGACCGGACACCCGGTCTTCGGAACGTGCGGGTACCGACGCTGGTGCTGCATGGCACCGCTGACCCCCTGATCCTGCCCGAGGGCGGGCAGGAGACAGCCGACGCGATCCCCGACGCCGAACTGGTGTGGATCGACGACCTGGGTCACGAGATGCCAGAGGCCGTCTGGCCACTGTTCCTGGACCCGATCTGCGCCCTAGTGGCCCGGGTCGAGGCAGCCTGACCGACCTCTGAGCGACGAGGCGGTCCGGTGTCAGGCCTGGATGAAGATCAGGCGCGCTCCTCGGTCATCTCGCGAACCGTGTAAGCCGGACCCTAGGTTCCCGGCGGGGGCCGCCGTCTAACACTGTCCTAGGTTGCTCCCGTGCCGGACTCCCCCGAACTCATTGCGGCAGACCTACTGGACCGCTACCCGCCGCCTACCTCGGCAGCCTTCCCGTTGCGGTCGGGAAACCTGGTCGAGTCGCTGGTCGACGGAGCGGTGGCCTTCGACCAGATTGCCGGAGCCGTCGAGGCGGCCACGACCTCGGTTTGGGTCTGCGTGGCCTTTCTGGAACTGGATGCCCGGTTTCCCGGCGGCCGGGGCACGTTTCTGGACCTCCTGGACACGGCGGCCGACCGGGGGGTCGACGTGCGGGTGTTGTTCTGGCATCCGGAGGGTTATGGGGCTGGAGCCGACGACACGTTTCCCGGAGATGAGACCTCCGCCAGAGTGCTAGCCACCCGGTCCACCCAGTGGCAGGCCCGTTGGGACGCCGCAGGCCGACAGTGCCAGCACCAGAAGGCGTGGTTAGTGGACGCTGGAACTCCTGACGAGGTGGCCTTCGTGGGCGGTATCAACATCACCAAGGGCTCCATGTCCGACCGTCGCCATAATGAGGCTGACTCGTCACTGGGCTATCAGCGGGGAGACCGGTACGCCGTAGTCCACGATGTTTACAGCCGACTTTGGGGACCGTGCGTGGCAGACGTGCATGACAACTTCACCATGCGGTGGAACGGGGCGTCGGAGTGCGAACGGCCCTATGGATCGTGGCCGGACGGCAGAACCGGTCACCTCACGGAGCGGGATCCGGAAGCGGTGCCAGCCGTGGCGGGTCCGACCACCGCCCAGATCCAGCGCAGCGTTCTGCCCGGCCTCTATGGCGGCCTTCCCGACGGCGAGAACTCGGTGCGGGAGCAGTACCTGACAGCTATCGCCGGGTCCCGCGACTACGTATACATCGAGAACCAGATCTTTCTGAGCCGGGTCGTGCTGGAGGAACTTCGGGTCGCCCTGGAACGGGGTGTGCTGGTGGTGGCGTCGGTACCGGGGGACCCAATGCCCGAGCTCGCCGCCGCCCGGTCCCACCCGGGGATCAACGCCGGGTATGAAGTCCTCGCAACTCTTGGTGGTTACGAAGGGTTCTGCCTGTCAGCGCCATGTGTTCGACGGGACTGGGGATACGAGGAGATATACGTCCACGCCAAGACGGCCGTCGTGGACGACGCCTGGGGGACAATCGGGTCCACCAACCTGATCTTTTCTTCGTTCCAGGGCGACACCGAGATGAACGTCTCGTTTTGGGATCCCGGCGTGGCCAAGACGTTCCGAGTCCGACAGATTGACGAGAAGGCCGGGTTCAACTCCTCGGACCTCGGTGGCGGTGAGGCGGTCGGGCGTCTCATTGAGATAGCTCGGGCCAATGCGACTCGGCGTCAGGCCGGTGGGCCACTGGAAGGGTTCGCTTGCGCCGTGGACCCGGCCCGCTGGGCCACTTGAACCACCCCGGTACCTCATCGTAAGGCCGGTATCCCTCAGAGTCCCGACCGGGCCCTTGCTACTTCGGCCAGGGCGTCCAACATGGCTACTAGCCGTGCCCGTTCCGGCTCAACCACACCGGTAATTCCCAACGCGCGCATGGCCTCCGAGCAAACCGGCCCCACCGACACCGGGACCACCCGTGTCCCGTCCAGGGCCTCGACCAGGTCCCGGCGACGGCCCTGGGCCTCGGCCACGTCCACGAGGTGTACGGCGGCTTGCCGGGTAGTGAACGTCACGGCGTCGACCTCACCATCGCAAATCAGGCTTACCAACGCCTCAGCCGGTCTCGTGTCGTAGGGAAGAGCCCAGCGGTAGACCGGCACGACCACAACCTCGCCACACGAGGTGGCCAGAGGAGCAGCGAGCGACTCTTCGTCGGTCCCATCTACCTGCAGGGCGATCCGTCGCCGACCCCCGGTGGCTGCCACGTGGTCCACGATCTGGGAGAACAACTCGTCGGGGGCCGACCAGGCCACTTCGAGGTCGGCCCGTCGGGCAGCGCTCACCGCCTTGGGCCCCCGGGCTAGGACCTCGGTGGTCTGGAGCGTGGAACGTAGGTCAGCGCCCACTTCGGTCCCGTCCATGGCTTCCAGCCACATGTTCAGCCCCATCCCGGTCTGGAGTACCACGGCGTCTGGGGGTTCGTCGACCAGAGACCGCGATACCTCCCGCAGCCGCGGATCGTCGGAGAGGTCGACGGTGTGCATGGTGCAACCGCGCACCACGTCGGCTCCCCGGCGGCACAACGCCTCGACCTGCTGGTCGGCTCGCCGGTCGGCTGTCACCCCGACCCGCCAGCCCTCCAGCGGTCGGTCGGTCGACTGGGTGCCCATCTCCCCCAGCATGCCCGCTCACCAGCGGGGCGACCAAGATCCGCTCTTCACTTAAGGAGCCAGGAACATCCGCGGAAAGAGCCGACCGGTCGCGACGTCAAGGGTCCACACCATCGATGAGATGCCTAGCCTGCTCGAACAGCAGGACAGCCCTCTGGTGGAGGTCTCGTCCCGTCTCGGCGGGAGCTCGGCCGGCGATCGCCCGGGCATTTGTAACCTCCAGAATGATGCCCAGCTTGTAGCACGCCAAGGTCTGCCACCAGATCAGGTCGTCAAGGGGGAGGTCGGTCCCCTCTCCGTACCGGGCCACCAGTTCGGCGGTGGTCGGGAACCCGTCGGCTGCTGTTTCGAACGATCCCACGCCCCCCGACGTGATCAGGAGCCACGCCAGGTCTAGGCGGGGGTCGCCGAGGGTCGTCAGCTCCCAGTCCAGGACTGCGGCCAGTTCGGGACGGTCGTGGGCAGCGAGCACGTTGGCCAGGTGGTAGTCACCGTGGATGATCCCGCAGTGGAAGTCGGTGGGCCGGTGTTCGTCCAGCCAAGCGCCCACCCAGTCGACTCCGGGAAGGTTCGGACCGCTGTATCCGTCAAACGCCGCGTAGGACTCCAGCTGGCTTCGCCACCGTCCGACCTGCCGTTCTAGCCAGCCGTCTGGGTGTCCGAAGTCGGCTAGCCCCACCTCCTTCGGGGGGATCAGGGCCAAGGCGGAGATGGCGTCGACCATCGACAGGCCAAGGCGGTGCCGCCAGTCGGGGTCTGTGGCGTACCGGCCAGGCAGCGGGCCCACCGGGGCGAAGCCGTCTACGGCTGACATCAGGAAGAAGCAGGTGCCGATGACCGACGGGTCATCGCAGGCAGCGTGACAGACGGGCTGCGGGACACCGCGTCCGGCGATGGCAGTTAGCACTCTCGCCTCGCGCAGCATCGTCTCGTCGCTATTGGGTCGCGGGTGGCGGGGGGGTCGCCGCAACACCATCGTGGTCCCGTCGGCACGGGTCAGCAGGAACAGGTTGTTCTGGGTGCCACCGGCCATCTGTCGGCTGGACACCACCGGACCTTCGCCGGGGACGTCCCGGTCGGCGATCCAAGCCTGGAGGGCCGGCCAGACCAGCAGGCCGTCGCCGTCGTCCAGGGTCTCGTTCACCGGGGTCGTGTCCACCCGGTCAGGATCCCACGCGTTCCGATAGGAAGACCGAGGCGGCCGTTGGCGGATTATCGGCCATCTCGCCACCACCTCTTCTCGTTTTTGGCCCGTGATGACGGTGACGCAATTATGTGTCGCCATCTGGCAACACCTACTGTCCGTCGCTATCACCAAGTGTGGGGCCCCTATGGAGGCCTGGTCGGACAACAAATAGGGAATCTGGGATTTGGGAGGTGCCTGCCATGAGCGAGGTGCGAGCGGCGATGGTCCAGACGAGTTGGACTGGTGACAAGGATTCGATGATCGAGCTCCATGAGAAGTACCTGGCCGAGGCGGCTGCTGCAGGGGCCCGTGTTATGTGCTTTCAGGAACTCTTCTACGGCCCCTACTTCTGTCAAGTCCAGGACACGGCGTTCTACGACTATGCCGAGGCCATCCCGGACGGTCCCACCACCCGGCGCTTTCAGGAGTTGGCGGCGAAGCACGGCATGGTGCTCGTGCTGCCGATGTACGAGAAGGAGCAGGAGGGTCTGCTCTACAACACCGCAGCGGTGATCGACGCGGACGGCACCTACCTCGGCAAGTACCGCAAGACCCATATCCCCCAGGTCAAGGGCTTCTGGGAGAAGTTCTACTTCCGGCCCGGGAACCTCGGGTATCCCGTGTTTGACACTGCGGTCGGCCGGATCGGTGTCTATATCTGCTACGACCGCCACTTTCCCGAAGGCTGGCGAGCCCTCGGCTTAAACGGTGCCCAGATGGTGTTCAACCCCTCGGCCACCAGCCGAGGCCTTTCTTCCTACCTCTGGCAACTCGAGCAGCCAGCCTCAGCGGTGGCCAACATGTACTACGTAGGTGCTATCAACCGCATTGGCACTGAGGACCTGGGTGACAACGACTTCTACGGAATGACGTATTTCGTCGACCCCCGCGGCCAGTTCGTAGGCGACGTCTGCTCAGACAAGGACGAGGAGCTCATCGTGCGCGACCTTGACCTGGACCTAATCGACGAGGTCCGCAACCAGTGGGCCTTCTACCGGGACCGTCGTCCCGACATGTACGACCCGCTGACCCAGGCCTGAGAGCCGACTGCCTTCCAGATGCCGATCCCACACGGGAGACGACGATGACCACCAACGCCGAGCTGTTGGAACGACACCGCGCCGTTCTCCCGAACTGGCTGGCCCTCTACTACGACCCCCCAATCTCCTTCGACCGGGGCCAGGGACGCCACGTCTACGACGTCGAAGGCAACCGCTACCTCGACTTCTTCGGTGGGATCCTCACCACGAGTCTCGGCTACGACATCCCGGAGATCACCAAGGCCGTCCAGAAGCAGGCCTCCAGGACGTTCCACACTTCCACCCTCTACCTGTCCGAGTGCATGATCGAGCTGGCCGAGCTAATCGCCGGACTATCCGGCATCCCCGACGCCAAGGTGTTCTTCACCACCTCGGGCACCGAGGCCAACGACGCCGCCTTGATGCTGGCTACCACGGCCCGGAAGTCCAACCAGATCCTGGCCTTGAGGAACAGTTACCACGGGCGGTCTTTCACCACCATCGCCATTACCGCCCAACGGTCGTGGTCACCGACCAGCATTAGCGGTCTATCGGTCAATTACGTACATGGCGGCTACCGACTGCGTAGTCCCTTCCGCGACCTTGACGACAGTGCCTACACGGCAGCCTGCGTCGACGACCTCACCCAAGTGTTCGACATGATGACGTCGGGTGACGTGGCTGCCATGATCGCTGAGCCCATCCAGGGCGTGGGCGGTTTCGCCACGCCCCCCGACGGTTTCTTCGGTGCCATGAAAAAGGAGCTAGACAACCGGGGCGTCCTCTTTATCTCCGACGAGGTCCAGACGGGCTGGGGCCGTACCGGCGAGCACTTCTGGGGCTACCAGGCCCACGGGATCACGCCCGATGTCCTCACCTTCGCTAAGGGGGTTGGCAACGGCCTCTCCCTCGGTGGGGTGGTGGCTAGTGCCGAGCTCATGGACTCGCTACCCGGAAACTCCCTCTCAACGTTCGGTGGGAACCCCATGAGCAGCATCGGGGCCCTGGCCACAATCCGGTACATGTTGGAGCACGACATCCAGGGCCACGCTCTGCGTATGGGCGAGCGCTTGGCTGGCCAACTGCGACCTGCCGTGGACGCCTCCATGGTGGTCGCCGAGTTGCGGGGTCGAGGCTTGATGCTGGCCATCGAGACCGTCCAGCCAGGGACCATCGATCCGAATGCTGACGCTGCCGCCCGCATTATGGAGGAGGCCCGGGCATCTGGCCTGCTGATCGGTAAGGGTGGGTTGTACGGAAACGTGTTGCGCATCGCCCCGCCGATGACAGTCACCGAGGAGGAAATCGACGAGGCGGGAACGGTGCTGGTTGGCATCATCGAAGGGCTGAGATAGTGCCTGGATCGAAAGAGGGCTGCGGGGTGCGGCTCCGAAGGGGGAGACATGACGACGCTGATTAAGAACGGGACGGTGGTTAGTGCTACCGGACGCCACGCCGCCGAAGTTCTGGTCGACGGAACGACCATCTCTGCGGTGCTCCAGCCAGGCTCGGCGGCGGCCACGTCGGCCGAGTCGGGTGCTGAGCGGGTCATCGATGCAACCGGTAGGTACGTGGTACCCGGTGGGATCGACTGCCACACCCATATGGAATTGCCGTTCGGTGGAACCTTTGCCTCGGACACCTTCGAGATCGGTACCCGGGCTGCTGCCTGGGGGGGCACGACCACCATCGTCGACTTTGCTGTGCAGAAAACCGGGGAGAACGTCCGGGACAGTCTCGAGACATGGCAGGCCAAAGCTGAGGGCCAGTGTGCAGTCGACTACGCCTTTCACATGATCCTGGGAGGCGTCGACGAAGCAGCGCTCAAAGAGATGGACGCCCTAGTTGGTGAGGGCATCACAAGCTTCAAGTTGTTCATGGCCTACCCGGGCGTCTTCTACAGCGACGACGGCCAGATCCTTCGAGCCATGCAGAAGGCGGCCGACAATGGTGCCCTGATCACCATGCATGCCGAGAACGGCATCGCTATCGACGTGCTGTCCGAGCAGGCTGCAGCCCGCGGCCAGACCGATCCCGTGTACCACGGGATAACCCGCCCCTCCCGGATGGAGGGTGAGGCCACAAACCGGGCCATCCAGTTAGCCCTGGTGGCCGGGGCGCCGGTCTACTTTGTACACCTGTCGGCCAGCGAGGCCCTTGAGCGGGTGGCCGAGGCCCGCGACGCCGGGTACAACGTGTTTGCGGAGACCTGCCCCCAATATCTGTACTTAAACCTCGAAGACCACCTCGGGCTGCCTGGGTTCGCCGGAGCGGGCTACGTCTGTTCACCACCGCTTCGGACGAAGGAACACACCCACCACAAGGACCTGTGGCGTGGCCTGCGCACCAACGACCTAGCCATCGTGGCTACCGACCACTGCCCGTTCTGCATGAAGGACCAGAAAGAGCTCGGAAAGGACGACTTCCGGGCCATCCCCAACGGGATCGGCGGTGTCGAGCACCGCATGGACCTCATCTACCAGGGTGTGGTCATGGGCGAGTTGAGCCTGGAGCGGTGGGTAGAGACATGTTCCACCACGCCGGCCCGGATGTTCGGCATGTATCCGCAGAAGGGTGTGATCGCAGCGGGCTCGGACGCCGACATCGTGCTCTATGACCCATCGGCAAAGACAGAGATCTCGGTCGACACCCACCACATGAGCATGGACTACTCCGCCTACGAGGGCACCACGATCGACGGCAAGGTCGACACCGTGATGTCCAAGGGGCGGATCCTCATCGAGGACGGCACCTATCACGGCCAGAAGGGCCACGGGGCCTACCTTCGCCGGGGCCTGTCGACGTACTTGCAGTAGGACACAATCCCCGGACGGGTATCCACCCCGTTTGGTAAGACCCACCACGCCGGTCGGACGGCAACCACGAATGGACACCAGACCATGCACGAGATCCAGCACCTGATCGACGGTCATACCGTGGCCGGGTCATCGGGATGCACCGGGCCGGTGTTCGATCCGGCCACCGGTGAGCAGACCGCGAAGGTGTCCTTGGCTTCGGCAGCCGAGGTGGATGCCGCCGTGGCCTCGGCGAAGGCGGCATTCCACGAGTGGGGAGGCGTCTCCTTGGCTCGGCGGACCAAGTTGATGCTGGCCTTCCGCAACCTGGTCGTCGACAACTCCGACGAGATCGCGCAGAGGCTCACCGCCGAGCACGGCAAGGTGCTGGACGACGCACGGGGCGAGGTAGCTCGGGGAATTGAGAACATCGAGTTCTCCTGTGGCGTGGCCGATGCCCTGAAGGGAACCCACAGTGAACAAGCCAGCAGCGGAGTCGACGTCTACACCGTCCGCCAGCCCCTCGGCGTGGTGGCAGGCATCACCCCGTTCAACTTCCCGGCCATGGTGCCGATGTGGATGTTCCCCAACGCGGTGGCTTGTGGAAACACGTTCGTGCTGAAGCCGTCGGAACGCGATCCATCAGCGCCGATGTTTGTTGCCGAACTTTTCCAGGAGGCTGGCTTTCCTCCCGGTGTCCTAAACGTGGTCAACGGCGACAAGGTGGCCGTCGATCGCCTCCTCGAGCATCCCGACGTGAAGGCATTGAGTTTTGTCGGTTCCACGCCGATCGCGAAGTACGTGTACGCCTCAGCCACGTCTCATGGAAAGCGGGCCCAGGCTCTTGGCGGAGCCAAGAACCACATGGTCGTCCTGCCCGATGCCGACGTGGAGATGGCGGCCGACGCTGCCGTCTCGGCCGCCTACGGGTCAGCGGGAGAACGTTGCATGGCCATATCGGTCGTTGTGGCCGTCGGCGGCGTTGGTGACCAACTGGTGGACGCCATCAAGATCCGCATGGAGAAGTTGGTCGTCGGTCCGGGCACTGACCCTGGGTCTGAGATGGGGCCGCTGATCACCAAGGAGGCCCGAGACCGGGTTGCTGGCTACGTTCAGGCCGGCGCCGATGCCGGATGCGAGGTAGTCGTCGACGGTCGGGACCAGGCTTTCGACGGCGACGGCTTCTTCCTCGGCGTGACGTTGCTCGACCACGTGACTACCGACATGAGTGTCTACACCGACGAGATCTTTGGACCGGTCCTCGCTGTGGTTCGCGCCGACAGTTACGCCGATGGCGTGCAGATGATCCGCGATAACCCGTTCGGAAACGGGGCGGCCATTTTCACCCGTGACGGCGGAGCGGCCCGGCAGTTCCAGCGGGACGCTGACGCCGGCATGGTCGGTATCAACGTGCCCATTCCGGTACCGGTCGGCTACCACTCGTTTGGTGGATGGAACGACTCGGCATTCGGCGACACGACCATGTACGGCCCGGAAGGCCTCAGGTTCTACACGCGGCCCAAGGTGCTAACCAGCCGGTGGCCCGATCCGTCGACCAGCAGCGTCGACTTGGGGTTCCCACGCAACGACTGACCGGAGAACTAGATGGCCCGTTCGGCGAGGAAAGACACGAAAGGGGAAAAGCAGATGGACTTTGGGGTGGTGCTACAGACCGATCCCCCAGCTTGGCGTGTGGTCGACCTGGCCCGTCAGGCCGAGGCCCTCGGGTTTACTCACGGTTACACATTCGATAGCCATGTGCTTTGGCAAGAACCCTTCGTGATCTACAGCGCCATGCTGGCCGCTACCTCGGAGATGGTGGTCGGTCCGATGGTGACCAATCCGGGAACCCGGGACTGGACGGTCATCGGCTCGCTGTTTGCCACCCTTAACGACATGTACGGTGAGCGCACGGTATGTGCCATCGGCCGCGGCGACTCGGCCATGCGCGTCATCGGCCATAAGCCTTGCAACCTGGCCACCCTCGAAGAGTCGATGGGGGTCATCAAGGGCCTAGCTGAGGGTGACGCCGTCGAGTACAACGGCACCACCCAGACCCTTCCGTGGCGCCACAGCGGGTCATTGCCTGTATGGATGGCCGCCTACGGGCCGAAGGCCCTGGACCTGTGCGGGCGCAGGGCCGACGGGTTTGTACTCCAGTTGGCTGACCCGCAGATCGCCGAGTGGACCATTGCCGCCGTCAAGCGGGCCGCGACTAACGCTGGGCGAGACCCCGAGTCGCTGACCATCACCGTGGTGGCTCCGGCCTACGTTGGCGATGACCTCGCCCATCAGCGCGACCAGGTGCGTTGGTTCGGCGGGATGGTCGGCAACCACGTGGCCGACCTCGTCGGCCGGTACGGCGCTGATGGGTCAGCAGTGCCCCAGGCCCTGACCGAATACATCGAGGGCCGGAAAGGCTACGACTACACGGAACATGGCCGGGCCGGTAACGAGCACACTGACTTCGTACCCGACGAGGTCATCGACCGGTTCTGCATCCTTGGCAACGAGGATGCCCACATCGCTCGGCTCCGCGAACTCGAGGGCCTCGGCGTAGACCAGTTCGCCATCTACCTAATGCACGACCAGAAAGACGAGACCCTTGACGCATACGGCCAGAGGATTATCCCGTCTTTAGCCCGTTAACAGATTCAACACCACCCCCAGGTCGGACCACCCCCAGCCTGACCTAGACGCAAAAACTGAGAGAGCGTGACCACCTTGTTATTTAGGCAAAGAAAGATCTACGTCGTAGTCGAAGAAACCCACCACGACTTCGGCCCATCGCCAAGCCGGCCCCCACTGAAGGGGGCCGTCGCCGCTGTTGTCAACAATCCTTTCGTTGGTGACTACGTGGACGATTTGAGTCCTGCTACGGAGGAATTACACGACCTGGGCCATCAACTAGGCGAGTTACTTGTTGGACACCTAGGTGGCGATCCTCACGCTATTGACAGCTACGGCAAAGGAACGATCGTCGGCGCAGACGGAGAGATCGAACATGGGGCCATGTGGCATATCCCTGGTGGCGGTGGGATGAGGGCTGCTCTCGGAAAGGGAGAGGCCATTGTCCCGTCCACCAAGCTCGTCGCTTGTGGCCTCACATCAGGCGTGGCAGATGAACGAGATCAATGGCCTGATCTGGCCGTCACCCGACGGGGCCGGCGTGATGGACGAGGGCCTGTGGGCCCAGACCATCGATGTGGCGACTAGCCAAGGCATCCTCGCCTCAGCACCCGACTCCGGCGCGTACACAACGGAGTATGCCGAGGCAGCCGTGGAGCTGTTGAAGAACCGCGGCGTGGACACCACTGGCAAGAACTGGCGTCGAGTGGATGTGACCCTCAACCTGGGCGGCGAGTAGCTGTTCAGAGGGGCGGCGGTGACTCTGTCCCGCTTGTCCCAACTTCCGGGTGCTCCGGGCGGCCCGACCGACATCCCTCGGTCGGGCCGCCGGGCTCCGAACGTATGCCCGACCCCATCAGGCCCGTCTCGTGACGCGGACATCAGAATGACCTGATGAGAGAGATGGCCATTCGGGCTGCGGTGATCCTCGTAGGCCTGGTCCTGTTCGGCGCTGGGATCGGCGCCCTGTTCCTGGCCGACCTAGGTGTCGGACCATGGGACGTTCTACACGACGCCCTGGCAGGCCTAACCGGCCGGCAGCCGGGGACGATGACCATCACCCTCGGAATTGTTCTGCTGGGTTTGGTGGCCATGCTCCACCAACCCATCGGGCCGGCAACGGTGGCCAACGTGGCGATTATCGGATCCACCGTCAACGTCGTGTTGGCTGTCGTCGAACCGCCGGACGCGTGGCCGATCAGGGGGGCTTTAGTCGTCTTAGCCCCATTGGCCGTTGCGTTCGGTTCAATGCTCTACCTGGGGGCAGGCCTGGGAAACGGTGTGCGCGACAACTTGATGACGGCACTTGTCGATACCGGCCTCAGTATCCGGGCCGCCCGTACCTGTCTCGAAGTCACTGTCCTGGTGGGCGGTGGGGTACTCGGAGGGTCCTACGGGTTCGGCACACTGGCCTTCGCCCTGCTGGTCGGACCCCTACTTCAGGTATTCCGGCACCGTGTCTGGGCTGGGTACCCCGAGCCGGCAGGTTGGGTCTACCGTCGCCGTCGAAGATGATGGATCTTCGGATGCCGATTCCGACTAGAGGCCTGCAGTGGCGCCATGGTCGAGGTTGGCGTTCTCTCCAGCAGAAATGACCGACCCAGCTTGAACGGGGTGCCCCGGATCCTGGTACGACGGGGCGAGCGACACTAGGGAGACGGATTGCGCCTGGATTCGGTGCAGGGGTGTGGTCCCACATCGTTGAGGGCAAGGGACACGACCTAGCGTCCGACGGGGTCACCGGGCCAGCCACAGAGGCAGGCCCCGATGGGAGGTCCGGGTGTCGTCCAGCCAGAGGTTGCCGCCGGTTGAGCGGCGGGCGTGGATCGCTCTTGGGGTCTCCACCCTGGCCGCCCTGCTGACCGTCATTGACGTCTCGATCGTCAACGTGGCCTTCCCGTCGATCCGACAGGACCTTGGGGCTTCGGAAGCCGGCTTGTCGTGGGTGCTGTCCGGCTACTCCATCTCGGTGGGGGCCTTCCTCCTGCTGGCCGGACGCCTGGCCGACCAGAAGGGCCGTCGCCTCCTGTTCATGGTCGGCGTGGGGGTGTTCGTCGTCGGTTCTTTCCTGTCGGGGATGGCCGAGAGCGTGACGTGGTTGGTCGCTGCCCGGGTACTACAGGGGGTGGGAGGTTCCATCCTGGGGCCCTCGTCCATGTCCATGGTGCTGCCTGAATTCCCCCCGGAGCGGCGCTCTATGGTGATCGGCATCTGGGGAGCCTCGGCGGCCCTCGGGGCTGCGTTGGGTCCATCGATCGGGGCGGTCCTCATCGATCTGGCGTCTTGGCGGTGGATATTCCTGGTCAACGTGCCCATCGGGCTGGTGCTACTGGCTGCCACTCCGAGGTTCGTGCGGGAGACCTGGGATCCCGAGGCCCGGGGCGGCTACGACCTGGTGGGGGTGCCAGCGGGGACCCTCGGCGTGGCTCTGCTGCTGCTCGGCGTGGTGGAGGGTGAACGGTGGGGCTATGGCTCGGGTCGCACTCTGATAACTGTGGGAATCGGCCTGATGCTGGTCGTAGTCCTGTTCATCCGCTCGGCCCGCCATCCCAGTCCGCTGATCGACCTGTCCCTAGTTCGGATTCGGTCGTTCTGGTCGGCTGGCCTGGGCCAGGTATTCTTCACCTCCGCGTTCATTGCCACCATCTTGTTCAACACTTTGTTGCTCCAGGAACTCTGGGGATGGTCGGTGCTGGCTGCCGGTTTCGGCGTTGTTCCCGGGCCGGCTTTCGCTGCCCTGCTGGGTGGGCCGTTGGGTTCGGTTGCTGACCGGGTCGGGCACCGCACCCTCTTGGTCATCGGTTCGGTGGCTGCCGCCTGTTGTCCTGCGTGGCTGTGGTGGAGCGTCACCGCAGAGTCATCGTGGGCCACCACGCTGCTGCCGGCCCAACTCTGTCTGGGGATCGGGGTGTCGTGCTCCTTTGCTACCTTCGCCTCCCTCGGCCTGCGGGATGTCTCGCCGGCCCGCTTCGGGGTGGCCAGTGCCATGCTGAGGACCCTCAGCACTTTGGGGTTCGCTGTTGGCGTCTCGGTTGCTGTGGCAGTGCTTACCGCTTCGCTCCACCTCGGTCGCCTAGTGGCGTATGGCCGCGTCTGGGCGATGTTGGCGTGCACCTTCACGGTTGGCGCTGTTTTCTGCGCTGTGACCTGTCCGGGCAAGCCGGATGGGGCACCACCGGTGCGACGGGTTAGGCAGTCCGTCCCAACCGGACCGGGAGCACGTCTCGACCCCGGAGGATGATTCGGGCGTTGTAGGTGGGCTGGCCGGCTATGGCCAGGTCAGGGAACCGTCGGACCAGTCGGGTGATAGCGATCTCGCCTTCCATACGGGCCAAAGCGGCTCCTAGGCAGTGGTGGACTCCGCTCCCGAAGGACAGGTGGCGATTGGCCTCTGGTCGAGTCACATCCAGGTCATCGGCCGTCACCCCCCAGAAGCGAGGATCCCGGTTGGCGCTGCCGAGAGCGGTCAGCACCATTTCCCCGGCTGCCACCTCGATACCTGATACCTCTACGTCGTGCATGACCCGGCGTCCCGAGGTCTGGACGGGGCTGTCGTAGCGCAGCAGTTCGTCGGCCACCGTCGTGTCCACCGACTCGTCGGTTCGCACCAGATCCATCTGGTCAGGGTGGCGCAGCAGTGCGTGGGTGCCGTTGCCGATCAGGTTGACCGTGGTCTCGTGCCCGGCCACGAACAGGAGCGAAGTCATGGAGAGCAACTCCGCCTCAGTCATCCGGTCGCCTTCCTCCTCGACCTGGACCAGGTCGGTCAGGAGATCGGCGGCTGGGCTTTGGCGTTTCGCTGCGATGGCCTCGGTGAGGTACTGATCCATGTGCACGGCGGCGTCCATGGCCGCGTCGACCTGTTCGGGGGTCAGGAACGGCTCAAGGGTTTGTGTGAGGGCGTGGGACCAGGCCCGGACTTGGTTCACGTCAGCCTTGGGGAGGCCGAGCATGGCGTGGATTACCGCGAACGGAATCACGAAGGCGTAATCGGCAATGAGGTCGATCTCGTCCCGGTCGGTGAGTTCGTCCAGCAGGTCATCCACGATGGCTGTGGTCTGGTCGCGCATACGGCTGATGGCCCGCGGGGTAAAGGTGCGCTGCACCAATTTCCGGAGGCGGGTGTGGTCTGGTGGGTCCAGCCCAAGGATGGACGGCACCCGCTCGTCCTGGCGGTCTCGGAGGGGCAGCATGTGTTCCGGGGTTGTCTCGCTCGTCTCGAACCGCCGGACCGACGTCTGGGGGTCGCGGAGTATCTGGTGGGCGTCGTCGTAGCGCGACACGACTAAGACGCCGAGCGGGGTTCGGTGCACGGGGTCTTCGTCCCGCAGGCGGGCGTAGTGCGGGTACGGGTCGAGCAGGAAGTCTGGATCGAACGGGTTCCAGGACGGGGCGTCGATGGAATCGGTCATGTGACAGACGCTACCGACGTCCATTTGACCGTTTCTAAGCGGGCATCGGTTCCGGTGCTGGTCTACAGGCTGGCACCCACCTCGTATCCGGAGCGGATAGCCCCTTCGATGTAGCCGACTGATCCGGCGTCACCCACCACGTGGACTTCGACGTCGTCGCCGATACCGGTCCGAATGGCCTCAGCCAGTGAGGAGTCTGGCTGAACACTGCTGGCCAACAGCACGCTGTCCGCGCCGAATCGCACCTCGTTGCCGTCATCCTCGTCGGCCATCACGGTTCGGGCGATTACTTCGTCGGCGGTAACGGCCACTAGGTGGGTCCTAGTGCGGAAGTCCACGCCGTGCGCTCGAGCCTCGTGGAGGGTCCGCCAGCGTCGGGGGTGTGCCATCTCGGTGGCCAGGTTGCCTCCCTCCTCTAGGACGGTCACCGACCGACCCCGGTCGGCTAGGAACTCGGCCAACTCGGTGCCCACCAGTCCGCCACCCACCACCACGACTCGTTTTCCGATGGGCATCCACCGGCGGGACAGGGAGCGGACCCGGCCCATGTCGGTAGTGATGCCTAGGATCCGCGCGACGGCTAGGGCAAGACGCACGAGTGGCCCCGATCGGTGGTTGGAGTCCCCTCCCTCGCCGGTCAGCAGGCTGCGCAGGTCGTCGCCGGAAAGCACGTGCGGCAGGTTGACTCCGGGTGTGTTCGGACGGTCCCGGACGGCGCCGGTGGCCACCACCACGGCCCCTGGGCGCAACGCGGCGACCATCGCCGGCGTAGCCGTAGTGGCGGTGCGGACCTCCACGCCGGCCTCGGCCAGGGCGGCTGCCATCCACCGGACTAGGTCGCCGTTCAGCGGCGTGGTCAGCGACGAGAAGCGGGCCGTACCACCGAGGTGGCTGGCCCTTTCCAGCAGGGTCACCTTGTGGCCCCGTTCGGCGGCCACCCGGGCTGCCTCCATACCTCCCGGTCCGCCCCCGACCACTACCACGTGACGGGATGGGGAAGCCGGCGTTGGCTTGGACCAACCCTGGTGGCCTAACTGGGCGTTTACCGCGCACACCGGAGCTGCTGACCAGAAGTTCTGGGCTACGCAAACGAAGCAGTTGATGCACGGGCGCACCAAGTCGGGGCGGCCCGCGGCCAGCCGGTTCGGGAGGTCTGGGTCGGCCAGCAACTGGCGGCCCATGGCGATCAGATCGGCGCCCCCGTCGGCCAGGATCCGCTCACCGTCGTCGGGTCGGATGCGCCCGACGGCGATCACTGGGACGTCCACGGCGGCCTTCACCGTTCGCGCCAGATCCTCGTACTGGCACGGACGCCACGGCAGTGGCCCTTCGGTAAATCCCGGGCCGCCAGTGATTGACGAGTAGGCAGTGACGTGGATGGCGTCGGCACCGGCGTTGGCGGCCACCGCGGCGTACCGGGCCGCGAGGTCAGGCGTGATGCCGCCCTCAAGAGCGTTATCCCGACCGTTAAGGCGGACCAGGATGGCAAAGTCAGAGCCGCAACGCTCTCGGACGGCCTCCACGACCTCGACCATGAGGCGGGCCCGGTTTTCCTCAGAGCCGCCGTAACGGTCGGTCCGCTTATTCCAGATCGGCGAGAGGAAGGTATCCAACAGGTAGCCGTGGCCGGCATGGACTTCCAAGCCGTCGAGGCCAGCGGCTTGGATGCGAACAGCGGCGTCGGCGAACTTCCTCACCACGTCAGCCAGGTCCTCAACCGTGGCTTCGGCGTAGGTGGGCATCTTGCCGTCGGTGAGGGCGGACATGGCCACCAACTCGTCCGTGGTCGTATCGGCCATGATCGACATCGGGTCGGTGTCGGGAAGCGGAAGGCTGGGTACCAGACAGGGCCGGCCCTCGGCCGTGTCCACCCCAGAGATACGACCGTGGTGGTTGGCTTGGACTACCAACTTCGAACCGTGGGCGTGGACGGCCTCGCCTAGGCGCCGTAGTCCGGGGACCACCCCGTCGTGCGACAGGGCGGGTTGGTGACGGGCTGTGGCTCCGTGGGGGTAGGAAACGGCCGAGGTTTCCAGCACAAGCAGGCCGGCTCCTCCCCGGGACCGTTCCTCGTAGTGGGCCACCAGACGATCAGTGATCAGCCCGTCCTCGCAGACGTTCTGGTCCATGGCCGGCAGGACGATCCGGTTCCGTAGCTTCAGGGGCCCCACCCGGATGGGAGATAGCAGGAGCGGATGGGAGGAGCCAGATGGCATGTCAGGAATTGTGCCTGACGGCAGGCCACTGGGACTACGTGGCCCAGCGCGGGTCAGGACCCAAGCTTCCTTAGGGACTTCCGGCGCCAGCTCTCGGTAGTGTCCACGGCATTGAACGTGAAGCAGTGGATCCCAGCGATGTTCAACTCGTCAGCTCGATAGGAGAGCGGGGCGATGAGCTTGTTTGGGTCATAGCCGCCGGGCGACAGTAGGCGGATCACCGATGTCCTGTTCTTTCTTAGGTATCGAGTCGAGTGGCCGATGCCCAGCCGGATCGAGATAGCCAACAACCTCGCCCGGTCGACGGCCCCCGGCACCCCGAGGTGGCATGGAAGGTCCACGCCGGCGGCCCGACGACCTTCCAGCCAGTCGCCGATGGTGTCGGCGTCAAAGCACATCTGGGTGGCCATGTAGCCCTTGAGACCAGCCTCCCGGATTAGCTCCTGCTTCTCGACCAGGGCGTCCACCAGAGCTTGGTCGGGGATGGTGGCGTGGCCGTCGGGGTAGGAGCCGATACCCACTACATCAACGTTGGGGCGGCGGTCCAGGAAGGAATGTAGGAAGCCGGCGGCGTCGGTAAACGGGCCTCGGGGGTCGGCGTCGCCACCGATGCAGAACACCGTCCGAATATCAAGGGCGTTCATCCGTTGGACGATCCGGTCTAGGTGTCCTTCGTCCTCCACCATGCGGGCTGCGATGTGGGGGATCACCGTGAAGCCCTTTTCGGCGTAGCCGGCGCACAGGTCCAGGGTGTCGTCAACCGTCTTGGCTGGTGAGCAGGTCACCGAGACGGTGGCACCTGCCGGCAAGTGCTGTGACTGGTCGGCCAGGTTCTTGAGTGGGATCAACTCATAGGTCATTCCCTCGAGCAGCCGCTTCTGGACGGCCCTATTGGCCTGGTTTCGGGTGGCCACGCAGCCTCCCTTTCGCATGCGAGCCGGCTCGGCGTGTGCCGACCGGTGGGTCCGTGGTGTTGGTCTCCGGTGGTTACCGGCGACCCGGTTGACAGGGTCGAAAGAGGATCAACTTAGGCCGACGATTTCACCATTCTCGTCGATGTCAATACCCATGGCACCCGGCCGGGCGCCCAGTCCGGGCATCGTACGCATGTCACCGCAGATCGGGTACACGAAGCCGGCGCCCACAGAGGCCCGGACCTCGCGGACGGGAAGCGTCCACCCGGTTGGGGCGCCCTTAAGGGCGGCGTTCGAACTGATCGACAGGTGCGTCTTGGCGATACACACCGGCAGATTGCCGAAGCCGTTGGCCTCGTACATGTCGATTTGCTTGTTGGCCTGCGGCGAGAAATCCACACCGTCAGCGCCATAGACCTTGTCGGCCACGGTATGGATCTTGTCCCGGAGCGACATTTCGTCCGGATACAGGACCTGGAAGTCGCTGGGTTCGTCGGCCGCCTCAGTGACTGCCTCGGCCAACTCGGCGGCTCCCGACCCGCCGTCGGCGAAGTGGGTGGTGATAGCCGACCGGGCATTGAACTCGTCGGCGATCTCCTTGATGGCATTGATGTCGACGTCGTGGTCGCCAGGGAACACGTTGATGGCCACTACGGGCGACACCCCATGGACCTGCATATTCTCCAACTGCTTGCGGAGGTTGTCACCCCCCTGGTGCACCTCGTCGGGGTTTTCGGCCAGGAGGGCCTCAGGTAGCGGCTTGCCGGCAACGATCTTGTGGTTGCCAGAGTGGGCCTTCAGGCCGCGGACGGTGGCCACCAGGACAGCAGCGTCGGGGGCGATGCCCGAATAGCGGCACTTGATGTTGAAGAACCGTTCGGCGCCCATATCGGCACCGAAGCCCGCCTCGGTGAGCAGGAAGTCGCCGGTGTGGATACCGATCTGGTCGGCCACGATCGACGAGTTGCCGGTGGCGATGTTGCCGAACGGGCCGCAGTGGACCAGGGCGGGAGTGCCCTCCAGGGTTTGCATCAGGTTGGGCTTGACAGCTTCCTTGAGGATGACCGTCATTGAGCCGGCTACACCGAGGTCCTCGGCGGTGACCGGAGTTCCAGTCTTGTCGTAGCCGACGACGATTCGGCCCATTCGTTGACGTAGGTCGGCCAGCGAGGTGCACAGGGCGAGGGCTGCCATGACCTCGGAGGCAGCGGTGATGTCAAAGCCGGTCTCGCGGGGGACACCATCTAGCCGACCGCCTAGGCCGACGACGATGTTGCGCAGCGCCCGCTCGTTGATGTCCATGACCCTCCGCCACGTGATGTTGTGGAGGTCCAGTCCCAGCTCGTTGCCGTGGAACAGGTGGGCGTCGAGCATGGCCGAGCACATGTTGTGGGCCGCCGTGACGGCGTGCATGTCTCCGGTTAGGTGGAGGTTGAACAGCTCCATGGGTACGACCTGGCTGTAGCCGCCGCCGGCTGCCCCGCCCTTGATCCCGAATGTCGGACCCATCGAGGGCTGACGAATGGCGATGGTGGCCTTCTTCCCGATGTGGCTGAAGCCCTGACCGAGGCCGACGGTCGTCGTGGTCTTGCCTTCGCCTAGGGGCGTGGGGGTGATGGCTGAGACGACCACGTACCGGGCCTTCGGGCGGTCGGCCATCCGTCCAATGGCGTCCAATTTGATCTTGGCCGCGCCCTCGCCGTAGGGCTCTAGGCAGTCGGTCGGGATTCCAGCTTCCGACGCTATGTCGTTGAGGGGGCGCAATTCGGCGCCTCGGGCAATTTCCAGGTCGGAGGGGAACGGCATTGTTCTCTTCTCTATCTCTTCCGGGTTCCGGTCCGGTACCCGCGGGTGCGGGCCGGCGAGTGTGACGCGGGCAGGCTGGTGTGCCCGGGACGGCGTGAGTGTACTCAGGCGAGGCGTCAAGTTGTACTGAGTGGAAAGAACCTCCAATGGTAGGAAACCTCATCCGTTGAGGTATCAGGACCTGCTAGTTCATCCGAACTCATCGGGGATGACTTCCTTGCGGCGGGCGATGAAGTCCAGCATGGCCTCGTCCGCCGCCTCGTCCAGGGGTGGCGGCTCATAGTCGTGGAGCATCTTTTTCCAGATGCCGTTGGCCCGTTGGGCGGCGTCGAGGCTCCCATCCTCGGCCCACTGTTCGAAGGAGTCGTTGTTGGCGACTTCGGACCGGGCAAAGGCTGTTTCGAAGTTGGCCAGTGTGTGGTCGGTGCCCAGGAAGTGCTGACCGGGCTCGACCTCTCGGATGGCGTCCATGGCTTGGCCGTTCTCCGAGAGGTCGACACCGTTGACGAAGGTGGCGGCCAGGTTGCACTGGTCGGCGTCAATGATGAACTTCTCGTAGCCCATGGCCAGGCCGCCCTCCAGCCAGCCGGCTGAGTGAAGTAAGAAGTTCACCCCGGCAAGCAAGGAGGGGAGAAAGGTGGCTATGGACTCCGCGGCGGCCTGGGCGTCGGGGATCTTGGAGGCGCAGAGGTTGCCTCCCGAACGGAACGGCACACCGAGGCGTCGGGCCAGGGCGGCAACCGTGAAGAGCACTAGCGCTGGTTCGGGGGTTCCGAAGGTCGGGGCGCCGGTCTGCATGGACATGGAGCTGGCGAAAGAGCCGAACACCATAGGTGCTCCGGGGTTCACTAACTGGACGAACGTCATGCCCGCCAGGGCCTCGGCCAGGGTCTGTGCCGCTACGCCGGCCACCGTCACGGGTGCCATGGCTCCGGCCAGGATGAAGGGGCTGATCATGGTGGCTTGGTTGGAGCGGGCGTAGGTCTCGGCGGCTCCCAGCATGGTGGCGTCCCACGCCATGGGCGAGGAGGCGTTGATGAGGCTCGTCATCACGGTGTTCTGGCGGACGAACTCTTCGCCGAACACGAACCCGGCCAGGTCGACGGAGTCCTGGGCTCTCTCGGCCGCGGTGACCGAGCCCATGAACGGCTTATCGCTGTAGCGGAGGTGGGAGTACACCATGTCTAGGTGTCGCTTGGAGACCGGGACGTCCACCGGTTCGACGATCGTGCCGCCCGAGTGGTGGAGGCCGGGGCTTAGGTAGGCCAGTTTTACGAAGTTGCGGAAGTCCTCCAGAGTGGCGTAGCGGCGACCTTCGTCGATGTCGTGGACGAATGGGGAGCCGTATGCCGGTACGAGGACGGTGGCGTCGCCCCCTACCTGGACGTTGCGGACCGGGTTGCGGGCGTGCTGGGTGTAGGTCGCTGGTGCCGAAGACTGGATGACCTGTCGGCACATGCCGCGGGGGAACCGTACCCGTTCCCCGTCGACGTCGGCCCCGGCGTCGGCCAGCAGGGTGAGGGCCGACGGGTAGTCGCGAAAGTCGATGCCCATCTCGGCGAGGATCGTGTCGGCGTTGTGCTCGATCGTCTCTAGGCCTTCGGTTGAGACCACCTCGACTGGGGTCATGGTCCGGGTCAGGAAGGCCCGGGTCTCAGTGGCGGACTCTGACCGGGCGGCTTGCCGTGCGGCACGTCCCCCGCTGCGGCGACCTCGTGGTGCATTACTCATGTTTGGTGTTCCTCTCCCACCGCGTTCCTGCGGCGACGGCGTCTCCTAGTCCGTTCAGTACCGGGCGCCGAGGCGGCCGGGCGTTGGGGGAGTGTGATTCGGGTAGACAGCCGTGGGTATTGGGCCGTCCGGTGGGGCACGGCCATGGCATCCACGAAGTGCTTTTGGAATGATGGTTCTAATGCCGTTTCGATCTTTTCGATACGGCCCACGACCTCTTGGATCTCGGTTCGGGCTCCGGCTGAGAGCAGGGCGATGATCGCTCCGGCGCCTGCCGCGTTGCCAATGCTGGCTACCCGGTCGGGGTCGCAGTCCGGGACGAGGCCGAGGACGGTGGCGTGGACGGTGTCGATGTGGCTGCCGAAGGCCCCGGCAAGGCTGATCTGGTTTACTTCGTCTACTTCCAGATGGTCCATCAGGAGCCGGATGCCAGCGTAGAGGGCGGCCTTGGCCAGTTGGATGGCCCGGACGTCGTTCTGGGTTACAAGGATTGTGCTGTCGCCGTCGTCCGGGTCGTGCAGGACGTAGGAGAGGGTCCGCCCATCGGGAATTAAACGTCGGGAAGGTCTGGTATCCGGGCCGCCGATCACACCGTCGGCATCCATAAGACCGGCTAGCCACAACTCGGCCACTACCTCGATGATTCCGGACCCACAGATCCCGGTCACCCCGGTGTCGGCTATTGCTTGGTCGAAGCCCGGCTCGTCGGACCAGGGTTCGGTTCCGATTACCTGGAACCGGGGTTCGCCGGTGTCTGGGTCGATTCGGATCCTCTCGATGGCTCCCGGGGTAGCCCGTTGGCCAGCGCTGACCTGGGCCCCCTCGAAGGCCGGACCGGTGGGGCTGGAGGCGGCCAGTATCCGTCCGTTGCCGGTCAGGACAATTTCAGCGTTGGTGCCGACGTCGACGACTAGGCGGACGTCGTCGGCCGTGTGGGGGCGCGAGGCTAGGACTACAGCGGCCGTGTCGGCCCCTACGTGTCCGGCGATACACGGCAGGACGTGGATCCGGGTACAGGCGTGTGCCTCCAGGTTTAGGTCGGCGGCTGGGACGTCGAGGGCGTCTTCCACGGCGAGGGTGAATGGGGCTTGGCCAAGTGGCGTTGGGTCCAGACCCAGGAATAGGTGGTGCATGATCGGGTTGCCGACCAGCACCATTTCCAGAATCTCGTCTCGCTCGGCCTCCCCCTGGAGGCAGAGGTCGGCTAGCAGGTCGTTTAGGGCGTCGCGGACGGCGGTGGTTAACTCGGCCTCGCCACCCGGGTTCATCATTACGTAGGAGATTCGACTCATGAGGTCTTCGCCGAACCGGATCTGTGGGTTCATGGTTCCCGCCGTTGCCAGTACGGCGCCGGTCGCTAGGTCGCAGAGGTGGCCGGCGATTGTCGTGGAGCCCACGTCCATGGCTACGCCCAGGGCACGGTCTCGTAGACCCGGCCAGACAGCCACCACGCAGCGGCCATCCCGGATGGCCGCTGTCACTGTGCTAGGTCGATCGGTCGATCCACTGATCAGGCTGTCGGCCACCTTGTCATCGAGGGTGAGGCCTCCGAGGCCCCACTGGTCGGCCAGGGCGTCGAGCAGGCGGTGATCAGGACGGTCCCCGATGGTTCCGGACGGCGGGGAGATTTCAACTAAGCGGAGAATCAGGACCGGATCTAGTGCCAGGTTGCCTAGGTTCACATCCTTGCGGATGACCTGTCGATGGACCTGGCTTTCGGCTGGGACGTCGATCACCAAGTCACCGCACACCGCAGCAGCACAACCCAGCCGGCGGGATTCTGTCAGAGGCCGACGGCCCCGGTAGTTCTTCTCGACAGCTCCGCGGGGCGATACGTGGTTGTCCACGGCGGTGATTCCGTGCTTGGCAAACTCTCCGAAGGTGGGCTCCACCTGGCATCGTCCGCAGATCCCGCGGCCTCCGCAGACCGAGTCCAGGTCCACTCCCAACTGGCGGGCGGCATCCAGCAAGGTGGTGCCGGTGGCGAACGAGTCCCTAAGGCCCGAGGGCGTGAAGACGACGAGGTGGTCGTCGGTTTCGGTCATGGGATCATGCTGATTAGTAGTTCAGGCTTGCGTTCGGGCGCGGCGACCGCCACGGCGTTCGCGGGTGCCGACGGCTCCGGGGTCCCGGTGATTCTGGATCCAGGCGGCGCAGTTGGTGTCGGCGCCGGTGAGGATGTCGGCGGCCTGGACCCGTACGCGCACCTCACCGTGCAGGGGGTTCATGATGGCTGACGTCATGCCGTGGCTGATCGACATGGCGAGGAACGTACCGGTGACAGCGTGCCGGTTAGGGAGACCGAAGCTCACGTTGGATGCACCGCAGGTCGTGTTCACCTTGAGCTCCTCGCGGAGGCGTCGGACTAGAGCAAAGACCTGTTGGCCGGCCGATCCCATAGCACCTATCGGCATGACCAGGGGATCTACCACCACGTCGGCGGCTGGGATTCCGTAGTCGGTGGCCCGTTGCACGATCTTGCGGGCCACTTCGAAGCGCACATCGGGGTCCTCGGAGATCCCGGAGTCGTCGTTGGAGATGGCCACCACGGCAGCGCCGGCCTTCGCCACCAGCGGTAGGACCCGTTCCAGCACCTCGTCCTCGCCGGTCACCGAGTTGACCAGAGGTTTGCCTTGGTACACGGCGATACCGGCCTCCAGAGCCTCAATGATTGACGAGTCGATGCTCAAGGGCACGTCGGTCACCGACTGCACGAGTTGGATGGCCCGGGCCAGCAGGGCTGGTTCGTCGGCTAGCGGAATTCCCGCGTTGACGTCCAGCATGTGGGCACCGGCTTCTACCTGGGCGATGGCATCGGCCTCAACGCGGCTGAAGTCCCCAGCCTTCATCTCGTTGGCCAACTTCTGACGCCCCGTGGGGTTGATGCGCTCGCCGATCATGACGAAGGGTCGACCGAAGCCGATGGCCACCTCCCGGGTGGCAGAACTGAGGATGGTGTCGGTCATCTTTTGATCGGTCTCTCTAATCGGTGGACTGTCAGCGGTGACGGTCCCACGGTCGGGGTGTCTCTGGCTATTCCTCTTGTTCTTGTTTTTCTGCACCGCCAGACCGCACGAGTCGCTCCAGCCGATCGTTGGGATAGGCCTCCTCAAGGCGGGCCGCCTCGACAGCCACGGCGGACGCCATGTCGGCGAGACATTCAACGGTTTCGCGACGCCACTGCGCCACGTAGGAGTCAGTGTCATCCATTCCAGCCACCATGGCCGCTCGGTCGATGGCGTGCTGGAACCGGGCGGCCAGCAGTGCCTTCTCCCGGTTCCTTCCTCTTTGGGCTGTGACCTGGGCTGGGATGTCGCGCCAGTAGATGGTGACGAGCTGTGCGGCCATAGTTCAGCGGGTTCCGGCTGGGGCGGGTCCAGTGGAGGCCACAGCACTTTCGTCGAGATATCGGCCGGGATCCTGATCTATGCCTCGACCCAACGAGACGATTCTGGTCTCCAGTTCCTCGAGTCCTGTGTGCCGGTGTTCGAAGGTGAGTCCCAAGCGGTCGGCGGCGTCCCGGGCTCGCTCCACGAGATCGGGATCGTTACTTTGTGACAGGTAGACCAGCCGGCGGTAGTTGCCGAACATGGCATCTCGAATCTCGGGGTGGGTGTCCAGCCAGAAGGCCCGAACGACGAGACGGTCGAAGTGCTTCACCAGGTAGTCGGTCAGGAAGAAGGTCCCCAACTCCTCGGCATGGAGGTCGGTGAACTCGGCGCTTCCGGTGAGGAACTCGTAGCAGTGGTCGCCGGGCAGGCGGTCGACCCCGAGTTCGTCACACATGGCGTCGAGGCGACCACCAGTGCCGCAGTCCCCGTAGCCAACAAAGACCCTGTCGTAGCGGTTGGCGGCATCCCGGACGCGTTCGGCTACCCGGTTGGGGATCATCTCGGGGGTGTTGTGGTAGGAGGCGGGTAGGCACTCGACGTCGACGTGGTCGAGGCCGTTCGCCTCCACTACCTGGAGCAACTCGCGGGCCAGCGCCCCACAGGCGACAACCAGGGTCCGCCCGTTGGACGCCTCCGGCGCGCCGGAAGGATCGTCCATGGTTGGTCAGGCCGCGCTGCGCCGCTCGGCCACCAGTCGCGAAGCTGTCTCGGAGGCGACTGCCGCATCGCGGCAGTAGGCGTCGGCTCCGATGGCCTCTCCGAACTCTTCGTTCAGGGGAGCCCCGCCCACTATCACGATGTACTCCTCCCGGAGGCTCTTCTCCTGGAGGGTGTCGATCACGACTTTCATGTAGGGCATGGTGGTGGTTAGCAGAGCCGACATCCCGAGGATGTCCGGCTTGTGCTCGTCTAGGGCCCCGAGGAACTCCTCGACATCGGTGTTGATACCGAGGTTGATGACCTCGAAGCCTGCACCCTCGAGCATCATGGCAACCAGGTTCTTGCCGATGTCGTGGATGTCGCCCTTGACGGTGCCAATGACCACCTTTCCGATGGGCTCAGCCCCCGTCTCGGCTAGCAGCGGCCGGAGGATGGCCATGCCGGCCTTCATGGCGTTGGCGGCCAGCAGCACCTCGGGAACGAAGAGGATGCCGTCGCGAAAGTCAATACCGACGATCCGCATGCCCTCGACCAGGGCGTCGTTCAGTACACGGTCGGCATCCCAACCTCGGCCGAGGAGGATGCTAGTACCGTCGACGATCTCGTCGGCCAGGCCGTCGTAGAGGTCGTCGTGCATCTGGGCGGTGAGGTCCTCGTCGCTAAGGCTCGCCAGGTCGATCTCTTCGTTGGTGGGGTTCTCTTCGGCCAAGATGCGCTCCGTTGCAGATCGGGGGCCACGGTCATGGCCCGGGTCAGCCTTGGGTGCTCTTTCCCACAATGTGGGAAATTCCTGTATAATGGGAAGGCTAGCACTGGCGAAAGAGTTGTTCCACGGTTTGGGAAGGCCTTCCCAAACCGTGGGACGGGTCTGTTTAGTGAGGGCGATAAGGGCTTGGAAGGGGTGTGGGATCTCATGCAGAGTGTGCAGAGCATCGACCGGGCCTTCCAACTTCTGGGCGAGGTAGCCGACAACCCGGCGGGGATTAGCGAGCTCTCCCGTCGTCTCGACCTTCCGACGAGCACGGTGGCCCGTCTGCTTTCAACACTTGAGGGTCTGGGTGCCGTAGAGCGTCTCGACTCCGGGACCGGCTACCGGATCGGCCCGTCCGTCGTAACCATGGCAGCCAGCATCGACCCGACCCAGAGCCTTCTGGCCGTTGCCCAGCCGCACCTGATGGAGTTGGTCGAAATGGTGGCTGAGGCGGTCGGCGTGTCCATTCCCGCCGGCTACGACGTCCACTACATCAGCCAAGTGGACTGCGCGAATCCGGTCCAGGTCCGGGACTGGACCGGGGTTAGCTTGCCGATGCACGTTGTCCCGTCGGGCATGGTGGTCCTCGCCCACTGGCCCGACGACGCCGTCGACCGCTATCTGGACCGCAAGTTGGACCGTTACACAGCCCGGTCGGTCATCCGGCCCACCCTGATCCGCGAACGCCTACAGCAGGTCAGGGAGAACGGGGTGATCTGGATAGAGGAGGAGTTCTCCGAGGGCATCAACTCGGTGGCCGCCCCCCTGTTCAACGCAGCGGGAGCCGTGGCAGGCGCCCTACACAGCCACGGTCCCAGCTACCGGTTCCCGGACGACGCACTGCGCGACATTGTTGCCGAGCAGGTCCGGTCCTCTGCTGCGACGATCTCCATCGCTTTAGGCCACACCGGCTGATCTTCCCGGTCGACCAACCGGAGAACCTCCGATTTCAGCCGTCTATGGCATCATCTCCTAGGTCCGCCAGGAGTTGCGGAGGGTCTCTAGGCCACCGTCAACCGAGATGGTTTGGCCATTAACAAACCGAGCGGCCGGAGAGGCAAGGAAAACGGCCATGGCCCCGATGTCCCGTCCCTCCACAAAGGTTCGCATCGAGACCTGCTTCTCATAGCCGGCTCGCAGGTTGGCTTCGGGAACCCCGGTGGCAGTTGATTCGGCGGCGATTACCCGGTCGATGCGCTCGCCGTCCACCGACCCCGGACATATCACGTTGACCCGGATGCCCAACTCGCCAACTTCCATGGCCAGTGTCTTGCCCAGACCTACCACGGCGTACTTGGAGGCCGCGTATGCTGATCGCAGCGGATATCCGGTGATGCCCGCCGTAGAAGCGGTCAACAGGATCGAACCACCTCCTGCCTTGCGCAATAGGGGCACAGACCGGCGACAGCAAAGGAAGGCACTCCGCACGTTCACGGCCATCGTCCTGTCCCAGTCCGAAGCCTCCAGTTCCTCGACTGGTCCCGTCGGACCGGCGATGCCGACGTTGGCACACAGGACGTCCAGGCCGCCGAACCCGGTTACCACATCATCGAAGAGGCGGTCCACCTCCCCGGGGTCGGAGACGTCGGCCACCGTGAAGCCTTCTCCGGGAGGCAGGTCGGCCGTTCCGTCCACGTCGGCTACGTGCACCAGGGCTCCGTCTTCCCGAAAGGCGTCGGCCATGGCCCGCCCGATGCCCGATGCCCCACCGGTGATTAGCACCCTCTGTGGACCGGTCATCAGCCCTCCCTAATCGATCCTCCGGAGCTGTCCTCCTGCTCCGCGGCGCGAAAACTAGCCCTGACTCGTGGGTTCCGGGACCGGGAGGCGAACCTGAGACGGCCGTGGTAGACCATCAGCAACCTGATGGAGGGGTGTGTACGCTTTCCCATCCCTACGGCGGTCGCCGTTGAGCCCCATCCGACCCACCCCGGACATCTCATGGAGTCATGCCGGGCGGTGTCTTAGGAGAAACTGAATGAGCGAATTCCCGACTCGCGCCAACGTCGTCGTGATCGGCGCCGGCATCGTCGGCAGTTGTTTAGTCGGCCACCTAGCCCGCTTGGGCTGGACCGACCTCGTCTTGCTGGAGAAGGGCCCGCTGCCGAACCCCGGCGGTTCGACCGGCCACGCCTCCAACTTCATCTTCCCGGTCGACCACAACAAGGAGATGGCACTGCTGGGTGAGCAGAGCGCCAACCAGTACCGGGACATGCAGCTCTCGGTCGATTCGGGAGGCATCGAGGTGGCCCGAACCGTCGACCGGATGCACGAGCTGGCTCGCCGCATGACGTCGGCTAGGGCGTGGGGTATTGAGGCACACCTTCTCACCCCCGCTGAGGTTGCTGAACTCGTTCCATTCGTCGACGAGGAGGTCATCCTCGGTGGCTTCTACAGCCCCACAGTGTCAGTGGTTGACTCGCTGGAAGCTGGCACCACCATGCGGAGAGAGGCCATCGAGACAGCCGGCTGCCAGGTGTTCGCTAACACTGAGGTGCTCGACATCGAAACTGCCGAGGGTGAGGGAGGCGTGACAACCGTCCGCTCGGTAGTCACCGATAAGGGCACCATCCAGGCCGGCTATGTGGTCATCGCCTGTGGCGTCTGGTCCAACCGCATTGCCAACATGGCCGGTGCTGCCATCCCGCTGGTACCCGCCGTGCATCAGATGGCCGACGTTGGCCCCATCGACATCCTGGCCGAGACCAATAACGAGATCGGCTACCCGATTGTCCGAGACATGGACACCTTTTGCTATGAGCGGCAGTCGGCCGGTTCCATGGAGATCGGGTCGTACGGCCATCGGCCCATCTTTCACCACCCGGATGAGATCCCGTCCAACGAGGAGGCGGCGTTGTCGCCCACTGAGATGCCGTTTACGCCGGACGACTTCGACCCTCAGATGGAGACGGCCATCGAGTTGATGGAAATGCTCGGTGACGCCGAAATTAAATACGCCATTAACGGCCTGCTGGCCATGACCCCGGACACCATGCCGTGCCTCGGTGAGACCCCTGAGGTCCGCAACCTTTGGTCGGCTGCAGCGGTGTGGGTTAAGGAGGGACCGGGTATGGCTCAGGTGGTCGCCGAGTGGATGACCTTCGGTTATCCCCGAGTTATCGACGCCCACGGTGCCGACATCGCGCGCTTCTACGACCAGGAGCGGACCGAGGAGCACATTTGGGCCCGAGCTGAGGAGCACTTCAACAAGACGTACGGGATCGTCCACCCGGCCGAGCAGTGGGAGGGTCGCCGGAATCTACGGGTTGGCCCCTACTTCTCCCGTCAGGAGGACTTAGACGCCACGTTCTTCCAGGCTCGGACCTGGGAGCGCCCGCAGTGGTTTGGGGCCAACGCCGACCTGGTGGAGCGCTACGACCTGTCCGAGAGGGATGTGGAATGGGACAACCGCTGGTGGAGTCCCATCACCATTGGTGAGCACCTGAACCTGCGTGAGAACTGCGGCGTGGTAGACCTCAGCGCCTTCCAGATTTATGAACTGGAGGGCCCGGGGGCCGTCGAGTACGCCGACCGCCTCGCGGTTAACAAGGTGGATGTCCCGGTTGGCCGGTCCATCTACACCCCGTGGCTGACTGCCGATGGTGGGTTCCACTCCGACCTGACCATGATGCGCCTTAGCGAGGACCGGGTGCGGGTTGTCACCGGCGTGTTCGACGGTGGGAGAGATGAGTTCTGGACCCGCCGTCACATGCCGACCGATGGCTCGGTGTCGTTCCGTAACATCACCGACCAGGTCACCACGCTCGGCCTTTGGGGCCCCAACGCCCCGGCCGTGCTGTCTCAGCTCACCGACCAGGATCTGAGCCAGACCAACTCGCCTTACGGGTCGATCGTTGATGCTGAGGTAGCTGGTCTACCGTGCCAGTTATTCCGCATCTCCTACGTTGGCGACACCGGCTGGGAGATTTACGCAGCTTGGGAAGACGGACCGGTCCTATGGGACGCCTTAATGGAGGCCGGTGCCGACTTGGGCATCCGACCGACCGGAGGTGGCGTTTACGGATCCTCGGGTCGACTCGAGAAGGGCTACCGCCTAATGGGCGCAGAGCTGGAGAGCGAGTACAACCCGCTGGAGGCTGGTCTGGCCCGACCGTAGGTTAAGGACGCTGACTTCATCGGCAAAGAGGCCTACCTGGCTGCTCGAGAGGCCGGCGATCCCGAGGTTCTGATGTGTACCCTGACCGTCGAGGACCAGACCGATGGCCGCGGTCAGAAGCGCCACATGATGGGTGGGAACGAGCCGATCTTGACCCCGGACGGCGGTCGCATCGTTGACAGCCACGGTCGGGCCAGCCGGGTTACCTCGGCCGGCTACGGGCCATCGGTGGACCGGCACCTCCTAATGGCCTACTTGCCCCAGGAACTGGCCGTTCCTGGGACTGACCTACAGGTCATGTACATGAACGAGCTCTACCCGGTAGAGGTCGCCACCACGGGCGCCGTGTTCGATTCCACCGACTCGCGGATGAAGGGTTGACCCTCGGTCGCCCCCTGCCGAGAGAGATTCATCGATGAGGATCCTTGTTTGCGTGAAGCGCGTGCCGGCCCCCGGTGCTCGCATCAACGTCACCGCTGACGGTCAGGACGTCGATTCGGCCCACTTGGGCTTCACCACTAGCCCCCACGAGGAGTGCGCGGTGGAGGAGGCCGTTCGGTTGACCGAGGTTCACGGTGGCGAGGTCACTGTCCTGACCCTCGGACCGGTCGAGGCCGAGGAGCAGTTGCGCTACGCAGCCAGCGTGGGGGCCCACCACCTGGTCTTGGTGCCGATCACCGAGGTCGATTGGGACCCACAGCGCACTGCCGCGGCGCTGGCCGGAGCGGTCGCCGACGTCGAGGCGGTCGGGGGCCCGTTCGACCTCATCTTGTTTGGCAATGAGTCGGCTGATGCTGGTGGGTTTCAGGTCGGGGTCCGGGTGGCCCATGCCCTGGGTAGACCAATGGTCAATGGCATCAAGGGCATCGATGTGGCCGACGGCGTGGCGTCTGCCCGTCGGGAGATCGACGGAGGCTTTGAGGTTTACAACGTGCCTCTGCCCGCCGTCCTCGGAGTGAAGGAAGGGATCAACCTTCCGCGGTACCCGACCATGAAGGGCCGTCTGGCTTCTAAGAAGGCCGAGGTGGTGATGGACGAGCGCTCGGCTGGCGCTGGTGGACAGGAGCGAGTGCGCTTACACCGGCCAGTGGAGACAGTCAGTGAGACGGCGATCTTGGGTACCGGTCCGGAGGCTGCTCCGGCGATCGTGGACCTATTGGAAGAGCTAGGGGTGCTGTCGTGAGCCTGCTCGTCGTCTGCGACCACGACCGGGGCCACCTAGCCGAGGCCTCGCTAGAGGCTCTTGCCTTTGGCCGCCCGCTGGCTGTGGCAGCCGGACTGGAACTAGCCGCTGTGGTGATCGGCGTGGGTGCCGAGGTGGCCTCCACTGACTTGGCGGCCCACGGAGCGGACACCGTCCACCTTGCCTCCCATGACCTCCTCACTGACTTCGGCCCCGAGGCCTGGGGTGAGACAGTGGTCCAACTGGTGAGGGCCACCGGGGCAAAGGCTGTGTTGGCCTGTGGCACAGACCGTGGCAACGAGGTCCTGGCCCAGGTGGCGGCCCGCCTGGAGGTGCCATTCGTGGCCAACTGCCGGACGGTCCAGCCCACCGACGGTGACTGGTCCATGACCCGGATCCAGTGGGGTGGCTCCCTGCTCGAGGACGCCACGCTGTCCGCAGACGTGAAACTGGTCTCCGTGGCCCACCACGTCGTAGAGGCCGCTCCGGCCGACTCGCCAGCCGCTGGAGCCGTGGCCCCCTTCCGACCCAACCTGGACCCGTCGCTGTCAGCCACCGTGGTGGTCGACCGAGTCGTCCTGAGACAGGGCATCACCCTGGCAACCTCTCCCGTGGTAGTTGGAGGCGGTCGAGGTGTTGGTTCGGCCGAAGGATTCGAGCCGTTAGAGGAACTGGCCTCCGAACTAGGTGGCGTGGTGGGCTGTTCGCGGGCCGTGACCAACAACGGCTGGCGTCCTCACAGTGACCAGGTTGGGCAGACCGGCACGCGGATATCCCCAGAGATCTACATTGCCAGTGGCATCTCGGGTGCTATCCAGCACTGGGTTGGTGCCATGGCGGCGAAGAACATCCTCGCTATCAATATCGACCCCGAAGCCAACATGGTTACCCGGGCCGACCACGCCGTGATTGCGGACTTGCACCAGGTCATCCCAGCTATTACCGCCGAAATCCGTCGTCGCAGGGGCTGAGTCTTCTCCGTTCGCTGTTCTACGGGAACTAGAAGGAGTGCCTGGCGCACCGTCGGACGGGTTAAGCGGTTGTTGTCCCCGAGAAAGGCTCTCGGTCAAGGCGGCGGACGAACACGCCGGACCGCGGCTTGGGTTCAAAGTACGACGATTTGGGCGGCATCAGGTCGTCTTCGTCGGCCACGGCCATCATCTCGGCCACTGACGTGGCGTGGACGATGAACCCAACCCGAGAGTCGGCGTCGCAGCGCTCGACCAGGGCGTCAACACCGACCGGTTCGGGGACATAGTCGATCATCGGGTCGCTGCCCGGGTCCTCGATCCCGAAGACTGGGGCCAGTACCCCGTCCTGGAGTCGGGCTACGTCCAGGAGGTCGATGGCTCGCCGACTGTTAGCCGGGGGCAGGCCCATGGAGAACCACCGACCGGCTAGGTACACGGCGACTGTCCCCGGACCGGAGGGTCGGGCCTCGTCGATACTGGGGCACGGGACCAGATCACCGACTCCGGACAGGGCATCGACCAGCTCGTCGACCGACCGTCTTGCCCGGTCGCCGACCCTCCGGTGAAAGGGCAAGACCAGCATCTCGGCGTCTGGGAATAGGACAGCTTGAGTCCACTGCAGGGGATGGTCATCAGCGAGGCAGGAGTTCCGGGCCCGAGCCTCTACCGCGGCCGCCAAGCGGTGGTGCCCGTCGGTTACGTATAGGGGTCGTTCACCCAGGGCGTTGGCCAGGTTGTCGACGTCGGTCCCGCTGACCGCCCACACCATCTGGTGCACGCCGTCGCTGGTTGACTCCAGCACAGGGTCGCCGTTGCAGCATTCTGCGACGACGGCGTCCAGGTCGTCGTCGGTCCGGTAGGTGAGCGAGATAGGACTGGAGGACATTCCGACCTCTAGCAGGTGCCGGGTCAGGAGGTTGGCCCGACCCGGACGAACCGCTTCGTGGCGGAGAACCCGCCGGTCTCCGGGATCGGTTACCGGGACCAGTCCCATGATGCCGGTCTGGACGTGGTCGGCCGTGGCCAGGCGGTACAAGAACAGGGACGGGACATCGTGGGGCACGTAGGCGCCGGCATCGTAGATGCGTTGCATCGACTCAACACACTCAGCGATCAGGCCGTCAATGTCGTCCCGCCGGCCGGGTGGTACATCCTCCTGGGAACGGGTCACGTTCAGGAAGCTGTACGGGTTGGCCTCGGCGATGGCCGCCCGCTGGGTCGGTGAATAGGCGTCGTACGGTCCGGTAGTGACTCGGTCGACCCATGCCGGGTTCACGACCAGGCCAGGGAAGGGCCGCAGCACGTTCACTGTTCGCGAGACGTGGTTTGGACCTGGATCACGTTCTCCAAACCGGACAACTGACCGCTCACCTCGTGGGAAACTTCGCCGGCTACGTCAATGATGGCCATGGCGGCGTTCGAGCCCTGGAAGACCTTGTTTTCCATGGTTTGGACGTTGATGTGGGCCTGGCGCAGCACCTCTAAGGCACTGGCCAGTACGCCCACCCGGTCGAAGTGCCTGATGGTGATGGTGGTCGACCCGACCCGGGTTCTGGCCACGTTGACACAGTTCATGGGGGTGCCGGTCCGGTAGGCCTCGATGACGTCGATGGTGCCTGCCGAAGTGGCGTTCTGAGCCTGTCGGGTAGAGGCACCGATGTGGTGGGTGCCCACCACGTTGGGGTGGCCGGCCAGGGCCGAAGTGAACTCCCCGGTGCCGCTACCCGGCTCGTCGCGGAACACGTCAAGACCGGCCCGGATGCCCTTGGTATCCATGGCTGTTAGTAAGGCGGCCTCGTCGACCACCTCACCACGGCTGGTGTTGATTAGGACGGCGCCCGGCCTCATCTTCCCCAGAAAGTCGACGTCCACCAGGTTCTCAGTGTCCTCACCACCCGGCAAGTGGAGCGAGATGACGTCCGATTCGGCGATCAGGGTGTCCAGATCTTCTACTAGGCGGATTCCGACGGCCCGGATGCGAGCCTCGACATCCGGCTGACGGTCAGCCTTACGTTCGGCTACCACGGTCATGCCGAACGCTCGGGCCCGCTCGGCGGTGGCCAGGCCGATCTCGCCCACGCCGACCACTCCGAATGTCTTACCTAGAAGACCGTCAGACTTGCTGTATGTCTTCTTGTTCCAGACACCGGCCTTGAGGTCGGCGGTAGCCGCCGGGATGTGGCGGTCCACGGCCAGAAGGAGGCCGAGGGCCAGTTCGGCTACGGCTACCGAGTTGGTGCCAGGTACGTTGCATACATAGATGCCGGCGTCGGCCGCCGCCTGGCAGTCGATGGTGTTGGTTCCGGCACCCGACCGAACGATGAGACCCAGATTGTCGGAACGGTCAATGGCCTCGGCCGTGACCCTGGTGCTACGGACGATCAGCACGTCGAATCCCCCGATGGTCTCCGGGAGGTCTTCAGCGCTGAGATCTGGGGAGACGATGCACTCGTCGCCCCGCCCTCGAAGGATCTCAATGAACGACTCGGGGATCGCGTCAGCGAACAGGATCTTCATGGTTGCTCCTTCGGCACGCCGATGCCGGCACTGTGGGTGCGGACAGCGGGGTAGCCTGCGCGGATCTGGGGGCCTAAGCCTTAGGAAAGCCTACGCAGGAGCCTCCAGGGACACAATGGTGGCCCGGTTGGCAGTGCTGTCGGGCCCGGCCGCCCCGTCGTGGCGGGGGAATCGGAGGTGGATGATGACCCGATCCATGAACCGAGACGTGATCATCTCGTGTGCGGTGACTGGCGCCGGCGATACCGCCGGACGCAGCGAGCACGTTCCGGTGACCCCAGCCCAGATCGCCGACTCGGCCCTGGACGCTGCTTCAGCTGGTGCGGCCATCGTGCACTGCCACGTTCGTGAGCCGGAGACCGGCCGAGGGACCCGGACTGTGGCCTACTACCAGGAGGTGGTGGAGCGCATCAGGGAGAAGAACGAGGATGTCGTGGTCAACCTGACCGCTGGGATGGGAGGAGACCTCAATGTCGGGCCTGATGACGACCCGATGTCCTGGCAGCCAGGGACCGACTTGGTCGGGGGCGCCGATCGACTGGCCCACGTGGAGGCCATCCGACCCGACGTCTGCTCCATGGACTGTGGGTCCCTGAACTTTGGTGACGACAACGAGGTCTACGTTTCGACCCCATCGATGCTACGCATCATGGCTCAGCGGGTCCGCGAGCTTGGGGTGCGACCTGAGTTGGAGGTCTTCGATACCGGAAACCTGTGGTTCGCCGAGACCATGATTGCTGAGGGCCTCATTGACGCCCCGTACTGGATCCAACTCTGCCTTTCTATCCCCTACGGCACACCGCTAGATGTGGGGATCCTGCAGGCCATGGTCAACCGACTTCCCGACGAGGCCGAGTTCACCTCGTTCGGCCTTGGGGCGATGCAGATGCCGATGGTGACCCAGTCGGTGATGCTGGGTGGCCATGTACGCGTGGGCTTGGAGGACAACCTCTACCTGGAGCGAGGGGTACTGGCTACCAATGCCCAGTTGGTTGAGAAGGCAGTCCGGATCGTGGAGTTGATGGGTGCCCGGATCCAGACCTCTACCGACGCTCGTCGAACCCTAAAACTCAGCTGAGCCAGGCGCCGACGCCCGGGGGAGGGATTGTGGCAGGAACCGCACCGCGCACCATCGGGGTGGTGGGGACCGGTGTTATCGGGGCCGGCTGGACTGTCCGGGCGCTGGCCAGAGGCCATGCCGTGGTGGCTTGGGACCCGGCACCAGGTGCCGAGGAGCGGCTACGGGCCGCTGTGGATCAGGCTTGGCCGTCAGCAACCAGGCTGGGGCTGTTCCCGGGGGCCGACCGGAGCCGCCTCGCGTGGGCGGCGACGGCCGATGACTTGGCGGGGCGGGTCGACTGGATCCAAGAGAACGTTCCAGAAGACGAGGACGTCAAGCGTCCCCTGCTGCAGGCCCTGGCCGGGGTGGCCGGCCCAGAGGTGGTCATCGCTTCCAGTTCGTCCGGGCTCCTTCCCACCCGGCTCCAGGAGGGCTGCCGATACCCGGAGCGGGTGCTTATCGGACACCCGTTCAATCCCGTATACCTGCTGCCGTTGGTTGAGGTGGTGGCTGGTCGTCAGACATCGATCGAAGCGGTGGATGCGGCCCAGACCCACTATGACGACCTGGTCATGCACCCGCTGGTCGTCCGAACCGAGATCGAGGGCTACCTCTCGGATCGACTTCAGGAGGCCCTGTGGCGGGAGATCCTGCACCTGGTCAACGACGGTGTGGCCACCACGCGAGAGTTGGACGAGGCGGTGTACTACGGACCGGGCCTGAGGTGGGCCGGCATGGGGACCAACCTCACCTTCCACCTGGCGGGCGGTAAAGGGGGGATGCGTCACATGCTCGGCCAGTTTGGTCCGGCCCTGAAATTGCCATGGACGAAGCTGGAGGCCCCGGACTTGACCTCAGATCTCATTGAGGCGATGGCTGCCGGCTGTGAGGAACAGGCCGAGGGCCGGTCTATGACAGAGCTGGAACGCCTTCGCGACGACTATCTAGTCAACGTCATGCGATCGCTACGTCCGCTGGGCCTGGGAGCCGGACAGTTGGTGGCCGAACGGGAGGCCCGGATCCACGAGGCTGGCCTGCCAGCCCAGTGGTCAGAGGGTGACCCGGTGGCCGCCCCGCTGACCCTGTACGAGACGACTGTCGAACCTGATTGGGTGGACTACAACGGCCATATGTCTGAGTGGGCGTTCCTAACCGCCTTTGGGTGGGCCAGCGACAAACTCTTTCGGTACGTGGGCATTGACGAGGACTACCGGTCGGCCGGTCACACTTTCTTCACTGTGGAGACCCATCTGAATTACGTGCGAGAGGCCTCGCTGACTGATCCACTCCGGTTCACCACCCAGGTGCTGGGCGTGGACGCCAAGCGGCTCCACTTCTTCCACGCCATGGAGCACGCCACCACCGGTGACCTGCTGTGCACCACTGAGCAGATGCTGCTGCATGTGGATACCAGGGTCGGATCCACGACTCCCCTTCTTCCCGGCCCGGCGGCTGCGCTGACCGCCATCGCCAAAGCTCATGCCGATCTGCCTGTCCCACCCCAGGTGGGTCAGGTCATGGGCCTGACCTGACCCGATCGACGATCCCCGGAGCCGACCATGGATTTCGCCCTGACCAATGAGCAGGAGATGGTGGTGGACACTGTCCGGACCTTCGTCGAACGCGAGTTAGTTCCCCACGAGGAGGAGGTGGAACGACTGGGCGACGTGTCACCCGATCTGGTGACTCGAATTCGAGATCGTTCCCTAGAGGCAGGGATTTACGCAGCCAACATGCCGGCCGAGTTAGGTGGCGGGGGACTTGACAACCTGACCATGGCTCTGGTGGACCGAGCGTTCGGCTGGACCCAGTACGCCTTGCACTACGTGGTAGCTCGTCCTTCCAATATCCTCCAGGCCTGCACGGGGGACCAGGTCGAAGAGTACCTAATGCCTACCATCCGGGGCGAACGGGTGGATTGTCTGGCCATGAGCGAGCCGGGGGCCGGTTCGGATGTCAGGGGCATGTCCTGCAGGGCCGTTCGGGATGGCGACGACTACGTCCTCAACGGCACCAAGCACTTCATCAGCCACGCCGACCTCGCCGACTACACGATCCTGTTCGCGGCCACCGGCGAAGAGGACACCCCTCGGGGCCCCAAAAAACTCATTACCTCGTTCCTGGTAGACCACGACACCCCGGGCTTGGTGGTGGCGCCGGGCTACAACTCGGTCTCCAACCGCGGCTACCACAACCTGATCCTGAACTTCGACGACTGTCGGGTACCGGCTTCCAAGGTTCTGGGAGAGGAGCACCGGGGCTTCGAGGTAGCCAACGAGTGGCTGGGGGCCACCCGGCTCCAGGTAGCCGCCATCTGTCTGGGTCGGGCCGACCGGGCCCTGTCCGTGGCCCTGGAATGGGCGGCTTCGCGGGAGCAATTTGGCCAGAAGATCGGCAAATTTCAGGGGATCTCGTTCAAGCTGGCCGACATGCGGACCCGTATGGTGGAGGCCGAGCTGATGACCTACCGGGCGGCCTGGCTCATGGACCGTGGTGCCATGTCAGACGGTGACGCGGCAATGGCCAAGCTCTCGTCCACCGAGATGCTTCAATTTGTGTCCGACGAGGCCATCCAGATCCTGGGCGGTATGGGTCTGATGGACGAGCTTCCCCTGGAGCGGATCTGGCGCGATGCCCGGGTGGACCGGATCTGGGACGGTACCAGTGAGATCCAGCGGCACATCGTGAGTCGTGAGATGCTCCGCCCGCTGGGCGGCTGACCGGACGGGGAGGACCAGCCATGGGCCGCCTAGGCCGCCTCCTCTCCCCGCGGTCGCTGGCCGTGGTGGGAGGTCGACCAGCCGAACTCGCCCTTGAACAGTGCCGCCGTTTGGGCTTCGACGGAGACCTGTGGCCGGTGCACCCGACCCGACCCTTGTTGGACGGAATTCCGTGCCTCCCGACTGTGGACGCCCTTCCCGGTGTTCCCGACGCCGCCCTGATAGCTGTCAATCGTTATGCCACCGTCGACGTGGTAGGACGGTTGGCTGCCATGGGAGCAGGTGCCGCCGTCTGCTATGCGTCGGGTTTCGCCGAGGCAGGGGACGACGGCCGGGCCCTCCAGCAGGACCTGCTGGTCGCCGCGGACGGCATGCCAGTGGTTGGCCCTAACTGCTACGGCACGGTGTCGGCCACAGTGGGTGCTGCCCTGTGGCCGGATCAGCAGGGCCTCTCCAGAGTGGAACGGGGCGTCGCCCTGGTCACACAGAGCGGGAACATCGGCCTCAACCTCACATTGCAGACTCGGCCCCTGTCCATCAGCCACCTCCTGACTCTGGGTAACCAGGCCGATGTGGGTATCGAAGAGTGCCTAGAGGACCTGGTGGGCGACCCAACGGTTTCAGCCGTGGGCCTCCATGTGGAGGCCCTGCACGACGTGGCCCGCTTCGAAGAGGCCTGCCATCGCGCATCAGCGGTAGGCCTCCCGATCGTCGCCCTCAAGACCGGCTCCTCGCTCAGGGCTGCCGAAATCGCCGCCTCCCACACCTCGTCGCTGGTCGGTGCCGATGCCGCTTACGGTGCCCTCTTCGACCGCTTAGGCGTCCGCCGCGTCTGGACCCTTGCAGAGCTGCTCGACACCCTCCTGGTCTTGGACCAGATCGGTGGACTGCCAGGAAACCGGATTGTCAGCCTGAGCTGTTCGGGTGGCGAGGCGTCGATTGTCGCCGATCGCTGTGCCGACCTCGACCTGGACCTTCCCCCCTTCTCCGATGCCCAGGCCGAGAGGATCCGCGTCGCCCTGGGCGGAGGCGAAGCGACGGACCTGGTGTCGGTATCCAATCCCTTCGACTACCACACCTTCATCTGGGGAGACCGAGACCGCCTGACCGGAACCTTTACCTCAGCACTGAACGGGCCGGTCGACGCCGCCCTCCTCATTCTGGACTTCCCAGGCGCTGGACTGGACGACGCCACCTGGTGGCCGACCCTGGAGGCGTTTGCCGAGGCCAGCGCATCAACCGGAAAACCGGGCGTAGTGGCCGCCTCCCTGGCCGAGAATCTGCCGGTGATTGTCGAGGAAGCGGCGACCGACGCCGGGCTGGTGGCCGTTCGGGGTATCGAGGCGGCACTCGTGGTTCTGGAGGCGGCCGCCCAGTGGGGCGCCCGGTTCGATCATCCGCCGCTCCTGCCACCAGGGCGCGCCCCAGGACCGACGCGCCGAATAATGGGAGACGAGGCCAGGAGATTGCTAGAGAAGGCTGGGCTTCCGGTACCCCGATGGGAGATGGTGTCGATCGACAAGGCTGGAGAGGCGGCCGACCGGCTGGGGTACCCGGTAGTGGTCAAGGCCGTCGGGCTTGCCCACAAGACGGAGGCCAACGCGGTGGCGCTGGACCTCGGCGACACCGGTGCGGTCGACGAGGCAGCTCGCCGGATTGCCGGGGCGTCGGCCGCCGAGACGGTGATCGTCGAGCATCAGGTCGATGACGCGGTTGTTGAATTGCTGGTATCGGTACGACGGGAGGACCCGGTGGGCTGGTTGCTCACCGTCGGCGCAGGCGGAACCCTGGTAGAGATCCTGGAGGACACCCGCAGCTTGCTGCTTCCGGTCACCGGGGAGGACGTGCGGTCCGCCCTCCAGGGCCTGTCGGTCTGGCCACTGCTGGCCGGCTACCGGGGACGCCCGGGAGCCGACATGGAGGCCTTGGTGGATGTTGTCATCGGGGTGGCTCGGATGTCCGTGGGAGGAGACGGCTTGGTTGAGGTGGAGTGCAACCCGTTGATTGCCGGGACGGAGGGTGCCACGGTGGTCGACGTACTGGTCGAACGCGAGGACCCGGAGGGGGCACGATGAGCGACGGGGCAGCGGTCCGGACCACGGTGAACGGTGGGGTACTGGAGGTGGTCCTGGACCGTCCAAAGGCCAATGCCATCGACGCCTCCACCAGCCAGGAACTGGGTCGGGTGTTTGCCGGGTTCAGGGACGACCCATCACTGAGGGTCGCCGTGTTCACGGGGGCGGGTGACCGATTCTTTTCGGCCGGTTGGGATCTCGGAGCGGCGGCAGACGGCGAGGAGTTCGAGGCCGACTACGGCGAGGGCGGCTTCGGTGGCTTTGGCGAGTTACCCCGGAGGAACAAGCCGGTGGTGTGTGCAGTAAACGGCCTGGCCGTAGGTGGCGGTTTCGAGATCGCCCTGGCCGCCGAGTTCGTGGTAGCCGCCGAGCACGCCGAATTTTTTCTACCCGAAGCCGGCCTGGGAATCATCCCCGACGCGGGAGCGATCAGGCTGCCTCGGATCCTGCCGCCGGCGGTGGCCACTGAGGTGCTCATAGGTGGGCGACGGCTGGACGCCCAGGAGGCCGAACGGTGGGGCCTCGTCAACCGGGTAGTTCCGGCGACCGACCTCCGAGCAGCGGCCCTCGAATTAGCCGGTCGGATCTCCGCTTCCGCCCCACTGGCCGTAGAGGCGGTCCTGGCTATCGACCGGGCCACCCGTCACCTCTCTCCGGAGGAGGCGTTCGCCTACCTCCGGTCGGGTGATTTGGAGGCCTACGAACGCATGCTGGCCTCGAAGGACGCACAGGAGGGACCACAAGCTTTCGTCGAGAAGCGGGATCCCCATTGGCAGGGTTCTTGATCCACTCGAGGGAAAGCCTGACCCTCGGGAAACCGCGCTAGTTTCCGGCCTCGACGACGGTTCCTGACCAGGGCCTGCCGTCGAGGCGACTGAAGGATTCCGACCGGACTCCAATGAATAGGGGATACATGAGCCAGCGTCTGACGACACCGATGGTCCGCGAGGACGGGATACTGCGCGAGGCGACCTGGGAGGAGGCCCTCGAGCGGGCCGCCTCTGGGTTCCGCTCCGTGGTCGACGCCCACGGTCCTTCGGCCTTCGGCCTGTTCAGTTGCTCGAAGACCACTAACGAGGTGAATTACGCCGCCCAGCGGTTCGCCCGACGGGTCATCGGCTCGAACAACATCGACAGCTGCAATCGAACTTGACACGCTCCTAGCGTCGTCGGTCTGGCGACGGTCTTCGGAGCAGGCGGAGGTACCTCCTCATACGAGGAGATCGAGACGACCGACGCCATCGTCATGTGGGGGACGAACGCGCGCAACGCACACCCCATCTTCTTCCACCACGTCCTGAAGGGCATCGACAACGGAGCCCGGTCGTGGACCGTCGACCCCCGACGGACCGGGACGGCCAAGTTCACCGACTCTTGGCTGGGCCTCGACGTCGGGACCGACATCGCTTTGGCCCACGGGGTGGCTCGTGAGATCATCCACGCTGGTCTTACCGATGAGGAGTTCATCCGGAACGCCACCACCGGCTACGAGGAGTTCGTTATCTTCGTGGAGCCGTGGACCCTGGAGCGGACCGCGGAGGTCACCGGCGTGCCCGCCGAGGCAATCCGAGACCTGGCCCACGGATACGCCTCGGCTCCAACGGCCCAGATCTGTTGGACCTTGGGCATCACCGAGCACCACACCGGGGTGGACAACGTCCAGGCCCTCTGCAACCTCGCCTTACTCACCGGGCATGTGGGCCGGAGGGGTTCCGGTCTGGTTCCTCTCCGCGGGCAGAACAACGTGCAGGGTGGCGGTGACATGGGTGCGCTGCCCAACAAACTCACCGGATTCCAAGACGTGGAAGATGACGAGGTACGGGCCAAGTTCGAAGGGGCCTGGGGGTGTGAGATCCCGGCCACCAACGGCTGGAACCTCACCCAAATGTTCGAGGCCATGGAGCGAGACGAACTCAAGGCCGTCTACTGCATCGGCGAGAACCCGGCCGACTCGGAGGCTGACGTCAAGCACGCCAGGGCCATGCTCGAACGGCTCGATGTGATGGTCGTACAGGACGTGTTCCTGACCCGTACGGCCCAGATGGCCGACGTGGTCCTGCCTGCCGCTCTGGGATGGGCGGAGTCGGACGGCACGGTCACCAACAGCGAGCGTCGCGTCCAGCGGATGCGAGCCGCCATACCGCCACCCGGTGAGGCTCGCCAGGAGATCGAGATCATCAACGACCTGGCGGCTCAGATGGGCGACGAGGACTGGGGGAAACCCACAGCCGAGGAACTCTGGGAGGAACTCCGGACCGTCTCGCCCATGCACGCCGGCATGTCCTGGGAGCGCCTCGACGCAGAGGGTGGCATCCAGTGGCCCTGCCCGACCACGGACCACCCCGGGAACCCATTCCTACACGGACGCCTCTGGGAACGGCCAGCCGGCGGACGACTGGCGCCGTTCTCGTGCGTCGAGGATCGCCGTCCCCTAGACGAGCTTTCCGAGGAGTTCCCGTTGCGTCTGACCACCGTGCGCGCTCTGGACTCGTACAACACGGGCGTGCAGACCGACAAGTATTCCTCGCCCATTCGAACTGGAGAGGCGCTTGAGATCTCGCCAGCTGACGCCGCCAACCTAGGGGTGGCCGAGGGGGAGCGGGTGAACGTGTCGTCCCGACGGGGAACCATCGAGATGACTATCGGTATCGACCAGCACCTGGCCGTAGGTCTGTGTCACACCACCTTCCACTTCCCGGAGACGGCCGACATCAACCAGATCACCAGTGACGCGGTTGATCCAAAGTCGGGCACGGCCGAGTTCAAGGCGGCGGCCGTGAGGGTTGACAAGCTCGTCGGGGTAGCCACCGGTGCCTGACCTCCACTTCGGGGCGACAGACGAGGCGACTGATGCCGAGAGGGCAGGTGTCGACACAGCGATCGCCAGCCTTGGTCCAGTGGTCCTCTGGGAGTCCGAACGGTTGGTCTATGGAGGCCGGGACCGCACTCGGGAGCGTCGCCACCTACTGCTTCCGGCCCTCCACGCCCTCCAGCGGTCAGCCGGCTGGATTAGCCCGGGGGGCTTGGACTACGCCTGCGCGCAACTGGAGGTGCCACCCGCTGAGGGCTATGGCGTGGCCACCTTCTACCACCTGTTCACTCACGAGCCGCCGGCTGCTGCCGACACTGTGCACGTATGCGACGACGTGGCCTGCCGGATTGTCGGAGCGTTAGAGCTGATCGACAACCTGGTCGCCGACGGGCACCACGTTAAGGCAAGCCCGTGCCTAGGTCAGTGCGAACGGGGACCGGCGGTGCTGGTCCAGCGGACCGGGGGCGAAGACATCACCGTCGCCTCGGTGGATGGCGAACCGGTTGGTGTCGCTGAGGTCACGGCAGCTATCGGATCGGGCGCCTCCACGCCGTCGGTCACCCTCCCCCAGGCTGGGGATCCCGGCCTGCGCCTCCTAGCCCGTGTCGGTGTCGTTGATCCGACCAGCCTCGAGGACTACCGGGCTCACGGCGGCTACCGGGCCCTGGAGGCCTCGTTGACCATGGGACCGGATCAGGTGATTGCCGAGGTGACTACAGCCGGGCTGTCTGGCCGAGGCGGCGCCGCCTTCCCGACCGGCATTAAGTGGCGCGGTGTGGCCGACCAGGAGGGGCGTCCCCACCACCTGGTGTGCAATGCCGACGAGTCTGAGCCCGGAACCTTTAAGGACCGGGTTGTCATGGAGGGTGACCCGTTCTCCCTCATCGAGGCTATGACGGTGGCCGGCCTGGCCGTCGGGGCCGAGCAGGGCTGGTTGTACATCCGGGGTGAGTATCCGGTGGCCACTGACCGTCTGGGCCATGCCATCACCGAGGCCCGGGCTGCAGGGCTCCTGGGTGACGATGTCTCTGGATCGGGACGTCGCTTCGACATTTCGCTGCGCAGCGGGGCCGGTGCCTACATCTGTGGCGAGGAGACGGCGCTGTTCAATTCGCTTGAGGGGTTCCGCGGCGAGCCCAGGAACAAGCCACCGTTTCCCACCACGCATGGCTTGTTCGGTGAGCCCACGGCCATCAACAACGTGGAAACGCTGGTCAACGTTCTGCCCATTGTCTTGGGCGGTGGAGCGGCCTACGCCGCCGAGGGGACGGAGCGGTCGCCAGGGACCAAGTTGTTCTGCCTCAGCGGACGGGTAGTCCGCCCCGGCACCTACGAGGTGGAGTTTGGGGCCACCCTGCGGGACCTGATCGACCTAGCTGGAGGTCTGCCAGAGGGTCGGAGCCTGCGGACCGTCATGCTGGGCGGGGCCGCCGGCAGTTTCGTGGGGCCAGACTCGCTGGACCTGCCGCTGACGTTGGAGGCCACCCGGGACGCAGGTGTGTCGTTGGGCTCAGGCGTGATCATGGTGTTCGACGAGACTGACGACCTGGTCGACACCGTCCGGCGCATCGCCGAATTCTTCCGCGACGAGTCGTGTGGTCAGTGCGTGCCCTGCCGGGTGGGGACGGTGCGCCAGGAGGAGGTGCTGGTCCGGCTGGGACGGGGGTCCACGGTGGATGACGAGCGGGACCTGCTGGACGACCTAGCGGCCGTCATGAAGGACGCCTCCATCTGCGGCTTGGGTCAGACGGCCTCCGGCGCAGTGCTCAGCGCTTTGGACCTCGGCCTACTAGTCGGCATCGACGGAAGGGGGCCTCGATGAACGAGACGGCGGTTTCCGTGACCACCATGGTCGAGGCCACCATCGACGGGACGACGGTCCGTGTCTCGGAGGGGTCCACCATCCTGGACGCCTGTCGCCGCCAGGGCATCGACACGCCAACGCTGTGCTGGGCCGAGAACTTGACACCGGTCAACGTGTGCCGGGTCTGCGTAGTCGAGGTCGAGGGGTCCCGGGTTCTGGTTCCGTCTTGTTCCCGGGCCGTGGAAGACGGGATGGTGGTGTCCACCGACTCCGAGCGGGTACGCACCAGTCGGCGGATGGTCTACGAGCTGCTGGCCTCGTCGGTCGAGATGGATCGGGCCGACCCCGAGGTTCACGCTTGGATGGAGCACTATGGGGCCCGGCCGGACCGCATGGGAGAACGGTCCGAGATCGCGACGGTGGCTCAGCCAGTGAAGGTCCAAGACGACCTCTACGTTCGCGACTACGAACGGTGCATCCTCTGCTACAAGTGCGTTGAGGCCTGTGGCGACGACGCCCAGCACACCTACGCCATCGCCACAGCCGGCCGGGGTTTCGGGGCCCACAT
>PBDJ01000005.1 GCA_002717365.1 Acidimicrobiaceae bacterium | reverse complement strand
CCCGTCAGGACCGCCAATCTCACCGGCTCTTCGGAACAGGTGAGACGCGGTCGGGTAGCTCAGTTGGAAGAGCACTCGCCTGAAAAGCGAGGGGTCCCCGGATCGACGCCGGGCCCGACCACCGCAGAAGGCCCGCCCCCTGGGCGGGTCTTCTGTCGTTTCTCCCCGGTCCCCGGCCGTCTCCAGCAACCGGCCCCCGATTGGCACCACCGCTGCCTGCCCGCCATCATCGGGGTGCCTCCGGACGGGCCGCCCGGGGGAAAGGCCGACCACGAGGATGGGTGGAGATGAACCAGCGGAACCAGATCTACATAGGCGGGTCCTGGGTGGACTCGTACGGAGACGATGCCATCGACGTCTACGACCCTTCGACCGGATCCGTCATTGGTTCGGTGCCCGAGGGAACGCCCGCCGACGTTGATGCCGCAGTGGCCGCAGCCCTAGCCGCCTTCGATGGCTGGGCGACTACTCCGTTGGAAGAACGTCTAGTGCTCATCGAGGGTCTGGCTGCCCAGTTCGGCGCCCGTATGGATGATCTGGGCACCCTCATCTCACAGGAAATGGGCATGCCACTGCCCATGGCCAAGATGATCCAAGTTGGCATGCCTATGGCCACAACCGGTGGCGTACCTGGCACGGCCCGAGAGTTCTCCTTCGAGGAGACCATCAGCCGGACGTTGGTGACTCGCGAGCCAGTGGGCGTAGTGGGCTGCATTACGCCGTGGAACTACCCGCTACACCAAATCATGGCGAAGATTGCCCCAGCCATGGCCGTTGGTTGCACAGTGGTGCTCAAGCCCAGCGAGGTCGCACCTCTGAACGCCTTCGTGCTGACCGAAATCATCGATGAGTTGGGCTTCCCACCCGGTGTGTTCAACCTGGTCTCCGGTGTCGGCCCTGTGGTCGGTGAGGCCATCGCCGCCCATCCCGACGTTGACATGGTTTCATTCACCGGCTCAACGAGGGCCGGTACCCGGGTCGCAGAGGTGGCGGCCATCAATGTCACCCGCGTCCACCAGGAGTTGGGTGGGAAGTCGGCCAACATCATCCTTGACGATGCCGACTTCGCGACCGCCATTCCCAAGGCTGTGGGCGCCTGCTACCTAAACTCCGGCCAAACCTGCTCGGCACTCACCCGCCTTCTGGTCCCGGCTGACCGGATTGACGAGGCCGCCGAACTGGCCGCGGCAGCAGCCGATGCCCAGGTGGTGGGCCCAGCCGCGGCCGAAGGCACCGGGCTGGGTCCTCTGGTATCGCAAGCCCAGTGGGAACGCGTCCAGGGCTACATCCAGGCTGGGATTGACGAGGGTGCCACCCTGGTCACCGGCGGAACTGGCAAGCCCGACGACCTGCCCGAGGGCTACGAGGACGGCTACTACGTGCGTCCCACCGTGTTCGCCAACGTGTCGAACTCCATGACCATCGCTCGGGAGGAAATTTTTGGTCCGGTGTTGTCGATCATCGGCTACGCCGACGAGGACGACGCTGTGGCCATCGCCAACGACACCGACTACGGGCTTTCGGGTGGCGTCTGGGGAACCGACACCGATCGGGCGTTGGCCGTGGCCAAGCGGCTTCGCACCGGCCAGGTCGATATGAACGGTGCTTTCCTCAACCACGAAGCGCCGTTCGGCGGCTACAAGAAGTCGGGCAACGGCCGTGAGTTAGGTCGGTATGGGTTGGCCGAGTTCGTGGAGTCGAAATCAATCAACCTGCCTATGGGCTAATAGCGGTCGACCGCACGGTCACCACGCCGGCCGGACTCCCAACTCGAGACCCCATGGGCTTATCTTCTGGAAGGGTGTAGCCGACCGACAGAAACCGGCATGGCGATAGGGGTACCCGTGAGAATCAAAGTGGACCCCGAGAAGTGCGAGGGCCACAGCCGCTGCTATGCGCTAGCTCCCGAGTTGGTGGACGTTGACGACTTGGGCAATGCCTTCGAGTTGAACAACGGTGAGGTGCCCGAAGGCTTGGAGGACAAGGCCAGGCTGATTGTGGACAATTGTCCCGAGTACGCCATCACCATCGAGGATGGATTGAAGCTGTGACTGACACTGCTGACCGCTCGACCGATCCGGTGGCCGACTCCACCCCCGAGCGCTGCCCGGTCCACGACCTAGCCTCCGACTACGACATGTTCGACCCGGACTACCTCCGGGATCCGTTCTCGGCGTGGGCCGAGCTGCGTAACGCCTGCCCCATCGCCCACACCGACCGCTACGGCGGGTCTTGGCTCCCCACCCGGTACGACGACCTTCAGGCCATGGCCAAGATGGTCCCTGTCCTGTCGTCGAAGTCACCCATCGTCATCGACATGCCCAATGCCCTGGTTAAGGAAGATTCAACCGGCTACAACGCGGCAGCCCCCATCAGCGCTGATCCACCTGAGCAAGGTTGGACCCGTCGAGCGCTACTGCCCCACTTCACCCCTAAGGGCATCGCCGCCGAGCGCACCTACTCTGAGCGGCTCTGCCATGAACTCATCGACGGGTTCATCGGCGAGGGGAAGTGCGACGCGGCAGTCGACTACGCCCAGCAAATCCCGCCTCGGGTTATTGCCCGAAAGCTTGGGGTCGACGAGTCGATGGTGGATGACTTCATCGAGTGGGTGCGTGGCGTGCTCGAGTTGGGACTCCAGCAGCCGGAGTTGCGAGCCAAGTATCGGGACATCATCCGAGATTTCTTCGCTGCCGAGGTAGCCGACCGGCGCCAGAATCCGAAGGACGACCTCATCACCGCCCTGTGCCAGACCGAGCATGAGGGTGAACTGCTGCCTGACGAGGTGGTCGTCGGCATGTGCAACCTTCAGTTGGTGGCCGGCATCGACACCACCTGGTCGTCCATCGGCTCCGCTCTGTGGCACTTCGCCGGGCATGACGACGATCGTCGCCGCATGGTGGACCAGCCGGAGTTGTGGGACACCGCCATCGAGGAACTGCTGCGCTTTTATGCGCCGGTGACCATGGCCCGAAACGCCGCCGAGGACATCGAGTACGGCGGGGTCACGTTCAAGAAGGGTGACAAAATCCTCATGAACTTCCCGGGTGCCAACCACGACCCAGACCATTTCGAAAACGCCCACGAGGTGCAACTCGACCGGCAGCGCAACCGTCACATCGCCTTCGGCGTCGGCATCCACCGCTGTGCCGGATCCAACCTGGCCCGTATGGAGATGGAGGTAGCGCTCAAGACTTGGTTTGAGCGAATCCCCGAGTTCACGTTGTCCGACCCGGACGCTGTGACATGGGCCGGCGGACAAGTACGGGGACCTCGCATTGTCCCCATCACCTTCGGCTGAACCAGATGAGCCACCGGTAGCCCTATTGGGTGACCGCCTCGGCCCAGAGCATCCCGGCGGCCACTTGAGCTCGGGTCTCATCGTCGACCTCGTCAAGGAGTTCGACAGTCACGCCGTGAATAGTCGCCGTGCACGCAAACCCATGCGGGTACGGCCCGACCGGTGACCGGGTGTCGACCCCCACGTCGAACGACTCACCACCCATGGCGAACACCACCGGCACAGTCCGTTCCAACCTGGTCTGACCGACCACCCGACCATCCACGGCCAGCGTGGCCATACCACCGGCACCGAAACCCCCGTCGGAGTCGAACAGGACGGTGACCTCCCGGCGACCGGGAACCAACGCCTCGTCGGCAGCCACCGTGGTCCGCTCATGGCCGTAGAGGTTGTAGTGCCAGGTCGGTCGGCCCTCGTCGAGGTAAATCGACCACCCGTTGAAACTGCCGCCCTGGCATACGATGACCCCTTCTGTCACCCCCTCGGTCGGCACACTGGGTGGCCCACCGCTCGGCCTCTCGGGCACATCGATGTCGCACGTGATGCGGTACGAGCGGTTCTTGATGTTCAGCACGGCCTGCTCAGGCATCCGGACGTGCGCCGTGGTGTACGTCATCCGCCTCACCCCAGCCGGTGCCCTCGGCACCCGGATCGCCGGATCCCGGTTGGCGGCGTTCCTCAAGGGATACACGCCGTTGCGGAGGCACTCCTCGTGGAACAGGTCCTGCATCTCGGCCAGCAGCTCCGGACGCTCATCGGCCAGGTCGTGGCTCTGGGAGAAGTCGTCACGCACGTCGTAGAGCTCCCAGGACTCCTGCGGGCCGTCGAACGGCGCCGAACCAAACCGGACCCACGGAACCTTCCCGTGGAAACAGGAAGCCATGAACCCGTCGTGATAGATACCGCGGTTGCCCATCACCTCGAAGTACTGAGTACGCCGGCCGTCAACCCCAGGATCGGTGAACGAGGCCAGCATCGACTGGCCCTCGACGGGCATCTGCTCGATGCCGTTCACCATGGCCGGGGCCTCGATGCCCGCCGCGGCGAGAATGGTGGGCGCCAGGTCAATGACGTGGTGGAACTGGTCCCGGAGTCCACCAGCGTCGGTGATGTGTCGGGGCCACGAAACAGCCAAGCCGTTGCGGGTTCCCCCGAAGTGCGATGCCACCTGCTTCATCCACTGGAACGGGGCATCCATAGCCCACGCCCACCCGACGTTGTAATGGCACTCACTTCGGACCGTGCCAAAGTCGTCGATGTGCTCGAGCAGGAACTCGGGATCCTCCTCCTGCCCGTTCTGAAGCGCGGGCAGGGACCAGGTCCCGTGGATGTGACCCTCAGCCGACGCCCCGTTATCACCAGTGACGTAGATAAAGAGGGTGTCGTCCCACTCGCCCATGGCCTCGATGGCGTCAATGAGGCGGGCCACCTGAGCATCGGTATGGGCCAAGAAGGCCGCGAACACTTCCATCAGGCGACGGGCCACTGGCTTGTACCGGTCGGGATAGTCATCCCAGGACGGGATCACGTCGGGTCGGGGGGTGTTAGCCGTGCCCGACGGAATAATCCCCATGGCTAACTGCCGCTCGAAGATCGACTGGCGCAGGTCATCCCAGCCGTCGTCAAAGAAGCCGCGGAAGCGGTCAAGCCAAGCGTCGGGAACGTGCAGCGGCGTGTGGACGGCACCGGGAGCGAAGTAGCACAGGAACGGCTTGTCAGGTCGGTGAGCCCTGATCCTCTGCATCCACTCGATGGCCTTGTCGGCCATGTCCTCAGTGAGGTGGTAGTCGTCCCGCCCCTCGAACGGGGCGACCGGCGTGGTCTGGTCGTAGAGGTCGGGCTCGAACTGCGAGGTCTCGGCGCCCGGGAACCCGTAGAAGCGGTCGAAACCCAGCCCGGTAGGCCAGCGGTCGAATGGCCCCGCCGGGCCCCTCTCCCAAGATGGGGTGAGGTGGCCTTTACCGAACATCCCTGTGGCGTAGCCGTTCTGGCGGAGCACCTCGGCCACCGTGGTCGCCTCCCGGGGGATAACCGAGTCGAAGGACGGGTAGGAGGTCGCCGCCTCGGTGATATGACCCATGTGCACGGTGTGGTGGTTGCGGCCGGTGAGCATCGCGGCCCGGGTGGGGGCACAGATAGCCGTGGTATGGAACCGGTTGAAACGCAGGCCGTCGGTGGCCACCCGCTCCAAGCCGGGAGCCGGAACCGGTCCACCGAAAACCTCGAACGACCCGAAGCCCACGTCGTCCAGGAGGACAATCACCACGTTGGGCGCCCCCTCGGGGGCGGCCTCCATCTTGAGGGCGACCGGCTGACAGTCCTCAGTCAGGCGACCGATGGTGCCGGCGTACGGCGGGGTGGGTCGCGGGATGGCGGTCATGGAAGGCCCGAACCTACCTGAACTCCCGATCCGGGCCAGTAGCCATACCAGGGGTGGGACCCGGGTGTCAGACCACCTCGCCCATAACTACGGCTAGGCCCCCTAACCCAGCGAGGCTCAGGATCAGGGGCCGGAACCATCTCCGGTCCACCCACCGTCGTACCGGTGGCGCCACTACCAGGCCGACGGCTGCCGACCCGGCGATTAGAGCTCCCCGCCCGAGGTCGGCGGCGGTGACTTGGCCAGCCGTCGCCATGATCGTGACGATCATCACCAAGTTCACCAGGCTCAGGGACGCCAGGTTGGGTCGGATCATCGCTGGGGGTCGGTCGTGGTGAAGGATCACGAACGGCGGGCCAGGAAGAGCTGCCACCCGGGCCCCAAAGGCCACTAGCAGGCCACAGGCCGGGGCGGTCCACCAACCTCTCCGCGGTGCCCACCCGACGGCGACCAGCGCCACAGCAAGGACGATCAGCACACCAACAGCCACCTTGAGGCCGCTTTCGGAGAGCGTGCCCGTAGCCAGGTGCCCGAGCGCCACCCCGATCGGCATGCCGACCAGGCACCGGGACAGGTACGACCATTCGATCCCCGACCGTTCGCGAACTAGGTGTCGCAGACTGACCGTCATCCCGCCGATCATCAGCGGGAGCGGGAGAAACGCCGGTTCCACGGCTACCAGAATGGGTGCCGCGATGAGGGTGATCCCGAAACCGCTCGACGCCTGAGCCACCGCACCGGCCACCACGGCCAGGACGACGACCAGGACCTCCAGGCCGCTCACCCGGAATCGTTCCGCACAATCGCCGCTACGGCTGCCGGGGCGTCGAGGGCGACCAGGTGGGCTGCCCCGGCGATCGGCGGTGCCACGGTGGCTGTCGGGAGCAGGCCGGCGAACCGTTCGCCGTAGGACGGAGGCACGATTCGGTCTTCGGACCCCCAGACCAGTACCACCTCCGCTGCCACCCGGTGCAGGCGGTCGGCTAGGCCGTGGTCGGGTAAGGGCCACACCAGCGAGGCAGCAGTTCTCCGCCTCACGTAACGGGAGACCCCTAACTCGACGAGACCGTCGGTGTCGAGCCCTTCGGGCAGGGCGGCCAGTGCCGTCCTGACCTCCTCGTCGGCCACCAGGTGGACCGCCTGGTCTGTCAGGGAGAGCGAGTAGAGGTCGACCCCGGGATCGTCTGGGTCCCATAGGCCGGTCGGGGCAACAGCTACCAGCGACCGAAACGCCTCGGGGCGGACAGCAGCCAGCTCGAGAGCCAGCATGGCCGACACCGAAGAGGCCACCCAACGGGATCCGACCAGCCCCAGCCGGTCGGTCAACTCCGAGAGGAACACCACCCAGTCGTGGACGGTACGTAGGGTCGGGTCTCCTGGCGTGGGACCAAACCCGGGCAGACAGGGCGCTACCACCCGGTGGTCGACAGCGAGGTCGCGCATACAGGCCGTCGGCTCGTCCAGCCCCGCTGGTCCGTGGAGAAACCCCACCACCGGACCTTCGCCCAATTCAAAGGTGGTAACCGGACCGGATCCGGTGGCTACCTTCCGACGTTCGATATCCACCATTACCGAGCCCCACCCACCGAACGGCGGCGGCCGGCCCCCATCGGAATCGGCCACCAGCGATGTTCCCACTCGTCCTCGAAGAGTCCCCGGATTTCCGGGAGGACCTCCCGGGCCACCAGGTCGGTGTTGAACATGGTCAGGTCGCGGTCCATGTTCCCAAACTGGAGGAGCAGCATCAGGTTCCCCACGTTCAGCGTGGTAGCCACGTCTACCAACTGTTCAGCTACCGAAGTAGGCGACCCAATGACCACATACCCGAGCTCGACCATTTCGTCGAACGTGAAGCCACCGCCAGTCGACGACCCCATCGGAGCCTTCTTCCTACCGGCCGACCGTGCGGCGGCCCGGGCCACCATGCCCTCCACACCGGCCCGGACCGTGGCTTCTGTCTGGTAGCCCGGCGGATCGGCAAACGGCGGGTACAGGTGCAAACACCGGTTGAAGAAGTATTCGGCGGGTTCGCGATATAACCGGCGGGCCTCGGCATCAGTGTCAGCTACTCCGACGAACTGGATAAAGCCAGCCTGAAACGGGTTCGGCTCCCGCCCCAGGTCGGCCATCCGCTGCCAGAAACCCCGCATGGTGGCCTGGCCCGCCTTGTACCCGAAGTAGGAGAGGTATGAGTAGACGTAGTCCATCTCGGCGCACCACTCCCAGGTTTCCACTGACCCACCTCCGGGGATCCAGATAGGAGGGTGTGGCTGTTGGACCGGGCGGGGCCACGGGTTCACGTAACGGAGCTTCGTATAGGTGCCGTTAAAGGCGAACGGCTCCTCGGCGGTCCAGGCTCGAACGACCAAGTCATGGGCCTCGTGGTAGCGCTCTCTCAAGGTAAGTGGGTTCATGCCGTAGGCGAAGCACGTGTCCATTGGCGTGCCCACCGGAAAACCGGCTACGAGACGACCGCCCGATAAGCCATCAACCATGGCTAACTCTTCGGCCACCCGCAGGGGCGGGTTATAAAGAGCCAGCGAGTCGCCCATAACCACGATGGCCGCGTCGTCAGTGGACCGAGCCAGGGTGGCCGCCATCAGGTTTGGGCTGGGCATCAGGCCGTACCCGTTGGCGTGGTGCTCATTCACACAGATTCCGTCGAAACCGACCGACGCCGCGTACTCCAACTCGTCGAGGTAGTCGTGGTAGGCCCGGTGTCCGACCTCTGGGTCGTAGAGGCCGGGGTCGATGTCCACCCAGACTGACCGGTGATGGTCGGCGAACCCGTCCGGGAGGTCCGGGTAGGGCATCAGATGAAACCACAGGGACCGCACGCCCTCGATCCTCGCCCGAACCTCGTGGTCGGGCCAATCGGGCGGTGGTCAGACCAGGCCCAGCACCGCCGGGACCTGGTCCAGTCGATCCACTACGTGATCAGCCTCTAGCCCCTCCTCCAGGTCGTCAAGCGCTCCCCGAAACCGCACCGTGGTCATACCCAGGGCCCGGGCCCCAGCAACGTCGGTTCGCTTCAGATCTCCCACGTGGGCAACGTTTGCTGGGTCATCAGCCCCCAGCCCATCCATTGCAGCGAGAAAGATCACCGGATCGGGCTTGTAAACACCAACCTCGTCGGAAAAAGCGGCAAAGGTAACGTATTTAAGGATGCCGTGGCGTTCAAGAAACTTTCGTAGGTGCCGACCGATTGCCAGGGAGGTGTCGCTAACTATTCCGACAGCGATGCCAGCATCCACCACCGTGGACAGAACGCGCGCAGCGTCGGGCACCGAAACCACCTCCAAGGCAAACGACGCCGACTCGAATGCTTCGGCAAGCGCGTCCCGATCGTCGGCATCTATACGGTCACCGAAGGCAGCGAAACACTCTTCCAGGGCCCTGGTGGGGCCGTACTGACGACCGGCCCGCCACTCTTCGTCAAAACGCACGGGCAATGTCGACAGGATTCGGTGGATCAGATTGTCGTCGATGTCTAAGCCACGCTCGTTGACCACCTGGCGCCAAAACCGGGCCCTGATTTCGACCGCCCCAGGGATACTGGTCAGCAGGGTGTTCCAGAGGTCGAAAGTGACGGCTTGAAACGGTAGGACCACGGTTTCTGGTATTGGGTTTAACTGCGACAGACACCGTCGGCCAGGGCTGCGTCGGCCACCGCTGCTGCTACCCGGGCGGGCACTGCCCGATCGAAGACAGATGGGACGACGAAGTGGTCCGTTAGCTCGTCATCGGACACCGAGTCGGCGATGGCCATCGCAGCGGCCAACTTCATGTTCTCGGAGATATCGGTGGCCCCTACATCCAAGGCCCCCCGGAAGATGCCTGGGAAAGCAAGCACGTTGTTGATCTGGTTCGAGTAATCACTCCGGCCGGTGGCCATCACAGCGGCCAAGCCGTCGGCGTCCTCGGGTCGGATCTCCGGTTCCGGGTTGGCCATGGCGAAAACGATGGGGTCCGGGTTCATGGTCCGCAGATCGGCTGCACTAATCAGGCTCGGCCCGCTAAGGCCTATGAACACATCAGCGCCGACCATTACTTCCTGCAGGGTTCCCATCCGGCGGTCCTGGTTGGTGTTGGTAGCAAACCACTCCTTGGTCGGGTTCAGGTTGTCCCGGCCGGAGTAGACGGCTCCCGATCGATCCACGCCGACGATCTTCTGGACTCCTGCGTTGAGCAGGATCTTGCCCACGGCCACCCCAGCTGCTCCCATCCCGGCAATGACCACCGAGAGGTCGCTGATCTGACGATTGGTGAGGCGACAAGCGTTCCAGAGCGCTGCCAGTACCACCACTGCTGTCCCGTGCTGGTCGTCGTGGAAGACGGGAATATCCAGAACCCTGCGCAGAGCTTCTTCCACCATGAAGGCGGCCGGTGCAGCAATGTCCTCCAGGTTGATACCACCGAACGTCGGCGCGATACGAATGACCGTGTCGATGATCTCCTGCGGGTCCGACACGTCGAGGCACACCGGAAACGCGTCCACGCCGGCAAACTCCTTAAACAGGAGAGCCTTGCCCTCCATAACCGGCATGGCGGCCGTCGGGCCGATGTCACCCAGCCCGAGGACGGCTGTTCCGTCGGTGACCACCGCCACTGTGTTCTTCTTGATGGTCAGGTCATGGGCCCGGACCGGATCCTCATGGATAACCATGCAGACTCGGGCCACGCCCGGCGTATAGGCCATCGAAAGGTCGTGGCGGTCGTTGACCTCGGCGAGGGAAACCACCTCGATCTTGCCGCCCTCGTGCATGTCGAAGGTCCGGTCGAACCAACGCAGGATCTCTACGCCTTCCTGACCCTCCACATCGGTTATTACCCTCGCTGCGTGGTCCTCGTCCCGACAGTTGACGACCACATCGTTGATCAAGCGGTCTCCGCGCACGTCAAAGCCACCCATGGAGACGATGTTGGCGCCGGCTTCACCGATCGCCGTGGCTAACCGTCCCAGAGTGTTGGGCACGTTGTCCAGCGCCACCTCCATGTGGATGGAGTAGGCCGCGGTGGGGAGGAAAGGCACCGCCCGAGCCTACGAGTGGCCCCGTCGGTCACCTCCATCGGACTCCCAGATGGGCCCGGTGCGGTATAGAGAAGACGTGCTGGGTGGGTCAGGGGCCCTCGTAAGGAAAACCCAGATCGGGCGCGGTAACCAACGGCACGAAGGCGATACCCGCCTCGGTCGCCGCAGCCGCGCATGTCCCACCCCTATCGACCACTGGGAGAATGACCACCGGGTCGGCACCTAGTTCTCTTATCACCGACGCGGCCTCCAAGGCCGAGGTTCCTCGGGTCACCGTGTCCTCGCAAACCACTACCCGATCACCGGGCTGCAAGGCACCGGCCAAGCGGCCCTCTACCCCATGGTCCTTGGATTCCTTACGAATGCTGAACGACCGCAAGTTCCGTCCCCGGGTGGCAGCCACGGCGGCGATTCCGAAGGACACCGGATCGGCCCCGGCAGCCAACCCACCGATGGCTGTAAGCGGACCGCCGTTTGCCTCTAGTTCTTCGAGGGCCTCCAACGCTGCAGCAGCCACCAGCAGGATGCCGTCGGACCGACACACCGTCTGCTTGGAATCACAGAACCACGTGCTAGTCCGGCCTGACTTCAGGGTGAACTTCCCGGTCCGGATGGAGTGTTCCAGAAGATGGGCTACTAGGGCCTCGCGTGTCGCCGTCATGCTCTCATCATCCCCCGGTATGCCACCGTGCCCGACCCAGACACTAATTCGCCGACTACCCAGGCCGACCGGGCATGAGTAGCCAACGTGGCCACCAAGTCGTCGACCCCAGAGGCTGGTACGACCAACACCATCCCCACACCCATGTTGAACACCCGGGCCATCTCGTCGTCGTCTACGCCGCCCATGGCTTGAAGTTCACGGAAAATCCGCGGGACCTCCCATGTCGTGCGATCGACCACGGCGTCCACCGCGTCGCCCAGCACCCGGGGAAGATTGCCAGGAAGGCCCCCGCCGGTCACGTGGGCCACAGCGTGGACTTCGTGGGCGGCCAGGGCGGCGACCACCGCCGGGGCGTAAATGACACTGGGAGCAAGAAGCTCGTCAGCCAACGTTCGGTCGGCCCCCTCCCAAGCTAAATCGTCCAGTGACCGCCCGGCCACGTCGAACACCAAGCGGCGGGCTAGAGAAAAGCCGTTGGATCGAAGGTTCGGACTGTCTAGAGCAACCAGCAGGTCCCCGGCCATAACGGTCGAGCCATCGAGAAGCCGCCCACGTTCCACCGCCCCCACGGCAAAGCCGACAAGGTCAAACTGGTCAGCGGCCATCACTCCCGGGTGTTCGGCCATTTCACCTCCGATCAGTGCGCAGCCGGCTTCCGCACACCCGGCGGCAATCCCCTCTATCAGGTGTTCCACAGCTTCCGGATCCAGATGTCCGATGGCCAGGTAGTCGAGGAAGAACAGTGGCGTAGCTCCGGCACACACCAGGTCGTCAACGCACATGGCCACCAGGTCCCGCCCGATGGTGTCCAAGCGGCCAGTTAACCGAGCAATCTCGGCCTTGGTCCCCACCCCGTCGGTAGCCGATACCAACAGAGGATCTCGAAACCCGGCCGCCGACGGATCAAAGAGACCGCCGAAGCCTCCGATGTCACCTACCACCCCGGGCCGACGGGTAGACCGGACCAGCGGGCCGATTCGCCGAACGGCCTCGGCGCCAGCGTCTATATCCACCCCGGCCTCCCGGTAGTGCCTGCCTGGGCCCCCAGCCACGACCCTCAATCCCGTCCGAACAGCCGACCAGCGGATTGGGTGGGTAACTCGTTGTCCTCGTCAGTGGAGTGCACCGGCATGGACCGTTCTGGAGGTGGGCCATCTCCCGCCTCCAGCACTCCCTTGGACAGGTTCACCGGGATCTCGACGGGGTACGTCCCAGTCAGGCAGGCATCGCAGAACCCAGCGCCAACGGCCCCCGTAGCCTCCAGGAGGTAATCCAAGGTGAGATAGGTAAGGCTGTCCACCTCGAGATACTCCCGGATCTCGTCCACAGTGAGGTTGGCGGCCAGTAGTTCGCTACGAGCGCCGGTATCCATGCCGTAGAAGCAAGGCCACCGGTATGGCGGCGACGAGACCCGTAGGTGGACCTCACCGGCTCCAGCATCTCTCAACATGCGAACCATGGCTCGAGTAGTGGTACCCCGCACGATTGAGTCATCGACCACCACCAGTCGCTGGTCCTCGATGTTGTCTCGCAGCGGGTTCAACTTCATCCGCACCGCCGCCGACCGAAGGGCCTGGGTGGGGGCGATGAAGGTCCGTCCGATGTACCGGTTCTTGACTAGGCCCTGACCGTAGGGGATCCCACTGGCCCGGGCGTAGCCCTCGGCGGCCGGGATCCCGGATTCCGGTACGCCCATCACCAGATCGGCCTCCACTGGGGCGTGGTTGGCCAGCATCTCGCCCATCCGTACCCGGGCATGGTGGACGCTCTGCCCATACAGGATGCTGTCCGGACGGGCGAAGTAGACGAACTCGAACAAGCAGAGCCGGGGATCCACATCCTCGTCAGCAAACGGCCGAAACGACCGACACCCGGTGTCGTCGATCACCACCACCTCACCGGGATCTAGTTCCCGAACCATGTGGGCCCCGATCACGTCCAGGGCCGGCAATTCGGAGGCCAGTACCCACCCACCGTCCAGACGGCCGAGACAGAGGGGCCGGAAGCCGTTCGGGTCCCGGACGCCAATAACCCGATCGTGGTCGGCCAGCACGAGTGAGAACGCACCGTGGAGACGCGGTAACACCTCGGTCAGCGCCTCGTCGAACGCCTTTCCCGGTTCCATGCCGCCCCGGCCGACCAACTCCATGGCCAGCATCTCAGCCACCAGGTCACTATCCGACGTCACAGTGCCGGGGAGCATCCCGTACTCGGCAGCCAACTGCTCGACGTTGACAAGGTTGCCGTTGTGGCCGAGCGCGAACTCGACATGGTCGACGCCCCGGTAAACCGGTTGAGCGTTTCGCCACGTACTCGAACCGGTCGTCGAGTAGCGAGTCTGCCCGATAGCCAAACCCCCAGTCAGGGAGGCCAGAGTCCGGTCGTCGAAGGCGTTGGACACCAGACCCATGTCCTTCACCACCGTCAGGGATTTACCGTCGCTGACCGCCATCCCAGCTGACTCCTGTCCCCGGTGCTGGAGGGCGTAGAGGCCCAAGTAGGTCAGGTGGGCCACAGGCAGGCCCGGGGCGAAGACGCCGAAGACCCCACACGCCTCTTTCGGGGTGTCGTCGTCGGAGTAAGCACCGTCAATATCGGGTGTAGTCGCTGGTCGCTTCATCGGTTCGTAGTCCCGACGCCCAGCGCCTCGGGTAGTCGTCTCGTATGGGCGGCCACCACTTCGTCCACGGTGACGTCAAAAAGACCTTTAACGATGAACCGAGTCCCGGTGGCCAGACCCAAGCGGACAGTCGGGACCTCAGCGGTCTCAGCAGCGGCCAGTACCTCGGTCAGACATTCGGGATCGACGGCCACCACCACCCGGCTGGGTCCCTCACCAAACAGAGCCCGGTGGTCGGCAACCCTGGCCAGGTGGGCACCCACGCCGGATCGGACCACCATTTCAGCCACCGCCACTCCCAGCCCTCCAGCCGACACATCATGCACACCATCCACCAGGTCGCCCGACACCAGGTCCCGAACCAGATTGGCCACCCGCAGATGGAGGTCGGTGTCCAGAGAAGCCAGTTCACCACCCGGCGCCCCGTGAGCGGCGCCCCACAGGGAACCGCCCAGTGAAGTGGCCTCGGGACCCAACACAACGAGGCGGTGGCCGTCAACCAGGGTGGCCCCTGGGGGCCGGCGTCGTAACTCATCTACCACCCCCAGTAGCCCGATAACCGGTGTGGGGTCGATATCTGACCCCGCCGATTCGTTGTAGAGGCTGACGTTCCCGCCGATCACCGGCACACCAAAGGCGTTGCAGGCATCGGCCATGCCATCCACGGCCTCGGAAAGTTGCCACATCACTTCGGGGTTTTCGGGGTTGCCAAAGTTAAGGCAGTTAACGACGGCCAGCGGCCGGGCCCCCACGCAAGCCAGGTTTAAAACTGACTCGGCTACCACGTGAGCCGTGCCTCTCCGGGGGTCCACGGCGCACCAACGATGATTCCCGTCGGTGGTCAGAGCGAGACCGCGTCCCGTCTCCGCACCGGTGGTGGGATGTCGAAGTTTGAGCACCGCGGCGTCATCGCCCGGGCCGACCACCGTGTTCAGGAAGAGTTGGTGGTCATACTGCCGGTAAACCCAGGCTGGATCGGTCAGTAGGTCGAGAAGGTCAGCACCGGGATCGGCCGGGGTCGGAAGATCGTCAGCCGACGGGCTCGGTGACTGGCTCGGCTTGGACCGGGGGCGGTCGTAGAGAGGGGCGTCTTCGTGCAGCGAGGTAGCTGGTACGTCGGCTAGTACCTCGCCGTCGAAGCCGTCCAGAATGCGCAGAGCCCCACCGTCGGTGACCCGACCGATCACAGCGGCCCGGACTTCCCACCGCTCACAGATGGTCAACACCCGGTCTAGCCCGGCGGGTTCCACGATGGCCAGCATCCTCTCCTGGGACTCGCTGGTCATGACCTCGTGGGCCTCCATGCCGGTTTCCCGGCGGGGAATAGCTGATATGTCCACGTCCATGCCCACACGGCCCCGGGATGCCGTCTCGCTGGTTGCACAGGTCAGCCCGGCACCGCCTAGGTCCTGGATACCCACCACGAGACCCTCGTCTAGGAGTTGGAGACAGGCCTCGATGAGCCGCTTCTCTTCGTACGGGTCGCCCACCTGGACGCTGGGTCTCTTGCCGCCGCCGTCGTCGTCTGCCGAGAAGCCGGCCGAGGCCAGCACACTTACACCGCCGATGCCGTCCCTTCCGGTGCTCGAACCCAGTACGACGGCCAGGTTGCCCACCCCGGAGGCCTGCCCAAGCACTAGGCGCTCGGTGGGTAGAATGCCTAGACAGAGCACGTTGACCAGTGGGTTTCCCTGGTAGGTCTGATCGAAGACCACCTCGCCGCCCACTGTGGGCACCCCGACAGCATTGCCGTAACCCGACACCCCGGAGACCACGCCCTCAGCGATCCACCGACTCCGGGCGTCGTCAAGCGGTCCGAAGCGGAGGGGATCCATGAGGGCGATGGGTCGGGCGCCCATGGTGAAGATGTCGCGCAGGATGCCCCCCACCCCGGTAGCCGCTCCCTGATAGGGCTCGATGGCTGAGGGGTGGTTGTGTGACTCGATGCGGATGGCTGCCGCGATACCGTCGCCCACGTCGACCACTCCGGCGTTTTCCCCGGGTCCTACCAACACCCAGGGGGCTTCGGTAGGAAGCCGNTTGAGGTGAATGCGGCTGCTCTTGTAAGAGCAGTGCTCTGACCACATGACCGAGTACATGGCCAGTTCTAGGCCGTTGGCTGGCCGGGCGAGGATCCTGTCAATCTGCTCCGCCTCCTCGTCGGTCAACCCGAGGGCCCGGTGGAGTGGCTCGCTCACGACGGGAACCGTAGTCGTCACCGATCGGAGACCTGACCCTTCCTAACGGTACCGATCTACACCCCTTGAGCCCGTCCAAAGTCTTGGATAATCACTCTGGAATCAAGATGATTTGGACGTGTTTTCTCAAGAAATTTGGAAGTATTTTATCAAGAAATGGAATCGATTTAATCCTTGGTAGCCTTATGGCATATGTTCCCTGGTTTCTGATATATCCAAAACGAAAGAAGTGGCTCAAATGGGACGTCCAAAGATGACCAACTCCGAAAAGGCCGAGATAGCCGCGGTCCGTGAATATCTGAAGGCTCTCGATCAAAGCCCAGCCCGCCCGGGCCGCAGGCGCACGCCCGACGTCGTCCGCCGCCAATTAGCCTCAGTGGTCGCCGAGATGGATGGGGCGACAGTCACCAGGCGGCTGAGCCTGGTCCAGCAGCGAATCGACCTGAAGGCCGAGTTGGAGACCCTCGAGCAAACCAACTCGATCGACCTGTCGGACCTGGAGGCAGGTTTCGTGGACCATGCTGCCTCCTACGGTAGGCGACTGAACATCTCCTATTCCGCCTGGCGAGAGATCGGCGTTTCGGCAGCCACCCTCAAGGCAGCCGGCATCCCCCGCAGTACCTGATCCGGGAACCCCGTCGGCTCCAGCCACCAAGGCAGGCCGAGTCAGGCGGCATCCAGCAGAGAGCCTAGAAGCACTGCCCCGTCGGCGCTGCCCAGTAGGTCGTCACAAGCCCGCTCCGGGTGGGGCATCAGTCCAACCACATTGCGGCTCTCGTTGCAGACCCCAGCAATGTCGTCTACCGATCCGTTCGGGTTGTCGACGTAACGGAGCACCACTCGGTCCTCGTCTCGGAGCCGGGCCAGCATCTCGTCGTTGCAGGTGTAATTGCCTTCGAAGTGGTTAATTGGCACCGACAATTGGTCCCCTACCTCAGCTCTCCTGGTGAGGATTGACCCGGTGGTCTCAACCCGTAACGTCGTCGGTTGGCACAAGAACTTCAGGCCGACGTTCTTCTGGAGGGCACCGGGGAGCAGTCCCGCCTCGGTGAGAACCTGGAAACCGTTGCAAATACCAACCACCGGGCCTCCATCGGCGGCGAACCGGGCCACGGCCCCCATCACGGGCGAGAACCGGGCAATGGCCCCCGGGCGAAGGTAGTCACCATGGGCGAACCCGCCCGGCACGATCACCGCGTCCACGTCGCCCAGGTCGTCATCGGCGTGCCACAACAGGCGGCCAATGCCCCCCAGCCGTTCCACGGATGACATGGCGTCCATCTCGCAGTTAGTACCGGGGAAGATCACAACACCCACGGTGGTGGCCATCAACCGGCAGCCTCCACAGTCACCGAAGCGTCCTCGATCACCGGGTTGGTTAGAAAGGAGGCGCAGAGGTCCTCGGCCTGGGTGGTTGCCTCGGTGGCATCGGCCGCCTCGATGGTAAAACGCACCGTCTTGCCCACGCTGACCTCGGTCACTCCCTCATAGCCCAGGGCGGACAACGCCCGCTCGATCGTGGCCCCGGCCGGATCGGCGATACCGCCCCTTAACCTCACGTCCACCACCACGTCGAACCGCATAGTCCTCCTCCCGTCTTCCCGCTCGAATCAGCCACCCACCCCAGGCCAGTCGGCGAACGACCGTCCCGTGATGCGCTCGTAGGCCTCCACATAGCGTGAAGACGTGGCGGATACCACCTCGTCGGGCAATGCCGGTGGTGGTGGCTGCTTGTTCCAGTCCAACCCGTCCAGGTAATCGCGGACCGGCTGCTTATCGAATGACGGGGGCGTCATCCCCGGGGCCCACACCTCGGCAGACCAGAACCGAGACGAGTCCGGGGTCAGCACCTCGTCAGCCAGCACAAGGCGGCCGTTGACCATCCCAAACTCGAACTTGGTGTCGGCAATAACGATCCCCCGCTGGGCCGCCCATTCGGCACCCCGCAGGTAGCAAGCGATCGATGCCTCGCGGGCCGCCTCGGCCACCTGGACACCCACCAGGTCCACTGCCTCGGCGTAGGAGATGTTCACATCGTGGCCCTCGTCAGCCTTTGTCGACGGGGTGAACACAGGCTCGGAAAGGCGGCTGGCCTCTAGGAGCCCGTCGGGCATCGCCGTGCCGTGCATGGTCCCCGAGGTCCGGTACTCCTTCCAGGCCGAACCGGTGATGTACCCCCGGACGATGCACTCGATGGGCAGCATCTCAGCCCGATGGCACAGCATGGTCCGGCCCTCCAGGTCGACCGACACCGTCGCGCCCAGGACGGCCTCCAGGTCGGTCGTAGCAGTCGAGATCAGGTGTCCGTCGACTAGGTCGGCGAACTGTTCGAACCAGAAGGACGTCATGGCGGTGAGGACCCGTCCCTTGTCGAAGATCGGCTCGTCCATAACTACGTCAAATGCCGAAATGCGGTCCGAAGTGACCATAAGCAAACGACCGTTTCCGGCGTCGTAGATGTCACGAACCTTGCCTGAGTGCAAGAGGGGGAGGTCAACCGTCATGTTCATCACACTCCAGTGGGCGGTCGGTTCAGAGAATCGGTTCGGGATTGTAGGCAGCGGCCCAGGGGCGGGCAGCCACCACCTCGGCCACCCGTTCTACGACGGAGGACACCTGGGCCGAAGCGTTACCCACAAATACTGATGGATCATCGAGCAGGTCGTCGAGATCATCACGGTCAAGTGGCAGGGCGGGGTCGGAGGCCAGACGATCCAGCAGGTCGGTCTCAACCCGACCCTCCTCCCGACGGACCAGAGCGGCGGCCACCGCGTGAGCCTGGATGATCTGGTGAGCCTCTTCACGTCCCATCCCGGCCTGGATGGAAGCCATTAAAACCCGCGTGGTAGCTAGGAACGGTAGGTACTGGCCGAGCTCTCGCTCCAGCACGGCCGGATAGGCGCCGAACTCGTCCAACACGGTGAGGAAGGTTTGGAACAGGCCGTCGGCAGCCAGGAAGGAATCGGGAAGGGCCACCCGCCGGACCACCGAGCAGCTCACGTCACCCTCGTTCCACTGGTCACCCACTAGACCCCCAACCATGGCCAGGTGCCCCAGTAGCACGACGGCTAAGCCGTTGACCCGCTCGCAGGTTCGAGCGTTCATCTTGTGGGGCATGGCCGACGAGCCAACCTGGCCCGGTTGGAACCCCTCGGTGGCTAGTTCGTGGCCGGCCATCAGCCGGATCGTTCGGGCCAGGTTGGCCGGACCTCCGGCTGCCTGGGCCAACGCCGAGACCACGTCGAAGTCCAGCGACCGCGGGTATACCTGCCCCACCGAGTCCAGGACTTGGGCGAAGCCGAGGTGGTCGGCCACCAGTTGTTCCAACTGGTCGACCTTAGCTCCATCACCGTTCAGGAGGTCCATCTGGTCCTGCTGAGTTCCGACCGGTCCCTTCAGCCCTCGGAGTGGGTAGGCAGTCAACAGGTCAGAGACCCGGCGGTACGAGGCCAAGAGTTCCTCGGCTGTTGTGGCAAACCGCTTGCCCAGCGTGGTGGCCTGGGCGGCCACGTTGTGACTACGCCCAACCATAACTAGGCCGTCGAACTCGGCGGCCAAGCGAGCCAAGCGAGCCAAGGTGGCCACGATGCGGTCCATCACCAACTCCAGACTGCGACGGACCTGGAGTTGTTCGACATTCTCGGTGAGGTCCCTAGACGTCATACCCCGGTGCACGTACTGATGCCCGGCCAGGACACAAAATTCCTCTATCCGGGCCTTCACGTCGTGGCGGGTGACTCGCTCCCGCTCGCGGATCGACGCTAGATCCACCTGATCGACCACGGCCCGGTAGTCCTCAATGACCCCGTCGGGAATATCCACGCCGAGTTGGCGTTGGGCCTCCATCACGGCAATCCAGAGTTCGCGTTCCATGACCACCTTGGCATCCATTGTCCAGAGGTCGACCATGGGCCGGCTGGCGTAACGGGAGGCGAGGACGTTCTCCATGGGGTACGGGAATCCGCCGCTCAGCGGGGGACCATCTCCTCGCGGTGGGCCTCGAGGGCTTCGACGAGGTCTGGGTCGGCTATGGCCAGTATCTGAACAGCCAGCAGGGCAGCGTTCATGGCACCATCCACGGCAACGGTGGCTACCGGGATGCCCTTGGGCATCTGGACTGTGGCCAGTAGGGAGTCCCACCCGTTGATGGCACCGCCGGAAAGGGGCACACCGATCACCGGGAGCGTGGTGTGAGCGGACGCCGCTCCAGCTAGGTGGGCTGCCATCCCGGCCCCGCAGATGATCACCGAGTACCCGGCCTCCCGGGCCCCCGATACAAACCCGGCGACTACGGCCGGGCTGCGGTGCGCCGACATGACCCGAACGTCTGCCTCGATGCCGTAGCGCTCTAGGGTCGCCGCGGCAGGCGCCATCTTGTCCCCATCGTTGGGCGAACCCATGAGGATCGCCACCTTGTATGCCATCGGATTCTCCTGTTTCTGCCCCTCGGGCCCTCTTGTGTTCCTACTAGTCCTAGTCGTTTCCGGCGCCGGTTGGGTTCGCGGCGATATCACGGCGAAACTGCATCCCCGACCACGCCAACTTGGCTACCGCGTCGTAGGCCCGCTCTCGGGCTTCGGTAATCGTCCTCCCCCGGCCAGTCAACGAAAGCACCCGACCGCCAGCCGTCACCAGACCGCCATCTACTCCCTCAGCGACACCGGAGGAGAAGACCGTGACGCCGTCGATAGCTGAAGCCGCTTCCAGGCCGTCAATTGGATCTCCGGTCCGGGGGCCGGTCGGATAGCCCTCCGTGGCACATACCACGGTGACGGCCGCCCCGTCATCGAAGGTTGGTAGTTCCTCCAAACGCCCAGAGGCAGCGGCGGCCAGCAGGTGACCAAGGTCGCTGGTGAGGCGGGGCAAGACGACCTGAGTCTCCGGGTCGCCAAAGCGCACGTTGTACTCCAAGACCTTGGGGCCGGCCGGGGTGAGCATCAGCCCGCAGTACAGGACGCCCCGGTAGTCGATCCCCCGACCGCGCAGGGCAGCCAGTGTGGGCTGTACGGCACCCACCACCAGATCATCAACCACAGCGCTCGTGGCCACCGGCACCGGCGAGTAGGCCCCCATACCCCCCGTGTTCGGGCCAGTATCGCCTTCGCCAATGCGTTTGAAGTCTTGGGCCGGGGTGAGGGCCACGGCGGTCGTCCCGTCGCATACGGCCAGCACCGATAACTCGGGGCCGGTAAGGCCCTCTTCGATGACCACCGTCCGCCCGGCGTCGCCGAAGGCCGCTCCAGAGAGGTAGGACCGGACGGCGTCAACGGCCTCGTCCCGGTCCGTGGTGACTACCACACCCTTGCCGGCAGCCAGCCCGTCGGTCTTGACCACGAATAGATCACCCATACCAGCCAGAAAGGCCAGGGCGTCCGTCTCGTCGTCGAAAGTTCCGTGGGCGGCGGTCGGCACGCTCGCCTCAACAAGCACCTCCTTCATCCACGCCTTGGATCCCTCCAAGCGGGCGCCATCGGCTCCCGGGCCGAAGACCAGCCGACCGTCGGCTCTCAGCCGGTCAGCTAAGCCGTCAACCAACGGTGCCTCGGGGCCGATCACCGTCAAATCGGCGTCGACCTCGGTAGGAGGAACGGGTGCTGAACCTGGGATGCCGGGGTTCCCAGGGGTGACAACCACGTCGTGGGACCGACCCAGGACGTGGGCCAGGGCATGTTCCCGGCCGCCCGACCCGACGACGCAGACCTTCATCCGACGCCTATCCGTCCCGACGCAGTCAACTGGCGAACCGAAGCACCTGGTGGCGTCCCGGTCCGACACCCACCATGCCGATGGGCACCCCAACCTGGTCCTCTACGAAGGCTAGGTAGGTCTCGGCTTCGGCCGGTAACTGTGACCGTTTAGTAACTGCCGAAAGGTCGACTCCCCAACCCGACAGTTCCTCGTAAATCGGCGTGACCCGGTGTAGAACCGACTGGTGGTAGGGCAGTTGGTCATGGCGCTGGCCGTCGGCCTCATAGGCGACGCATACGCGAATCACGTCTAGTTGGTCTAGGACGTCCAGCTTGGTAATGGCCAACTCGGATAGCGAGTTGACCCGGGCCGCGTAGCGAAGCATCACGGTGTCCAGCCAGCCCGGCCGACGACGTCGCCCGGTGTTAGTTCCATACTCGTGGCCGACGTCTACAAAGTGGTTACCCACCTCGTCGAACAACTCGGTGGGGAATGGCCCGGAACCCACCCGCGTGACGTAGGCCTTAGCAATCCCGATGACCCGGTCGATGTCCCGGGGCCCGATCCCTGCCCCCGTACAGGCCCCACCGGCCACCGGGTTGGACGAGGTCACAAAGGGGTAGGTGCCGTGGTCCAGGTCCAGGAAGGTGGCCTGGGCGCCCTCCAGAAGTATCCGTCCACCGGCTTCCAACTCGTCGTGGACCAAGCCGATGGTGTCGGTGATGTGTGGAGTGAGTCGGGGGGCGCAGGTGCCCAGGTATTCCTCTGCTATCTCGTCGGCATTAACGGGGAGGCGATTGAACACTCGGGTGAGAACCTTGTTGGTGTGCTCCAGAGCGGCGCCTAGTTTCTTCCGGAAGATCTTCTCGTCCAGGAGGTCCTGGACCCGTATACCGACTCGCATGGCGCGGTCGGCGTAGGCCGGTCCGATGCCCCGCTTGGTGGTCCCCAATCTGTTCTTGCCTAGGTGGCGCTCGTGGAGGGCGTCTAGTTCCTGGTGGTAGGGGAGGATCAGGTGGGCATTGCCACTGACCCGTAGTTTGGCCGTGTCCACTCCCTGTGTTCCGAGCATGTCCATCTCGGCGAGGAGAACCCGGGGGTCGACCACCACACCATTGCCGATAACCGGCGTGACGTGTGGGTATAGGACACCGCTGGGGACGAGTTGGAGGGAGAAGGTCTGGCCGTCGACGACCAGCGTGTGCCCGGCGTTGTGGCCGCCCTGGTACCGGACAACCATCGACATCTCGCTCGCCACGAGGTCGGTGAACTTGCCCTTGCCCTCGTCGCCCCACTGCGTCCCGACGACGACGGTCGCAGGCACGGCACCTCTCCTGGATTGGGTCCCTTACGGAACGATCCTATCGGCCGATGGACCGGCCCTCGCTGGGGTTTTTTCTGCCCCACCGATCGTTGGACAGCCCGGGTCCATCGTCGTCGCAAAGATTCAGAACCCCTCACTAGATGATCCTGCGCGACCCTCGCGCAGGATCTACGGTTTCCCCAGCACCCTGTGGACAACCAGTTACCGCCTACGGAGGATTGATAGGCGCTGTGGACTGAAAGCCGACTTCAGGCACTGCCACGAGGCCTCGAGCAGCCCGCCGACCAGTTTAAGAACCGTTAAGAACAGCAGGTCAACTAACCGGACAGGTGCGTCAGCGGCTACGTCGGCCCTGGTAGACAGTCACACTTTGCTTAACCGGGACCAGGTCGCGCCGGTACTTCCGGTGGACCTCGGCCACTGCTTGACTGCCATCAGACCGGGCCCTGTCCAGCTCGTCCTCGAGGCGGGTCACCTCGGCCTCTAGGGCCAGCACTCGCTTCACGCCGGCCAGGTTGAGGCCTTGCGCGGTGAGCTGCGCTATACGCAGCAGCACGGCCACGTCAGCCTCGCTGTACCTCCGGTTGCCTCCGGTGGTTCGAGCCGGATCCACCAAGCCCTTCCGTTCGTAGATGCGTAGGGTCTGTGGGTGCATGCCGGATAGTTCGGCGGCTACCGAAATGACGTACACCGCCTGGTCTGGACCGGGCCTGGGCTGAGGCATCATCGTGCTCCCTGCATCGGGTCTTAGTCTGCCAGTCCGTCACGGGGGCTGCCGTCGGTCGCCTCCGCTAGGGCTTCAATGGCCGCCTGCTCGGCCTCGCTCGGGTTGCTAGGGACGTGGACCTCCACGGTGACCAGCAGGTCACCGGTGCCTCGACGGTCCGGCACACCCCGTCGTCGCACCCGGAGGGTTTGGCCGCTTTTGGTCGCGGCGGGGACCCGAACGGTGACCGATTCACCGTCGAGTGTGGGCACAGCGACCTCGGCGCCGAGCACCGCCTCGGGAAAAGAGATGGGCACGACCACTGTGAGGTTCCGACCACGACGCCCGAACCGGGTATGGGGCTCGACCGCCACCACCACATAGAGGTCGCCGTCCGGACCGCCCTGGCCTCGCTCTCCCCGGCCCTTCAGTCGGATGCGTTGACCGTCGTCTACCCCGGCGGGGATGCGCACCCGGACCTCGCGTGGCCGACGTTCGGCTCCTGAACCGCGGCAAGTCCTGCAGGGGTCTTCGATCTGGTGGCCCCGGCCACCGCATGCATCGCACGGTCGGCTGAATGAGAAAGGCCCCTGGTTCTCTGCCCGGACGCCCCGACCACCGCACGGTTCACAGGTCGTGGGTCGGGTCCCCGGGTGGGCACCGCTCCCCCCGCAAGCCGAACAGGCCACGGAACTCACCAGGTGGACGGCAGTGGTCACACCGTTCACTGCTTCAAGAAACGACAGGGTTAGGCGGGTCTCGAGGTCGGCGCCTCGACGACCCGACGAGCCACTACGTCCACCGCCGAACATCCCTCCTAACAGGTCCCCCAGGTCGATACCACCGGGGAATCCCCCACCGGGGAATCCCCCACCGGGGAATCCGCCGCCTGGTATCCCACCGCCCATCGGCCCCATGGTCCGGACTTGGTCGTACTCGGCACGTCGCTCCTCGTCGCCGAGGACGTCGTAGGCGGCCGAGACCTCTTTAAACCGGGCCTCGGCCGCGTCGTCGCCTGGGTTGGCGTCGGGGTGGAGTCGGCGGGCCAACTTCCGGTAGGCCTTGGTGACATCCCTAGCTGTGGCGTCCTTTTCAACGCCGAGCGTGGCGTAGTAGTCCTTTTCAAACCACTCGCGCTGGGCGGTCATCGACGCTGCCGTCCTGCCGGATCAGCCCCGGACACGGACCATGGCCGGACGGAGAACTCGACCGTCCCAGACATAGCCGCGACGGAGAACTCCAACCACCATTTGGCCGACGTCCACATCGTCGGGGTCATCGGCCGGCTCGTGGAGCACAGCTTCGTGCCGGGTCGGGTCGAACGGCTCTCCTAGCGGATCGAGCACTTCCAACCCGGCTGGTTCTAGGACTTGGACCAACGACGTCCGAATGGGGATCACGTCGTCTGCGCCGTGTTCGACAGCCAGATCGCAGGCGTCTAGGACCGGCAGAATCTTCTCGACTAGGTCGCCACGGGCCCGGGCGCTGACAGTCGCGCTGCGCTTCTCAACTTGCTTTCGAAAGTTAGCGAACTCTGCAGTAACCCGCTGTAGGTCGACCAAGTACCCATCGCGCTCACCCTCCAGTACCGCCATCACATCCAGGACCGGATCCCCAGCCTCCGCCTCGTCACCACCGGGCAGAGGATCGTCGTCGTCGCTGCCCAATGCAGAGACACCGGGGTCCGGTGTCACCTTGGTGTCCGAAGCGGGGGGCGGTGAACCGGAGACTTCTGTCAACGGGTCAACGTCCTCGGGCTCTTCGGCCGGAGGAGGAGTGCCCTCCGTCGCCGAACCACTCACGACTCGTCGACAATCTCGGCATCTACCACATCGTCATCCGCCACGTCCCCACCGTCGGTAGCGCCAGCCGCCTGCTCGGCTTGGGCAGCCTCGTACAGGCGCTGTCCAAATTCTTGGCTGGCCGACATGAGGGCATCGGTGGCGTCCTTCACCGCGTCGGTGTCATCACCGTCGAGGGTCTTCTTGAGGGATTCCAGTTTCTCAGTGACTGACGTCGTCTCGTCCTCGGTGAGTTGGTCAGCCTGATCAGCCAGGAGCTTCTCTGTCTGGTACACGAGGTTGTCGGCTGTATTCCGAACCTCGGCCTGCTCCTTGCGGAGCCGGTCCTCGTCAGCGTGGGCCTCAGCGTCGCGCACCATCTGGTCGATGACTTCCTTGTCGAGCGAGGACTGGCCGGTGATGGTCATGGACTGCTCGTTGTCTGTCGCTCGGTCCTTGGCCGACACGTGGACAATGCCGTTGGCGTCGATGTCGAAGGTGACCTCGATCTGCGGGGTACCCCGAGGAGCGGGGGGGAGGTTGATTAACTGGAACTTGCCCAGAGTTTTGTTGAACTGTGACATCTCGCGTTCACCCTGCAGGACATGGATCTCCACCGACGGCTGGCCGTCCTCGGCGGTGGTGAACACCTCCGAGCGCTGGATGGGAATGGTGGTATTGCGCTCGATGAGGCGAGTCATGACGCCGCCCTTGGTCTCGATGCCGAGCGAAAGCGGAGTCACGTCGAGGAGGAGGACATCCTTCACCTCACCGACCAGGACTCCAGCCTGGACGGCGGCTCCGATGGCCACCACCTCATCCGGGTTGACATTCTTGGACGGGTCGCGCCCAGCGATCTCTTTGGCCAGGTCCACTACGGCCGGCATGCGGGTCGAGCCACCGACCAGAAGCACGTGGTCGACCTGTCCCCGGGTCAAGCCGGCGTCCTTCACTGCCTGTTCGAACGGTGCCCGACAACGGCTAAGGAGGTCCGCTGTGAGTTCCTGGAACTTTGCTCGGCTGAGCGAGTAGTCAAGGTGGAGGGGACCAGCGTCGGTAGCCGTCACGAATGGCAGATTGATCTGGGTCTGTTGGACCTGGGATAGCTCGATCTTCGCCTTCTCGGCGGCCTCCTTGAGGCGCTGGGCGGCCATGGGGTCAGCGCCTAGGTCAACGCCATGGTCGTTTTGAAACGAGGTGACTAGCCACTGGATGACTGCCTCGTCCCAGTCGTCGCCTCCCAGATTGGTGTCACCGTGGGTGGCCTTCACCTCGAATACCCCGTCGCCGATCTCCAGAACCGAGACGTCGAAGGTCCCACCTCCGAGGTCGAAAACCAGGATGGTCTGCTCCTCGCCCTCCTTGTCGAGCCCGTATGCGAGGGCGGCTGCCGTGGGCTCGTTGATGATGCGGAGCACCTCGAGGCCGGCGATCTGTCCCGCCTCCTTGGTCGCCGTCCGTTGTGCGTCGTCGAAGTAGGCGGGCACGGTGATGACGGCCTGGTCGACCGTGGTCCCAAGGTATGCCTCGGCATCTCGCTTGAGTTTCTGGAGTGTGCGGGCCGAAATCTCCTGTGAGGTATATTCCTTGCCGTCGACGTCCTCGGCCCACTTGGTGCCCATGTGACGCTTCACCGAACGGATGGTGCGCCCGGGGTTGGTGATGGCCTGACGCTTGGCCACCTCGCCGACTAGGACTTCTCCGTCCTTGGCGAAGGCGACCACTGAAGGTGTGGTTCGCGAGCCCTCGGCGTTGGCGATCACGACTGGATCGCCACCTTCGAGGACGCTGACCACCGAGTTAGTAGTTCCGAGATCGATGCCCACGGCCTTGCCCATGGTCTGTACTCCTTTACTTTCTGTCTGGTTCTCTCTGGGGAAAACTCGTCGGTTTAGGGGTGGATGGGCCCCGTCGGCCCGGGATCAGGGGGAGAGTTCTCGGGACCGACGGTGCAGGCTAGAGATTGCCTGCGATGGCTCCACCCTTTTATGCTAATAGACACTCTAGAATCTTGAGTCTTAGTTTAGCAACTTTTGAGCCGAAATCTTTATAGGGACCAATGACACCAGTCGGGTACCGTTGGCCGACCCACTGACCCTCGGTTCGAGGACCCTATGCCCACGCTGATCCTGCTGCGCCACGGCCAGAGCGAGTGGAATGCAACTAACCAGTTCACGGGCTGGCACGACTGTGACCTCACCGAGTTGGGCGAGGCCGAGGCACGCGAGGGTGCTCGTCTCCTCGCCGACGCTGGGATCTTCCCCGACGTAGCCCACACGTCGGTCTTAACTCGGGCCATCCGCACGGCGGACATCACGCTGGAAGCCCTCGGACGCGACCAGATTCCCGTTCATCGTCACTGGCGTCTCAACGAACGTCACTATGGTGACCTCACCGGATTGGACAAGGCAGCCACCCGGGACAAGTACGGCGAGAAGCAGCTTCTGGCCTGGCGACGGGGATACGACACTCCTCCCCCGCCCATTAGGGCGGACAACCCCTACAACCCCAACCACGACCCCCGGTATGCCGACGTGGAACCACCCCTAGCCGAGTGCCTAGCCGATGTGGTGGAGCGCCTGTCCCCCTACTGGGATGAGGCCATCGCCCCGGACCTACGGGCCGGCCGGATCGTGCTGGTGGCCGCCCACGGCAACAGCCTCCGCGCCCTGTGCAAGGTGTTGGACGGCATCTCCGACGAGGACGTCACGACGCTGAACATCCCGACCGGGTCCCCACTGGTCTACGAGCTAGCCGGGGACCTCAGCCCGCAGGAGAACAGGGCAGTACTGGAACGGTCCCTGGACCCTAAGGCAGCCCGGGCGGCGGCCGAAGCCGTGGCGCGCCAGGCCGGCTAGCCGGTCCGAAACGAGCTGCTGGCGGGTGCGCCGGGCCGGTTTCAGCCGACGGACACTGTCTCCGGGCCGTACCCAGGTGAGCCGTGTTCGGCGATGTCCAGGCCAGCCATCTCCTCCTCTGCCGAGACCCGGAGGCCCACGGTGGACGCCAACACCTTGAACAGGACGGCCGAGGTGGCCAACACCCAGACGGCCACGATCACCACGCCAATGGCCTGGACCGTCAACTGATCAATACCCCCACCGTAAAAAAGTCCGGCGTCGTCCCGACCCAGGAAGGCGTCATCGTGCTTAGCAAAAAGGCCGATTGCCAGGGTCCCCCACGCACCGCAAACACCGTGGACCGAAACGGCACCCACCGGATCGTCGATCCCCCGACGCTCGATGAACATCACCGAATAGACCACGACCACACCACCGATCAGGCCGACCACGACCGCCCCGGCGAACGTCATCGTGCCGGTTCCGGCAGTGATGCTGACCAGGCCAGCCAGGGCGCCGTTGCCGGCCATCCCCACGTCCATCGACCGGGTCTTCCTCCAGATCACGGCGCCGGCACCCACCACCCCGGCCGACCCGGCCAGCAGAGTCGTCATGATGCAGTGGGCCACCCAGTTGTCCATGGCCAACTCGGACCCGGCGTTGAAGCCAAACCAACCGAACCACAGCACGAAGACCCCAACCACCATGAAGCCCACGTTGTGACCGGGTATGGCTCGGGGCGACCCGTCGGCGCCGTACTTGCCCAGCCGGGGACCCAGAAACACGGCACCCATGAGGGCCGCCCAACCGCCTGCGCTGTGCACAATGCTGGACCCGGCAAAATCGCTGAACCGGGCGTCGCCGATATTGAGGTCGGACAGGATCCCGTCGCCATGCCAGAACATGTGCACGACCACTGGATAGATGAAGCCGCTCATCACCAGGCTGAACAGCAGGTAGGCCGAAAACTTCGTGCGCTCCGCCATGGCCCCCGAGGCGATGGTCACCGCAGTGGCCGCAAACACCACCTGGAAGAAGAAGAACGACGGGGTGGCCAGGACATCACCATCGGCAAACGACTCAGACATGCCGGACAGAAAGAAGGTGTCGGTGCCGATGAGGCTGCCCCCGTCGGACCCGAAAGCGAATCCGAAACCCACGGCCCAAAAGGCCAGAGCACCCACCGCCATATCGGCCAGGTTCTTGGCCATGATGTTTCCGATGTTCTTGGCCCGGGTCAGACCCGCCTCGACCAGGGCGAACCCAGCCTGCATGAGGAACACCAGGCACCCGGCCACAATCAGCCAAAGGCTGGTCAGCAGAGCGGCGTTGTACTCGGCGGGCGTCAGCTCCTGCGCGACGGCCGGGGTGGCCGACAGCAGGACGGCGGCCAAGACACCGAAGAGGCCGAAGCCGACCTTGCGGGCCCGACTCCTTCTCGTTCGGCGGCTCCAGGCCGTGATGACCATTCGAGCAGTGCTTCTCACGATTGCCTCCTCCGGAGGTGGGCTTCGGTTCGAACGACCAGATCGTACGAACGGCTTGTTTCTCATCTGTTTCGTCTCCGTGAACCAAAGGTCAACTACCTCACGGTGACTGCCTGACAGTGACCACCTGACGGTTAGTCTCCGGTCGCCATGGCTGAGAACCGCTTCCGTCCTAACCACGCTGTGATCGGGCTCGGCATCGCCGTTGCTCTGTTCACCGCCGCCTCCGGTGTCGCCTCGGTCGTCAACGGATTCCACGACGATTCTCCGGTCACTCGTGAGGTTTTCTTCAACATTCCCGGGCCGTTGAAGCTGGCCTTCTACACCGTGATCCCGGTGCTCATCGTCTACGGAGCCGTCCTGTTCTCACACCGGGTCCAAAACTGGCAGCGCGGCACCCCCGATAACCGGGCCACCACCGCCGGCAACGCCAAGCGACGGTTCGGCGACTTCCGATCGGGCGTCTACATGCAGACCCTGCTTCGGGAACCGGCGGCCGGCGTCATGCACGCCCTCATCTACTTCCCGTTCCTGATCCTGATGGCCGTGACCACCGTCCTGGAGATCAACCATCAGGTCCCTGAGGCCATGAAGTTCCTCCACGGCGATGTCTACCGGGCCTACACCGCGGTGGGTGACATCGCCGGTGTGCTCTACCTGGTCGGCGTGGTGTGGGCCCTGCTTCGTCGCTACGGGCCACGTCGGTTCCGGCCATACCGGATACGCATCAAGTCGAAACCCGAACACGCCGCAGTGCTCCTGATCTTCCTAGCCATCGGCATCACCGGATTCGGCGCGGAGGCGTTCCGCATCGCCCTGCAGGCCACAGCAGCCGGCGGCTACGGGGCCGACGCCGAGACCTGGTCAGTGATCGGTTACCCCCTTGCCCTGGCCATCGGTGAAGTGGACTGGCTAGTCGACGACCTCGCCGGCTGGCACCAGGGCTGGTGGATCGCCCACGTAGGTGCCTTCCTGGCTTTCCTAGCCCTACTGCCCATCACCATGATCCGGCACATATTCACCTCCCCCCTGAACATGTACCTACGGGATCGAGATCGTCCGAAGGGAGCCATGAAGCCGCTCCCCAACCTCATGGAAACCGAGTTGGAGAGTTTCGGCGCCTCCACCATCGAGGATTTCACCTGGAAGCAGTTGCTGGACACCGACTCCTGCACGATGTGTGGCCGGTGCACCAGCGTCTGCCCGGCCCACGCCACCGGAAAGCCGCTGGACCCCCGGGAAATCGTGCTCAAGGCAGGCGAGGTCATGGCAGCCACCGGTGACCCGAAGGTGTCACCCCCCCTCGGAACTGACGCCGAGGTCACGGTGCCCGCCAACTGGATGTTCGACCGGATCACCAACGATGAACTCTGGTCGTGCACGTCGTGCCGAGCATGTGACGAGATATGCCCGGTCAACATCGAGATTCTGGACAAGATCCTGGACATGCGGCGCTACCTGTCTCTCATGGAGTCGGACTTCCCGACAGAGTTGGGGGCTGCCTACCGCTCGATGGAGAACTCGGGTAATCCGTGGGGCCTGTCACAGGGCGAGCGAGCCGAGTGGGTCGGCGACCTAGAGGGCATTGAGGTTCTAGACGGCGGTGATCCGTTCGAGTCCGAATACCTCTATTGGGTGGGCTGTGCCGGGTCTTTCGACGACAAAAATAAAAAGGTGTCGCGGGCCATGGCCTCCCTGATGTTGAGGGCCGGAGTATCCTTTTCCATCCTCGGCCCGTCGGAGATGTGCACCGGCGATCCGGCCCGGCGATCCGGCAACGAATACATCTTCCAGATGCTGGCCACGCAGAACGTCGAAACACTCAATGAGATGGGCGTAAAGAAGATCGTCACCCAATGCCCCCACTGCTTCAACACCCTGGCTAACGAGTACCCGCAGATAGGTGGGCATTACGAGGTGGTGCACCACAGCCAACTCCTTGAGTGGCTGATCGACCAGGGCCGCCTGGATATGGAGGGGGCCCGGCTGGAGGAACGAGTGGTGTACCACGACTCCTGTTTCCTAGGCCGCCACAACGACGTCTACTCGGCACCCCGCAACGTGATCGGAAGTCTGGCCGGAATTGACCTGGTAGAGGCCGACCGGCAGGGGACAAAGGGCATGTGCTGCGGAGCGGGGGGCGGTCGCATGTTCATGGAAGAGCACATTGGCAAGAACATCAACGTCGAGCGCTCCCAAGAACTACTGGCCACCGGGGCTGGTCGTATCGCCACGGCCTGTCCCTTCTGCTACGTGATGATCGACGACGGCGTTCGGGGAGAAGGTGTCGACGACGACGAGGTGAAGGTCGGCGACATCGCCCTACACCTGCTCGAAGCCCTGGAAGCCCGGGACGCTGCCCCGATCGAAGCAAGCGACAGGGGCGCCTGACCCAATCTGGTTGGCGTCCTACAGGTCGAAGAACTGGATGGCGTTGCTGCCCAGCACAGCGGCCTCTGCCGGTCATCCAGGAAGGCCGACCCCCGCACGAGTTTCCCCGGGTGTTCCTCTCCAAGCGGAAACGGGGAGTCCGAGCCAAGCATCACCCGCTCGGACCCCATTACAGACACCAAGAGTCGTAAGGCCTCATCACCGAGGACCACCGAATCGACACTGAACCGGTCCGTGTAGTGCGACGGCGGGTCCGGACAGTCAGCTCGGACTAGATCTCGCCGATGCCAAGCATTGTCGGCCCGGCCGAGCTGGGCGGCAAAGCTGCCTCCGCCGTGGGCGAAGCACAACCGCAGTTCCTGAGGTAGACGCTCAAAGACCCCAGAGAGAATCAGCGACAGGATGGCCAAGTGGGTCTCGGCGGGCATACCGACAATCCACTGCAACATGTGGTGGGACATTCGGTCGGTGCCCACCGGCTCCCAGGGGTGGACCAATACTGGGATCCCCTCGTTGGCGCAGTAGTGAAGAAACCGTTCCAGCTCGGGATTGTCCAGGTTTCGTCCCGACACTTGGGTGCCAACATGCACGCCAACGTGACCGGCGGCCACCGCCCGGGAGGCCTCGGCGCAGGCCCGGTCAACATCCTGAAGCGGAACCTGGCAAAGGGGACGTAGGCGGTCGGGGTAGTCGGCGCACATCTCCAGAGCTAGGTCGTTGACCAGACGGGCCCAGGACCTGGCGACTACCGGATCAGCCCTATATCCGAAGAGCAAAGGCGTAGCCGAGACGATCTGGATGTCGATCCCATGCTCGTCCATCTGATCCACCCGCAAGGCCGGATCCCACAGGGAGGCCTCCACCGGGCGGTACTCGTCGCCCCCAACCATGAGTTGGCCCGTACCGTCGCCGTCGTCGCGTAGCCATGGTCCAGCCGAGCCCAGCATCGCCCCCTGCCCCGGGTAATCCGGGGAAAGAAGTGGGCATGGATGTCAACAACCGGTGTCACCACTGCCTCATCCCTCCCCGGGGTGGACGGCCCCACACCTTGTGCAGGTCCGGGCCTCCAAATCGTCGTAGAAGGCTTCGAACAGTGGTGGGAGGTCGTCCACGATCGAGATGAGTTGGACCTCGACACGGTGGACCAGGTGGTGACAACTCCCGCAGTACCACTCAAACCCGTCGATCTCGCCCTCTGGTCGGGCGTACTCCACCACAAGACCGATCCCGTCTGGATCGGCACGCTGGGGGGAGTGCCTGATACCTGGCGGTAAGAGAAATACCTCGCCGGCCCGGATCTCCAGGTCAACCGGCGGGTGGCCTTCGTCCTCCATGATCCGGAGCACCATCGATCCCTCAATCTGGTGGAAGAACTCGGGCCGTGGGTCGTCGTGGTAGTCGGTGCGGCGGTTCCCACCACCCACCACCATCACGATCATGTCGGAGTCCTGCCAGATCTGCCTGTTGGCCACCGGGGGCCGGAGTTCGTGGCGGTGCTCGTCAACCCACCCCTGTAGGTCGAACGGCAGGCTGAACGGAAACCCCACGGCTCAGCCCTCGTTCCTCAGACGCGCTGTGGCCTTCACCTCAATCAGCAGGTGGGGATGGGGAAGGGCTCGCACGGCGACTGTGGTCCGGGCTGGGGCCTCCCGACCAGTGAAGGACTCGGCCCACGCCTCGTTCCAAGCGTCGAAGTGGCCCATGTCGACCAGGAAGGCCATGACATCAACTAGGTCGCCACGATCTAGTCCGTGGTCGGTCAGGATCCGTTCGACGTTGGCCAGCACAGCCCGGGACTGGATAACCGGGTCTAGCCGGACCATCCCATCATCGCCGACGTCGACACCTTCGACGGTGTCGTCAAACTTCCGGGCACTGGTTCCCGATATGTGGATCAGGTCTCCTGAAGCGCGTGCATGCGGAAATGCTCCCCGGGTGTGCGGGAGCGGATCGCTCACTGTTCGAAGTTCTCCCAGTAGCGGCTGGGCCGGGGGCCATCCTGGCCGCGGTACTTAGACCCCAACTCGCTGGAACCGTATGGCCGATCGGCGGCCGTCGTCATCCGAACGAACGAGATCTGGCCGATCTTCATCCCCGGATAGAGGGTGATGGGAAGGCTGGCCACGTTGGACAGTTCCAAGGTGAGTTGGCCGTCCCACCCGGCGTCGACATAACCGGCCGTCGAGTGGATGAGGAGGCCCAGACGTCCGAGGCTGGACTTCCCCTCCAGGCGAGCTACCAGGTCGTCGGGGACCACCACCCTTTCCGAGGTTGAGCCGAGCACGAACTCGCCCGGATGGAGGATGAATGGATCGTCCTCAGCCGCCTCCACCTGTTCGGTAAGCGAGGAGAGGTCCGTTCGTACGTCGATGTGGCCCATGGTGTGGTTCCGGAAGACTAGGAAACGGTGGTCCAGGTGCAGGTCGATCGACGAAGGCTGCACACAGGCGTCGTCGAACGGTTCAATCACGATGCGCCCGGCGGCGATTTCTTCGCGGAGGGAGCGGTCGGAGAGGATCATGGCTCGCCGATGCTAGGCCGGGTCGGACGACACCGCGACCGGTGTCTTAGGCGTCGGAGTTTCCGACAGTCCGACCGGTCCAAGGGTTGGTACCGAAGAACTGGCGGATCAACGCCTCGTAATGCCCGAGCGGGTTCGAGTCGTAGCCCGGGTCGAAGGCCGGCGAGTCGTACTCGGAGCAGAACTCCTCAGTAAGGGCGTAGTGCGGCGAGTCTGCATAACGGTCGCGGGTGTTGCGGTCCATGCCAAGGTGGTGCCAGAAGTAGTACCCCTGGAAGATACCGTGGTGCTCCACCATCCAGTGGTTGGCCTCGGACACGAAGGGCTTGAGGATCGCCGCCCCCACATCAGGATGGTTGTAGGGAGTGAGTGGATCGCCTAGGTCGTGGAGTAGGGCGCACAACACGTATTCGTCGTCCCGACCGTCGCGTTCGGCTCGGGTGGCGGTCTGGAGGCTGTGCTCGAGGCGATCGACAGGAAAGCCGCCATAGTCGTCGCGCAGGTGTTCGAACTGCTCGAGGATTCGGCTGGCGAGGGCAGCCTCGAGTTCGTCGCGCTGTTTCATTATCAGCATCCAGTCGTCCTGTGTGGACTCTTGGAACGAGCGGAACGACGCTCGAGGGGGAGTGGCCTGGTCGGTCATGGTGTGTTCGGTCACGGCATCCCCCTTCGACTCCGTCGCGAACATAGACCGGTTCGCGATGTTGACCCCCGCCGGGACCCACATCACCTGGGTCCGGTTAAGTGATCGCGGGCTTCAGTAGGGAACGGTGATCCGGGTACCGATCGCTACGCTGACGGCTCCCGCGGGTGTAGTTCAATGGCAGAACCCCAGCTTCCCAAGCTGATGACGCGAGTTCGATTCTCGTCACCCGCTCCATCAGCCCTTCCCGGCAAATCCTGGCCCGAACAGGGCTTCGATGTCTATCTCCTCGTGCGGCTCGGTGGCCCGGTCACGTTGATGCTCCAGCAAGGCCCGAGCCGCCATCGCCGTCCACCGCCCATGTGGGCTCCAAACCACTCCGACTCCTTGACATAATAATCAAAGGTTTGATTATATTGGAAAAGTCGTTGAGGCCTCCGGCAACGCGCTCGTCGGGGAGGGCTAGTGCGAACGCTCGAAAGCCACATCTGCGGGAGATGGCAATCGCCGTCCGGAGAGGGTTTCGCCACCCACCACGCGGTGACCGGTCTACCCGTGGCCGGGGTCTCCAGCGACGGCATCGACTTCTCAGCCGTCGTTGAACATGCCCGTCATGTAGGCGGACCGGCGTTACGGGCCCTCACCTTCCACGAACGCGCCGCCCTGCTCAAGGCCCTCGGCCAACACCTTCTGACCGAGAAGGATCACCTTTACGACCTGTCCACGGCGACCGGGGCCACCCGGGCTGACTCGTGGATCGACATCGAGGGCGGGGCCGGGGTGCTCCTCGGCTATGCATCGAGGGGGCGGAGAGAACTCCCCAACGGCTACGTCCTCCTAGAGGGTGAACCGGAGGTCCTGGCCCGGGATGGCTCCTTCCTGGCCGCCCACGTGGCGACCCCCCGTCGGGGCGTCGCCGTTCAGGTCAACGCCTTCAACTTCCCGTGCTGGGGGGCCCTGGAGAAGCTGGCACCGGCGCTCCTGGCCGGCCTGCCCACCATCGTCAAGCCGGCCACCCCCACGGCGTTCCTGACCGAGGCCATGGTGCGTCTGATCGTCGACTCTGGAATCCTCCCTGACGGCGCTCTCCAGTTGATCTGTGGTGGCGTCGGTGACCTGTTCGACCACCTCGACGGACAGGACTCGGTTGGCTTCACCGGATCGGCCGCCACCGCAGCTCTCCTCCGAACCCATCCCGGGATTATCGACCGGTCGGTCCGATTCAACGCCGAGGCCGATTCCCTGAACGCCGCCCTCCTCGGGCCGTCTGCCGAACCGGGAACCCCCGAGTTCGGCCTGTTTATAGCCGAGGTGATCCGTGAAATGACGGTTAAGGCAGGTCAGAAGTGCACGGCCATCCGTCGGGCCCTGGTACCCCGATCCCACCTGGAGACGGCTACCGAGGCCCTGGCCGCCGCCCTAACCGAGGTCCGCGTCGGTGACCCGTCGAACCCGGACACCGACATGGGAGCACTGGTCGGCACCGGGCAGCGGGACGAGGTACGGGCCGCTATCGCCAGCCTGTGTACGACAACCGACGTGGTGGTCGACTCCTGCACTTTCCACGATGTGGACCCTGTCGTCGGAGCGTTCCTGGCCCCCACCCTGCTCCGGGCCAGCGACTCCGAGGCGGGTCCGGTCCACGATGTCGAGGCATTCGGCCCGGTCTGCACCCTGGTCGGTTACGACAACCCCGACCACGCCGTCCACCTGGCCGCCCTGGGTCGGGGAAGCCTCGTGGCCTCTATCTACTCCGGCGATGCCGACGAAGCCGCCCACCTAACGCTGGGTATCGCCTCCCACCACGGCCGGGTCCACGTAGTGGACGCCTCGGTTGCCGTCACCAGCACAGGCCATGGGTCGCCGCTCCCTGCACTGGTCCACGGTGGGCCCGGACGGGCCGGCGGCGGCGAGGAGATGGGCGGCCTCCGAGGCGTCCGACACCACCTCCAAACCACGGCCGTGCAGGGTTCTCCCGACGTGCTCACCGCGGTCACTGGCCAGTGGATGCCCGGCGCCAACCGCCACGTCGACCGAGGTCACCCGTTCAAGCTTCACTTCGATGACCTGGAGATCGGTACGGCCGTCCGTACCGAGTCGCACACTGTAACCCTGGCCGACATTGAGGGCTTCGCTGAATCCACCGGTGACCACTTCTACGCCCACATGGATGAAGAGGCTGCGGCGGCTAGCCCCATCTTCGGCGGCCGGGTGGCCCACGGCTACCTGGTGCTCTCCCTGGCCGCCGGCCTCTTCGTGTGGCCCGATCCGGGACCGGTCCTGGCTAACTACGGGGTAGACCGCTGCCGGTTCGCCAAGCCCACCTACCCCGGTGACACGCTGACCGTTTGGCTGACCGCGAAGCAAAAGACCCTGCGGGCCGGGGCCGGCTACGGCGAGGTGGTGTGGGACGCCCAGGTCTCCAACCAGGACGACGAGGTGGTCGCCACCTACGACGTCCTGACCATGGTTGCCAACCGGCCCGGCGTGAACGGTGCCCCGGACGGAAGGACGGCCTGATGGGACGGTCCTGGGCCTCCATGGTGACATTCGAGGCCTTCCTAGATGACGGAGGGATTGTGGAAGTCGACGACGACATGCCCGACGCCTACCGGCAGGCCGTCTTCGCCTTCATCGAGATGCACGCCAACAGCGAGCTGATGGGCGGGCTGACCGAGCGGGACTGGATTCCAAAGACNCCCGGNCTCCGGCACAAGATGGCTGTNCTGGCCAANACCCAGGACGAGATCGGCCANGGCCACCTCTTGTACATGGTGGCCGCCGACATGGGNATCAAACACTCGACNNGAGATGCTGGAAGACCTTTTCGCTGGTNGGTCCAGGTTCCACAACGTCTTCCACTACCGGGCCAANACNTGGGGCGACCAGGTGGCCATCTCGTTNCTGGTCGACGCNGCCGCCCTGGCTACCCAGCAGGCCGTGTTCAAGAACTGCTCCTACGGCCCGTACCGCCGGATCCTGAAGCGNATCATCANCGAGGAGGGGTTCCACATGCGGATGGGNGAGGAGCGGATGCTCCTGATCGCCGAGGGAACCNANNTNCAGCGGGCNCTGTTCCAGGCCTCGTTGGACGACTGGTGGTGGCCGGCCCTCCAACTTTTCGGACCCGACTCNCANCCCGANGACGTNCTNCTGCGATGGCACATCAAGTCGGANCGCAACGAGGTCCTNCGGGCCCGGTGGGTNCAGAAGTTCGCNCCNCTCCTGATCTCCTACGGNTTTACCNTCCCCGACCCTGACCTCGTCCATGACCCGNAGGCCGGCACCTGGACCTCCGGACCCATCGACTGGGAGCCGCTGCGACGCACCCTGGCTATGGGNGGNCCGGACTCGGCCCGNCGTATTGNCNATGCNGCCGCCAACTGGGCCGACACCGGTTGGGTNCGCGAGGCCATGGACCACGCTCCNGAACGNNCNCCGGGACCAGCGGGNGCNGCGGTATGACCACCGTCGAGCGGGTGCGGNCNGCCATCGCCAGCGTCGACGATCCGGANTACCCGGGNATNTCCGTCGTGGACCTCGGCCTGCTNGANACGCTNGANGTCACACTGGACGGGCACGTNGTCGTCGGNCTCATCCCCACCTTCTCCGGCTGCCCGGCNCTNTCNATNATCGCCAATGACGTCCGNGCCGTCGTCGGGTCGGTNGANGNCGTCTCATCGTGCGACGTNCGGTGGCTGGGTGCCCCGGCNTGGACCGTCGACCGNGTNANNNNCGAGGCCCGGCAGGCCATGGCCCNGGAGTTCACNGTGGCCGTCCGGATCGGTGTCGAACCAGTGTCCTGCCCCCGCTGTGNCNCCCCNACNACCGANACCTCGCTGTTCGGCCCCAGCCGTTGCNGNGCCGTGCACTCCTGNCCGGCGTGTTCCGAGGTCGTCGANGTCATGCGGTCGTCGTCTGGAGNCCNGGCATGAAGCGCTANGAGGTGTTCNTGAAGAANGACGGGCGGGACGAGTACCGGCACGCCGGCTCGCTCGACGCGCCCGACCCCGAGATGGCCCTGGTCCTGGCCCGGGAGAGCTACCTCCGGCGGGCCGAAGGCGACCGGCTGTGGCTGGTGGACCGCGAGGACCTGATCATCGGTGACGCGGACTTCGTGGCCCCCAACGCCGACAAGCCCCACCGGCACAATGACGGCGAGCGCATCGCAGTCCGCCGCCGGCAACTCCGCGAGGAGGACGACCGGTGACCGCTTCCGGGCTGACCAACGGCGTCCGGGAGTTCCTCCTGGCCTTCGCCGACGACGAACACCTGATGGGCCAGCAGCACGCCGAGTGGATTGGCGTGGCCCCATTTCTTGAGGAGGACCTGGCCTTCTGCTCCATCGGTCAGGACGAGTTGGGGCATGCGGCATCCCTGTACGCCATCGTGGCCGGAGACGGCGACCCGACAGGCGTCGGGGACCCGGCCATCGACGAGTTGGCCTTCCACCGTGACCCCGCTGACTGGCGTAGCTGCCGACTGGTGGAGGAGCCGTCCGGGGACTGGGGCCATGCCCTGGTCCGGCACTGGCTCTACGACGCCGCCGAGGAACTCCGATGGGATCTGGTGTCCGAGTCCACCCTGGTCCCGTTGGCCGAGGCGGCTGTCCGGGCGGCCTCCGAGGAGTGGTTCCACCGACGCCACGCCGACGGCCTGCTCGACGTTCTGCTGGTCGGATCCGACAGCCGGGAACGGCTCCTCGCCGCGCTGGATGACCTCCTGCCCGTCGCCGTCGGCTTGTTCGACCCGGTGCCCGGCGAGGACGAGGCCGTCGCCGCCGGTGTCGCGGCTGCCCCCTTCGACACCTGCCTGCCCACCTGGACCGGACGGGTCCGGGACCGCTTCGGGGTCGACCCGTCGTGCACCGTCCCCTCTCCCCCGAACGGGCGCCGAGACCGCAGCCCTGCCTTCGCCCCGCTCCTGGAACGGATGCGCGAGGTGTTCGCCCTCGACCCCACGGCTACCTGGTAGCCGGCCGGGCGTCGATCCGGNCGACACCCGAAGGCCGCAGTACGGTTCGGTGCCATGACCCGGGACTCCCTGGACGGCATCCGGGCCGACGACTACCACACGGCCGGAGAGCCCTTCCGAATCGTCGACCTCGGGCCCATGGGGGGGTCTACCGTGCTGGACCGACGGTCCTGGGCCATGAACCACCTAGACGACCACCGCAGGTACCTGGTTCACGAACCCCGGGGCCACGCCGGCATGTACGGCGGGATGGTCGTCCCCCCGGACGACGACGCCGGCAACATCGGTGTGGTGTTCTTCCACAAGGACGGCTTCTCGACGGCCTGCGGACACGGCACCATCGCCCTGGCCACGTGGGCCGTCGACACCGGTCGGATCGCCGCTCCGGTCAACGGCGAGGTTCCGGTGGTGATCGACGTCCCGTCGGGCCGCCTACCAACGGTCGCCCGGTTGTTGGACGGTTGCGTCGCCTCCGTCCGGTTCACCAACGTCCCGTCTTACGTCTCGGCCACCGACCTGAAGGTTCAGACGTCGTTCGGCCCGGTCACGGCTCACGTGTCGTTCGGGGGCGCCTTCTACGCCTCGGTGGCCGTCGACGACCTGAACGTCACGGCCACCGCCGACCGGGTCGACGACCTGATCGCCCTGGACAGGGAGGTACGTGCGGTGCTCGGCGACCACCCCTCGTGCTGCCACCCCGACGATGACCGCCTTTCCGGGCTTTATGGCTCCATCCTCCATGAGACGCTGGACGGGGATCCCCTCCACCAGCGGAACGTGACCGTCTTTGCCGACGGTCAGGTTGACCGGTCGCCGTGCGGATCTGGGACCTCGGCCCGCCTGGCCCTCCTCCACCACCTCGGGATGGTCGACGTCGGCCAGGCGTTTCAGAACCGGGGGGTGGCCGGCGGGGAGTTCACCGGCCGCGTGGTGGCCACGACCGGTGACACCGTGACNACCACCATCGAAGGGTCGGCTTACCGTCACGCCACCAGCACCTTCCACCTCGACCCCCACGATCCGCTCGGATCGGGATTCCTGTTTCGCTGACCGGAGGCCAGATGCCCGGACCCCTACCCCACTTCGACGCTGAGGCCATTCGGTCCGTGGTCGACCTGTCAACCTGCATCNAGGCCCTGCGGGAGGGATCCAGGGAACTGGGGGAATTACACCCCCGGTCTCAGGTCTCGTTGGGTGAGGGAGATGACTTCCTCCTGATGCCGGCCGTCTCCCCGGCTGGGATCGGCGTGAAGGTGGTGAGCGTGGTGTCGGGGAACCGNGACCGCGACCTGCCCCTGATCCATGGCTTCTACCTGTACTGCGATCGGGAGACCGGGGTACCGACGGCCACCCTGGACGGTTCGGCCCTGACCACTCTGCGGACCCCGGCCGCCTCGGCATTGGCCGCCGACCTGCTAGCCCGACCGGATGCCACCACNCTGGGGATCTTCGGCACCGGTGTCCAGGCGAGGGGCCACGTGGCCGCCATGCTGACCGTCCGGCCCACCGTGGAACGGATCGTGGTGTCTGGCCGGACCGCGGACTCGGCCGACCGNTTCGTGGCCNGCCTCGACGTCGGNNACCGCCAGGCGGTGACCGGGTCCCCGACCGAGGCCGCCGGATGCGACCTGGTGTGCGGCTGCACGTCGTCGGCCACGCCGGTGGTCCCCACCCACGCCGTCCGGCCCGGGACCCACGTGGGCCTGGTCGGCTCCTACTCGACGGCCCGCCGGGAGGTCGATGCCGACCTCCTCNNACGGTCCGCTGTCTTCGTCGACGACCGGCATGCGGCAGCCGACGAGGCCGGCGACCTGATCACGGCGGCCNATGAGGGTCGGTGGTCCTTCGACGANGTTCGCGGCGACCTGGCCGAGTTGTGCCTCGGGACGGCCGGTCGTTCGTCCAATGACGAGGTCACCTTGTTCAAGTCGGTCGGCCTAGCCGTCTGGGACCTCATTGTGGCTAGTGCGGTGGTGCGGGCCGGTCCACGGTGACGGAGCCCGCTCGATTCTTTGGCCACCAGGCCGACGGGTCCTAGGGTCCGGCGATGCCNACTCTGCAGACCGGTGAGCCGCTCGACGCCGCCGGCCTNGCCGGTGACGCCAAGAANGACCTCCAGGGCCAACTGCTGTCCGATCTGGTGGTCCGGCTCGCTGGCAGCGGCAACGCCTTCTGGGAAGAGCGCCTGGCCGACATAGACCCGGGGTCCGTCACCTCGTTGGACGACCTGGGCCGGCTTCCGTTTACGGTCAAGCAGGACCTTCGGGAGCAGTACCCGCTGGGCATGGTTATCTCCCCGATGGAGGCCACCACGCGTCTCCATGCCAGTTCGGGGACCAGCGGCAAGCCGACCATCGTCGTGTACACCCCCCACGACCTGGCCGTGTGGGCCGAGGTCAACGCCCGGGCCCTCGTGCTGGCCGGTGCCCGGCCTGGTGACATCCTCCACAACGGTTACGGATACGGCCTGTTCACCGGCGGCCTGGGACTCCACTACGGCGGCGAGCGTCTGGGGTGCACCGTGGTACCCGTGTCGGGGGGGAACACCACCCTGCANCTCCAGTTACTGGAGGACCTAGGCAGCCGCATCATGTCGGCNACCCCGTCTTTTTCGCTGGTCCTAGCCGAGCGGGCTAGGGAACGGGGNATCNTGGACCGTCTNCGGGTCGAGGTGGGAATTCTGGGTGCCGAGCCGTGGTCCGAGGGNATGCGCGACCGCATCAACGAGGCATGGGGCGGGGGCTACACCGCNCTGGACATCTACGGNTTGTCCGAGGTCATCGGCCCCGGGGTNGCCATGGAGGCCCCCGACGACCTGGGCGCCCTGAACGTGTTTGACGACCACTTCCTGCCCGAGATTGTCNATCCNGAGACCGGGGAGACGGTGCCCGACGGCGAGTACGGCGAGCTGGTCCTCACCACCCTGACCAAGGAGGCCATGCCCGTCCTCCGCTACCGCACCGGAGACATCACACGGATCCTCCCCGAGGACCAGCCCGGTGTCCCCGNACGGCACTGGACCCGGATCTCCCGCCTCACCGGCCGGGCCGACGACATGCTGGTGATCCGAGGTATCAACGTTTACCCCCGCGAGATCGAGACCGTCCTGATGGACGATCCGGACGTTGGTGCCAACTACGCCATCGTCGTGGACCGTCGGGGGACCATGGCCGAAATCCGGGTCCGGGCCGAGGCCACGGCGGAGGCCGGTAACCGGATCCCTGAAGCTACCGAGCGACTCACCCGGGTACTGGCCGACCGGATCCGNATCCGAGCCGGCGTTGAGATGGTCCCCGAGGGGTCGATGCCCCGGACCGAGGTGGGCAAGGTCAAGCGTGTCTTCGAGCAGATCGACGACACCGACCCCCTGGCCTGACGACCCACCTGACCTCCGAAGATCGTTGCGGCCACGGGGAAAACCGTTTCCTGATGGTCCGTCAGATTCTGGATCCCACTAGCGTTGTTGGCCGTGTCTGACCTCCCCGGCGATTCCACCGCCACCTCTGACCGGGCGGTCACCGAGCCGGCCGACCAAGCGGCTTTCCGGCTTGAAGCACGCGCCTTCCTAACCGAACATGCCGAGCCCCTGGCCGCCATCGACCCATGGCAGGTGTCCGGGTTCCCCGACGACCAGCAGGCCCGGTCTTACTTCGAGCGTGGCCGGGACTGGCAACGCACCCTGGCCACACACGGATGGGCCGGCCTGACCTGGCCCAGCGAATTCGGGGGCGCTGGACGACCTTCGTGGGCCGAGCGCGTCTTCCGTGAGGAGTCGGCCAGCTTCGGCTCCCACGCCGGGTTCATCGGTTCCACCATCGCAATGCTCGGTCCCACCCTCCAGGTCCACGCCACCGAGGCCGTCACCGCTCGGTTCCTCCCCTCCCTCATCAGCGGTGAGGTGGCCTGGTGCCAGCTGTTTAGCGAACCGGGTGCTGGATCGGACCTGGCCGGACTGGCTACCCGTGCCGTTCGAGACGACGACCACTGGGTGGTAGACGGCCAGAAGGTTTGGAACTCCTGCGCCCAGTTCGCAGACTGGGGCTTCCTCCTGGCCCGTACCGACCCCGATGCCCCCAAGCACCGTGGCATCACGTTCCTGCTCGTCGACATGTCGTCGCCCGGCGTCGAGGTTCGTCCCCTCGTGCAGGCCAACGGGTCAACTCACTTCAACGAGGTCTTCCTCACCGGGGTCCGCGTCCCAGCAGACCAGGTGGTCGGCGAAATTCACGGAGGCTGGGCACCCGCCCGCACCGTGCTGGCCAACGAGGCCGCCTTTATCGGTCGAGGTGGCGGGGTCCCGGCTTCCGACCGGCTGCGAGACCTGGCTGCCCAACACGGTGGCCTGGACGATCCCCGAATCCGCCAGCGCCTGGCCACTGTCATCACCCGGGAACGCCTCCAGGGGCTCATGGGGCAGCGCATCCAGGCCGCAGTCCGCGACGGGCGCGAACCGCCGTTCGACCCGGGACTGACCAAAGTCATGGCAGCCGCCACCAAGGTCTTGACCGGTGACCTGGCCGCCGAGTTGGCCGGACCTGCGGGCATGGTCGACACCGACCGGACCAGTACCTGGATCCAAGCCGAGGTGATAAACCGGTTCAGCATCTCGATCGGCGGCGGAACCACCGAGGTGCAGAAGAACAATCTGGCCGAACGCTCGCTGGGCCTTCCCCGAGAACCGGGACACGACCGCAATACACCGTGGAAAGATGTTCCCCGCGGTTGAGTGGGGGTGAAAGAACCAGCCGATGGACGACGACCTGAGCGACGACCTGAACGACGACCCGGTCGGCGACCGGGACGACGACGGCGGCCAAACGGCCAGCGCGGCGTCGCTGTCCGCCACCGTGCTGGCCGAAGAGGCGGCCCGACACGCCGAGGGACAGGCCGACCAGGTGCTGTTCCCCGACGATCTTCTCCCTGGGGTGAAGAGCGAGGGAATCTCTCTCCGCAAGGGCCTGGCCATGGGGGGCGGTGCGGCCACGTTCGTGGTCCTGATGGTCCTGAANTCNCTCGATGANCTCCAGACGGCCGCCATCTCCGTCTTGGCNCCCGACATCCGCGACACCTTCGGGGTAAGCGACGGCACGATCACCTTCATCGCNAGNGCCTCNNGTGCCTTCGTGGTCCTNGGAGCCATCCCNATGGGCTGGGCCGCNGACCGGATGCGCCGGATCCCNATCATCGGCTGGTCCAGCATCGTGTTCGCCGCCATGGTGNCCCTCTCGGGTATGGCGGTGAACGCCTTNACCTTCTTCTGGGCCCGNTTCGGGGTGGGCATCGCCAAGGCCAACACCATCCCNGTCCACTCNTCGACCATCGCCGATACCTANCCCATCGGTATCCGNGGTCGGATCGGCGCCCTNGANAAGGGAGTGGGCCGCNTGTTCGCCGTCCTCAGCCCCATCCTGGTGGGCGGNATNGCCGCTCTNGCNAACGGTCCGGGCGAGATCGACGGATGGCGNTGGGCCTACTACCTNCTNGGNATCCCNGTGGCCGTAGCCGCCTTGGCCGCCTTTTTNCTCCGCGANCCCCANCGGGGNCGCTGGGANAANGANGACGTCCTGAAAGANTCGTTNACNGAGGACGACCCNCTCCCNGTNTCCATGGACGCCGCTTTCTCACGTCTNATGCAGATCCGGACNATGAANACGGTGGTCGTCGGNTTCAGCGCCCTGGGTTTCGGCCTGTTCACCGCACCGGTGCTGGAGAACCTTTGGCTGGAGGACNAGTTCGGNCTGGAATCCTTTGANCGNGGNGCNTGGGCCACCNCGGCNGGCTTATTCACCGTGCTGGCCCTCNTNTACGTCGGGCCGAAGTTCGACCGGCTGTGGCGGGAAAACCCCACCCGAACCCTCCACCTGGTCGGTGCCCTGATCGGCCTGTCTGCGATCTTCAAGCCCATCCAGTGGGCTATGCCCACCGTGCCGCTATTCATCGCCCTATCCATCCCCACCCAGGTAATGCTCAGCACGGCCTTCGCGATGGTTGGTCCACTAATCCAGGCCATCGTCCCCTACCGACTCCGGGGTACCGGTACAGCGCTCATTACCCTCTACATCTTCTTCGTCGGGGGAACAGGTGGGGGCCTGATCTCGTTCATGTTCGCCGACGGTTGGGGACCCCGGGTCACCACCTTGGTCCTGACCGTCCCCTCCTCGATCATTGGTGGCTGGATCATGTTCCGGGGTGCCCGCTACGTCCGCCAGGACCTGTCACTGAATGTCCAAGAACTGCTCGACGAGCAGGCCGAACAACGACGGGCATCCGACCCTGCCCAGGTCCCTGTCCTGCAAGTCAACAATGTGGACTTCTCCTACGGGTCAGTCCAAGTCCTGTTCGACGTGGGCTTCGAGGTCCGCCGGGGCGAAACACTGGCCCTCCTGGGCACCAATGGAGCCGGCAAATCCACCATCCTGCGAGTGGTTAGTGGCCTCGGTATGCCTCGCCGGGGCGTCGTCCGGCTCAACGGACGAACCATCACCTACACCTCGCCACAACTCCGGTCCCGTCTCGGCATCCAACAACTCCCCGGGGGCAAGGGCGTCTTCCCCGACATGACGGTCCGCCAGAACCTGGTGATGGGCGGCTACATCCACCGAGGCGACCGAGAGGACGTGGAGCGCCGGATCGCCGAGGTCCTGGACCTCTTCCCCAACCTGACGGACCGGCAGAACCAGCGAGCTGGATCAATGTCCGGAGGACAACAGCAGATGCTGGCCCTGGCCCGGGTCCTACTCCACGACCCCGAGATCCTCCTCATCGACGAGCTCTCCCTGGGCTTGGCCCCTACGGTGGTCCAAGATCTCCTAGCCCTGGTCGAGAGACTCCAAGAGCGCGGCCAGACCATCATCTTGGTGGAGCAGTCCCTGAACGTGGCCCTGTCGGTCGCCGACCGGGCCATCTTCCTGGAAAAAGGACAGATCCGATTCGAGGGCCCAACTCAGGAGCTCCTCGACCGGGACGACCTGGCCCGAGCCGTGTTCCT
>PBDJ01000011.1 GCA_002717365.1 Acidimicrobiaceae bacterium | reverse complement strand
GTCGACACCACACCCCTGGACTTCGGGATGCGCCTGCTGACTCCCGACCTGGAGCGGTTCGCCGACCGGATCGAAATCGCTCAACAGCGAATGCCCGCCCTCGCCTCCTCCGGCATCGCCCGGGTCGTTAATGGCCCATTCACCTTCGCCCCGGATGGCAACCCACTCATTGGCCCAGTCCCCGGCATCGACAACTACTGGGTGGCCTGCGCGGTGATGGCCGGGCTCTGCCAGGCCGGCGGCGTCGGCCTATGTCTGGCCCAGTGGATCATTGACGGTGAACCTGAGATGGACGTGTACGCCATGGACGTCGGCCGGTTCGGAGGCTTCGCCACCAGGGACTACACCTTCCTGAAGTCCCAGGAGAACTACCGGCGACGCTTCATGCTCACCTACCCCAACGAGGAGTTGCCGGCGGCCCGGGAATGGCGAACTACGCCGTCGTACAACGCCCTGGACGCCCAGGGAGCGGTGTGGGGCGCATCCTTCGGCTTGGAGCATGCCCTCTGGTTTTCCCCGGACGGTCCCGGACAGATCGAAATCCCCACCTTTCGCCGGTCCAACGCATTCGAACCAGTCGCTGAGGAGTGCCAAGCCGTGCGTACCGGTGTCGGCCTCCTGGAAATCGCCAACTTCGCCAAGTACGAGGTCTCGGGCCCCGGGGCTGCTCGCTTCCTAAATGGCATCGTGGCCAACCACCTACCGAAGGTCGGACGTCTGACTCTCACCCCGGTCCTGACCCCTAAGGGTCGGCTGGCCGCCGACCTGACGGTGGGTCGCCTAGCCGAGGACCGGTTCGTGCTGTTCGGCTCGGGTGCCATGCCGGCCATCACCATGCGTCTGTTACTGCATCACCTCCCCGACGAGGGGGTGACGGTCGTCGACCGGAGCGAAGACCTGCTGGGCTGGTCCCTCTCTGGTCCGGATTCTCGAGACCTCTTGAGTCGGCTAACCGACGAGGACGTCTCCAACCATGGCCTGCGGTTCCGGGACCTACGGGAAATGACGGTTGGTGGGGTGCCCGTGGTGCTGGCCCGCCTGTCGTTTACCGGGGAGTTGGGCTACGAGCTCTACTGCACCGAGGAACATCAGGAGACCTTGCGGAAGGCCATCGTGGCAGCCGGTGGATCCGGAGGGGAAGGCCGCAAGTTGGACGTCACCCCGTTCGGAAGTCGGGCCTTCATGTCTCTGCGCCTAGAGAAAGGGTTTGGTGTATGGAACCTGGAGTACCGGCCTGACTTCACCCCGGCCGAGGCCGGCATGTCGCAGTTTGTGAAGGTGGATAAGCCGACCGACTTCATCGGCCGGGAGGCGGCCCGGAATGAGTTGGAACGGGGCCCGTCTCGTCGCCTGGTCACCCTGGTCATCAACGCCGACGACGCCGATGCCATCCACGACGAGCCGGTATTCCACTCCGGCGAGTGTGTGGGGTTCCTCACTTCCGGTGGCTTCGCCCACCACATCGGCTGCAGCGTCGGATTGGGCTACATCCCCGCTCATCTCGCCGACGGATCCGCCGGCCTTGACGGATTCGAAGTTGAGATCCTGGGACAAATGCGTCCAGCCCGCCTCCAGTTGGAACCCTTGTACGATCCCGCCGGTGAGCGGATGCGCGGCTGAGCCAATCAGTTGCCCTCCTCCGGGCGTCCCTGTGGACGCTGGTAATCCGAGTGACGAGACGTTCAGCCTGTGTGCCCACGGTGCACAGCCAGAGTGATCCGAGGAAGCATCATGAGTGACAACGAACGCTACGACGCCATCATTATCGGCGCCGGCGTGATCGGCGGCGCCACCGCCTTCGAGTTGGCCAAGAAGGGTTGGAAGACCCTCAACGTCGACAAACTTCCAGCATCCGGTTATGGGTCAACGAGCAATTCGTGCGCCATCGTGCGTGCCCACTACTCAACATTTGACGGCGTGGCCATGGCCTACGAAGGCTTTTCCTATTGGAAGGACTGGTCGAACTACCTGGACAGTGAGGACGAGCGCGGCCACGCCCTGTACATGCAGTGCGGAACCGTCCTGTTCATGCTCGAGGGCGGACACCACGAAAAGGTCCTGCCGCTGTTCGACGAGGTGGGCGTGCCTTACGAGATACTGGACAACGATCAGCTCCGGGAGCGCTACCCGTTCTACGAGCACGGAACCCACGGCGAACCCTGCCGTCCCGAAGACGATCGCTTCTGGACTGAGCCGGAGGGAGAGTTGATCGGCGCTCTCTACACCCCGGACTCGGGTTATGTCAGCGACCCACAGTTGGCCACCCACAACCTGCAGCGGGCCACCGAGGCCAAGGGTGGCGAGTTCCGCTTCAATACTGAGGTGGTCGAAGTCCGTCGGGCCGATAACCGGGTGACCGGGATCACACTGGCCGACGGTACCCAGGTCGACGCACCGGTGGTGGTCAACGTGGCCGGACCGCACTCGTTTGTCATCAACAAGATGGCCGGCGTGTACGACTCCATGAACATCAAGACCAAGGCCCTGCGCCATGAAGTTCACCACGTCCCGTCGCCAACCAACCTGGATTTCGAAAAGGACGGCCTTCACTCATCGGACTCCGACCTGGCCATCTACGTCCGGCCCGAGTCGGGCAACAACATTCTGATCGGCTCCGAAGACCCGGCATGCGACGCGCAGGTCTGGGTGGACGACCCCGACGTCTTCGACGACGTGGTGACCGACGAGCAGTGGAACGCCCAGGTTCTGCGCCTGGCCCGCCGCATGCCCGACCTCGGTGTGCCGTCCGAGAAGAAGGGCATCGTCGACCTCTACGACGTGTCCGACGACTGGATCCCTATCTACGACCGGACCGATCTGGCCGGTTTCTACGTAGCCATTGGGTCGAGCGGTAATCAGTTCAAGAATGCCCCGGTGGCCGGCTACTGCATGGCCGAGCTGATCGAGGCTGTCGAGGGGGGCCACGACCACGACACCGACCCTGTGGTGGTCGCCGGTGTCTACACGGGCCTCGAGATGGATATGGGCTTCTACCGGCGCAACCGGGAGATCAATCCCAACAGTTCGTTCTCGGTCAACGGCTGACCGAGGTCTTGAGTCTTACCTGAACCCGTTCGGGGGAGGATGCCGATCCGGTGGGTACACGGTGAGCGGACCCGAGGAATACGTCGTTGGTCAGGCTCTGTCCGTGGGATCCACTACTCGGAAGATGCGCCTCAGCTCGTCGCGGGTGTAATCGGCGCTGAGTGACTCTTCGTCTCCGGGTTCCTCAGCAAGGACCCGTGGTTCGGCGTCGTACTCGAGGCGTAAGGCTCGGCTGAGCGCCCCGTGCATTGCGTAGGTGCCAACTATGTAAGCCAATTCCAGGATCTCCTCGTCGGACAGGTGGTCCCTAAGGGCGTCGAACACGCCATCGGGGACCCGACCGTGTTGGATGGACAGGGCGTCGGTGAAGGCCAGGACGGCCCGTTCGGCGTCGTCGAAGCAATCGGCTGTCTCCCAAGACTCGATGGCAGCGATCTTCTCGTCGGGGATGCCGACGGTTCGACAGGACTTGCAGTGCTGGGAGTAGACGAACCTGCTACCCACACACCAGCCAACCCGGGTTTGGCCAAGTTCTCGGAGCTTCGGGTCGAGCAGGCGCCGGGAACTCCGGTACAGGGCAAATCCCGCCACGGCATGGTCGAACACGTCGGGAACCAGGGCAAAGGTGGTCCACCAGTCACCCGGAGTACCCGTCGGGGTGCCGGGCTCGTCGACCGGGTCCCGGTCGCCGAACAGCAACTGGAAGATCGGTTCGGCTCCCGGATGGAGTTCAGCTCTTCGGACCTGACGCAAGCGTGACATAGCCGGATGGTAGGGCTAGCCCGGAGACTGGTCCTCAGCCGGGCGACCGCCTACCCAGACCGGTTTCCTGCAGTCCGGGTGGGGTCAACTAATGATGGGGCTCTCTGGCAAAGGCGGCCCGGTGTCAACCACCGCAGGTGAGCCGACGAGCACTCGGGTCTTGAAGACCTTGTCGATGAGGCGTTGGTTCTTGGAGTCCCACAGCGGCCACAGAATGTCGATAAGTTGGATGGCGCTGCCGATTCCTTGAATCCCACCGACGATGACTGGGATCAGCCAGCGACCCACACCCTTAGCACCACCCGGGACCAGACCGGATTCTTCGTCGACCAGGTGAATGCCAAGGCGCCGCTTACCGGGTGTCAGGCCGGTGAGGCCCTGGCGATAGCCGAACAGCCAGCCGGCCCAAATGAGGCATCCGAGACCAAGGATCCCCCCGATCACGATTAACAGGACCGCTGAACTGTCAAACGAAAATCCCGCTGGCATGTCTGGAGGGCCTTCGTCCCAGGCCACGACGAAGCCGGTGAAGAAGACCGCCCCAGGGACCAGGCCAACGGCGAGGAAGATCAGGGCGTCGACGATGGCAGCCTTGCCCCTCTTCCACCACGTGGCGGCCACTAGGGCTGCGTTCTCAGACGTGTCCACGAGTGGAGGCTACGACAACAACTCGCCGACGCTACCGGCCCTACGGTGTGCGACGCATGGCTACCGCCTAGACCACCACCCTGACCGACGGGCAAAAACACGCCTTCGCCGATGACGGAGTGGTCCACGTGCCGAATGCCGTCGACGCCGACCTGCTAGCAGAGATCGAGGACCTCGCTGACCGGCAGCTCGCCGATCCGGGCCCCTGGGTCACCGACACCGGTCCTGAACCGGCGGCTGGTCGGCTCTTCACCACCCGCTACCTGTGGCGCACCGAACCAGCCATGCAACGCTTCGTGTTCGAGTCCGGTATAGCTGAGTTGGCAGCAGTTCTAATGGGTTCCAGCACGGTCCGCTTCTACTTCGACCACCTGCTGGTAAAAGAGCCGGGTACCGAATCGCCCACCCCGTGGCATCAGGACATTCCTTACTGGCCGTTCCTGGGCCAACAAATCTGTTCCGTGTGGGTGGCGTGTACTGAGGCCAGCGTGCCCGAAAGTTCGCTGGAGTTCGTGCGTGGCTCACACCGCTGGGACCGGTACTTCGCACCCGAGCCGTTTACCGGAGAATCAGCATGGACGGCTGACTTCGTGGGCGAACGTTGTCCTGATATCGAGGCGACCCGTCACACCTGGGACATCGTGGGCTTCGACGTTGACCCGGGCGACGCCCTGGTGTTCTCGTCGTGGATCGTCCACGGTTCGCCGGGCAACTCCGGCACGCAGCGACGGACCGCCCTGTCCACCCGCTGGCTGGGGGACGACGCCGTCTGGGCGCCACACCCCGGCTGTGATCCGAGTGTCACCCAGGACGACACCACAGCCATCCCCGGTGAGTACCCGGCCGACGACGACCGCTTCCCCCTGACCTGGTCGGCCTGACCGCGGAACCAGACAAGTCAGCGGTCGGCGCGCCGCACAAGGGCCAGTGCGGCCAGAGCCAACGCGGCGGCCACCAGATACGGGGCTTCTACCCCCACTCGATCGAAGAGCAGGCCTGCCAGCAGCGGTCCGAGGATCCGTCCCGACGCCCCCGCTCCCTGCTGCAACCCGAGAGCCGCCCCTCGACCTTCGACAGGAACCGTCTCCACCGTGGCGTTGGACAACGTCGGCCCGAACACCCCCTGGCCCACGACCAGCAGCACCAAGGCGACGGCCAGACCGGGCCAGCCTCCCCCCGCCGCCAGCACGACCATGCCCGCGGCCACCAGAACCAGGGAGGTACGCAGAGTCGATCTGGTCCCCAAGCGGGTGTTGGCCGGGCCCACGATCCGGGCCTGCACAAGCACCATCAGCAGACCAATAGAGGCAAACAGTCCGTAGACCGTGGGATCCCCAACCTCTGGAAAGCGCCGCTCCACCAGCAGGGAGAACGTGGCCTCAAACCCGGCAAAACCCACCATGGCCACCATGGCCAGACCGGCCAGGCGCCGCACAACCGGTCCCGCCGAGCCCCAAGAGGTCAGTCCCCCGCTTCGGAGCCCCGAAGCGCCGGTCGGAGCCGGGCGCCCTGCCGGCAAGCGCACCAGAGCCACCAGAGCGTTGGTGGCGGCCAGTGCGGCGGCTACGAAGAACGGGAGTTCCCGACCACCCAGGGCAGCAACCGATCCGATCAGCGGGCCGGCTACGAAGCCCACCCCAAAAGCGGCGGCCAGCAGGCCCAGCAGTCGGGGGCGATCCTCCGGCTCGACTAGGTCGGCTACCGCAGCCTGACCCACGGCGTACGACGACCCGGACGCCCCGTCCAGGACCCGGCCCAGAAACAGCACCCACAGGGCGCCGGCCAGACCGGTGACCAGGCTGCCCAGCGAAGAACCGACCAGCGCGGCGACCAGCACTGGCTTGCGTCCCACCCGGTCCGAGAGGCGCCCCCACAACGGGGCGACCACCATCTGGGCGGCCGAGAAAACGGCCAGCACTGCGGCGGCCAGGGCTGGAGAGGCTCCGAACTCCTCGGCGTACAAGGGAAGGACGGGCAGCATGATCCCGAACCCCACCATGTCCAGGGCCACCGTGAACCACACCACACCGAAGCCTGGAGGGTGGGCGCGCCGACGATCCTCGAAGCCTCGTGCGTGGCGGGTCACGGCGGCGCAGGCTAGCGGGGTGCCGGAGGCCCGCCGGTAGTCTCGGACAGTCATGGATCACCCCGATGCAACGGCCGCCGCGCCCGTTCCCACTATCCCTGAGCGGCCCGATCTCGAAGGGATCGAGGAACGGTGGGACGCCGTCTGGGAGGAGCGGGGCACTTATCGCTTTGACCGGACCCGAGAACGCTCCGAGGTATTCTCTATCGACACCCCGCCCCCTACGGTCTCTGGTTCTTTGCATGTCGGGCATGTGTTCTCCTACACCCACACCGACACCATCGCCCGCTACCAGCGCATGGCCGGGCGCGAGGTCTTCTACCCCATGGGGTGGGACGACAATGGCCTGCCCACCGAACGGCGGGTCCAGAACTACTTCGGGGTGCGCTGCGAGCCGTCGCTGCCCTATGACCCAGACTTCGCCGCCCCCGATGACGCCGGCGACTCAACCGCCATTAAGAAGCGGGGCGAGATCGATATCAGCCGCCGCAACTTCATCGACCTCTGCCACGTGCTCACCGCTGAGGACGAGCGGGCCTTTGAGACCCTTTTCCGGCGTCTCGGTCTGTCCGTGGACTGGACTCAGCATTACGCCACCATCGACGAGCGCTGCCAACGGGCCTCTCAGCGGGCCTTCCTCCGAAATCTGGCCCGCGGCGAGGCGTACCAGATCGAGGCCCCGTCCCTGTGGGACGTAACCCACCGCACCGCCGTCGCTCAAGCCGAGCTGGAGGACCGGGAACGCCCCGGCGCCTACCACACGTTGGCCTTCCATCGTTCCGACGGTGACGACGTCCTCATCGCCACTACCCGGCCCGAACTGGTAGCCGCCTGCGTGGCCTTGGTGGCCCATCCCGATGACGAGCGCTACCAGCCTCTGTTTGGCTCCATGGTGACCACCCCGGCCTTCGGTGTGGAGGTCCCCGTCCGAGCCCACGAGCTGGCCGACCCGGAAAAGGGCACCGGCATCGCCATGATCTGCACGTTCGGCGATACCACCGACGTGACCTGGTGGCGCGAGTTGGGTCTGGACGTGAGAGCCATCATCAACCGGGCCGGGCGGATCAACCCGGAACCGCCACCTGGGGTGGACTCCGAGGCCGGTCTGGCTGCCTACGCCCGCCTGGCCGGCAAGACGGTCTTCTCTGCTCAGGCCGAGATGGTGGAGATCCTCCGGGAGACCCGCGAGCTGGTCGGCGAGCCTGAGGCCATCACCCATCCGGTGAAGTTCTTCGAGAAGGGCGACAAGCCGTTGGAGATCGTCACCAGCCGCCAGTGGTATATCCGCAACGGAGGCCGGGACGCCGACCTCCGAGCCGCCCTCATCGCCCGGGGTGACCAGATGGCCTGGCATCCGCCGTATATGCAGACCCGCTACACCAACTGGATCGACGGACTGAACGGCGACTGGCTGATCAGCCGTCAGCGGTTCTTCGGCGTTCCACTACCTCTCTGGTACCCGTTGGACGACGACGGCGAACCGATACACGACACCCCGATCGTCCCCGCTGAGGCTGACCTCCCGGTCGACCCGTCATCGGATCCAGCACCCGGCTACAACGAATCCCAACGAGGGCGGCCCGGCGGCTTCGTAGGTGACACCGACGTCATGGATACCTGGGCAACGTCGTCACTCTCCCCGCAGATCGCCTGCGGCTGGGAAGAAGACGACGATCTCTTCACCCGCACCTATCCCATGGACCTCCGCCCCCAAGCCCACGACATCATCCGAACCTGGCTTTTCTCTACTGCCGTTCGTTCGCACTTTGAAGCCGACACCGCCCCATGGGGCCACTGCGCCCTCAGCGGATGGATTCTGGACCCCGACCGCAAGAAGATGTCTAAGTCCAAGGGCAACGTGGTCACCCCATTGGACCTCTTGGACCAGCACGGCTCGGACGCTGTGCGGTACTGGGCGGCCAACGGGCGCCCCGGCACCGACACCGCGTTCGACGACGGCCAGATGAAGATCGGCCGGCGGCTAGCCATCAAGGTCATGAACGCCAGTCGGTTCGCCCTGGGTTTCGGAGCAGACAGCGGAACTCCGCTGGCTGTCGATTCGGAGGCCATCACCGAGCCACTGGACCGGGCCATGCTGCTCAGCCTGGCTGACCTGGTTGACGAAGCCACTCGGGCCTTCGATGGCTTTGACTATGCCCGGGCGCTGGAACGCACCGAGGCGTGGTTCTGGACGTTCACCGACGACCACGTGGAGTTGGTCAAGAGCCGGGCATACGAGGGCAACGAGGCGGGAGCCGAGTCGGCCCGCCACGCCCTACGGCTGGCCCTGTCCACTCTCTTGCGCCTTTTCGCTCCCTTCCTCCCCTTTGTGACCGAAGAGGTCTGGTCGTGGTGGCGGGGCGGGTCCGTGCACCGCCAGGCCTGGCCCACCGCGGACGAGCTGCGGGATGCGGCAGCTGCCGACGGGGAACATGTGAATCCAACCACCGCTGCGGTGGCCGCCGCCGCCTTGGCTGAGATTCGACGCCACAAGACGACCGAGAAGCGCTCGCTGGCCACCCCGGTCACCGCCTGCACGCTCACTGACAGCGCCGAGCGTCTGGCCCTGCTGCGCCCTGTGTTAGACGACGTTGCGGCTGCCGCCCGGGCCACTGGTATCGACCTTGTGGAGGGCGATGCCCTATCAGCCCAGGTCACTCTGGAACCGGCCACCAGCTGATTTCGGGTCCAGCGAACCTCGGTCCGGTGACGTACCCGGCCGGCCGCCGGACGAGAATCCGGACATGATGAGCACTACCCCCGACTTCGAGACCATCCGGGTCGAATGCGATGGTCGCCGGGCCACTCTGACCCTGAACCGGCCGGACCGGCTCAACGCTCTGTCTAACCAACTCATGGCCGAGGTTGCCGACGCCGCGGCCTGGTTTGACCACCAGGCCGACCTTCGGGTGGTAGTAGTGCGGGGTGCCGGTCGAGCTTTCAGCAGTGGCTTCGACCTGACGGTGTTCGGAGATGAGGGCCCGTCGCCGGCCGGAGGTCGGGTTCCGGCCGATACCGGCCGCCTCATGGCCGATGCCCTGGAGCGGACCTCCCCGGTGCTGGTAGCCGCTCTGCACGGCCACGTTGTGGGCGGGGGCCTGGTACTCGCCGCGGCCTGTGATCTACGGATCGCCACCGACGAGGTCTCGTTCTCCATTCCTGAAGTGGACCTAGGTATCCCACTGGCTTGGGGAGGGATTCCCAGGCTGGTCCGCGAAATCGGCCCAGCACTCGCCAAGGAACTGGTCATGACGTGTCGGCCGTTCGACGCCCGGGAGGCCCTGAACGCTGGGTTCCTGAACCGGATCGTGCCAGCTGCCGACCTCAACTCGGCAGTCGACGAACTCGCCGAGGAGGTGGCCTCGCGTCCCCGGGCCGCTGTGCTAGCCACCAAGCGTCACGTCAACGCGGTGACCGACCAGATGGTCGGCACCGGTCGGTCATGGTCCGATGCCGACGGCCTGACCGCTGCCCTTCGCGACCCCGAGGGCCGAGCCTCGCGCGAGGCCTACCTGACTCGTCTGCTGGACAAGCGAAACCGGAGTTGACGGTGCCCATCGCCGACCGGCTATTCACTAACGCTTCCTTCCGGACCCTGGACCCCGTAACCCCAACCGCCGAGGCACTGGCCTCCTGGCAGGGGCGCATCGTCGCCGTAGGTAGCCGAGCCGATGTCGACGCCCTGGTCCGACCGGACACCGAAGTCATCGACCTCGACGGGTCCACGGTGCTGCCCGGCTTCATTGAGACCCACATGCACCCCATCGCCGCCGGCGTGCAACTCGGATCTCCCCAGATCGGCTACCCCGACTGCCGATCCATTGACGACGTAGTTGATGTTCTCCGGAAGGCTGCAGCCGCCCTACCGGCCGACGAACCCATCAGCGTGTGGGGCTTTGATGACTCGATCATGGCTGACAACAGGCACCTCACCCGACACGACCTCAACCGGGTCAGCACCGAGCATCCCGTCTACATCCGGCACATCTCTGGCCACCTCGGCTACGCCAACGACCGGATGCTGGACCTAGCCGGTATCACCGACGATGTCGACGACCCGAAAGGCGGCCACTTCCAACGTGAAGAGTCGGGTCGACCCAACGGATGTATGGAGGAGACAGCCAACTTCGCCGTAGGAGCCGTCCTTCCGTTCGCCGACCCAGCGGCCATGCGGGCTGGGGCTAAGAGCATCAGCGACCACTGCCTGAAGGTCGGCACCACAACTATGACTGACGCCTTGGTGATGGACGAGGCCATGTACGCCATCTACCAGGAGGGAGTAGAGGACAACTCGATCCGGGTCCGCACCCGCCTCTTCCCCGGTTGGCAGTTTGCAAACGCTCTGCCCTTCCGCACCGGCATGGGCAACGAATGGCTGTCTATCGGTGCTCTCAAGTTCATCTCCGACGGGTCCATCCAGGGGTACACGGCCTGCCTGTGTAAGGGATACCACGACCGCCCCGACGTCAACGGGTACGAGGTCATCCCCGCCACCCAACTGGTCGATCTGGTTACCGATGCCCATGCCAACGGGTGGCAGGTGGCGGTGCACGCCAACGGTGACGCGGCCATCGACAACACGCTGGAGGCCTTCGAGGCCGCACTGGCCACCCTTCCTCGCCACGACCACCGGCACCGCATCGAGCACTGCCAGACGGCCCGCGAGGACCAGCTGGAACGCATGGCCCGCCTCGGGGTGCTGGCGTCAGTGTTCGCCAACCACATCTGGTACTGGGGCGACCGGCACCGGGACCGCTTCCTGGGTCCAGAAAGGGGATCGCGCGTCGACCCGCTGGCCAGTTTCACGGCCCACGGCATCGTGCACGCCCTGCACTGCGACATGCCAGTCACCCCACTGGATCCGTTGTTCACCATCTGGGCTGCCGTCAACCGGATCACACGGGACGGTGAGCTCCTGGGACCCGAGCAGCGGGCCCGGGTCGCTGATGCGGTGGCCGGATACACCTCGGCGGCCGCCTTCCTCAACCGGGAGGAACACCTCAAGGGCACGCTGGAGGTCGGGAAGTTGGCCGACCTGGTGGTGCTGGACGACGATCCGTTCGTCGTGGACCCGATGGCTATCCGGGACATCAGCGTGCGAGCCACCGTGGTGGACGGTGTAACCGAGTACGAGGCCTGATTCCACCAAAGCCTGCGTTCCGGTCAGCAGCGCTCCAGGAGTTGACGGTAAAGCGACTCGTGGGTCACGTCGGTGAAAACGTTGCCAGTTACCGGATGTGATCCGAACTTGGCTACCACCAGGTCCTTCCCGGGGTGGCAGAACAGACGTTGGCCGTGCACACCCATGGGCATGAACGCCCCCATTACGCTCTGCAGGTTCCAGCACTGGCGATGGAAGGTCCACCCCTCCCGGGTGGGGTAGCCCCCGCCGCTCCCCGGGTAGGGCTCACCCCCGGCCACCAGGTCATCGGCTACGGGGGTCGGGATGGCCTGGCGCTCATCGGCACCCTCGCCGACCCGGCCCGACCGGCCCAGCATCCGCCCGAACCGAGCCAAATCGCGCACTGTGCACGACATCCCGCCCGAGGACACGGCAATGCCGTGATTATCCAGAATCACCATGGCGTCCTCCTCGGCGCCCATCGGCCCCCAGATCCTCTCGGACACCCCGTCGATCCACCTCCGATCGGTGGCCCGGGCCGTGACCCAGGCAAGGACGTCAGTGGTAACCGACTTGTAGAGAAACACCTCACCGGGGACTTCGGAGCGGGCTTGGAATCCGAGGATCGCCTCGTGGATTCCGTCCGGTCCGTCCCAGTCCTCTGGCACGGGAGTGAACGCCATAGCCACTGCGTAGCGGTGAATGTCTGACCTGTTGTCGGCGTAGTCCTCCACGAACCGGATGCCGTCTGTCATGTCCAGGAGGTGGCGGATGGTGGTTGGCCCGTAGGCCGTATCGGCTAGTTCTGGTACGTGGTCGACCACCGGGTCGTCAAGGCCCATCGCCCCGTCCTCGACGGCAAGCAGGGCCAGAACCCCGGTAACTGTCTTGGTCATGGAGAACATGCCATGGCGAGTCGAACGACACATTCCGTTGAAGTAGCGCTCCGCCACCACCCTTCCCCGGNGCAACACTAGGAAGGCGTCGGTGTAGGTGGAGTGGAGCATCTCGTCGAGTGTCCAGACGCCCCCNCTTCCGTTGTCGATTGCCAAGTNATCCAGGTCGATTCCTGTCTCTGCCGATTCGGACGGGNGGAGTGGGTCGACCGCTCCGGGCCCCCGGCTGATCCGNCCTGAAGCCCGTAATTCGTCCATGTGGGTAAGGGCCCACCGGATGTNGGGCCAGGCCGTCCAGTTCCCGTGGTGGACCCTCTTNTCGACGGGCACGGGAACGCCCGCCATTAGGCCGTGTTCGGCTGCCGTAAGCGGTTCGGGCAGCGTCTNGAGCACNGTGGGCCGGGGGCGGCCGGTCTTAGGGTTGATCACGGTCACGACGAGCTTCGGGGTCAGCACGGCTGGGATACCCCTCCTGTAGTCGACTGGTCGAGGTCCCGGTCGGATCTGGAAGGGGATCGGGTGGAGTCGAGCGCTGCTACCAACTGGCCGATGTCCAGGGAGCCGGATGGGGCGACGGCGACGAGACGACCGGAGGCTGATCCGGCGAATGGGTCCACAGTGACTCGGCCCCCGGCTAGGTGCACGGCCACTGACCAGCCGTGCCGGTCGGTCAGAACCCCCTTGGCTCTCAGTAGCCGGTCCGACCACGCCTCGAGGACATCTACTACGGCCTCCACATCCACCGTGCCGTCAGCCGTCCATGTGGCACCGACCACTGGGACGTCTAGGGCGTCGGCCGGCACGGGCAGGGCGGCGTCCAACTCGCCGAAGGCCAATGGCACCCACCCGTCATCGTCGGACGCCACCACAACGGGGGTACCGGGGGCCACAGCGGTGCACCATCGGCGAGCGGACTCTGCCTGGTTGGTCGTGAGGTCGGCCTTGGTCACCACGAGGAGGTCGGCCGCGGTGGCTTGGCGGCAGACCAGTGGTCCGTAGGTCGGATCGGCGGCCCGTCGTATGACGTCCACCGCATCGACGGCCACCACCACGCCGTCCGGCCGGATCCGACGTCGGTCGCCGTAGGCGGCTACCCGGTCGGGTTCAGCCACCCCGCTGGCCTCTACGACCAACCGGTCCGGTGGGCGCTCGGACAAGACCAGGTCGCGCAGCGTCAGGGCCAGCGACTCACCCATCGAACAGCACACGCAGCCGTTGGTGAGTTCTACCGTGTCGCCGTCTCGGGCCTTGACAAGTTCAGCGTCCAGGTTGACCTCGCCGATGTCGTTAACTACCACGGCGATGCGCTCATCGTGGGCGGCACGCAGCAGGCGGTTGATGAGCGTTGTCTTCCCGGCCCCCAACCAGCCGCCCAGGACCACCATCGGGATGCGCTCCGTCGGACCCCCGCCCATCGGTCGATCGATCAACCGGTCAGCGGATAGACCCGACCGGCCAGCATGGTGGCGCGGATATCGATGTCAGGCCAGGTCGACGGATCTCGCTCGAACGGGTCTTCCTCCAATGCCGTCAGGTCAGCCAGTTTTCCGGAGGCCAGAGAGCCGACCTCGTGGTCGAGTCGGAGCTGCCAGGCCGCCTCGATGGTGACGGCGGCTAGGGCGTCATAAGGGCTCAGACACTCTTCCGGTCCGAGGACGGCACCGGAGCCCGACACCCGAGTGGCCAGGATCGACGCCCCGAGAATCGGTTGAAGCGGCCCCATCGGTAGATCGGAATGCAGGGCCACGCTCATGCCGTTACGCCGGGCCGATCCCACTCTGGTCATCAGAGAGGCCCGCTCAGCGCCCACGCCTTCGGCCACGAACTGATCGCCGAAGTACCGGAGGTAGTAGCCGTTGACCTGAACAGCACAACCGAGAGCGGCGGCCCGGCGGGACTGGGCCTGGGTCGAGATACCGAAGTGGTGTAGCACCGTCCTGTGGTCGAACCGGGGCTTCTCTTCCTGCAGTTCGGCAATCGCGTCCAGCACGGCGTCCACCCCGAGGTCGCCAGTGACGTGGACGTTTACCTGCTTTCCAGCGTTCCAGAAGGGTCGCATGTGGTGGGCGATGCGATCCGGGTCGACCATCCATGTCCCCTGGTGGCCATCGATGAAGCCGGGTTCCCGGAGTTGCATGATCTGGCCCATAAAAGCTCCGTCGGCGAAAAACTTGCCGGCGTCCAAGAACCGGATGCGCTCCGAAGAACGCTCGGCCAGGGCTTCGATGCGGTTGAACATGTCGGACCCGTACTCCCGCTTGAAAATGGGGACCTGGGGAATCAGGTACTGGCGGAACGGGATGTGGTCCCCTTCGTGAACCTGGGCCAATACCTCCAGTTCTCGGTCGGGCAGGGCCATGCCCCCGAAGCCGGCGTCGGCAATCGTCGTGACACCACCGCGGTGGACCAGGGTGGCGACGTCCTCCATCAGCACCTCGTACCGGCCATCGGCGAAGAGATCCTTTCGCAGAGTGTTTAGGCCCCAGACGAGCCCGGACTCCCACAGCCGACCCGCCTCGAGGTCAATGTGGGGGTCCCATGCCGCCCCTTCGGCGGCATCAAGCCACTCCAAGGCCGCACCGTTGCACCAGAGCTCGTGGAAGCACCTAGCCCATACCACGAGTGGTCGAGTAGTCGAGATGGCATCGAGGTCGGATCGACTGATCGAGCCGTGGTACTGCTGGTGCCAGCCGTACGTCACAAACGGCTGACCGGAAGGGTGGACGGCTTCCAGTCCGGCCAGCCGGTCCCGGTAAGCCTCATGGCCGACGGTGGCCTCGACAACGCCGCCGGGCAGGTTCCACGATTCGGGGGTAATCCAGTCGGTGGCCAGAAGAATGGCCATGAGGGGCGGATGGACGTGCGGGTCGATGAGGCCGGGCAGCAAGACAGCATCGGCGAACCGGTCATCGACCACATGGTCGTGGACGTCCAACCAGGGCCGGAGCGATTCCAGCGAGCCGACCTCCACGATCCGGTCGCCCTGCACAGCCACCGCTGAGGCCTCGGGCAACGACGGGTCCATGGTGTGGATCCGACGGGCCGGATAAACGGTGATCATGCCCTCAAGGCCTTCCGGTAGCCGACAGCGGCGAGGGAAAGGCGTCGGAAGTCGGCGATCGTGGCGTCGTCCAGTTCCTGGCCCTCAAGAACGGCCCGACAGTAGATCGGTCCCAGGAAGAACTGCTCAAGACGGTCCAGGTCGTCAACCCCAGTAATCTCCCCCCGGTCGAGGGCCCTGCGGAGGATCTGGCGCATAGCGGTCCAACCAGACCGGCGATCGGCGTCCATAGCTCGGCCGATCTCCGGGTCGTGAACGGAAAGCTCAAGCAGGCTGGTCGCCACCTCGCGGAACCCCTCCCGGTTGTAGGCGTCTTGGCGATCGGCATACCACTGGTCGAGTTCGGTGGCGAAGTCCCCCACGTCAACAACCTCGGCCCGGTGGCCCCACCGACCCAGAACGGCCCGGAAGACGGCCTTCTTGTCGGGCCACCGTCGATAAATCGACGTCTTGGATACCCGGGCGGCCGAGGCCAGTCGGTCGATGGTAAACGCCGACAGACCACCGTCGACCAGGAGCTGAATTGCCGTGTCCAGAATGGCGTCACCGCCCGGATCGGGCTCAGCGGCGCCACTAACCGTCACCGGATCGTCACCCTCCGCCGTTGCGTCGACCCTGTTTTCTGCCATAGCGTCTCCATTTCGGAGCCGGACACCGTGTTCTCCGTCCCCCCTCTAGGGCTCGACTGATCGTCGCACCGTCGGTCGGGCGTTGGCGGTGGAACGAGAATACAGTACGGTCCCGTACCGTCAACTCGGTAAGTGCGGTGTCGCCCCGCTCCCGCGGTGAAACACCACCAAATAGATTCCGACATCAACAGTTTCCGAAACATGGAGGGGACCCATGCATCGATCGCGACGTGTTCTTCTTGCCCTAGGGCTTGTATTCACCTTGATCGCTGGGGCTTGTGGCTCTGATGAGGCCGAGCCGGCGGCTACTACGGCTGCTCCGGCGGCTACGACGGCTGCTCCGGCGGCTACTACGGCTGCTCCGGCTACGACGGCTGCTCCGGCTCCTGAAGAGGTCGGCACGGTTGGTGACCATTTGGGTGATGGTTCGTTGGGCACCGTTGAGGTGGGTTCCGGCGAGGACATCCAG
>PBDJ01000004.1 GCA_002717365.1 Acidimicrobiaceae bacterium | reverse complement strand
TGTCGTCTTACCGGCGCCGGACGGACCGATGGAGACGCAGTGTCCCAACGGAGGGCTGCCGCCACCGGGAGCGTGGAACTGGAACGAGTAGGGAGCACCCTCGATTGTCTGGAACATGGCGATCGGACCTTGGCCCCAATCGGAGTTCAGCTCGCCCGACGGATTGTAGTGGAAGGTCGCGAGGATGGCCGCTTCGCCGGTCAGGATCTTCTGGGGACGACTCTGAGCGTCGAATCCCGGGAACTGTCCGAACCAGTGCTGCGGCATCGTGTGCTTCGGCCATACCGGGGTGATCCCGATGGAGCGCAGCTGGTTGACCGCCGAACGGGCCTTGAGGACGTCCTCGGGCGTATCGCCGTAGATGGTGATAAGCGTCTGGACCGAGACCATCTCCTGCTCTTCCTCGGAGCCAGGCTGGAGAGCGGCCTCGACGGCGTAGAACTGTTCCTGTGTGTCCGCACCGGGCTGGAGGCCGGGAGCCACTTTTCCCTTCCACGCGATCTCTGCCATCGCCTTCGTCTTGCCGATGGGCTGAATGTCGTGACAGACCGTGAATTCGACCGGATTGGAGAGAAGCTCGAGCATGTATGCCTCGGTCATGGTCGTCGGCCATTCTTCGATGACGAGAGTCGCGGCATAGCGCTTCAGGCTGCCGCTCGTGAACTCGAACATGCCCTTGTCTGAATCGTAACGGACGTTGTCGGTCGTCACGGCGTAGGAAAGATTGCCACGAAGATCCCTTGTGAAGGGTACCGGGCGGCTGACCGGAGCGAGCATGCGACCGAAGAAGGCTGCAGGCGTCATGCGATCGTATCGCACTTCGTCCAGATCGATGCCGTCTTCGATGGATTCGGCGTGCTCGAAGTTGTCGACCAATTCGGTAACGTGGTAATCGCTCAAGATGGACTTGGTCTGATCGACGGCCTCGTCGAGAGCGATGTCGACAGGCTGCTTCGAGCGATGGCTGAGAACGGCATAGTATTCCGTGGAGAGCGCGTTGGAGAGATTCCTCGCCCAGGTCTCCGAGACCCGCTTCATGATGCCGTGGGAATGCTCATAGTTGGTCGCCTTGGGAAGACGGTCACGGATCATGAAGATTCGGACGCGAATTCCCTGCTTGGCCATGAGTTCGAGCCAGTTCTCGCGCGCGTTCTTCAGAAGCTGTTGCTGCGAAGAGTCGTTGAAGCGGAGGTCGGTGCCACGAATGGAGAGAACGACCGATCGCATGTCGTCCTCACCGACGATCACGCGACCTTCCTTGTCCATGTGTTCGAACTTGATATGATCACCGAGGCGCGTCGCCTTGGGGGCCGGGATCATGCGCCGGGAGATGGCCGGGACCACGAAGGACATGGCCGCGACGATCGCGAGTGCCGCGATGATGAAACCGAAAGCAGGAAGGAGGGTGCTGGACTGGAACAGCTGTTCCTGCAGTGCGTCTTCAAACATTCTATCTTTTCCCGTGCGTTCAGGACCCCAGTCGATACGGGATCAGAGGTTTGCGAAATCGAAGTTTCCACCATCCTCGGTGAGGTTGGTGCTGCCCGTCCGGCGGTTTTCCATGCCGGTAACGAGGGTGGCCATGTATTGAGCCTTGGTGCCTATCGCGATCGCGATGCCGTGACCGACGACGATCCCGATGGGCATGAGTATGCTTCCGTATGTGGTGCCGAAGACGAGCGACAAGACCACCGAGTTGGAGGCCGCTCGCCGGGCCGCTCTCACCTTCAGCTGGACCGAGTTGCGTCGCCAGGTGCGGGTTGTCGGCGACGCCCAGCGCCTGACCGACGAGGAGTCCGACCACTACTGGGCCACCCGCCCCCGGGGCAGTCAACTAGGGGCCTGGTCATCGGACCAAAGTGCTGTGGTCGCCGACCGAGCGACGCTGGAGCGGACGTTTGCCGAGCAACAGGAGCGCTGGGCCGGTCGGGAGGTGGAGCGTCCTGACCACTGGGGGGGCTACCGGGTTCGCCCAGACACAGTGGAATTCTGGCAAGGGCGACCCGACCGTCTCCACGATCGGATCCGGTACCGCCGGGAGCAGGACGGTTGGGTGGTGGAGCGCCGCGCCCCCTAGGGGCTGGAGGTTCCATTCCCTGCCGGAGGGTCGGATAGCGCGGCGGCCAGGGCCTCGATCACTAGGTCGAGTTGCTCGGATCGGGGCGTCCCGTCGTGGTCGGACCAGTCCCGGTGGTCGCGGTTCCACCGGACGCCGGGGGGTAACTCAACCTGAACACCACCGCCGGGAGATCGGTTCACTGGGTTATCGGGATGTAGTCCGCGAAGCGTGCTCGGCATGGCGCCCACGTCGTCAACCACCCGGTACTCCTCGGGTAGCAGGCCCCGGAGGTGGCCAGCTAGGTGGTGGGCCAGGGTCCGGTTCGTTCCACCGACTAGCACGGCCCAGAAGTCATCGTCACGGCCGTAGCCGTGAACGGACAGGACGGTGTCCACCCGATAGAGGAAAGCGTCCAGGGCGTCGGAAACTCCGGGGAGGAAAAGCGTCGAGGGAAGGTGGCGGCGCGAGCCGTCGGGTTGGATCACCGCGTAGTACGACGACCCAGTTCGGGCGGCTACCTCCCGGGCCACTATCTCGGTGGCTCGCTCCAGGCCGCCCCCGTGGAGGGCACATACACCCACTGTCGAGCGGATCTCCACCTCTTCGGCCACACCAGGTAGGGCCAGCAACTCGGCGAAGCTACCGATCGGGGTGACCGGCCCGGGACCGGGGGTCGTTTCAGCGGGGCGACTCATCGGCGGCTCCTCGCTATTACCCCTCGTATGGCGCCGTAGGCGACCAGGGCGACCAGGGCGGTGGCCACGGCCTCCAACGGGGTGGCCCACCTCCACGGTTGGTCCACCCAGTTACCTACTCGGACCGGCCAGGTCACCACCAGTCGCCCGACCGGTAGAACCACCAGGCTGCCTCCGTGGAACAGGCCCTCGGCGATTACCCAGGCGGTGAGCAGGGAGAGTTGTATGACATGGCGGGCTCGACCGATCAATGCCGGGCCGATTCCCCACACCACAAGGGTGGCCACCACCAACCAAAGGGCGAGGCCAAGGCGCAGGCCGCCAATTCCGGCGGCCCAGTTGGTGAGGTGCGACTGCAGGTCGGTAACGGCGTCCACGATCAGGTTAGAGCCGATGGTCGGGTTCCCGAGGATCCGGATCTCGTAGATGCCGTAGACGATCAGGTAGGTGCCACCCAGCAGTAGGGCTAGGGCACCGATTCGGTCGAAGTGGGGGAGGAGGCGCCTGAGGTGTCTAACCAGGCCGCCCCTGGCCAGGGCCAGTGACAGGGTCAGCGAAGTAATGATGGCTGCCATCCCGGCCGCGTAGGCTAGGTAGACGGCAATACCGTTCACTATCCCGTCGCGTCCGAAACTCCCAGCAACGTGCAACAGGAAGATGGGAGCCGAGCAACTGATCGATACCACGGCATACGAGGCACCGAAGCCCACCACCGACCAGAATTCCCGGTCGCGTGGGCCGCGGCCCGGCTTGAAAAACGGGATGCGGACCTGTCGGCCGGTGAGGAGGGCGAGTCCATAGGGGACGAGGCAAAGACCGAGGATTACGGTCACCCACGGTGTCTTGTCGGCGATGGTCGCCTCGCTGGTGATCGAATTGACAGCCAGGCCGAGGGCCCCGAAGAGGATTACGAAGGACGCGCTGAGGGTGAGGCTGACCGATACGGCCCGGACCACCTGTTCGGGTCGGGCGTGGCGATCCGCAGTGTCTCGCCCCAGGAAGTACCCGAGCCACGTGGGGAGCATGGCGAACCCACAGGGGTTGATGGCCGTCACGATGCCCAGAGTGAACGGCACGGCCAGTCCGACACTGATCACGACAAATGCTCCCGGATATTCGACACGAGATCGTCAACTTCCAGCGGGCCGTGGTGGACATGGGCTAGGGCGCCCCGTCGATCCACGAAGGCCGTGACCGGGAGGCCGACGGCGGCCAACGCCACGGTGAACCCGCCGTCGGGGTCCCGGCCCAGCAGATAGGTGATTCCCAGCTCGTCAGCCCGATCGGCCGCCCGGGTAGGCGAGTCGCTCACGTTGAGGCCCAGAAACCGGACCTCATTTCCCAGAGCCGCGTGGGTGGCTTGGAGGTCGGGCATCTCCTCCAGGCACGGGGTACACCAGGTGGCCCACAGGTTGACCACGACGGGTCGACCATCGTCGGCCACCAAGTCAGCCAGGGTGGTCTTGGTCCCGTCCCAGAGCAAGAAGCTCCGGTTGAGAACCTCGCCATCCTGCCGATCGGGGGTCCCGGTCCCAGAGCTAACGCAGGCCGCCGAGGCCCCGAACAGAGTGAGGGCGGCGAGGAGTGCCGCCACGGGGCGGCCGCGATGCGGTGAGCGAGACACGAACTACGAAGGTACCGGAACCCCTTCCGGGTTTCGCCGCCTAGGTAGACAAGACGGTGGTTGGTGCCGACGGGCCGGGGCTCGCTGAGGCGTCACCCCGGCCCGTACATTCGGCGATCGTGTGTTTCCGCTCCGGGATCCGGCGGGGGGGAACCGGATCCCGGAGCGGCCTCTGTCCGGTGGAGGCTCCGGTCAGGCGGAAAGCAGCTCTTGTTGTAGGCGTGCCGGGATTGGCACCACTGGGAGCTGGTCCTCAGGTCGTGGGACCTTGGAGGGTCGGCCTCGACGACGCTTGTTGGTCAGAATGTGGCCGTTGCGGAATAACTGACCACCCCACACCCCCCACGGCTCGCGACGGTTAATTGCGCCCTCTAGGCACGACTCGAGCACCGGACAGTCGGCGCAGATGCGCTTGGCCTGGATGATGTCCCCGAAGTCGTCGGAGAAGAAGACGGCGGTGGGAACGCCCAGCTGGGCGCAGGCGGCTTGCTGCCGCCAGGTTTCCCGTTCGAACGTAAGTGCCTGCATGGTCTTCTGCTTTCTCTCTTCTGGTTGGTTTCCAGTTCTGATGTATTGCGGTGGTAAGCGGGTGAAAAACGGAGAAGGCCGCCGGATTTCTCCGGCGGCCTCGGGGATTTGGTCTGCGTTCAGCTGATCAGCTGGTTGCTCCCCGGGGCCGCTGGTGGGTGGTCCAAAAACCGTTGGTCTGGGACACGGTCGTCGAAAAGGTCGGATAGGCGACGATCATCGACTTGTCCGGCTTTACGGACAGATGTGCGCGCGACGAGATCACGTGTGTGCCGGCCGGATGGCCGGGGCGGTGGCAGTGGATCTTGTGCATGGTGCTGGTCGTTCCGTGGTTTGGTCCGGCGGCGGAAAGCCACCCAATCCGAGGTCCACTGTAGGGCCGCCGGATCAGGTTACACACCAGTCGATGGGCCTAACTCCGTCAAACGATTAAATCAGTGGGTGAGATATACCGCTTGACCTGCGACTTCGTTTCGGGTTGCTTGTCCCAGGATTCTGAGATGTTCTAGGTGGGCGTACGTTTCGCTGGCCGCCATATCGCCCCACGAGCGCTCTTTGAACAGGCGCTGCATAAACGACTCGACGGTGCCCTGGCCTAGGTTGTGGCCCGCCTCCCGGATGGTCTCCAGACGGTCTTCGTGGTGGCCGACGATGTCGTCGACCCGACCGGACACGTCGGTGAATGGGTGACCGTGGGCCGGCAGGACCGCGGCGAGTCCAGGGAGCTCCTTCATGCGCTCCAGAGACCTGAAAAAGGTGGCCAGCGGGTCATCTAGAGGGCCGATGCCACCGATGTGAGGGGTGATGGTCGGAAGAACGTGGTCGCCGGACAACAGGATCCCGTCCACCGGGTCGAAGAGGCACAGGTGGTCGTGGGTATGTCCGGGGGTGTGGAGGGCGAGCCAGGGTCGTCCACCCAGCTCGACTTCGTCACCGTCGTCGATAGTCGCCGACGGCTCGGGGACCCGCCACGATCGGGAGCCACCGGTGGTGTCCATCTCGGCCCATTTCCTGAGCTCAGTGGCCGACGGCGGTGTCCGGGTGGCGCCCCACGGGGTTGGGCGGGTCATCAAGGACCGCACCTGTTCCATATGTTCGTCATCGGCCAAGTCCAGTTGATCGCTGCCTAGGTCGTCGGTTAGATCGGCGTCGACCCACACCGATCGGAAGTCGGCATGGGTTAGAACCTGGGTGCCGTGGTCGTCGCGCAGGCGATGGACACCGCCGAAGTGGTCTGGGTGGCTATGGGTGACGACCGCGGTGTGGACGTGCTCGTAGCGGGCCCCGACTTGGGCTAACCGCTCACCTAGGGCTTGCCAGGATTCGATGCTGGGCAGACCAGGATCGACCAGGGCCAGACCGTCGGAATCCTCTAGGGCGTAGCAGTTGACGTGGCCCAGACCCGGCATCGAAATGGGGAGTTGGAGGCGGTAGAGGCCGGGACCCACCTCGGTGACCTCGGTAGAGGCCTCCTCCTGTTCTTGGCGTACCGGTCGGCCGGGGTCCCCCGCGCTGGGGGGTTGGGTCGCCGTCGCGGTCACCGGGACACCCTAGGAGCGACCACGAGCGGTGGCCGAAGCGGCTGGCCGGCAGTCATCCGGCGGGCGTCGTGAACAGGTATTCGCGGTAGTGACGCAGTTCGGCGACCGATTCGCGGATGTCATCCAGCGCCCGATGGCCTCCGGCCTTCTCGGGGGCCGACTTGATGACGTCCGGGTGCCAACGTCGGGCCAGTTCCTTGACTGTCGACACGTCGATCGACCGATAGTGGAGGAAGTTCTCCACCTCGGGGAGCCACCGGGCTAGGAACCGTCGGTCGGTGCCGATGGAGTTGCCGCATAGGGGGACAGTCCTCGCTTCGCCCAGGTGTTCCCGGAGGAAGGCCAGGGTGGCGTCGCCAGCCTCGGCCAGGGTGGTGGTGGAGGCGGCAACCGCCTCTAGAAGACCACTACGGGTGTGCATAGACCGTACGTATTCGCCCATGCGGTCGAGCACTTCGGGAGGCTGGTGCACCACCAGGTCGGGGCCCTCGGCCAACACCTCCAGGTCGTCGTCGGTGACCAGCGTGGCGATCTCGATGATGGCGTCGTCCTCCGGGTTCAGCCCGGTCATCTCGAGGTCCATCCATGCCAACATGCCTCCGAGCCTACGGCTTCGATGGCGACGGTCCCGGCTAGGGTCGCCGCCGTGCTGGAGATCCCCCTCGTCGCCCTGGTTGACGACCTAACGCTCCCCGCCTATGCCCGGCCAGGTGACGCCGGTGCCGACCTAGTGGCTGCCGAAGACGTGATGCTGGCCCCCGGCGGCGGGCGGGCCCTCGTCCCGACAGGGGCAGCTATCGCCATCCCCGAGGGTTACGCGGGGTTCGTCCAGCCCCGTAGCGGGCTAGCTATGAAGCACGGCGTAACCTGTCTTAATACCCCGGGTCTGATCGATTCCGGTTACAGGGGTGAGCTCAAGGTGCTGATGGTGAACACCGACCCGTCGGAGCCCTTCGAGGTCGTACGGGGTGAACGTATTGCCCAGCTGGTCATTCAGCGGGTGGAGGAGTGCCGGTTCACCCTGGTGGACGAGTTGCCGCCCTCGGCACGTGGTGAGGACGGCTTCGGGTCGACCGGCCGCTGAGCCAGATCGGACCTCCATGCTGTTCGGCACTATCGAAGTTCTGCCGGCCCGAACGGGCTCCGATGAGGGGACCCGGGGGACTGTGGTCAACCATCGCATGCGCGAGGTCACCGAACTGGTTGCCGGAGAGGGAACCTGGGATGCTGGCATGGTCGACGAGGTGCGGAGCCTCTTCGACTCGCTGGCTCCCGAGTGGACGGCTACCCGGGACCACCCAGACCGCAACTTTCCACTAGCTGATGCCCTTAACCGCGGTGGTGTTGAGGGCCGGACTGCCGTCGAGTTGGGGGCTGGGACCTGTATCTCGTCCCGGGTGTTGAACGGCCGGTTCGAACGCTTGGTGGCTATCGACCTGTCTTCGGAGATGCTCACCCACGCCGTGGATGCAGCACCGCCCATGGTTTGCGCCGACGCCTCCTGCCTCCCCTTGGCCGACGGCGCGGTGGACGTGTTGGTGCTTCAGAACATGTTCCTCTTTCCGGCGGAGGTGAGCCGCTGCCTGGCCGCTGACGGGTCACTGGTGTGGGTCAACAGTCGAGGTTCGGAGACCCCGATCCACCTTTCGACGACCGCCGTGGTGGCCTCGCTGGACTCAGTCACCGGGTCGGCGTGGCATGCCGTGACCTCGATGGTGGGAGAGGCCACCTGGGCCGTAGTACGGCGGACCTGAGGGTCTGATTCAGGTGCGTGGGACGCTGATTCGGAGAGAGCGGCCGTTGCCGGTGAGGTCAACGGAAACCTCTGCATCGGTCACCCGGAACTCGATTATGACTTCGGAACCTTCCACCGCTAGTTCGGCAGTGGCCTCCATGACGGAGGTAGCCAGTTCGCCTACGTCGCCGGGATTAATCCGGTGGATCCGCAGCATTGAGGCCAGGACGACGCGGGGAAGGTCGGCGAACGGTCGGGAGGCGGGTAGGACGAGGGTGACGGTGTCTCGTCCGTCATCTCGCTCCATGGGACAAGTCTCCCACCTCTACCTGGCGGACGGAGGGTCAGGCCGAGGGTGTCGGAACTGGCGGGATCGGGTCGTCGTCGGTCAACATGGCGCCATGGCTGTACTGGTCGACAAGGCGGTATGGCCATGGCGGGGGGCACACTGGGCTCACTTGGTGAGTGACGAGAGCATTGCCGAGCTCCACGAATTTGCCGACCGACTGGGACTCCGTCGGATGTCATTCCAAGGAGATCACTACGACGTTCCCGAGTCAGTCCGGGACCGGGCGCTGGAACTGGGTGCCGAGCCCGTCCGGGGTTGTGACCTAGTACGACGTCTGCGAGGAGCGGGACTACGCCTGGCCGCCCCGGAGCGGCCGGGGGTCTGGGAGGAGGTCGGTCGGTGGACCGATATAGGTTTTCGCCCTGATGTCGGGTCGGTGCTGCTACCAGTGCTGGCCACTGCCCTGGAGGCCGTAGACGCCGACTGGGCGACAGCGCGGACGGTGGCGTTTCGGCGCCGTTTCGAGTGGGCACTGGTCGTGGAGGACAACTCCGCCGTGTCTCTGGCCAGGGAGGTACCGGTTGGGGTGGATATCCGGGTCCACGATGATCGGTTGGTGGAGTTGCTGGCCGTCGAGCGGGGGGTCTGGTGATCGCCCGTCGCGTCTTTGCCGTGTTGGTGGCCGTGCTGGTCGTGACGGCGGGCTGTGGTGACGAAGTTCCGGTCGTTGAGCCGGAACCAGTCGTCACGACCACCACCAGAGCGCCGGGGCCCGAGGTCAAAACCAACGGGTGGGTTCAGGTGGGGGACCAGACGTTCGACCTGTTCTTCACCTGCTATTCACCGGGGGCCGGCGACGTGGCGGCTATCGGCGTTGGCGAGGAGGCGAGCAGCAGCCAGAACGTGGAGGTTCTTATCCAGGGGTTCCTTGGCCAGCCATATGTCGGGGTGACAGTCGGAGAGTCGATCCTTTATGAATCGATGCTGGAAGGCTCTTTGGAGGTGTTTGTCCACGACGGCACTATCAGTGCCGGGGCCATCGAGTGGACCCGTGGCCTGGACCTGGAGTCAGGCCGGGGGGAGCGGGTGGGTTACGGAGCGGTGTTCGTGAGTTGTGCCGAGTACATCCACGATCTGCCCGAGGGCTACTGAGGGTGGTCGCCGTCTAGATCAAGAGGAGGGACAGCCACCCAACTCCTCGGCCCATGGCAAGCGGCCGGCCCAGAGTCGGGTGATCTGCACTCCATTGCTGAGGAACATCACCCGGTAGGTGGCATCGGCCACGTCCTTGGGGACGTAAGCCAAAAGGTTCCCCGACCCGTCGGGTAAGGGGGTGGTGTGGATGCGCTCGCCGAACATCTCGCGGATGCGATCCTCAGTGTCGCCGATCCCGGCTCCCGATCGGGTGGTGATAGTGCGGGTGTCTACGTCGACTCGTTCGACGGTTCCGGCCACCACCCAGAAGGTGATACCGGGCGGAGCATCGTCGGGGACGACGAGGTAGCAGTGGCCGATAGGCGTCACTGGGGTGAACCGGCTGCCGGCGGCTACCTGGGCGTCGTGGACGGTCATGCCGAACATGATGCGGTCGATACCAACCGTGCTGACCGACGAGGACGTGTCGATGGTGGGGGTACCAAGGTCCTCGATGGGAGCCAGGGTGCCGAGAGTTCCCGGCGGTTGGGTAGTGGTAGCCACCGCGGGGCGGGTGGTAGTCACGGCAACCAAGGTCGGCATCGGGGGATCGGTCGGGTCGATGGTCGGGCTGGTGGTGGCTGGGACGGGGAGGAGCGTCGGTTCCGTTTGGGGTCCGTCGCTCAGACCGTAGAAGAGGACGACGGCCACGGTAGCTAGGGCCAGCAGCCCGACGAGGAGCGTCCGCACGATCGCAGGTTATGCGGGGTTGGCCCGGTGGTCGGGGCGGGGCCGCGGTGCGTCGGGCGCAGCGGTGTGGTGCACTTGCCGAATGCGGGTTCCGTTTGTCGTCGGGGTCTTGGCATTCGTCGCCGGGGCCTGTGGATCGGCCGACGAGGTGGCACCGACCACGACCGTGGTGGTGGCCACCAGCACGGCTTCGATCCGCTCAACGGTCCCGTTGATCAGCACCACGACGTCGTCCACGACCTCAACCACCACGACGACCACTACGACGACTACTACGACGACTACTACGACGACTACTACGACGACGACAACCCTGGCTCCGGGCCCGGCGGCCATCGAGTGTGTGGCCGACCTCCCACTGGGGCTTCGGATTGGCCAAGTGCTCCTACCGGTCGTCGACCAAGGAGACCTGACAGCCGTAGCCGACCTGGCCGGACGGGGTCTGGTGGCCGGAGCGGTGGTCGTGGGGTCTCCGAACGAAGGCTTCCCGGCGGCGGTTACTGCCGTACAGGAGGCGTCGGTGACGGGTCCGGTGGTGATTGCCGTAGACGAGGAGGGCGGCACCGTGCAGCGGTTCGACGTCCTGCTGGGAGCGCTTCCGTCAGCCGCCGAGATGGGATCGTGGTCGNCTGACGAGGTTCGNAACCTGGCACGGGANCGGGCNGCAGCGTTGNNTGCNTTNGGNGTGACGGTCAACCTTGCACCCGTCGTGGANGTGGGTTCCGGTCCGGGNATCGGNACCCGCTCGTTTTCNGATGANCCGGTGGTGGTGACGACCCACGGNGNGGCGTTCGCCGAAGGNGTGTTGGAGGGAGGCCTNGTGCCNGTTGCCAAGCACTTCCCGGGNCACGGACGGGCCAATGCNGACAGNCACGCCGAGTTGGCNACCACGCCAGGCCTCGANGAACTNCGCATGGTGGACNTCNTNCCGTTTGNCCTGGTNCCCGAGGGATCGGCGNTCATGGTGGGNCACCTAGCCGTGCCAGGGCTGACNGANGGGGTTCCGGCCTCGCTGTCGGCCNCNGCGGTGACCGGNATCCTGCGCGACGAGATGGGNTTCGACGGCGTNGTGGTCACCGACGACCTNTCCATGGGAGCNGTNGCCCAGTTGGTNGACGTGCCGTCGGCNGCCCGGTTGGCGCTCATNGCCGGCGCCGACCTCCTGATGGTGGGACCGCACGAGAACGTGGTTCCGGTGGCCTGGAGTNTGGTCGGGGCGTTGGAAGATGGATCGCTGGACCAGCGNTGGNTAGATGAGGCGGTGGAGCGGGTCNTGGCCATGCGCGGGGTGGANCCGTGCNCCCTCGTCGNACNNGAAGGCTGACAGGCTGTCNGCGTGNCTGATTCNTTNTTCCAGNNGGCNATNGACGAGGCGCGCCTCGGGTTGGCAGAAGGCGGCGTGCCCATCGGTTCAGTCCTGGTGATCGACGGGGAGGTNGTCGGGCGTGGCCACAACCAGCGGGTACAGCGGGGGTCGGTGGTNCTTCATGCCGAGATGGCGGCGCTGGAAGACGCAGGCCGACTAACGGCAGCCGACTACCGACAATCGGTNCTCTACTCGACGCTTTCGCCGTGNTCCATGTGNACGGGTGCCGTGCTGCTNTACGGCATACCGAGGGTGGTGGTCGGAGAGANCCGCACGTTCCAGGGNCCTGAGGACCTCCTCAAGGACCACGGTGTNGTCGTCGAAGTTTTAGACGACACCGTGTGCGTGGAGCTCATGGCCACCTTCATNGNCGAACACCCAGACCTNTGGAACGAGGACATCGGCGAGTAGGGGGCTACGGCCAGCAGGTTGTGGGTCGCCCGGGGCTCGAACCCGGCACCTTGGGATTAAAAGTCCCCTGCTCTACCCGATGAGCTAGCGACCCGGAAGTCTGAGGGTAACGCTGCAGCCTCTGACACAATCGCGNGNTGGNCCAGCCTGTGCCAGGGAGCACGATCCCGGTGGTGATCCCCTGGTCGATGAGNGTTCGACCCGGCGGGCGGTAGGACTGTGTCGANCAGNCGTGGGTCGCGTTNNCACCTGGCCNTGGGGGGTGNCTTCGNGATGGCGTCAATCGNGTTGACGTTGGCCGTGCGCCGTGACGGTCCGCTATACGGAGAAGTAGGTACCACGCAATGGATGAGGGACAACACCCCATCGGTNGTCGACCTATTTGCNGANCTCATCGATCCGGNCCTCACCGACATCGCGGCACCCCTGGTGTTCGTGGTGATCGTNTCAGTGGTGTGGTGGCGTTGGGGNCGTTATCCGGCNGTNCTCCTGGGCATGGCCGGGGCATGNACCGGCCTCACTCGGGTCGGCGACCTTGTCCATCGCCCACGACCGACGACGACAGNCGGGTGGAGCGACTACTCNTTCGGCAACGGTGGCTACCCGAGCGGTCACGCCGTTTTCGTGGTGCTCGTCCTGGGNACGGTCGCCGTGTTAGCCCGNCATCATTCAACGCCCCGGGCCTCGAAATGGATCGTCGGATCGATGCAGTTGCTGATCGGGTTGACCTTGTGGTCGCGGGTTAGCCGGCTGGAGCACTGGCCACTCGACGTGGTCGGCGGGGGACTCATGGCCGCGGNCGGGCTGGTTGGCATNATCTGGATCCACCCGCGCTTNGCCACGCTGGCGCTGAATCGACCNCGTCTCGGTCGCCTGCTGGGGNTGNCGTAGTAGNTGGGAGACACNCTCTTGTCGTGNTTTGCCCCATCNTGGTGNCGGTCGGGGACCCTGGTGAGCGGTCCGNTGGCGCTTACGAGGTGAAGGAACCGCCGTTCAGGCCGATCGTCTGGCCGGTGATCCACGCCGCCTCGTCNGAGGCCAGGTAGGCNCACAGTGGNCCGACGTCGTCCGGTGAGCCGAGGCGTCCCACGGGGACGGTTCCNGCAAGCGCCNTGGCCGTCTNGGCCCGTACCGAGTCCATGATNCCGAGGGCCACCGAGTTGGCNGTGATCCCGTCCCGGCCGTGTTCGAGGGCCAGGCTGCGCATCAGGCTCAGCGAGCCGCCCTTNCCCACCGAGTAGGGGGCGAANCCCAGGCCNACCCCGTGGGTNCCGGCCGCCGANGAGATGGTGATGATCCGCCCGTGTCCCCGNTCCACCATGCCGGGCAGTACGGCGTGGCAACAGTGGAGGACACCGTGGAGGTTCACGTCCAGCGGCCCCNGCCANTGGTCCGGGACGGTGTCCANGAACCGTCNAGGCAGCATGGCTTTGTTGCCGCCGTTGCCNCCGTTGCCGGCGTTGTTGACCAGCACGTCGACTGGTCCGGCGGCATCGATGGCGGCNGCNACGGCCTCCCGGTCGGTCACATCGAACGGCACCGGTTTGGCATCACCGCCGAGGGAGGCTGCCACCTCGTCGGCCCGGTCTGGGACCACGTCGTTGACCAGCACCNGGGCTCCGGCGTCGGCTAAGGACCGGGCTATCCCGGTGCCGATGTTCTGGCCGGCACCGGTGACGAGNGCCGTACGCCCTGTGAGGTCGAACACCTCACCAAGGTAGGGGTCGTCGCCCNGTCGNGACNTGGTCGGGACCCCGTTCGGGCTGTGCTCGTCGACGTGCAGGTAGTGGTACTCGTGTGGGGCGTTGGTATTTGCCCCAGTNCTTNCGGCAGCCCTCGAGGCTTACCTCCGNGGTTTCGTCCCGATAGGCCTCTTGGTCCTCGATCAGCCTCNNTCGGCCAGGCGCTGGCCGAGGTGGTCGATCTGGCCGTCCNTGTTGATNAGTAGGGCGTCGTTGTAGTGCCGCTCTCCCCNGTGGTGTCCGGCATCNGATGGGCTNAAGCCNATCAGGACCGAGATCCGGTAGGGCCCGTNAGACGAGGTGGGGGGCAGCGACGCNTGCATCANGTCCGAGTAGTGCATCGTCACGTCGCCGGCNTCGATGGGNAGNCCTATCCCNCCGGGAGCCTCGACNNCCGTCNCGTCTACGAANGGGAAGGCACCCCGGTGTGAGCCGGGGAGGAAACGCAGNTGTCCGGCTTCCGGGGAACCGTCGNTCAGGCAGATNGTGAGCACGNCNGANGGGCAGTTGATGGCNTGGCCGCCCATGCCGCAGTCGCGATGCCACGGCAGGTCGGCGAGGCCCTCGGCCATGTCGGGGCGNTTCCACAGNACNGTTACCCGGTCCACGGCCTCCGNGTCGTCGGGNACTTTCGGCGCTAGGTCCTCNTCAGAGGCCTCGACGATGCGACNNATNCGCGGGTCGTCNGCCAGAGCCCGCAGGCCCGGGCGGCTGGCCGCTCGCAGCACNCGAGTCAGCACCTCGGNCCCCCCGGAGTCCCGTCCCCACCAGGAGGTCATGTCGCCCGGCCGAGCCTCGTNGGCCAGCACCGCGNTATNGGCCAGCATCCCGGCCACCTCATCNGCGTCGAAGGCNNCNCGNACCCACAGGTAGCCAGCTGTTCTCAGGAAGTGTCGGGNCGCCTCGTTNCCGATGTTGNCGAGGGTGAAAGCCTGGTTCGGGTCTAGCGGCGTNCCGTCGAGGCCACGGAGGTCCGCAGTGTCCGGGTCGAATACCGGGATCCCGTGNAACAGGGCTCGTANTCCCGGCTCCCAGCCCATGAACCGCATCGGNTTACCCACCGGGACGGTGGCCCGNTCTGTGTAGAAGAGGCCGGGTGCNGTGTCNAGGTCGGAGACGAGCCCCAGCCAGGCGTCCAGATCGACCTCGACCACCGAGTCGGCGCCCTCCTCGCCTTTCACCAGGTCGACCGACCCGNGGCGGGGCACGAAGGTCCANGANCCGGCTGGGGTACGNATCCCGAGCGTCCCCCGGTCGGNCAGGTAGTGGTGGGCCAGCGCCCCGTTCCCGGNGGCGATCCGNTCGGGGAGCACCTCGTGGTGGAACCGGTGGAANGAATCCGGGTCGGCGGCCAGGACGGCCGNAGTCTCCGGGGGCATGGTCGCGACCGTACCCAACNGCGGTGGGCGAGCCGCCACCGGTGCGGGTTGGCCGGTANCGGTCAGTTNCTNAGAACNTCCANGACGGNCTTCCAGCCNNTGTCTTTNCCGAAGTCGCGGTAGAACTCGGTGAACCCACATTTGTNACATGCGATGTAACCGAACTTCTGGTTCTGGAGGTTCANGTACCGGGAAACACCATCACCTGTNGTGCGNATNNTNCCNGTCTCGCAGCCGNTNCCACCNCACTTCGCACAGGCAAAGGCCCTGGNTNCGCTTAAATCTTCGAACTGTTCATCCATGGTGGNNCCTTNCGTNAGATCNCGGTTGGGNGAANNANNGGTNCNGTGGTNCGGTTCANCGGAGGGAGTCNCGTTGGGCGATNAGGGANTCCAGNGGGCCGAGATCGAACGGGGCGCCGGTCATCACCACCAGGTGGTCNACNCCCACGTCCACNTACCGGTCCACATCTTCGANGTCATCCTGGGCGATGCACACTGTGCGCTCGATCTCCGACGGNTCCCGTCCNACCTTNGCGCACCAGTCGTCCAGGATCCCAGACANNTCNGCCACGTTCTCCGGTGGGCCGAAGCAGTTCCAGGNATCGGCGTACTCGGCCACCAGNCGCAGCGTCACCGTNCGCCCNGANCCTCCGATCATCAGCGGNAGCGACCCGACAGCCGGAGGGTTCAGCTTGGCTAGGCGGGACCGCATNCGGGGCAGGTCGGCCTCAAGTTGGCGTAGGCGGCTACCCACNGTCCCGAACTCGTAGCCGTATTCGTCNTAGTCGCGCTCNAACCANCCNGCGCCCACAGCGAGGTACATNCGACCGTCGGACAGGTGGTCCAACGTGCGGGCCATGTCNGCNAGCAGTTCAGGGTTCCGGTAAGAGTTNCCGGTCACCATCGTGCCGANCATGGCGTGCTCGGTGTCAGCGGCCATGGNCGAAAGCAGTGTCCACGCCTCGAAGTGGGCGGCATCCGGGTCGCCGTACAGCGGATAGAAGTGNTCCCACACCCAGATCGAGTCNGCACCCAACGCGTCGGCCCGGCACCANGCGTCGCGTANCGCGGCCACCGTGGTGGCCTGGGGGTGGAGTTGGCATCCGACCTTGAGACTCATNNAGNCATCATGTCCTAGATGNAGGTGCGCGTCGATCCGNNGTCNNCGGCGNATGNCCTGCTNNATGAGTCCAGTGGTTGCTGTGTCTCCGGNAACCNTGGACTAGATATCGGNCTGATGGCCCGCGGTCAGCCCTCGACNGACAGNGNNTCGATCATGGCAGCCATCTGCTCCTGAACCTTCTCCACGGCTTTCCGCGGTCGGAGCATGACCTTGAACTCNGTGATCCGTCCNTCGTCGTCACAGGTGATGAGGTCCACCCCGTTAACAGTNACNCCGTCCATGGTNGTNTCGAACTCGAGGGCNGCGTGGTTCCCATCCAGGATTCGTCGGGTGTACCGGAACCCNGANTNTCCGCCCGTCGGATCCTCACCCTCGNTGGTTNCCGNTTCCGGATCCCCGGGAAAGANCTGATAAGCGGCAGTCAGGTACAACTTGGTNAANTCCCGGCCCTCCTGAGGGCGGAACAGCACTGGCGACCAGAAGACNCAGTCCTTGTGGAGGACCTCNTCTAGGTCGGCCTCACCCCGGAGGACGGCGTGCCANCTTTCGATCGCTTGGTNNATCACTGACTCATTCTGTCCGTTGGGGGCGGTCACGGAGGATCCGGGCGGACCTCGTCGAAGGTGTCNAGGTCCCGGAGGTCGGGGAACCANCGCCACCACACAGCTACGACAACAAGAGTGGCTGCTCCACCGAACACCACGGCNCCAACCAGGCCCATGAATGCGGCAGTTAGNCCCGATTCGGCGGCTCCCAGNTCGTTGGACGCTCCGATGAANACGCCTTCCGTGGCTAGGACTCGCCCACGCATGTCCTCCGGGGTGGCCAGGGGAACAAGAGTGGCGCGAATGAACATCGACACAGCGTCGGNTGCTGATATCNCGATGATGATTNTNAATGCCAGAGCNAANCTCCGTGTGAGGCCAAGGGCGATGGTNCCNAGGCCAAACACAGCGACCACGGCATAAAGNNTTCGGCCGAGATGTNGTCGGACTGGCCGGATCGACATGCANATGGCGGTTGCACCAGCGCCGATGCCGACACCAGATCGCAACCAGCCAAGGCCGACCGCGCCGACTCCGAGTCGGNTTTCAGCGATTGCTGGGAGCAGGGCGATCGCNCCGCCGAAGAGTACGGCGAACAAGTCGAGNCCCATAGCCCCNAAGATCACCGGTCGCCGGCGGATGAACCGCAGACCTTCTAAGGCGTCATAGATCGCTTGTCGACTCCCGATCGACGTCAGGCGTCGAACCCCNGAGGANGGGATGACTCCGACAATGCCNGCGGCAACCAGTAGNGAGANGAAAGACAGGANGTAAGGGAGCGNNTCNTNAGCTANAAANACAAACCCGAATGTGACAGGCCCGGCNATNTGACCNGCCTGNAAGCAGACCGACTTGAGTGCGATCACCCGAGGAACCACCTCGTGCGGGCTGAGGTCGATAGCCAGGGCNCGGCCGGCAGGGAAGGCAAATGCCCGGCTCACCCCGAACAGCAGGACTATGGCAAAGATCGGNNNGATTGATGTCGGATCCGACCGGGCATAGAGAAATAGGAGAAGNGAGGCTGNCGCCTCACCGNNCAAAGCCACCCCGAGCACCTTGCGTCGGTCAAGCCGATCGGACAGTGACCCGGTTAGGGGAGCCAGAACGGCCAGNGGTGCAAACTCTGCAAGGCCCAGCAGTCCGAGGTCTAACTCGCGGCCAGTCATGTCGTAGACCTGCTTGCCGATGATGGTGATCTGGCCTATCACCGCGAACCAGGTCAGGAAGTTCACAACCAAGAGGGCCTTTACCCTTAGCGGAATTGGTATGACATCCTCGGTGGTCACGGGGAAAGTTTCTCAGTAGGAGCCGGAATGGCCGTAAGTGGCCCGGCCAGGACCATGGCGTCGGCGAGAAACACCGGCCCGACGAGGCCACCTAACTGTCGGCGGCCGATCAACGGCTGTCGAACCGGCTGGCGAAGGACGGCTTGCGGCCCGGCTGGGGCGGAATGCCTGGTTCGCCCGGGTAGTGCTTGGTATCGGGAACTACCGGCCGTGGTGGCTCGGCAGCTAGCCAGAGGCGGAGCAGGTGGCGTCGCTGCCCGGGTCCGTTGACGAACCCTGTCCGGGCGTGGAACACGGTGAAGTTGTTGGCCACCACCGCCTCACCTGCAGCCAGGGTGAAGTCCAGGACCAGGTCACGGCGGTTGGTCGTGGTGTGCAGCAGTTCTAGCGCCTCTAGATCGAGGTCGCTCAACTGGATTGATGGGTCCTCGTCGGCGGCAATCTGGACGTACTCGGGGACGTAACGGCCGCTTACCAGCCCCTCTCGCTCGCTGAACACGGGGATGCGGTGGGGCGTGACCGGGTCGTCNTCNGGTCCNTGCTCCCCGAACCGGTGGTAGTGAAAGCCNCGGGCAAGCACCTCCAGGAGATCGGGNCGGGACCGGCGGATTTCNTCNAACACGGTCAGGGAGCTCACGAANCGGCTGANCCCNCCCTNGGCCGCCGCCCGGATNCANAGGAACGACACCAGGTCGCCNGGATCGCTGTGGGGGGCNAGTTCTGAACGATTGCGGTAGGCNCGGGCGTGGGGGTCCACGTCGGTCANGTCGACCACATGGCCTAGGCGTTCGCCCATCACACTCTGNGAGACGGCCCGNCCCAGCCGGAGGCCNATGGCCCAGAACATGAGGGCGANNTCTTCCACNTTTCGGNGGTCGACGGGAAAGCCCCGCAACAGGGNGANGCCNCNNCCATGCAGCACCTCNTGGCGCAGGTCGTCCACCANGGGGGNGAGGGNACCCAACGGCAGGTCGGCGGCAGAGGTCTCGACCGGATCGACACCGCGNGAGGCCAGGNCNACCGCNGCNGCCTCCAGGTCGGTCAGGTCGGCNGGAGGNAGGTNCACGGCGATCGGATNGGNGCCANCAAGGTCGGCNCCCCGCCACAGGTTNTCCNCCGGNACGTCAACGTCGAGGAGNCCCANGNTCGGCAACNTATGCGGNNTCCGCCANCGGNTCCGGCGNCCGNCCGGCGGCCAGGAGAAACCCGAGGGCGATNAGGCCGTAGANGAGGAANCCGACNGCCCAAGGNGTGGTNGAGGATTCGATGNGCATNCCGACGAAGGCNGCCAGCAGGGAGGCCGACGTGAGAGCCCCCANGCCGAGGACCCCGGCNGCNGTNNCNGCCACGTCNCCCAGCGGTTCGAGGGCCATNGACATAGCCACAGGCGTGACGAGAGCGAGCAGGGTGTTGCCGANGACTATGAGNGAGAACCACGTCCAAAACTCCGGCACACCGTCGGNGGCCAGGGTNAGGCCGAGNAGCACGACGGCGAAGGCCATGGCCANGGNGAGAACGAACNNCCCGACCGGGTGGGCGCCCCACCTGCCGATGGCCGGGTTGATGGCGAGGAAGCCCACAGCGAAGACGATGGCNGACGCCGCGAACAGCACTGCGAACTCGTCGGCCCTGTCGTAGACCACCTCGAACACCTGCTGGGTGCTNCCCAGGAAGATGAGGAAGGCGCCGTCAGCGAATAGGAGTGCAGACGCGTACAGNACNGTCCGACGNCAGGTCACGACCCGCCGGAAGGCGTCGATGGTCGGTCNGACCCGGAGGGGACGTCGGTTCGCNGGNTCCANCGTCTCACCGAACCGGATTCCCCAGGCCGTGATGGCGNCGGCCAGAACGATCCCGACGGCGTACACCCACCGCCACGACATCGTGCGGAGGATNCCCTCGGCNATCAGNGGCACTACCACCGGGCCAACGAGGAAGACGGCCGTGATGGTGGACATCACGCGGGCCATCCGGTCTCCCGTGTAGAGGTCCCGGAGGATGGTCAGGTTCATGAGCGTGTGCCGCNGATGCCCCNAGCCCCCAAACGAGCCGGCTGGCCAAGAGAAATTCAAANTCCGTNGCCAGCATCGAGCCCGTGGCGCCGAGGGCGTAGATGNCCATGCCGATCCGCAGCGTGGGNGCCCGTCCAAAGCGGTCGGCCACCGGCCCGTACACGACCTGCCCGGCGGCCATGCCGAGGAAGTAGACGGTGACGGCCAGGGTGATCCGATTGGAGCCNGGAGGGAGGCCGACGTCGGGTCGCATCTCNTCNAAGGCGGGCAGGGTCGCGTCGATNCCGAAGGCCACCGACATCCCGATGAAGGCCAGNAAAGNNANGACCTCCAGTTCGCTGCGTTCCCGCCCTNNTGCCATCGGNGCAGTNTGGCCCAGCGACCGGNCAGGANCACTCTGTCCGAGAACCGGTTGTCGANCGTCGATGANCGGTCCNCCTGNTCGCTTCTGCGGATCGGAGACGGANCCTCCAGNTGTCNNCTCGCCTGCCCACTGGACACCCCGGTGCCTCTCGTAGCCTCGNNCCATGCGCACGGCGATCGTTACGGGGGCGGCCGGGGGGATCGGNGAGGCCCTCGCCNTGGACCTCGCCCGGTGGGGTTGGCGGGTCGTGGGGTTCGACCTCACGGNCGGCGACGCCCCCCTCCTNNCGTCNGACCTNGCCGGTTTCGGNGGGTCGGTGGAGCCCGTTGCCGTGGACGTNACCGACCGTCGGGCCGTGGACGAGGCGGTGGCCCGAGTGGTGGCCNCTACCGGTGGGACNCTGGACGCCGTAGTGGCCAACGCAGGGATNCGGGTNGCAGGCGCCTTTGAGGAAACCCCGGTTGCCGACCTGCGACAGGNGTTCGACGTCAACCTGTGCGGNGCGATGCACGTCACCCGGGCGGCCCTGCCGGCCCTACGAGCCACCAAGGGCTCGCGGGTGGTCGTCTCNTCCTCGGTCGGCGGGCTATCGGCCCTCCCNGGCCTGGCNGCCTACTGCGGCTCCAAGTGGGCGCTGGAGGGCTGGGCCGAGTCGCTGGCCCACGAGATNGNTCCTCTCGGGGTCTCGGTGGCCATCGTCGAACCGGCGTCCGTCCGGACCGGATTGTGGGACGCCGGTTCGGTNCACGGCGANCCGGANGGTCCGTACGCGTCGATNCTCCAAGCCCTGGAGGAGGGNGACAGCCGGGCGTGGGCCCGGGCCNTGGACCCGAACAGCGTGTCGGCCACCATGGTCTCGGTNGTAGAGGGCCGGCGGGGCCTCCGCCATCCGATCGGCCTCACCGCCCGGGCCCGNTTCGCAGCCCGGGGNGTGGTACCGGCCGGCGTCCACCGTCGGCTAATNGGTCGCCTCACCCGCCATGACCCTCCGGTCTNGTCNCCCCGNAACCAGGACGGCGTGATCCTGGTGACTGGATGCTCTTCNGGCTTCGGCCTTCTGACNGTGGTAGAGCTGGCCCGACNGGGACGGCGAGTGGCCGCTTCCATGCGGGACCTATCCCGACGGGGTCCGCTNGACTCGGCTCTAGCCGAGGCAGGGCTGTCCGANCGTGTGGAGGTCCTGCAGCTCGACGTGACCGATCCGGACTCAATTGACGAGGCGTTCGCTCGGGCTGACTCCTGGGTNNGGTTGGCCGGCGACGCCGGCCGACTCGTCGGNCTGGTCAACAACGCCGGCACCCTGGCCNTCGGTCCCTTCGAGGAACTCCCGCCGTCAGCCGTNCACCGAGTGCTGGANACCAACCTCCACGGCACCTTGGCCGTGACCCGGGCCGCCCTGCCNCGTATGCGCGGCCACGGCGGTCGCATTGTCTGCGTCACCAGCTCGGCGGCCCTNGGCGGCCTCCCTACCTGGTCGGCCTACGCGGCCTCTAAGTGGGGCGTCGAGGGNTGGNCCGAATCCNTGGCCTTCGAGGTCGGNNCCCACGGGATCGACGTGNCACTGGTCGAACCGGGCGCNTTCCCCACTGGGGTCTGGACCAAAGCGGCCCGGTACGGATNGCCCGACGGCCCCTACGGCNCGACAGTGGTTGACATGGAGGCTGCCGACCACCGCGCCGCCCAGTCGGGTGGTGACCCGGTGGCCGTGGCCCGNGNGGTGGCCCGCGCGTTTAATNGCCGGCACCCCCCATTNCGCCGACCGGTCGGTCGGGGAGCCTGGTTGCGNTGGGTTGCTCGGGGTGTTGTGCCGTTCGGGNNTCAACGCCGCCTGCTGTCCCGCGTGGTCGGCTGATNGCGACAGACNCCAGACTCGCCGCCATGGACTTTGACCTTCCACCAGACGACGATCCGCGACGGTCAGTCGTTCGTGAGTGGTTGGCNAACCACCCCGATCCCACAGCTCNCCAACTCCACNACGCNGGCTACGTGGTGCCCCACTGGCCAGCTCCGCACGGATTGGGAGCCGANGCCATGCACCAGATCGTCATCGACGACGAGCTGCGGCGAGCCGGGGTTAGCCGNCCGAACAACCCGATCGGCATCGGCTGGGCGGCTCCCACCATCGCGTTGGCAGGAACCGAGGAGCAAAAGGAGCGTTATCTCGATCCGATCTTCACCGGCGAGGAGTTCTGGTGCCAGATGTTCAGCGAACCGGACGCCGGNTCCGACCTGGCCAACCTGGGTACCCGGGCCGTNAGGGATGGCGACGAGTACGTGGTCAACGGCTCAAAGATCTGGACGAGTGGAGGTCACGTGTCCAAGTTTGGGATCCTCATCGCCCGAACCGACCCCGACCAGCCAAAGCACAAAGGCATCTCGTACTTCATTTGCCCGACAGACCTGCCGGGGCTCACGATGACACCGATCATCGATGCCACCACGGCCCACTCNTTCAACCAGGTGTTCTTTGACAATGTCCGGATCCCGGTCGAGAACTTGGTCGGCACCGAGGGGGACGGCTGGCGCCTNGCCCGAGTAACGCTGGCNAACGAGCGGGTCTCACTGTCGTCGGCCGGTTCGTTGTGGGGAGAGGGACCGTCGGCCNACGACTTGCTCGAACTGNTCCGTCGGGGCGGTGGAGAAACCGATCCGGTAGTCCGCCAACGCCTCAGCACTCTCTACTCCGANTCAGAGGTGCTTCGCCTGAACCGCTTGCGGACGCTCACGGCNCGNATNGCNGGGAAAGAACCGGGGCCCGAGGCGTCCATCCAGAAGGCCATGGCCGATGAGCACGGCCANCACGTGATGGAGATGGCCAAGGAGGTTGTCGGCGCTTCCGGGATGCTCGTCGGTTCCGGCCCAGCNGGCCAGCTGGCCTCATCAAAGACGGAGGGAACGACAGAAAATCGATTGNGCAACCAGCAGTTCCCTGAAGTCTCGTCAATCTGGCACTACGGGTTCATCTTTTCGCCGGCCCTTACCCTTGGTGGTGGCACATTTGCCGTGCAACGCAACATCATCGCCGAGCGGGTANTAGGNCTACCTCGCGAGATCGACGAGCAGCGGGGAATGTCTTGGGCCGAGGCCCGACGGANCTGAACTCGTGCGGGCCGGCGACCTGACTACCCCGGCCCTGTTGGCCGATGCCGGCGTGCTGGNCGCCAACATGGCCACCATGTCGGCGGCCCGACCGGGACCGGCTCTGCGCCCCCACGCCAAGGCATTCAAGTGCACCGCNCTGGCCGCTCGTCTNGCGGCCGCNGGTCACNNCGGCTTCTGCTGNGCCACAGTGCGCGAACTNGAAGGNCTTGCNGCCTCCGGCCTAGGAGAGGACCTGCTGNTGGCCAACGAGGTGGTTGATCGGCGNGCACTGGCCCGTCTGGGTGCCTTGGTGGACGCCGGAACGGCCCGGGTGACTGTGGCTATCGACTCCGCGGAGACNATTGCTGCCGCNGCNGGTGGGGGCGTCCGAGAGGTGATTGTCGATGTGGACGTAGGGATGCCCCGCTGCGGGTGTGACCCCTCCAATGCAGGTCGCCTCGCTGACGAGGCACGGGNTGCCGGGCTAGTGGTNCGCGGGGTGATGGGCTACGAGGGNCATGCCCAGCACGTNGTCGATCGAACNGAGCGCGAGGCTCGCACGGTTCAGGCCATGTCCGTGCTGGTNGGGGCCCACGCCGATGTCGGAGGCGATGTGGTCTCCGGAGGGGGGACAGGNACGTGGGANTGCAACCACGTGGTNACCGAACTNCAGGCTGGTTCGTTCGTGCTGATGGACGGTGATTACGCGCGGCTTGATTTNCCTTTCAANGAGGGGCTGGTGNTGCTCACTACGGCGGTGTCGGTGCGGTCCGGTCGCCACGCGGCACTAGACGGGGGTTTGAAGGCCTTGGCTATGGACAGCGGCGATCCGCGTCTCGTNGACGATTTCGGCGGAGTCGCCACAGTTCAGTTTTGCTCCGANGAGCACACGACGGTGGCTGGAGGTTCGTGGTCGGTTGGTGATCGGGTCGGGCTGCGGCCAGCCCANATCGATCCGACGATCTCCAACCACGAGCTGCTCCACCTNGTTGATGATGCCGAAGCTGGCGGCGATGCCGAGGTGTTCGAGTCTTGGCCGGTTGACCTTCGAGGCTGGTGAGCGGGTGAGCGGTTCCAGAGGCGGTGGNATCAGGGCTGATGGTTCNTGGCGAAATTGGGCCGGTAATCAGAGCAGCCGGCCGGTCCGCATAGAACGACCGACNTCNGAGTCCGANGTCNGAGATCTGGTNCGACGNGCGACGGCCGACGGCTTNCGGGTACGGGTCGTNGGGGCCGGCCACTCGTTCACTNCCATNGCCCGGACTGATGACGTGCTGGTCAGCCTCGANGGTCTGACTGGGATCGAGGCGGTTGACGACGCCAGNGGNCGGGTNCGGGTNCGGGCTGGCACCCGCCTGTTNGACCTCAACCCCNGGCTTGATGCTCGGGGACTGGCTNTGNCCAACCTCGGNGACATCGCCTACCAGTCGGTGGCCGGCGCCATCTCAACATCNACCCACGGCACTGGCCTNGGCTTCCAGTCNATCGCTGCGGGGGTNGTGGGGCTGCGGTTGGTNGTNGGCGANGGATCGGTCGTAGNCCTCGATGACGACAANGACCCTGACCTACGCGACGTAGCTCAGGTGGGTCTTGGTGCNCTGGGCATTGTCACCGAGGTGACCCTGCAATGCGTNCCNGTGTTCAACCTGCATGCCGTAGAGGAAATCCTCCCCATCGATGAAGTCGTGACGTCGTTNGANGGATGGGCGGACACAACCGACCATGTNGAGTTCTTCTGGATGCCCCANACCGGCTTCGCCCAGGTAAAGCGCAACATGCGNACNACCGATANGCCGNCACCGGCNCGGGATCTNCGTCACTCGATGCGTCGNCGGTGGAAGCGGTTCAAGAANAAGGAGTTGNTGGAGAACGTGGCCTTTGGGGCCATGAACCACCTTGGGCGGNTCCAACCGTCGCTCATACCAAGGCTCAACGGTTTGGNNTTCGANAAGGGCGGCCGAGCCGAGTACNTAACNACCTCATACGAGGTTTTNGCGAGTNAGCGGCGGGTTCGTTTCTACGAGATGGAGTANGCCGTGCCTCGNGAAGACGGACTTNAAGCGTTCAGTCGGGTACGGGCACTAATCGACACGCTGGACNGNCCGATCAGTTTCCCGATCGANTTCCGGATATTNGGCGGTGACGANATTCCGCTATCGACAGCAGNCGGGCGGGATTCNTGCTTTATCGCNGTCCATGTCTTTCGAGGAACGCCGTACGACCAATATTTCANAGGGGTGGAGGCGATCATGGACGATTACAACGGCCGGCCCCACTGGGGCAAGCTCCACTTCCAGGATGCGGACGTGCTGGCCGACCGCTATCCGCAGTGGGATCGGTTCCAAGCTGCCCGAGATCGCCTCGATCCCGTCCGCCGATTCACCAATGACTACCTGGACCGCGTCCTCGGGCCGTAGCGGTCAACGCCGGGCCACCAGGGCGACCTCTGTTGTGGTGCCGGTAACCACGGTGAGCGATGGTTCGTAGCGGTAGCCCTCGGGGTGGTGGAAGCTGACAAGGTCTTCAGGGTCGTCCAGGCCACACTCCACGACGTGGCGCACCAGGGCGCCTTTCAGCAACTTGTTCCAATGAGAAACGGTGACCAGCGTGCGCTCCCCACCCTTCTCGACGTCGTCCAGGAATCGCACCCGGATCCGACGGCCGGCGATCGTCGGATCCCAGGCCGCAGTGTGCTCGTTGGGTAAGAGGTCCCAGACCGTGCCCGACGCGGCCCCAGTCAGGGATTCGCTGAGGAGTGGCTTCCAGAAGCGGGCCGGCTTTCCCAACCCGGGCAGCGCCGCTCCCATCTTCAGTTTGTAGTCCGGGATCGGGTCGGCCGGTCTCACCGCACCCCAGAGTCCCGAGAAGATGACCACCTGACGGTCCACCCCGTGTCGGACGGCCGCCGACAGAGCGGGATAGTCGAGAGCATCATAGAGGACACCGGTGTAGCGCTGGATTGCTGGAAGGGTTAGCGCGGAATCCACAGACCTGTTAGCCGCCGCGGCCTCATCGGCCTTGGCCGCGCCCACCCCGAGGATACGGGACCGGGCTTCAACGGGCCCGGTCATGGCGTCGGCCAAGGCGGCAATGACCTTCCGGCGGTGTACAGCCAGGTCGGGGAAAGACTGTGGAGCCTCGGCCCATGGCGGACCAGTGCCGCCTCCCGCCTTGCCCTCAGAGGGAGGGAGGAGGATCAGCGGGGCGGCCACCGGGCGACGGTACTCTCGCCGCCGTGGCCGACCCGACTCCTTCGCCATCCGAACGGGAACCAGACCCGCCGTCGATCGACCCGGTGCCCGACCTGGACGATGCCATGCTCGAGCGCCTGGAGGCCGATCTGGCCACCATCGAGGCGGCCATGGACCGGGTGGACTCCGGTGACCTGGAGGGTTACGGGGTGGTTGCTGCCCGCCTGGACGACGAGATTTCGGACTCCACCTAGGTACGGTTCCGTCAGAGCACGTCGGGAATGGTCCCGTCGGCGATCAACTCCACCTGGAGGCCCGCCGTGAGGGCACTGTCCGACAGGTCGAACCATCGGGCCCCGAGGTTGGGGATCCTGCGCCACGGCTCCCCGCAGGCCTTCTCCAGGGTGTACACCACGCCGCCGTGCGAGACGACCAGCACGTCGCCGTCGCCCACCTGGTCCGACACCCGATCCAGCGCGGCCCGGACCCGGGCCCCCAGGTCCTGATCCGTCTCGTAGCCGGGGGGGCGGCGTCCGGATTCCAAAAAATCTGGCCAACCGGACTCAATCTGGGTCCGGGTGAGGCCCTGCCACTCTCCGGCGTCGCGTTCCATCAGGTCGGGGTCGATCAGCACCGGTCCGATCCCCAGGTGGTCGGCCAGGACGGAAGCCGTCTCGACGGCTCGGACGAGAGGTGAGCTCACCACGGCGTCGAATGTGCCGAGGACTTTTGCCGCTTCAGCCGCCTGGCGTCGACCCTTATCGGTCAGCGGCGGGTCGGCCCGCCCCTGCCATCGACCGATGGCGTTCCACTCCGACTGGCCATGACGGACGACGAGCAGGCGGGTCATGGCTGGCGACGGTAGTGGCGGTCAGGCCCCGAACGGGGCGTCGGCGAGGGTCATCCATACACTGACCGGATGGCCATGCTGCGTCTCTTCGCTTCGGTTCGGGTCGCCGCCGGAACCGGAAAGGTTGACATTCCCGGGAACACCGTGGGGGACGTCCTCGCGGCGGCCGACGAGAAGTTCGGCCAAGGGTTTGCTGGGATGGCTGCCACCTGTCGGGTGTGGTTGAACGGCGAGTCGGCAACAGCTACCGACGCCGTAGGCGCTGACGACGAGGTGGCCCTGCTCCCGCCGGTCTCAGGGGGCTGAGCCGTGCGTCGCCTGGCTGTTCTCTCACTACACACCTCGCCGTTGGCCCAGCCCGGGTCCGGTGACGGTGGCGGGATGAACGTTTACGTCCGCCAACTGGCTTCCGCCCTCTCTCAGGCCGGTGGACGATCCACAGTGTTTACCCGCCGGGTAGACGCCGATTTGCCCACCGTGGTCGATGTAGAGCCCGGCTTCCGGGTCGTTCACGTGGAGGCCGGAGCCCACGACCTTCCCAAGGAGGACCTGCTAGCCGTGGTGGACGAGTTCGCTGACGGCGTGGCCGACTACCTCGCCGTTTACCCCGACCACGACGGGATTCTGGCTAACTATTGGCTGAGTGGGGTGGCTGGCCACCGTCTCAAGCACGAGTTGAACCTTCCGCTCATCACCACGTTCCACACGTTGGCCCGAGTCAAAGCCGAGACGGGCGACCCGGAGCCACTCCGTCGCGTCGAGGCAGAGACCGCCGTGGTGGGCTGCTCCGACCTGATGTTGGCGAACGGCCCCGAGGAGGCCGACCAACTCGTGGAGTTCTACAGGGCGGACCCGAATCGCATCGAGATTGTGCCGCCGGGCGTTGACCATGCTTTTTTCACTCCGGGTTCACAGGCCGTGGCCCGACGGGCCACCGGCCTGGGATCTGGTCCGGTCCTGCTGTTCGCAGGTCGTATCCAACCCCTCAAGGGCGTCGACGTGGCCGTGCGGGCCCTGGCCGAGTTGGGCCGAGACGACGCCCGCTTGGTGGTGGTTGGCGGAGCTAGTGGTAGTGACGGTTCCGATGAGGAGCGTCGTGTCCGCGAGGTTGCCGCGACCCACGGCCTGGTCGACCGCGTCCGGTTCGTTCCCCCACAACCCCACCACTCGCTGGCCTACTGGTACCGGGCCGCTGATGTAGTGGTCATGCCGAGTCGGTCCGAGTCATTCGGCCTGGTAGCCCTTGAGGCTGCGGCGTGTGGCATTCCCGTGGTAGCCGCGGCAGTCGGCGGTCTTCGTTCGCTGGTCGACGATGGCCAGACCGGCTACCTCATCGAGGGCCGGGATCCAGTGGACTACGCCGTCCAAGTGGCCCGAATCCTGGACGATCCCGTGGTTGCATCACGCATGTCGGTCGCGGCGACTGAACGGTCGTGGTCCTACACCTGGTCGGCCACCGCGGCGAGGCTCCGAAGGATCTGTGATGACCTGACGTCGCGGACCCTCGTGGACTGCGCCTGACGGTGGCCGATGAAGCACGGCCACTAGGACCCGTCGAGCTCGACACCCTCGAAGCGCTCATCGACGGGTGGTTTGAACGGACCCTGGCCGAGAACCCGGTGCTAGACGCCGTCGAACGCGACTACGACGGCGGGTCGACCGATCGGCGCTGGTTGGCCCGACTGATTGGGGAGGAAAAGAACGCCTCGACCATCCGGCTTTCGCTCCAACAGCGGATGCTCCACCACGAGACCTATGTCATGCCCGCCCCCGAGGAGAACCATGCGGCGTTCTACGAGCACCTGTTGCGACGCAACCGCGGCCTGGTCGGGGTGTCGTTCTGCGTGGGCGAGGAGGACGCCGTGTTCCTGGTCGGGGCTATTCCGGCGGACACGGTGGACCACCAGGTGCTGGACCGGCTGTTAGGCACGGTCTGGATGACCATCGAACGATGCTTTCGCCCAGCGCTGCGCATCGGGTTCGCCAGCCGGTTCGGGGCTGACGTGGAGGTCAGGTCCGAACGGACAACGAGGTGAACTCCATACGAACGGACCCCCCTTCCCGCCTACTGGTCTTTGCCGTCACGGCGATGGCACTTCTCAACAACTCGGTTCTGATGAGTTCCACCCCGGAGATCCTGGAGTCCTTCGGGGAGCCAATCGAACGGGCCGGGATGTTGATTGCTGCCGGGACGGTCATCGGAATCGTGGCCGCCCCGGCTATCGGGTTCCTAGCCGACCGTTATGGGCGCAAGCGGGTCCTCGTTCCATGCCTCCTGGTCTTCGGGGTCTTCGGCAGCCTCGGCGGGTTCAGCCCATCGTTCAGGTGGCTGCTGGCCGTCCGGGTCATCCAGGGTCTGGGGTCGGCGGGTCTCATCAACCTGGTCATCGTGCTGATCTCCGACCACTGGTCGGGGAGCGAGCGAACCCGCCTCCTCGGCCAGAACTCAGCGGTTATTACGGCATTCCTAGCCGTGTTCCCGTTCCTCGGTGGAGCCACCACTGATCTGTTTGGTTGGCGGTGGAATTTCGCCTACTACGGCCTGGCTCTCGTAGTGGGGGCCGTAGTGGTTCGTTCGCTTCACGACCCGTGGGAGGGTCGAACGGACCCGGTAGGACGACAACTCCGCGACGCTCTGGTGGAACTGTCGGTTCCCGTGAATGCCGTGGCCATCGTTCTCGGCTCGCTGATCTTCTTTGTCATGTTCGGGGTGTTTCTAACCCTCATTCCAATTCACCTCGACGAGGTGTTCGGGCTTGGACCGACGAAACGGGGAATCGTGGCTGCCGTCCCTGCCGTGACCTCCACAGCCACCGCGCTGGTTGTGACCTGGTTCCGGGCTCGGATGTCGATCAGGGCCATGTTGGCCGTGGGCCTAGGGGTGTTCGCCGTGACCTTTGTGGCCATGGGACTCGGAAACCTTTGGCTACTGGTTGCCGCAGCCGCCGCCTACGGTCTGGCTGAAGGCGCCACCATTCCGACTCTCCAGGACCTGGTTGCCGAACAGGCCCCCGAACGTCTCCGTGGGGCCCTCATGGCCTTCTGGGTAGGTGGCCTCCGGATCGGCCAGACCACCGGGCCGCTGGTCATCGGGGCGGCGATCGGCTGGTGGACCACCGGGACCGTCTTGGTGGCAGCCGGCGTCGTATTGGCCGTTATCGCCCTCACTGTTGGCCGCTTGCGGATCTTCCCGACAGCTCGGCTCGTGTAGGACTGGAGCCAGTAGGTTCGACTTGTGGCCACGAGACTCCAGGTGATCGGCGGCGGAAAGATGGGCGAGGCACTGCTCGGCGGCCTAGTGGCTGACGGATGGGCCACCCCGGGCGAACTCCACGTTGTGGAGCCCGACGAGGAACGTCGTCGGGTCCTGATTGACGCAGTGGTTGGGATCTCCTGCGGCGAGGCGCCGGTGGCCAACATCGACACCTTGGTGGCAGTTAAGCCCCATGTGGTGGCCGACGTGTGCCACGAACTGGCCACCCTCGGGGTTTCCCGCGTGCTGTCGATCGCCGCCGGCGTGAGGACGGAGGCCATGGAGGCTGTCCTAGGCGACGACATCCCAGTGGTACGGGTGATGCCCAACACCCCGGCGCTGGTCGGCCACGGCGCCGCCGCAGTGGCAGGCGGACGGGCAGCGACACCTACCGACCTGGAGTGGGCGATGGGGATCCTGTCAGCGGTGGGTGAGGTCGTCGTCGTCGAGGAGGCACTGATGGACGCCGTCACTGGCCTATCCGGTTCCGGTCCCGCCTACCTTTTCCTCCTAGCCGAGGCGTTGATCGACGCTGGGGAGGCCGAGGGGCTCCCGCGAGACATTGCCGTGGCGCTCACTGAGCAAACCCTGCTGGGTGCTGCCACACTGCTGTGCCGGTCGGACGACCCACCGGCCACCCTCCGAGAGAACGTCACTTCCAAAGGCGGGACCACGGCTGCCGGCCTGGCCGTGTTCGAGGCCGGCGGTTTCCGGGACCTGGTCCGAGGCGTAGTCGCAGCGGCCACCGAGCGGTCCCGCGAACTGGGTGACCGCTGATCGTGGGCCGTCGCCACGACACCATCTCGTTTCTTTCCGACTATGGAAGCGAGGACGAGTTCGTCGGGGTCGTCCACTCGGTGCTTCGCAGCATCGCCCCACACGCTGCGATCGTGGACGTTACCCACGGGATCGCCGCCCACGACGTACGGGCCGGTGGCCTGGCTCTGGCCCGTAGCGCTCAGTACCTGTGCCCGGGTGTGGTGCTAGCCGTCGTGGACCCCGGGGTAGGAACCGACCGACGAGCGGTGGCTATCGAGGTAGGTAATGGAGAGTCGGTGCTAGTAGGTCCAGATAACGGTCTGCTGGCCCCGGCGGTGGCCATGGTGGGGGGTGCCGACCGGGCCGTCTCGTTGACCGACCCGGCCTGGCATCTTCCGACCCCCGGTTCAACCTTCGACGGTCGTGACGTCTTCGCGCCGGTGGCCGCCCACCTGGCCACCGGGGTGGATCTAACTGAGCTGGGAGACCAGATTCAGCCGGCTGGCCTGTTCCCAGGTGTCCTCCCGGTAGCCGTGACCGAGGTAGACGGCCTGCACGCCGAGGTGCTGTGGGTCGACCGGTTTGGCAATATCCAACTGAACGTGGGTCCTGAGGAACTGGATGGCCTGGGACCGGGAGACCGCTTCGGGATCCGACTTGCCAACCGTCTCGTTCCAGCCCAACGGGTTTCGGCCTACGACGACGTCCCAGCCGGCGGGCTGGGCGTCCTGGTCGACTCGGGGGGTCTGGTGTCCGTAGTGGCCGCCCGGACCTCGGCGGCGGCCCACCTGGGGTTGGCGGCTGGGGCCGCCGTGATTCTCACAGTCGACGCCGATGCCGACCGGTCGGCCACGTCGGTCCATCTCGGCGACCGGCCTGTTTCCCACACGCCGGGGGAAACCTGATGCGCTATGGAACCACGATCGTGACTGCTCTATTGCTGGCTGCCATCCTGAGTGCTGCCGTTGTGCAGTTCGTCTTACTGGTCGATTGAGTGGGCGGCTCTGCCACCCTTCCGGGATCCGGTGGCCACTAGGGCGCCGGCGAAGATCAGCGAGATGCCAACCAGGAGTGACACGGCGAATCCCGTCATCTCGTCGAACACCGAGTTCAACAGCCCGCCCGCGCTGAGCACCAGCACACCGAGCACGATCAGGCCGTTGCCCACGGCCCCCGTGCGGGCCCTCGGAGCAGAGGAGCCGAACAGGCGGACCATTGACCAGAGTGAACCCAAGATCACCACCAGGGCACCGACCGAGGAGGCCACAGCCGCTGCCACCCGAGGGCCAGCGCCGAACACATCACTACCCTGTGGGAGGACGTTCGGAGCGAAGCCTGATTCGATCGGCGCAGCTAGCACGACACCGGCGGCTACGGCACTGGCCACCACAGTGAGTTGGGCAATTCGGTCGGCCCGGCGTCGTTCGACCAGCAGGTAGACGGTGCCTAGGGCCAGTATGGGTACATTGAGTACGGCACCAAAGGCGTAGAAGGCCCGGAAGGGTCCGGGAGACCATCCGGCCGATGCCCCCCACCAGAGCGAGGCGGCACCGGCGGCGAACAGTCCCAACGACGTTGCCTAGGCCAGATCCTGGGGGCGTCGCCGGTCTAGCCAGCGTTCAAAGACCGTGGCGGCGAAGGCCAGCGACACGAGGGTGGCCGCCGCGGCGATGGCGATTTGGTGGCTCACTGTCCGCACGGTATTGGCGGATCCGGAACCACCGGCATCCGGGGTCCGTTTCGGCCGTTGCGGGTAAGACACGATTGTTGACCGTGTCATGTGAAATAGTGCACAAGCGTCTAGATTTCCGGTTATGACGGCAGTAGCAGGACCAGAACCGAGCGAGCCCATCCCCGGAGCCACTGTTGCCCGCCTTCCCCTCTATCTCCGGGGTTTAGTCGACCGGTCTGAGGCGGGGGTGGGGACGGTGTCCTCGGTGGAACTGGCCGATCTGGCTGGGGTGAACGCGGCCAACGTCCGAAAAGACCTGTCTTACCTCCACGCTCACGGGACCCGCGGGGTGGGCTATGAAGTAGATCACCTGATTACCGAGATCTCCCTGGTTCTGGGAGGCGATGAGCCCAACCCGGTGATCATTGTGGGCGTAGGCAACCTAGGACGGGCCCTCAGCAGTTATGACGGCTTCGTGGCCGGTGGGTTTCCGGTGGCTGGCTTGGTTGATGCTGACCCGGAGGTGGTCGGCCGACGAATTGCCGGCAAGGTCGTACGTCCGGTGGACGACCTCGGGGCTTTGGTAACTGAGACGGGGAGCACTGTGGGCATTGTGGCTACCCCGGCCCATGCCGCTCAGGAAGCCACCAACCGCTTAGTAGCCGCCGGGATCCGCTCCATCCTCAACTTCGCCCCGGCTGTCGTTGTCGTGCCGGCTCCAGTCGACCTTCGCCAAGTTGACCTGGCCACCGAACTCCAGATTCTCGGTTATCACCAACACCGCCGTACGGACGCCGACCCCGTCATGAGTCGGGTGGCCGGATAGGCGGCTGTTATGTCGGACCCGCGTTGTAACCGTCGTACCGGAGAGTTGGAAAGCATCCCCGCGATGGGGGATGCTGGTCCCCCCGAACGGCGCGATCACGTACCGTTCTTCTACCCCGCCATCGGTGGTCCGACCCCCGGGTCGAACTACCGCCGAACCAGGAGTCCCGGTCTTTGTCGGTCGTCGTAGTTGGTCTGAACCACCGCACCGTGCCGCTCGACCTACTGGAGCGGATGACGGTCCCGGCATCTC
>PBDJ01000003.1 GCA_002717365.1 Acidimicrobiaceae bacterium | reverse complement strand
CCTGAACCCGGACGTAGACGTCGTCACCTACGACGTGCGCCTAGGTGCCGACAACATCATGGACATCCTGCCCGAGTACGACGTGGTGGTGGACGGGGCCGACAACTTCCCCAGCCGCTATCTGCTCAACGACGCCTCGGTGAAGCTGGGCGTCCCTGTCGTCCACGGCTCGATTTTTCGATTCGAGGGCCAAGTCACCGTGTTTGACCCGCGAAACGGCGTCACCTACCGAGACATGTTGCCCGAGCCGCCGCCGGCCGAGTTCGCCCCCAGTTGCGCCGAGGCTGGCGTGCTCGGTGTACTGCCCGGAATCGTGGGCTCTATCCAGGCTCTAGAGGCCATCAAACTCATCCTGGGCCTGGGTGATGGCCTGTCGGGGCGTCTTGTGGCCTTCGACGCCATGGACATGTCGTTCCGGGAGTACCGCCTACAACGGGACCCCGAACTCGAGGTGACCTGGGAGAACCGGGACCGCATCGAGATCACCGAGTTGGATGGCCTCTGTATGCCGCGTCTAGTCGGTGATTTCACCGGTTGAACAGGAGTCAGTTCAATCAGGTCCTAGAGTCCCCGTTGCCCTTCGCTCGATAGATCGGATGATGGCGCCCGACTGCGTGAGGCTCAGTGATTATGACGAAGATTGCCGTTATTGGTACGGGCTACGTGGGCCTCACCACGGGAACGTGTTTCGCTCACATGGGTCACGAGGTGGTTTGTGCGGATATAGACGAGGACAAAATCGCAATCCTTTCGTCCGGCAAGGTTCCGTTTGTGGAGGACGGACTTGATCGTCTAGTCGAAGAATGTTTAGAAAGCGGCAGTCTCCGTTTCGTGGTCGGAGCGAAGAACGCGGTGACCGATTGTGAGGTGGCATTTCTCTGCGTCCCGACGCCACAGCGCACCGATGGATCAGCAGATCTTTCCTTCATAGAAGCCGCGACTCGGGAGATCGCCACCTCGTTGCCGCCAGGGGCCATTGTGGTCAACAAGTCAACGGTGCCGGTTGGTTCGACGAAGGTCGTCGAGGCCGCCCTGGAGCGTCCTGACGTGACGGTGATCTCCAACCCCGAGTTTCTCCGCGAAGGTTCTGCAGTCGAAGATTTTCTGAATCCCGATCGCATCGTGATTGGCAGTGAGGACCAGGTAGCAGCGATCAAGGTATCTTCGCTGTATCTAGGAATTCCTACTCCCGTCGTGGTAACAGATCCTGCGTCGGCGGAAACGATTAAGTACGCCGCGAATGCTTTTCTGGCAACAAAGTTGTCATTCGTCAACGCCATTGCGGCCATTTGCGAGGGAGTTGGAGCGGACGTCTCTGACGTAATGCGCGGCCTCGGATATGACAACCGAATTGGCTCAGAATTTCTCCGTCCAGGACCTGGCTGGGGTGGCAGTTGCTTGCCGAAGGACACCCGAGCAATGGTGCGGATGGCAGAAGGCGTCGGATACGACTTCAAGTTGCTTCGTGGTGCGATCGAAATCAACGAGGACCAGTTCGAGCGGGTAGTTGCCAAGTTGGAAGCAGCAGCGGGCGGGAGTCTTCAGGGCCGCAGCGTGGCCGTTTGGGGTTTGACTTTTAAGGCAGGGACTGACGACCTCCGTGATTCACCGTCACTCACTATCGCCTCGGTCCTAGTCGGTCGTGGAGCAGTGATTCGTGCCTACGACCCCACAGTGGCGCCCGACTGGGACGGTGGATCGGCTGGAGTCGAGATCGTGGGTGACCCCCTCGTTGCCTGTAATGGTGCTGATGTACTGGCAGTCCTCACAGAGTGGGATGAGTTTCGGACGGTCAGTCCGAGGGCGGTCGGAGAGCAGATGGAGAACCGTGCTGTCGTCGACGCTCGGAACTGTTTGAACCGCGCCTTATGGCAACGTCACGGATTCGACTATCAGGGCATTGGTCGCTGAAGCGATGAGGATTCTTTTAGCCGGCGGTGGTGGGTTCATCGGATCTCATCTGGCCGACCGGTTGGTTAGTCGCGGAGACGAGGTAGTGGTGGTCGACTCGTTTGTCACCGGGAGACGGTCGAACATAAGACACCTGGAGGGCTTGCCGGACTTTCAACTGGTTGAGCACGACATTGTGGACGGTCTGCCTGCGATGGGAGTCTTTGATGTAGTGGCCAATCTGGCCAGCCCAGCTTCCCCAGATGATTTTATGTCTTTGTCGATCGAGATTTTGGAAGCGGGTAGTAGCGGAAATAGAAACCTCCTCAACTATGCAGCCGACTGCGGTGCTCGATTCCTGCTGGCGTCGACCAGCGAGGTCTACGGCGACGCCTTGGTTCACCCCCAGAGGGAGGATTACTGCGGAAACGTGGATCCCATGGGGCCAAGGGGTTGTTACGACGAGGCGAAGAGGTTCGCCGAGGCGATGACCACCGCGTACTCCCGTCGGAAAGGCGTGGATGCACGAGTTGCCCGGATTTTCAACACCTACGGTGAACGAATGGTTCCCTCCGACGGTCGGGTGGTGAATTCCTTCGTCGTACAGGCGCTGCGTGGTGATCCGCTGAAAGTGTTTGGTGACGGCAGCCAGACACGGAGTTTTTGTCATGTATCTGATCAGGTGGCAGGACTGGTCGCTTTGCTCGAGAGCGACTATGGCAATCCGGTGAACATCGGTAACCCCGAGGAAGTCGCCATTGCTGATCTGGCGAGGATGGTTATTGACGCTGCGGGTTCGAAGAGTTCCATCGTGCACGTGGATCTACCCGAAGAGAGGGCAGGAGATCCCGGACGCCGGTGTCCCGATATCGGCTTGGCAGGGTCGGTACTTGGGTGGGAACCACGGATATCCCTTCAAGAGGGAGTTGCGGCCATGATCACCTATTTCAGGAATCACGAGCACTTCTAGTGGACGGTCGGTCGCCAGGGGAGATGGGTCGTGCGTGTCCTGGATCGGCTGCCTGAGGGAACGGCAGCCGTGGGCGGCGGCCTCGTCATCAATGGCCTGACTGCCTACGCCTTCATCACCCTGGCGTCGCGCGACCTCGGAGCCGAGGCCTACTCACCGGTCGGACTCCTGTGGGCGCTGAGCTTCCTACTCGGCCCCGGGTTCTTCCAGCCGCTGGAACAGGAGACGGCTCGGGTCATCGCCGGTCAGTCAGCTGACCGGCTTCGGTCGGTGGTTCGACCGGCCGCCATCTTGGGCGGCTCCTTAGCTCTCGGCCTGGCTCTGGTGTCCGCCGTCTCGGCCCCGTGGGTGGTCGACAGTCTGTTCGCTGGCCACGGTGTGCTACTGGTCAGCCTCTTGTTGGTGCTTCTCGGCCTGGGGGCCGGCCACCTGGCCCGGGGCGTCCTGGCCGGCCTGGGCCGGTTTGGCGGCTACGCCCGGTACTTCATCGGCGACGGTGTCGGACGCCTGGTCCTAGTTGGCTTGCTCACCCTGTTCGTGGCCGACGAGGTAGCCGTCTATGGACTGGCAGTGGGCGGAGCCCCGTTCCTCGGCGTGGCCGCCGCTCTAGCCGGGCAACGGAGGGCGGGTCGGCGGCCTAGCAGTCCCGTTCTGAAGGACTCGCCGACGGTCGGACGTCGAGCCGAGTTGGGAGCCCTCGCTCCCGCCCTAGGGGCCCTGCTGGTCGCCTCGGTTTCCACTGCGGTGGTGCTCAACGTCAGCCCGCTAGCTGTTGAGTTGTTGGCTGGCCCGGCCGAGATGGATGCGGCTGGCCGATTCCTCAATGCTCTCTTGGTGGCTCGAGTGCCGCTGTTCTTCTTCCAGGCCGTACAAGCCTCACTGCTGCCCAAACTCTCGGCGTTGGCTGCTGATCAACGGTTCGACGAGTTTCGTCGGGTGCTGGGCCGACTCCTAGCCCTCGTCGGAGCTCTTGGCCTGGCGGCTGTGGCGGCCTGTGCTCTGGTAGGTCACCAGATAGTCGAGGTTGCCTTCGGTAGCGAGTTCGCCGTGGATCGTCGTGACATGGTTCTGCTGGCCGCCTCCAGCGCTGTGCTGATGGTGGTGCTGTGCTTGGCTCAGGCCCTGATCGCCCACCGGTGCCAAGGTCGTATGGCCCTAGCGTGGCTGGTCGGTCTGGTCGCCTTTCCGGTGGTGCTGGTTTTTGGCGGTGACCTTTTTCTCCGAGTGGAGTTGGCGTTGCTGGCCACCGTGGTGACCACCATGGTCGTCATGATGGTGCTCCTCGCGCGACGCTCCCGACTCCTACACTGACCGACCGGGCGGAGAAGGGGCGTTCACGCTCGTCCGTCAACCTCGTGGACGGAACCACCGTGGAACCTCAGTTGATCGATCTACCGCCACGAAAGCGTGGACTGGCCGCTCTGTGGACCCTGCTGGCTGTAGCGGCTCTCGTCGGGGCCCTGCTGATTACCGCGGTTCCGGTTACCGCTGACACGGTGGTCACCGTGGAGGCCGGTGACAGCCTGTCGGAGATCGCCCTCGCCTACGACACCACGGTGGCTGCTCTGATGGCCGCCAACGGCATCACCAACCCAGACCGGGTCTACATGGGACAGCGCCTAGTCATCCCGGGCCCCGGATCCACGCCGACCACTCTTCCCACAATGGTCGTGGTGGTGCAGAGGGGCGACAGCCTGTCGGGCATCGCTGCCGAGCACGGCGTGACCTTGTCGGCTCTCATCGAAGCCAACAACATTTCCGATCCGGACACTGTGCATGTTGGCCAGGAACTGCTGGTCCCCGGGGCGACTCGGCCCATCACCCCGACCGGTCCCGTTGTGGTTGCCGTGCAGTCGGGAGACAGCCTGTCGGCTATCGCCGCCGAGTACGGCGTATCGGTCTCGGCGCTCATGAACGCCAACGGGATTACCAACCCCGACCTCATCTCCGTCGGCCAGGAACTGACCATCCCCGGGTCCATGCCACCCGCCACCACGCTGCCGCCCCTCATCGTCACCGTGCAGTCGGGAGACAGCCTGTCGGCTATCGCTGCTGAACAGGGCGTGTCGGTCTCGGCGCTCATGGAGGCCAACGGGATTACCAACCCCAACCTCCTCTCCATTGGTCAGCAACTGGTCATCCCGGGTCGCTTCGCCCCTCCCATCTACTCCATCGACTACGGGCCGGTGGTGGTCGACGGTCGGGGCTGGGGGCACGGCCGGGGCATGGGGCAATACGGAGCCCTCGGCTACGCCGTCGACGAGGGGTGGGGGCGCGATCAGATCCTTGACCACTACTACGGCGGAACCGTTCCCGCCGTGGTACCCGACGTAGAGATCGGCGTCCGGCTCCTGTCCCACGACAGCGAGCGGACGACGGTCTACCTGTCCAACGGCGTCTTATTGGTAGGTGGGTTGATGGGCCCGTGGACCGTTGTCGACGCCAAGGTCGTCCGCCTGGTCCTGGACGGCGACGTGGATCGGTACCGGGTCCAACAGGGGTCGTCGTGCGGCGGGGGCTTCACCGACACTGGCCTGTTGATTGAGAGCCCGGTAGCCCGAATTGTCCCGGCATGGCCGGTCGGATCGGCACCGTCGTCGACCGGTGGGGTGGCCTCTACGGCTGATGGGGTGGCCTACCAGTTGGTCGACACGGCTACGGCCGGCCTGGACCAGACCCTGCAACTCTGCGAGGGTGCCACTTCGGCTACCTGGTACCGAGGCGAGATCCGGGCTGCGCGCTACGGAGCCCGCCAGCGGACCGTGAACTGGGTGGCTGTCGAGCAGTACCTGCGGTCCGTCGTACCGAGCGAGATGCCGTCCCAGTGGTCCGAGATGGGTGACGGTGCTGGTCAGGCCGCTCTGGAGGTCCAGGCAGTGGCCGCCCGGTCCTATGCCTTGGCTGAGGTCCGGTATGACTACGCCAAGACGTGCGACACCATCCGCTGTCAGGTCTACTCGGGTCGGCGGAGTCGCAGCGGAAGCAACGGCTGGGATCATGAGGCGTTGGCCACCGACGCCGCGGTGGCCGCCACCGCCGGAATGGTCCGGCTCCTAGACGGGGTGGTGTCCCGGACCGAGTTCTCCGCCTCGACGGGTGGCCACACCATTTCGGCCGACTTCGTGGGCGTTCCCGACATCGGCGACGACGTCTCCATCAATCCGGTCCACCGATGGACCGACCAGATAGATGCCACCCGGGTGGCTGACACCTTCGGCCTCGGCCCCCTTTACGAGATCGAGGTCATTGGACGCGACGGCTATGGTGACGACGGCGGCCGGGCCGTAGAGGTCGAATTGCGGGCCCGAGACGGCAACCGGTTCGTGGTGTCGGGGGACCGCTTCCGTCGGGAGTTCGGCCTGCGCTCCAACTGGTTTGGCATTGCCTATGGGCCGCCGGATGCCGGCGCCTCCTTCCCTGACCCTCAAGTCGACGAGTATCGAGTTACCAACACCTACACCGCCGACAATCTGGCGCTCATCGAGGAGGCGGCCGACCACCTCCAGATGACCGTGCCCGAGTTCCAACGGGCCGGCGTTTGGGTGGTGGCCTTCCTCCACGGCCTGTCGATCAGCGACTCCGACCCGATTGACCCGCCGGAGGTCGCCGGGTCGGAGAAGGTGACCACGGCCTACTTCGCTACCGACGGCGACCAGCAGGCCCTCGAACAGGTGGCGGCCGGGTTCTCGCTGACCGGCGCCCAGGCCCAGCAGGTGTCCACCTCGGTGCTGGTTTTCCTGGTCGGTCTGGCCAAGGACGCTGGCCGCTGAGCACCGCGCCGGAGGCCCTTAGGGGCTGCCGGATACCCTCACCTCTGTGAAGGGCCTGATCCTGTCTGGGGGGAGTGGGCGGCGCTTACGCCCGCTGACCCACACCAGCGCCAAACAGTTGGTTCCGATCGCCAACGTTCCGATCCTCCACTACGTGGTGACCGACCTGGTCGGGGTGGGTATCACCGACATCGGGATTGTGGTGGGCGATACCGGCGACGAGGTGCGGGCCAGCGTGGGTGACGGCAGCCGGTGGGGGGCCACGGTCACCTACATTGATCAGGAAGAACCGCTGGGCCTGGCTCACGCCGTGTTGGTGGCCCAGCCGTTTCTGGACGACAAGGCGTTCGCCATGTACCTGGGCGACAACATGTTCGAAGATTCCCTAGACGGGGTGGTCGACGGTTTCGACGGTACGGCCGCCGCCCGCCTGCTGCTGGCCCGGGTGGACGACCCGTCGTCGTTTGGGGTGGCTGACCTGGCTGATGACGGCACCATCGTCGGCTTAGTGGAGAAGCCCGCCGACCCGCCGTCCGACTTGGCTCTGGTTGGCGTTTACCTGTTCGGACCCCGGATCCACGAAGCGGTAAGGGCCATCTCTCCGTCGGCCCGGGGCGAGTTAGAGATCACCGACGCAATCCAGTGGCTCCTTGACACCGGTGAGACGGTGGAACACCGGGTGCTGGAAGGCTGGTGGATCGACACCGGTAAGAAGGACCCGCTGCTGGAATGCAACCGGCTGGTCCTGGATCGCCTGGAAGGCGACCAGGTGGCCGTCGACGACGGCGCCGAGGTGACTGACTCCACCCTTGTCGGCCCGGTGGCGGTAGCCGCCGGGGCTCGCATCCAGAACAGCACGGTCGGCCCCTACGTAGCCGTGGGCGAAGGCTGTGACATCCGTGGAGCCACTGTGGAGTACTCGGTGCTCATGGCTGGCGCTCAGGTGTCGGACCTGGACCGTTTGACCAACTCAGTCCTGGGGCGGGAGGCCGAGGTCACCGGGACGAAGGGGGCCCGAGTCGACCTATCGCTGCTGCTCGGCGACCACTCGATGGTCGATTTAGGAAAGGGGGACCGTTGGCTGAAGTGACGCCCTCGGCGGCTATCGACGGCGTACTGGTCGTGGACCTGGAGGTCCATGACGACGACCGGGGTCTGTTCGTGGAGACGTGGTGCCAGAAGTGGTTGGGCAACGTGCCCCCAATGGTCCAGGGCAACCGGGCTGACCGGGTGGCCGGCACAGTGGTCGGACTTCACTACCACCTTCATCAGGCTGACTACTGGGTCGTAGTAGCCGGACGGGCCCGGGTGGTGCTCCACGATCTACGGACCGGCTCGCCCACCGACGGGGCCACGCTGGTCATGGACCTGGGGGGCGACGGGCCAGAACGGCACCGTGGCGTGTACATCCCTCCCGGAGTGGCCCACGGGTTCGCAGCGCTCTCTGACTTGACCATCACCTACCTGGTGGACCGTACCTATGACCCATCCGACGAGCTGGGCGTGGCTTGGGACGACCCGGCCGTAGGGGCCGACTGGGGGGTGACCGGGCCGGTGTTGTCAGAGCGCGACCTGGCTAACCCTGCCCGGGCCGATCTGGCCGACGACTTGCGGCCTGTTCACAAGGAGCGGTGAGGTGCGTCTGCTGGTGACTGGGGGCGCCGGGTTCATCGGCGCCAACTTCGTCCATCGGGCCGTAGATCGGGGCGACGAGGTGACGGTCTACGACGCCCTCACCTACGCCGGGAACCTGGCCAACCTGGAAGGCTTGGACAGGCGGCCGGGCTACCGCTTCGTCCACGCCGACATACGCGATGCCTCCGCTCTGGCCGAGGCCATGGCCGGACACGACGCCGTGGCCCACTTTGCCGCCGAGAGCCACGTGGATCGCTCGCTCACTGACCCGGCCCGCTTCGTGGCTACTAACTGCGAGGGCACATCCACCGTGTGCCGGGTTGCACTGGAGGCCGGTATTGGCCGGGTGCTGCATGTGTCGACCGACGAGGTGTACGGGTCGATCGACGAGGGTTCATTCGGTGAGGGCGATCCGCTGGCCCCCAGTTCGCCATACTCGGCCTCCAAGGCGGCCTCGGACCTGATTGCCCTGTCGTATTACGAGACGTTCGGCCTGCCGGTGGTGGTAACCCGGTCGTCCAACAACTACGGACGATTCCAGTTTCCGGAGAAGGTCATCCCCCTGTTCGTGGTCCGGCTGTTACGCGGCGAGCGAGTTCCGCTATACGGCGATGGTGGCAATGTTCGTGACTGGTGTCACGTGGGCGATAACTGCGCTGCCTTAGAGCGAGTGCTAGTTGACGGTGAGGTGGGCACCGTCTACAACGTCGGGGCCGGCAATGAGATCACCAACCTGGACCTCACCCACCGACTGCTAGCCCTGTGCGGGGCCGACGTATCAGCCATCGAGCAGGTTGCCGACCGTCCTGGTCACGACCGGCGGTACTCGGTCGATACGGGGCGCATCCGGTCCCTCGGCTGGGCACCTACCAGCGACCTGGATGAGGGCCTAGCGGCCACCGTGGCCTGGTACCGGGACCACCCCGACTGGTGGGAGCCGCTGCTTGGGGAGCGTCGGTGACCGTCATGGTGACCGGCGCCGCTGGTCAACTTGGACGAGAACTTGTTCGCACCTACTCAGGTGGCGACCGGTTGGTGAGCTTGGATCGTGTCGGGCTCAACGTGACCGACCGCGCGGCCGTTCACGCAGCAGTTCGCTCCATCCAACCATCCGTGATCGTGAACTGTGCGGCTTGGACCGACGTGGATGGATGTGAGAGTGATCCTGATCGCGCATTTCTTGTACACGCCGACGCAGTCTGCTTTCTACACGAGGTGGCGAATGATATAGATGCTCACGTTGTGCAGGTCTCCACCGACTACGTCTTTGATGGCCTGGAGACCGTTCCCTATATCGAAACCGCAGGAACCAACCCGCTCAACGTCTATGGACAGAGCAAGAAGGCAGGCGAGACGCTCGCCGGACCTTTGGCTACCGTCGTGCGCACATCCTGGTTGCAGCCCGCCGATGCTCCAGGGATGGTGGACCGGGTTCTGAGCGGCCTTTCTGCCAGAGAGGAGGTGGCCCTTCCAGCCAACCGCCGAGCCTGCCCGACGTTCGTCGGTGACCTTGCACCAGTGATTTGGCGATTGGCTGAAGAGCGGGTTGCAGGTCTCGTGCATGCGACGAACGGTGGAGTGACGAGTTGGTATGAGTTCGGCCGTTCTGTCGCCGATGCGGTAGGAGCGGACCCGGACCAGATTGTTCCGAGTCCCATCGAGAAACCGGATAGTCGGCCGGCAAAGCGACCTCCGTATTCGGCTCTGGACAACTCGGTCCTCCAGGTGCTCGGATATCCCGAGATCCGCGATTATCGCGACGCAGTTGCCGAAGCGGTAGCCAGGGCGGTGGGCTGATCGTGCACGTTGACGCCGGAGGCACCATCGCCCGAGGGGCTGATCGGACCCTCGACCTGGCTGTGGGAGCTCTGGCCATCTGGACTGTGCTCTTCCACTTAGCCCACCTGGTCGGGTTGGGCCGCGACACCACCTTCTTCCTGTGGGTGGCCAGCGTCGTGGCACTGGGCGTGGTCCTGGCCCGATCAGGCACCGGGTGGGCCGCTCCCTCCGGGCCGGGATCAGCCGGCCGACTGTCTCGCCTTCCAGTGATCTTCGGCCTTGCTGCTGCCGCCCTGCTGGCCGTGGTCGAGGTGGACGGCCTCTGGTGGCCGCTGGCCTGGTTGGGCCTGCTCGGTGTGCTGGCCGCCGCGGTTCTATCCGTACAGGCCGCCGGTCCGACGGCCAACACCACGGCCCGGGCCATTCTTCGCCGTACCTCTCGGACAGCGGCTGTCTCAGTGCTGGTCCTAGCCGGGTTAGCCGCTCTTCTGTCCCTGGTGATGGTCCGCCCCGACCAAGACGACGTGTTCGTAGTCAACCGCTCAGCCTGGGTGGCCGCCCACGACGGGGCGTTCCCGGACCGCGACACCATCTTCAGCGACGACGTGCTGCCCGTGGAACGTCCACCGGCCCTGGCCACCTCGGTGGAGGCTCTCCTGGGGAGTGCGGCGGCTGCCGGGCGGATTTCGGCGGTCCGGCTAACCCACCTGGGGTTTGGTCCGCTGATTGCTGCTTTGGCCGTACTGGCCACCTGGCGGCTTCTGCGAGGCCTGGGTGCCCGGTCGCCGGCTGCCGCTACGTGGGCTGGCACGGCGTTTCTGGTGATGGACGGCGCAGTCCATGGGTCGTTCGGAAACTTTTTCGCTGGGCGATCCTGGCAGGGCAAGGCGGTGTTCTTGTTGCTGGTCGTACCCAGCCTGTGGCACCACGGCGCTTCCTATGGCAGGACTGGCAGCCGACACCACCTAATGGCTGCTGGGGCCGGGGTGGTGGCCGGCCTGGGTCTGACCTCGTCGTCGGTGCTGGTGGCCCCACCGGTGGTACTGGTGGCCGCCGGGGCTGCCGCCTGGGACCGGGGCGAGCCGCAGCGCGTCTTGCGATCGTTGGTCGCCGCCGCTCCGGCGTTGGCCGCCGGCCTGTATGCCCTAGCTGCCGACCCGCAGCGTCTTCCCGACGTGGTTGCCGTTCCGGGCTTTCTGAACGTCCGTCGCCTTCTGGATAGTGGAACCGAGCCGGTGGCTGTGCTCCGGATGGTGTTCGGCGATGGGCTGCCAGCCCTGGTGGCTCTGGGGTGCGTCTTCACCGCCTGGGCGGTGGTCGGGTCGCGGGGTTCCCGGATGGTGCTGCTGGCCGGGCCAGTGGTCGTGTTCGGTGCCTTCCTAGCCCCCGGGGTACTCGACGTGCTGGACGCGGTCGGCGAAGCCGACGCTGTGGCCTGGCGGACCCTCTGGGTGCTGCCGTTGCCCGCCATGGTGGGCTTAGTTCTGACCGCGGTGCATCCCGGGGTCCGGGCAGCACCGATCATCGTTCCGGTGGTGGTACTGGCCGTCCTGCTGGCTGTCGGTACCCCCATCACCAGCGGCGACAATCGGGGCACCGAACTGGTGTGGCCCCCGGCTGTAGACCTGCCCCGACCGGAGGTCGACAGCGCCCGCACGCTGGTCTACCTGGCTCCCACTGGTGGCACGGTGGCCGGCCCCGAAAAGGTGGACTTTGCCGTAGCGGTGCTGGGCGTCGAAGTTCGGGCCGTTAATCCGAGGTCGTCGTACCTGCGGGGTCGCCACGCCGGACGTGACTTCCACGCCCTGGATCGCATGACCCTGTCCCACGCCTTGGACCACGGCTACTCCGAGTGGGGAACGGAGGCCACGGCCCGCTCCATTGACGTTCTGGCCCCCGATGCCGTATGCCTTCGAAAGGACCAGGGCGATGAGGTGGCCGACTTACTTCTGGACGGGGGCTACAACCGGGCCGGCGTGGACGACACCTGCCGGTTCTTCGTGCGCTCCGCCGGTTGACCGGCGTACCGAGTTCAGCGCAGGCGTCGGGCCAGGTCGGCCAGGCGCTCTCCACCGGGCAACCGTTTGAGGGCAGCCAGCCTCAGACGCAGCGGTGACCTCCGGCCGTCGCCGACCGTGGGGTCCGACACGCTGCGACGCCCAGCGGCCCGCAACTGGGCCACGTGGGTAGCGAAATCACCTCCCAGGGCGATCACCCGCAAGGCGGCCTCAGCAGTATGAAAGTCGTCGACTCGTTCGGGTCCTACCGGGTGGGGCAGCAGACGGCAGAACTCGCCGGCCAGCCGATCGACGGTCATGTCGGCCGGCCAAGGGTGACGGGTCCCAGCGGCCACCAGCGCCGTAGCCAACTTCCAACATGTCCGCAGGGCGGCCAGGTCACGGTCCACGCCGCCGGCCGCCTCCCACTCGTCGTCCACGAACCGCACCTCGTCGGGGCGGTCGGCCGGTCCGACGAGGTTGTCCAACCCGAGGTCCAGATGGTCGCCGGGTAACACAGTTCGGGTTCCGGCGGGGAGAAACGGGTGAGCCTCGGACTCAGCGACGGTGCGTTCAACGGTCGATCGGGAGGCAACTGCCCACCAGGTGGCGAGCACCGACCGCAGGCCAGTCAGGTCACCGGATCGCAGGTGGTCGAGGGCCGCCTGCTCCAAGTTCGGTCCGGCCATGTAGTCGTCGGCGGCCCCACCCGGCGAGCGAAGGTCGAGCCAGCCCGACGGCCGGCCTCCTGCTGCATCGGGGTGAACGGTCCGGCGATCGATACGGCGCACCCCGTTGTCGGTGATCCGGCGGACCCGCAGGTGGGCCCGCCGTCGTTCACCAGTGAACCGCCAGGCCAAGGTGTCGCCGTCGGAGCGGCGGTCAAGCGACGTGGTGTCGGCGGCCGCCACCACCAGGAACGAGTTAGCCATGCCAGCCCCCAGGCCAGCGGCTACCACCTGGCGGTGGATGGCCCGCTCATCGGCGGCGACGTGGCCTCCCATGCGGCTCCGGTCGATGGGAGGTCCGACCAGCTGGTCGACCAGGTCCACAGCATCCGGCTGATCGAAGCACCGGTCGGTGAGGACCGTGGTGGGCAATTTGTAGTCGGGGTAGGGCTGATACCAGCGCTGAGCGGTCAGCCCCGTGGTCGTAAGATGACCGGCCAGTTCGGCCCGCGAGAAAGTGCGTACGGCCGCCGTGGCGTCGGTGGCAGCCACCGACGGGTAGCCCTCCAGGCCGACGAACGGGAGTCCGAGGTGGTCCTCGTTAGCTTGTAGCCAGTAGGCGAGGCCGAAGCGGTTCTCAATGGCTACTACCAGGGCTCCACCGGGCCGCACAAAGCCGGCTAGGTGTCCGAGAAAGGTGTCGGGGTCGTTGCCGGAGTACTCGAGCACCCCGATGCACAGCACCACGTCGAACCCGTTGTCATCGACCAGATCGGTAGCCGACCCATGGCATATGTCGACATTCAGGCCGCTGCAGCGCAGGGCAGCAGCCTCGGCCCGGAGCGCGTCGCCCTCGACAGCCACCACGGTCGCCCCCTGCTCGGCAGCCCACCGGCTGTTCACGCCGCTACCCGCTCCGACGTCCAGCACCCGCACACCGGGACCCAGTCGGATCGGGTGCAGGAGGTTCGTGCGAGCCCGGCCGAAGTGGTAGCGGGTTGGCCAGTCGTCTATTTGGGTGGCCAACTCGTCCGAAGCACTGGACCGGTCGCTAGCGGCCCGTAGAACCGAGACAATCCGGTCCTCGGACCCATCGCGCCAGCGCCGATCACTCATCGGTCCACCGACCCGTCACTCCGGCGCTGAACGTTCACCGGTCCACCGATCGGGCCGACCAAGTGCCGCCCAGGGCCACCAGCCCGTTCTGCTGGTCGACGCCCGTGGGCTCCACCTCGAAGCGCACAAGATGGGTATGGCGCTCGAAGACCCGACGCATGGTGGCGTCGTGTAGGGCCACCGAGAGCTCGTAGATGCCGGGCTGTACGGCCAGGGAGTCGACGGCGTAGTCCACTTCGACCGTGCCAGCTTCGTCGGCGGCCCGGGCGGCCGCCCCCGAGTTGATACTAGCCACGTGGGTTCCGTCGGCCCGGTAGAGGCCGAGGGCCACGGTGACCGGCTCGCCGACCTGGTCGGCGTCGACCCGGACCCGAAACCGCACCGGGCGGCCGGAGCCCACCCGGTCCATGGGATGGCCGTTGGCATCCACCAGGTCAACAGCCCGGACCAGGTCGTCGGGTCCTAGGCCGCCGAACCGTCGGGGGGCCGACGGTGACGGGGCAACAGGCGTAGGGCTGTCGCCCGCCCCATCCAGGAAACGCTCAATGACGTTGGGCGACGGGCCTACGGCACGCAGCGTGCCCTGCTGAATCCACGCCGTCTGCTCGCACAGCCACCCCACCATGTCGAGGTCGTGGCTGACCAGGATGATGGTGCGACCCTCGGCCTTCAGTTGGGCGAACCGGTCCAGGCAGCGCTTCTGGAACGTGTGGTCGCCGACGGCCAGTACCTCGTCGACGAGCAAGATCTCTGGCTCGACGTGGATGGCCACCGAGAAACCGAGCCGTACGTACATTCCTGACGAGTAATTACGGACTGGCTCGTCGATGAAGCGGTCCAACTCAGCGAAGCCCACGATGTCGTCAAACCGCCGACGGATCTCCTTTGACGTGAAGCCCAGGATGGCGCCGTTCAAGTAAACGTTCTCCCGGCCGGTCAACTCGGGGTGGAAGCCTGCGCCCAACTCCAGCAGGGCCGACAGGCGACCGTTGACCGTAGCCGCGCCCTCGTCAGGTCTCAGGATTCCGGCCAGCATCTTGAGCAGCGTGCTCTTGCCCGAACCATTGCCTCCGATGATTCCAAACGTTGAACCATGCGGAATGTCCAGGTCGATACCCCGGAGGGCCCAGAACTCCTCGTAGCGGGTGCGGTGGCCAGCCAGCACCGTTGCCTTCAGGGTCCAGTTCCGATCATGGGTAAGGCGGAAACGCTTACCCAGTCCATCGAGCAGGACAGCGGAGTCGGGTGACGGGGCCACGCTCACACCTCCTCGGCCATGCGGGGCTCGAGTCGGTTAAATACCCGGAATCCGAGGGCCAGCACGACGGCCGTGGCGGCCACGATGGCCAGCCACCGTTCTAGCGACGGGAACCGTAAGTCGTAGAGCACATTCCGGTAGGCCTTGGCCCACGACACCATCGGGTTGAGCTGGTAGAGGGTGCGGTAGCCGATACCCAGGAACTCCCGGTCGGCCGGAACCATGTTCAGCGGGTAGAGGATGGGCGTGAGGAACATCCACGGAGCTAGGGCCACACCTAGGAAGTGTTGGACGTCCCGGAAGTACACGTTGACGGCGCTGATCATCAGAGCCAGCCCGATGGTGAACAGCAACTGAAGCAGCATGAGGACCAGCACCACGGGGATCCACTGGAAGGCAATGTGGCCCTGCAGGACGGCGATCAGTATCAGTAGCACGGCCATCTCGACCAGCAGCGTCAGGAACCGGGCCAGCACCGATGACGTGGGTAGCACCCAACGGGGAAAATAAATCTTGGTGATCAACGGGGCGTTGGCCGTGATGGCCCGGGTGGACTCGGTGAGGCTGGTCACGTGGAACTGCCACGGCAGCAGCGTGACGAGTAGGAACACGGCGTAGGAGTGCAGGCCGCTGGGGTCGCCGACCGTCGGCTGGATACGCAGGAACACAGAGAACACAGCCGAGTAGACGACCACGGCGACCAGTGGATTAAGTACCGACCAGGTCCAGCCCAACGCCGAGCGTTTGTACTTGCTGCGCAGGTCACGAAGCGTGAAGTTGACCAGCAGGTCCACCGGGATGATGGCGTGGAGGTCGCGGCGCGACCGCGGCAGCCGGAGCAGGGGCACTATTCGAGCCTACCGGTCACCCCATAGGCGGCCGGGGGCGCCCCGGCCCGAAGGGGTTGGCCGGCGGTGGCCTTCTACGCTGATCGGGATCCTCCGATGATTGCGACACCCCCCAACCCCCTGCCGGACGCCGATCCGGCGGCCTCCGGCCTGTACCTGCGCCTATGGCAAGCCGGGTTCCGGTGGCTGTACGTGCTGGACGCCATCGGAATCTTGGCCGTGGCCGCGCTGGTCACCGTGGTCCGATTCGGAACCGGATGGCCAGAGCCGGGCGAGCTGGTGATCGGCATGCTGGCCCTGACGGCCATCTTGCAGGTCGTCTTCTACTTCGGGGGGCTCTACGAGAAGCAGGCCCGGCTGGGCCACCGGATGTGGTTCGCCCGGGTCGTCGGCCTGACTCTGGTGGCCTTGGCCATCGGGTTCGTCCTGGTGCTGCCCACCGGCCGCTATGCCGTGCCGCGGGCCAATCTGGCTGCTGTGGGTTTGGGAGTGGTGCTGGTGGCTACCGGCACCCGAGAGATGTCGCGACGGTTGCGGTCCCGGCGGTTCGGCCCCCCACGGGTGCTACTCGTCGGGTCGTCAGACCAGACGGCACTGGCCGCTTCGCACCTGGCCGAGAGCGACCGCTCAGCGGTGGTGGTCGCCCAGGTCTCTGGCGGGGCCGAGGTGGTATCCACGGCGGCCACTCACCGGGCCACCGACGTGGTGTTCGTGGACGACGTTTCGCTGGGCGAGGTAATGCCCGAGCCCTTGGGGGCCTTGGACGGTGCCGGCCGCGGCGTGTACTTGCGGGTTACGGCAACCACCGCCCTGCTGGGCCTCCGGGATGTGCGAGAGATCGGCGGTATGCCATACGTGGCCATCCGACCTCGGGCCCTGCGCACCCACCAGCTTCGCCTAAAGCGGCTCGTCGAGTTGGCGGTGCTCCTAGTTGCTACCCCTCTGGTGGTGCCGGTGCTGATCCTCACTGCGACATACGTGCGTTTGGCGGCTGGGCGGGGGGTGCTGTTCCACCAGGTTCGGACCGGCCGCCACGGGGTGCCGTTCACGCTGGCCAAGTTCCGGACCATGCACCACGACGCCGAGGCCGACGGGACGGCCCGGTTGGCCGCCGTGGACGACGAGCGAGTGATCCGCGGGTGCCGGTGGATGCGCCGGACCCGCCTAGACGAGTTGCCACAGGTGTGGCTGGTGGTGCTGGGGAGAATGTCGCTGGTTGGTCCCCGCCCGGAGCGACCGGAACTGATCGCCGAGTTCGAGGCGGCCCTGCCCGGCTACGGACGCCGGCACGAGATTGCCCCTGGGATCACCGGACTAGCCCAGGTACGGGCCGGCTACCACACTGACCCGGCCTACAAGTTGGGCCACGACCTGCAGTACCTGATGTCATGGTCACCGGTGCTGGACCTACAGATCCTGGCTCGGACAGTGCTTGTGCTGGTCCGGCCCGGCAGCTGATGTCGGACCCGGCCATCGGGCCTCCGTCCACCCCGGAAGTACCGAACGTGGCGGTGGTAATCCCGGTGAGAGACGGGGAGGCCACACTGGCTGACGCCGTGGCCTCGGTGCTGGCCCAGGAACTCGACGGGACCCTCGAGGTTTGCATCGCCGTCGGGCCGTCCAACGACCGGACCCGAGAGGTGGCCGACGGCCTAGCCGACGCCGACCGACGGGTGTCGGTGGTGGACAATCCGGCCGGGGTTACACCAGCCGGCCTGAACGCCGCCATCCGGGCCACCTCGGCGCCGGTAGTGGCCCGGGTGGACGGGCACGCCGTGCTGCCAGCCGACTACCTGGCCCGGGCCGTCGCCGTGCTGGACCGGACGGGAGCCGTCAACGTAGGCGGAGTCCAAGAGCCCCATGGGCAAACACCGTTCGAGGAGGCCGTCGGTCGGGCCATGGCGTCGCGTTTCGGATCAGGCGACGCCCGATTCCACTACGGCGGCCCGGAAGGGGAGGTTGACACCGTCTACCTCGGGGTGTTCCAGCGGACCGCCCTAGAGGCAGTCGGGCTGTTCGACGAGGTACTGGTCCGCAATCAGGACTACGAACTGAACTGGCGTCTACGGGAGGCCGGAGGAACGGTCTGGTTCGACCCGGACCTGCGCGTCAGCTACCGGCCCCGCGGCACCCTCGGCGCCCTAGCCCGCCAGTTCTTCGAATACGGCCAGTGGAAGCGGGTGGTGGTGGGACGCCATCCCCGGTCGCTGCGGTGGCGTCAGGTGGTCCCGCCGGCGGCCACACTCGGCGTGGCAGTCGGTCTGGTGGCCGGAATCTGGTGGCTGCCGGCCCTAGTTGCACCGTTGGGGTACCTGGCCGCTGTGGTGTCGGCTTCGCTGGTAGCCGGCCGACGCCCAGCGACCATGCTGCGCCTGCTAGCCGTGTATCCGACCCTGCACTTGTCGTGGGGGGTGGGCTTCCTAACCGGTCCACCCCGGGGGGTCGGTCGCCGGGCTGCGGGTCAGGACGCTTCGTAGGCGGCCAGCACCTCGTCGGTTGGCCCGTCGGCCACGATCAGGCCAGATTGCAGCCAGATCACCCGCTCGCACGACCGTCGGATTTCGGCTAGGTTGTGGCTGACCAGTAGCACCGTCCCGGCGTTGGCCCGGTGCTCGTCAAGGCGCTGGGCGCTTTTCTCGTGGAACGTCCGGTCGCCGACGGCCAAGGCCTCGTCGATGAGCAGGATTTCCGGAGAAGTAGCGGTGGCCACCGCGAAGTGCAGCCGGGCTCGCATACCCGACGAGTAGGTCTCCATTCGCATGTCGATGGCGTCGCCCAGGCCGGTGAACTCGGCCACCGACGGCAGCAGATGGTCGACGGCGGCCCGGTCCAGGCCCTGGGCCAGCAAACCGATCTCGATGTTGCGCCGGCCAGTCAACTGGTTGCGGAGCACGGCCTGCACGCCGAGAAAGGCTGGCACCGACCGAACCCGGATCTCTCCGGCTGAGACAGGAAGGAGCCCGGTGGTGGCTTGCAGCATCGTGGTTTTGCCCGAGCCGTTGGGGCCGACCACGCCCACGCTTTCGCCCACGTGCACGTCGAACGTGACGCCCCGCAGTGCATGGATCTTCTGGGCGGCTGGCCGGTGGCCGCGCAGCAAGTCACGGATGAGCGGTCGGTGGGACCGGATGGTGTACGTCACCTCGGCGCCGGTGCAGCGCAAAGCGAGGTCGGTCATCCGGTCCGCCCATAGGTGTTTTCGCCGGCCCGGAACACGGCAAAGCCGACGACCAGGGTGACCAACGCCCAGGCCACGGCGGCCAGCCCCTCAACGGCGGTGGCCGGCCCGCCGACCATCACCCACCGCCAGGCCGTGACGTACACGTACATCGGGTTGAGGGCGAACAGGGCGCGCAGCAGAGCTTCGTCCACGTAGTGGTCGACTGAGTAGAGGACGCCCGACACGTAGAACAGGAGGCGGAACACGAAGGGCAACAGATTCTCAAGGTCCCGGTAGAGGTGGTTGAAGCGGGCGGTCAGCAGGCTCGCTCCGAGGCTGAACAGCGTCTGCAGGCCGAACAGCACCGGGAGGAGCAACCAGCGGACGGTCGGAACGTTCCCGTGGGCCAAGACGACGACCAGCATGACGGCAAAGACGGGCCCAAAGGCCACGGCCTGGCCGACCGAGTTGGAGAGCGGGAGGGTGGCCCGGGGGAACCGTAGGGTCCGGATGAGGCCCATGCTGGACACGACTGAGCGGGCTCCGTCGCTGATGACCCGTTGCGAATAGTGGAAGGCGAACACCCCGAGGGTGAGGAATACCAGGTAACTGTCGACACCCCGATCGATAGGCATGATCACGCCGAACACCAGGAAGTAGACGCCGACTTGTAGCAGCGGGTTCAGGATCAGCCAGATTCCGCCCAGCAGGGTGTGGGCGTTCTGGGAGCGCAGTTCGGCGAGGGGAACCCGGACGATGTAGTCGCGACGGACCCAAAGTTCACGGAGGTACTCGCCGAGGGGCGTCGACCGACCGACCGGGAACAGGCCGTCATAGGACTGAGGTAAGGGGGCGTTTGTAGTCATTCGGAGGGTCCGCATCCATCCGGATGGGGTACCGGTCGGAAGACAGGGTAGGCGTCCAGAAGGTTTTTCAATCCCGCCAAGAGACGTTCCATAATGACCACACTGGTTTGGAGGGCTTTGGAAGGTTTGAAAGGCTCTGGAAGCGGCGACTACGTTCGCCGTTCACAGGGCTGAAATCTCATGATCCGGGGAGATGCAAAAGGTGGAATCAACGTCCAGGGTTATCCGTTGGCGGATGGTGACGATTGGGACGACGTTAGCTTTGGTGTCCTCGCTGCTCTTTAGCGCGCCCGCTCACGCTCAGGAATTCTTTGATCCGGGTCCGGGTCCGGCTCCGGCCCCCGCTCCCGCTCCGGCTGCTCCGGCTCCCGCTCCGGCTGCTCCGGCTCCCGCTCCGGCTGCTCCGGCTCCCGCTCCGGCTGCTCCGGCTCCCG
>PBDJ01000010.1 GCA_002717365.1 Acidimicrobiaceae bacterium | reverse complement strand
CATTGTCGCCGCTGAACTTGCGGGTTGGCGTCACGATACGACGCCACACCGGGCGTTCCGGATCGAACTCGGCGTGGCTCACCAGTCCCGACTGGAGAATGTGGGCGATGGTGCGGTGGGCCTCGGCAACGTCGCTGTCGGTGACCACCATCCATTCCTCGCCGGCAAACCGCTCGCCAGCCTCGGCTAGTACCTCGAGCAACCCAGACCATGCAGCACGCGTCTCGGACATCTACTTTCCCCCTAGACCTCAGCCAATCATTGTGGCAAAAGGCCCAAGTGCCTGCTTGTACGTATCTACACCTAGGGCGCCAGGGACACCCCGGCTCCCTCTGGGGAGGGTGGCAGACTTTAGGACGTGAGGGCGGACGCTGTTGCGGTGGCGGTCTTGTTGATCGTCTCGGGGTGTGGCGGTAGTTCCGACACAGAAGCACCAACCTCAACCCTGGCTGAATCTACGAACGCGACCACGAACGCGACCATGACCACCACCACGAACGCGACCACCACCACGAACGCGACCACCACCACGAACGCGACCACCACCACGAACGCGACCACGACCACGAACGCGACCACGAACGCGGTGCCGACTACGACGGTGGCGTCGACAACAACCGCGGTACCGGCGATGACCACGGTGGCTCTGAGTGCAACTACAACACCAGTGAGTGCTGCAGTCCCGTCTACCGCCGCGGTTCCACCTACAACCACAGTGGAGCCGGCGACGACAACCGTTCCAATTTCTACGACAGTCGTCGATCTGGCGTCGACCACTGTGCTGACCGAACCACCGCCATCGCCCATCCAATTGGAACCCGGGGAGAGACTTCGGGTGGTGCTCACTGGGGACTCGATTACCGACCAGATTTCGCCCTACCTGAAGTGGATCCTTGGCCGGTTCGCCGACGTTGAACGGCGCCACTTTGCCGGCACTGCCCTGTGCGACTGGTTCGCCGACCGCGGTGGCGACCTTGGTTTCGAGAATCTTGAGGAGTGGAGCCCTCACGTATATGTAGTCGACCACGGTGGGAACGCTCTGACCCCGTGCATGGCTGACGCTGATGGAAAGCCGCTGCGCGGCGAGGCCTATGAGGAGAAATACCTTGCCGACAGCGAACGCCTCGTTGATCTGGCGGCACGCACTGATAGTCGGGTTCTGTTTGTCGACCAACCGGTGAGTCGGGGAGACCTGGTCTCGGGGACCCACCCAGTCTTCCGGACCATGCCTGAGCGACATCCCGGGGGGAACGTCCGGTTCCTCTCGACTTGGGCGTCGGTGTCGCCGGGCGGACGCTTCCTCCAGTCTGCGCTTTGTGAGGCGGTAGAGCCCGGCTGTATCGACGGGACGGGGGAGTTACGGTCTCCTCCGCCCTACGGCCATCTGGAGGCTCTCGGGGCCTGGCGGTACGCGAAGGCCATCGCTGAGGAGTTCGTAGCCGCTGGCTGGGTCGATGCCACAATCGTTGACTTAAGCGATCGGGCTATGCCATAAACCGGAATCGGTCCGGGACAGTCCGCCTACGTGTATCTCCACCTTTGGGCTTGCACTGACCCGACCTAGCCCGTCCACGGGCCACGGATGCGTCCCTTCTCAGACCGGTCACCCATTTTCCAGAAGGCCCCCATTGCCTCTAAGAGGCGTTTCAGGAACCCTTCACTAGAGACCGCTGGTTCAAGGTCAGCACGGTTCACGATAACGAGCAGCGTGCCATCGTCTACGACCACTTCGGCTTTGGGGGCAGCCATGCGGTTTGACAGGCCGAGACCTACGCCGGGTTCTACTTCGGCGTCGGTCAGCGGCCAGGCCAGCCCGGTGGTGGTCACCCCGGTGGCTCGGCCACCCACGGCCAGCAGGCTGACTAGGTCGCCAACCTGGGCGACGACCTCCACATGGTCTCGGACGACCCAGGCCCGTGTTCCGTCTATCCAGAGATCGATCCGCAGATTCGACCACCGGTCGCCGGCAGCCACCAGCAGGTTGGTCAAGGCGTGATCGACCCGTCCACCTAGCGTGCCGACCACGGTCACCGATCTGACACCGGCCGCCACTGCGGCACCCAGAGCAAGCTCCAGGTCGGTCTCATCTTTGTCTGCCGGATGGCGGTCCACCTTCTTGGCCCGGGCAACGGCGGCTGACGAGGCCGAATCCAGATCGCCGACCACCAGGTCGACGATAAGTCCGAGGGCTACCGCATTATCGGCGCCACCGTCGGCAGCGATGATCAGATCGGCGGAGGGTAGTGGGCCCTGGTTAGCTGGCAACGGCCCGCCTGTCACCACTAGGGCGTGTTCACCGGTCACTGGTCGGTCCTGTTGATCTGGATTGTCCACCGTCCGCCGTCAGTCGAGAGGCGGAGATCCATGCCGTAGCACTGTGAGAGGGCCTCGCTGGTGACAACCGTGGCCAACGGTCCGGCGGCCACTACCTGTCCACCATCTAGCAGCAGTCCGTGAGTGAAGCCGGGGGGAATTTCCTCTACGTGGTGTGTGACTTGCACCATGGGCGGGGTGTCTGGGTTGGTGGCCAGGTTGGTCAAAGTGGCGATTAGTTCTTCGCGGCCACCGAGGTCTAGGCCGGCCGTCGGTTCGTCAAGGAGCAGCAAGTCGGGATCGACCATCAGTGTCCGAGCCAGGAGTACCCGCTGTCGTTCGCCGGACGAGAGGGTGCCGAAAGGATGGTCGGCTCGTGCCCTACAACCCACCCGGTCTAAGAGCGACCGGGAGCGCTCCCGGTCGTCATCCGAATAGTGATGCCACCAGGCTTCCAGAGCACCGTGGCGGGCTGTCATGACGACCTCGGCGGCCGTCAGGCCTGGACGCATCGCATCGGCTAGGGCCGCTGAGGCGTAGCCGATGCGGGACCGAAGCGATCGCACGTCAGTTCGCCCGAGGGTGTGGCCTAACGCCCGGACTGAGCCGGTGGTGGGGTGGAGGCGCAGGCCAGCAATTCTCAGCAGGGTGGTCTTCCCGGAGCCGTTGGGTCCCAGGACCACCCAGTGCTGGCCGGAGTCGATACGCCAGTCAATTCCCGACAGGATTGTCGTTCCACCGGTCCGGCGACCGACGGCGATGAGTTCGAGGACGGGTTCTGGCACGCCGTTGACCTTAGGACCTGCCGTCCGGTGGCCGACCCTCGAGTCGTTTGGGCCAGTGAGTGGAGCGGCAAGAGAATAGTGAAGCGTCAGCTTCGAATTTCAGGACACCCTGGACTGTGTGCCCAATGGCGAAGCGATCAGGCCAGCGATCAGTCGGCCATTGGTTACCGCACGCCCTCGGCCTGACGCTCCCAGGTTTGGACCATGGCTGCATACTGACCGCCGTAGGCCACGAGGTCGCCGTGGGTTCCGTGCTCGACGATTCGGCCGTCGTCGACTACGGCAATCCGGTCGGCCCGCATGGCGGTGGCCAGCCTGTGGGCGATGAGGATGGCCGTCCGGCCCTCCAGCACCGAGTCCAGCGCCCGCTCAATCACCGATTCCGAGAGCAAGTCCAGGTTTGACGTGGCCTCGTCAAGGACCAGCACCCGGGGGCGCGCCAAAAAGGCTCGGGCCAGGGCCACCAACTGGCGCTCGCCTGCCGATAGCGACGCCCCCCGCTCGTGAATTGGGGTGTCGACGCCGTCTGGCATCCGGTCCACTAGCCCCTGGAGTCCCACGGCCCGACAGGCCTCCCACACCTCTTCACGGGTGGCAGTCGGGCGAGCAAAGGCCACGTTGTCCCGGATCGTGCCGTTGAACAGGAACGGTTCCTGGGGGACCACACCAAGCTGCCGCCTAAGCGAGTCGATGGACACCTCCCGAAGATCGTGTCCATCGATGGTCACGTGGCCGAATGTCGGATCGTGAAAACGGATAATGAGCTTGGCGATGGTCGACTTGCCAGCCCCGGTAGGGCCCACCACCGCCAGAACCTCGCCTGCCGACAGTTGTAGGTCGACCTCGCGGAGTACCAGATGATCCGGGTCGTATCCGAACGTCACCGAGTCCAGCCGGATATCACCCCGGATTGGGGGAAGGTCCACGGCGTCGGCACGCTCGGCCACTGTGGGTTCGGTGGCCAACAGGTCCCGCAGTTTCACTACGGCGGCGCTGCCCTGCTGGTACTGGTTGTAGAGCTGGACGAGAGTCTGGACCGGCGCGAAGAACGAGTTTAGGAAGAGGAGGAAGGCAGTTAGTTCGCCGATGGTCACTTCGCCTCGAAGTGCCATCCGACCACCGACCAGCAGGACGACGGCCTGTGTGGCGATCCCGATCGACTCGGTCCCCGGCCCGAAGAGGGCTTGGGCCCGCCCCGTATACAGGTTGGCTTCCAGGTGATCGTCGATGACCCTTTGATGGCGGACCACGTCGTGGTCTCGTCGATTGAAGGCGGCGATCACCCGTATCCCTGCCAGGCTTTCGGACAGGTTGGCCAGCACGTCGGCGATCCGATCACGCACCCGCAGGTAGCCGATGAGTGACACCCGTCGGAACCACAGGGTGAACACCACGTTGATAGGGATAACGGTCAGGAGGCAGATCACGGCAAGTGTTGGATCCAGGATGACCAGGTAGACGGTGATCACGATGAGGGTCATGCCCTGGACGGCAAAGTTGACCAGCCCCTCCTGCATCAGGGTGGTGAGAGCTTCGATGTCACTGGTCATCCGGGTCATCAGGACGCCCGACTTCTCCCCTGTGAAGAAGTCCAGAGACTGGCGTTGGAAGTGGCTGAAGACTCGAAGTCGGAGCTCGTAGACAAGACGTTCGCCGAGGCGGCCGGTGAACCTGGTTCGCAGCCAGGAGGCCGCCGTCGAGAGGCCCACGGCCCCGACGTAGGCCAGGGCGACGGCTACCAGCACCCCGCGGTCTCGCGGTATGACACCCTGGTCAATGCCGATCTGGGTGAGCAGCGGACCCAGGTGTTGTAACCCGACCTCCATGATGACCAGTAGGAGGGCCATCAGGAGGCCGCCGGCGTGGGGGGCGAGGAAGGTCCGAAGTCCGAAGGGACGCCGGTCCCAGTCGCGGTGGGAGAAGGAGACCACCGGTTCTGGGTGCTCGGGCTCGTGGCGGAGGACCTCTTCGATACGGCTTCGGAGTTCCTCGGGGACTTCGGCGAACGGCAGTCCGGCTTGAGCGTTGGCTTGGACCGAGGTCGGGCCAGTGAAGAATCCGTGATGGCCGCCCATCAGGCGTCCTCTCCGGGGTCCTCGCCCTGAGCCACGATGGCCGCATACTGGGGTTCGGTGGCCATCAGGTGGGCGTGGGTGCCGTCGGCCACAATACGGCCGTCCTCTAGGAGTATCACCCGGTCGGCCAAGCTGATTGTGGACAGCCGATGGGCAATGACCAGTGTGGTCCGGTCCTCGAGAATTCCGGCCAACGCCTGGTGGATGCCCTCCTCGGTTCGCACGTCCACAGCGCTGGTGGCGTCGTCCAGGATCAGGATCTGGGGGTTGGTCAGTACTGCGCGGGCGATAGAGACCCGTTGGCGCTGTCCGCCGGACAGCGTGTAGCCCCGTTCTCCGACCACCTCGTTGTACCCGTCATCCATGTCGCGGATGAACCCGTCGGCCCGGGCTACCTGGGCGGCGGCCTCCACCTCATCAGCGGTGGCGTTGGGACGACCGAAAGCGATGTTGTCGTGGAGAGAGTCGGAGAACAGGAAGGCTTCGTCAGGTACCTGGCTGACGTGATGACGGAGGCTGGAAAGGGTTAGGTCACGTACGTCGGTTCCGTCGATCAGGACGGCACCGGCATCCACGTCATAGAAGCGGGGGAGTAGTCGGGCCACGGTGGATTTGCCACAACCGGTTCGTCCCACCAAGGCCACCGTCTCACCGGGTTCGAGAATCAGGTTGAAGTCCACGAGGACAGGTGATGACGAGGCACCTTCCGAAGAGGGGTAAGCGAAGGTCACGCCGCGAAACTCGACTCGTCCCCGGGGGTCGATCAGCGCCCGGGCGCCGGGCCGGTCGACGATTTCGGGCTGCTCGTCGAGGATCTCGTAGATGCGGATTGCCGAGGCGGCGGCCCGCTGGGCCTGGAGCAAGACGAAGCCGAACATTCGAAACGGGACGGCGATCATGGTGACGTAGCCGCTGAAGGCGAGAAGGGAACCGATCCCGAGTTGGTCGTCGATGGCCAGATGTCCTCCGTAGAGCAGCACCAGAGCCATACCAAGCCGGGGGAGCGCCTCAATCAGAGGGTTGAACCGGGCCCGGGCCTCGATCAGAGCGGTGGCCGACCAGCGGAGGCGATCAGCGACTTTGGCTAGAAGGGCGATTTGGTCGGTCTCGGCGGCGAACGACTTGACGACCCGGGTGCCGTTGACGTTCTCGTCGACCACCATGGCCACCTCGGCCATTCGTCCCTGGGTTACCCACGAAAGGGGGAATACCTGGTCGCGAAGCCGCTGGCCGAGGATGTACACGAAGGGCATAGTCGACACGGTTACCAGAGCCAGCGGAACGTGGATGCTGAGCATGAAGCCCAGCGCCATGAAGAAACTGACCACTGATAGCCCGGCTAGGGGTCCGAAGGCCAGGAGCAGCTGAATGGACCGGATGTCGGTGTTGGCCCGCGAGATGACCTCGCCGGCTGCGACCCGATCGTAGAACGAGAACGACAACCGGGTCAGGTGGCCATAGAGCAGGGAACGAAGGTCGGTTTCGATCCGACAGGCCGTCCCGAAGAGTAGATACCGGTAAGTGAAGCGCAAGCCAAACGAGGCCAGGGCCATGACCACGAGCAGGAGCACGTAGGTCTCAAGGTTCCCGGTCCGTTCGTGGACGGCGACATCGATGGCCTGACGGAGAACCATGGGTACTGATACCTGTACAGCCAGACCGGTTAAACCGGTGGCCAGCACAATGCTAAATGCCACTCGGTGAGCGTTAATAACGGGCAGTAGCCGGCGAAACCACCCCTTAGTGGGGTCAGGATCGACGGTGGCCTGTGCGACGGCAGTTGTTCCCGTTGGGATCATGTAGTGCCGGCAGCTCGGGCGGCCCGGATACGGATGGCTTTCCCGAAGAGGGCCAGGTTGGAGATCAGGAAACTGCCATCACCGCCGAGGGCTTTAGCGGCGACAACTAGGCGGTCACCAACCGCTTTGTCGGCTTGCTGAAGGATGTCGCGGCCGTCGTCGGTCAGGTGGTGGTGGACCCGACGCCCGTCGTCGGTGTCGGGTCGTCGTTCTACTAGGTCGCGGGCAATAAGGCCATCCATGAGGGCGGTGATGGAGGGTCGGCTCACCGAAAGGCGGCCGGCTAGGTTCGAAGGAGCGGTTTCACCTTCGTCTAGGAAGGCCAGTACCCGGTACTGGGGGAGACTCAGGCCAACCTCGCCGAGCGGGATAGTGACCTGACGAGCCATCTTGGCTGCCGCCCGGGCTGCCGCCACCACCTCCGGGTCGGTGTCGGATTCCGGGTTTTCTCCCGAGGTTTGGGACATGATGGTTAGGGTATCGAACTACCTTCGGCGGCCCCGAATCGGGCTTTCGTCAAGTCGTCTGGCTAGGCGGATGGTCGTCGGTAGGATCGAGGGGAGATGTCCATCCTCCTCGGGCTGGTGGCGGTCGCCGTACTACTGGCCGTCAACGCCTTCTTCGTGGCCGCCGAGTTCAGCCTGGTGGCTGTAGATCGGCCCCGGATCGAAGCGGCGGCTAAGGGAGCCGACCCGCAGGCCCGTCGGCTGCAGTCGCTGCTGGGCCACCTCACCTTGCACCTCTCGGGTGCCCAGTTCGGTATCACGCTGTCGGCTCTCCTGCTGGGCTTTGTGGCCGAGCCCACGGTGGCCCGCATCCTTACCGGCGAGGTGCACCACACCGGTGTGTCGGTGACGGTGGCCATTGCTCTGGCCACGATTTTGCATCTGATCGTGGGGGAGCAGGTCCCCAAGTACGTGGCGCTGGCGGCTCCTAACCGGGTGGCCCACCGCCTAGCCCCGTTGGTCCAGATCTACGGCACAGTGGTCCGACCAGTGGTTCGTGCCCTGAACGGAACGGCCAACGTCGTAGTTCGTTGGTTGGGTGTAGACCCACGTGAGGAGCTGGTGGTATCGAGAACCCTGGACGAACTGGAGGAGTTGATCCGCAGTTCGTCCGACGACACCCTGGACACGGCCGAAGTGGAACTGCTCACTCGCTCTATCCGGTTCGGCGACAAGACAGTGGCCGACGCCCTGGTGCCCCGCCTCGACATGGAAGCCTTGTCGGTGGACTCGTTGTCGGTCGAACTCCTCGCTCGGTCGAAGCAGACCGGACACTCACGCTTTCCGGTCTTCGACGGTGATCTGGACCATGTGGTCGGGGTGGTGCACATTAAGTCTCTGCTTTCCCGACCCGCCGGGACCCGAAACAGGGTGCCGCTCGGTGAGTTGATGGATGACGTGCTTGCCGTTCCGGAGACCCGCGACCTCGATGATCTCCTTAGCGATCTCCGCGAACACAGCCGTCACCTAGCCGTGGTTGTCGACGAGCACGGGGGTACGGCTGGCCTCATCACCGTGGAAGACGTCCTTGAGGAGCTCGTCGGCGAGATTGACGACGAGCACGACCATCCAGCGCTTCGAACGCAGGCTGACGGGAGGGTCGGAACGGTGGTTTCCGGGAGTTCCAGTCTCGACGAAGTCCGAGATGCGGTCGGCCTACCGATTCCCGATGGTCCATATGAGACATTGGCCGGGTTCGTACTCCACCGTCTAGGGAGACTGCCGGAGCCAGCAGCCACCGTCGAGCTTGAGGACTGGCGAATCGAGGTGGTGACGGTCGAGGGACGTCGGATCGCCGAGCTGAGGATCGTGGCCCCTCGAAGGAGTGGCCAAACAGGGAGTTCGCAGTGATCGTCGTAGGCCTACTGGTCGTAGCGGCACTGGTCGCCATGAACGCGCTCTTTGTGGCCACCGAGTTCGCACTCGTCGCGGCCCGCTCGACTGGCTTGAAGGAAGCGGCGGATGCCGGGTCGAGGTCGGCACAACGGGCGCTCATCGCCCGTCAGAACCTGCGCTTACAGGTTTCTGGTGCCCAGCTCGGTATTACGGCCAGCAGCATCGCTCTAGGTGTACTGGCCGAGCCAACAATCGGTCGGCTACTGGAACCGGTGGCCGACGCAGCTGGTCTGGCGCCGAGAGCGGCCTCGACAGTCACCTGGTTGACAGCTATTGCAGTGGCGGCTGTTATGCAGATGGTGCTGGGTGAGTTAGTGCCCAAGAACCTGGCTATCGCCGACCCCGAGAAGACCCTCCAGTGGACTATCCGGGCCCATGGCACCTTTGTGGTCCTCTTACGTCCGGCCATTGTCGTGTTGGACTGGTTAGCGGCGCTGGCCGCTCGGCCATTCGGGTTCGTACCAGTGGACAAGATCGAACGAGCCGTCGGGGTGCCGGAGTTGGCTGTCATGCTCGACGCCTCGCGAGATGAGGGCCTGATCGAACCGTTTGAACACGACCTGCTGGCCGGGGCGCTGGACCTGAGCCGTCATACCGCCTCTTTTGTGCAGGTCGACCGTGAACAGGTAGTAGCTGTGGGTACCGCAATGCCTCTGGCTGAGGTAGAGCGAGTAATGGCGTCCAGTGGATACACCCGGCTCCCCATGGTGAGTGCGTCAACCGGCGAACTGATTGGGATGGTCCACGCTAAGGACCTCCTCCACCTAGCTCCGGAGTCCCAATCGGAGTCCGTGCCGTCAGAGTCAATCCGTGACATGGCGGTCTTTCACGCCGACCTCCATCTGGACGAGGTGCTCCACCGGCTACGGGAATCCCAGAGCCAGATGGCCGCCGTGGTCGACGATCAAGGTGTATGGCAGGGGATTCTGACCATGGAGGACGTGGTAGAGGAACTGGTCGGCGACATCCGGGATGAATCAGACGACCCTCGCGGCTAGGCCCTAGCAACTGAAGACGGTGGTTACTGGTCCGTCGCCGGGAAATGGGTCGCCGATAGGATTTTTTGGTGCTTCGCCCCTTCGGCCTGGTCAGCGCGCTCCTGGCGCTGGTTCTGGCCCTCCCTTCGACTTCCCTTGCCCAGGGCGATGACCGATCCGTCGTCTTCACCAACGATCCCTCGCAGACCATGGTTGTGGACCGTGCCGCCGGGTTTTGGCCGCTCATCGAAGCAGCTTCCGGGGTACTACCTCTAGCCGAAGAAGGCCTAGCCGTTGCCCGGGAACGGCTCCGGGGCGTTGCCCAGCTCTTGGCTCAGGCGAGGCAGCGTCAGGTTGAGGCGGCGGCCGCGTTGGCTCGGGTCAACCGCTTGGTGGCTGACACGGTCCAAGAGGCCAACCGGCTTCGGAGCACTCATGAAGATGTCCTGGCAGGACTGTCGGATTCCAGCCGTCGCAAGTTAGAGCGAGACGCCCAGACCCGAAGAAACCGGTCGGCCGTAGTCCGGGTGGCCACTTCGTCGGACTGGGTCTGTCCCGTAGAAACACGAACCAAGTTCTACGACTCGTGGCTAGAACGCCGGTCGGGTGGTCGCGAGCACGAGGGGGTCGACCTGGTAGGCCTCCGGCACGATCCGATCTTGGCGCCGGTGGATGGCGTGGTTACTCAACGGTGGGACACACTGGGAGGCCGATCCTTTGACCTTGTTGCCGCCAACGGCGACTACTACTTCGGAACGCATATGAGCCGCTTCGGTGCTGACGGTGAGGTCCAGGCCGGTGAAGTGATTGGCTACATGGGCGACGGCGGTAACGCCAAAGGAGTACACCTCCACTTCGAGTACCACCCGGGAGGAAAGCACAATCCCGTCAACCCGTACCCCATTGTTGACGCCCACTGCACCAATCGGGTTGACATCAACGTCTCACTCTACGACTGACGGTCTGCCCTCGGCTGGAGCCGGGAGTGATCAGGCGCCGATGGCGTGATAACCCCCGTCCACGTGCACCATTTCGCCGGTGGTGGATGGGAACCAGTCCGACAGGAGCGCCACACAGGCTCTGGCCACCGGCTCACCGTCGTGAACATCCCAGCCCAGGGGAGCCCGGCTGCCCCATGCATCCTCGAACTCGGAGAAGCCGGGGATGCTTCTGGCGGCCATGGTTCGGATCGGGCCGGCGGCGACCATATTGACCCGTACTCCGTCGGGACCGAGGGCTCGGGCCAGGTAACGGGATGTGGATTCGAGAGCGGCCTTGGCGACGCCCATCCAGTTGTAGGCGGGCCAGGCGAACCGGGCGTCGAAGTCCAGGCCCACGATCGAACCTCCGTCGGTCATGAGAGGGGCTACTACCTCGGCCACCGTTTTGAGTGAATAGGCGGATATCTCCATGGCCACAGCTACGTCAGACCATTCGGCGGCCATAAAGTCTTCACCTAGGCAGATTTCGGGGGCGAATCCGATGGCGTGGAGGGCCCCATCCACCCGACCCCAGGTCGACGAGAGGTAGTTGCGGAGGTTGTCTGCTTGTTCGGCGGATGCCACGTCAAACTCCCGGACCTCGACCTCCCGGGGTAACTTGCGGGCTGTCCGCTCGGTGAGGCGCATGCCCCGGCCGGCTCCGGTCAGCACAATCTCTGCACCCTCCTCCTGAGCCAAGCGCGCCACGGCGAACGCCAAGGAGGCGTCGGTCAGCACGCCGGTGATGAGCAGCCGCTTATCGTCAAGGATCCCCACGCCAGGACCGCCTTTCGTCTGGTCGCCACGGCCGGTAGATCCAGCCGGTCGGTTGGCGATCCTAGGGCCGGTCCGGTTTCTGTGGGGGCGACCGGTGAGTCTGGGCGGTCGTTAACCGTCGATCCGGGGGCGGGGCGGGGTCGCTAGCCTCGGGACAGCCATGTCTGATCTGACCATCATCCTTCCAGACGGTTCGATGCGTACCCTTCCCGAGGGGGCGACGGGGGCCGATCTGGCTGCCGACATCGGTCCGGGCCTATCGAAGGCGGCCATCATCGCCAATGTGGACGGCGACGGTAGGGACCTTGACCGTGCCCTGCCCGACGGGGCCACCGTGGCCATCGTGACGGCGGATAGCGACGAGGGTCTTCAGACCCTTCGGCATTCCACAGCCCACGTTCTGGCTCAGGCTGTGCTGGAGCTCTGGCCCGGGGCTACCTACGCCATCGGTCCTCCCATCGAGCATGGCTTCTACTACGACTTCGAGTTACCCGGTGGCGGCACGTTCAGCGATGACGACTTGGAGGTCATCGAGGATCGGATGCGCCTGATCGTCGATGCCGATCAGGTCTTCGAGCGCTGTGAGATCGGGGCCGATGAGGCACTCGAACTGTTTGCTGATCACCGATTCAAGCGCGAAATCATTGAACAGGTCACCAGCGGTGATGCTGACACCGAGTTGGCCGGCGAGGCTGCCGCTGACGGAACTGTCACCTACTACCGCAACGGAGGTGAGTTCATCGACCTGTGTACCGGCCCACACGTGCCTACCACCGGTCATCTCGGCCACTTCGCCCTTCAGAAGGTGGCTGGCGCCTACTGGCGGGGCGATGAGAGACAGCCCATGCTCCAGCGGATCTATGGCACAGCATGGGCCGACAAGAAAGCCCTGAAAGGCCACTTACATCGCCTGGCCGAGGCCGAAAAGCGGGACCACCGTCGCCTAGCCAGTGAGTTGGACCTTGTGTCGTGGCCCGAGGCGCTTGGCCCGGGCTTGGCTGTATGGCATCCCAAAGGAGCCCTAGTCCGCAAACTGATTGAGGACTACAGCCGGGCCCGTCACGAGGCCGGCGGGTACGACTTTGTTTATAGCCCCCACATCGCCAAGTCGATTCTGTGGGAGAAGAGCGGACACCTCGACTTCTACGCCGACGGGATGTACCCGCCGATGGAGGTAGACGGAGCGACCTACTACCCGAAGCCCATGAACTGCCCGTTCCACGTGGCCATCTTCCAGAGCGGGCAGCGGAGCTACCGGGACCTTCCACGCCGATTCTTCGAGCTGGGTGCCGTCTACCGCTATGAGTTATCAGGAGCTATCCACGGCCTGCTCCGTAGTCGGGGCTTCACACAGGATGACAGCCATATCTTCTGCACCCCGGACCAGGTGCCAGACGAGTTGTCCTCCCTGCTGGACTTCACGCTCTCGGTGCTCCGGGCTTTCGGGTTCGAGGACTTCCAGGCCAAGTTGTCCACTCGGCCGTTCGAGAAGTCGGTGGGCGAAGACGCTCTGTGGGATCTGGCCATCGATGGCCTCCGGTCGGCGCTTGAATCCGCAGGGTTGGACTACGTCGTGGATGAGGGAGGTGGAGCTTTCTACGGACCAAAGATCGACGTCGACGTCACCGATGCCATCGGTCGGCCGTGGCAACTCTCCACCATCCAGCTGGATTTCAACCTGCCGGAGCGCTTCCAGCTGGATTACGTGGGCGCTGATGGGAGTCGCCACCGGCCGGTAATGATCCACCGGGCGTTGATGGGTTCCATCGAGCGGTTCTTTGGCGTACTGATCGAGCACTACGCCGGGGCATTCCCGCTATGGCTAGCTCCCGAGCAGGTCCGGGTGCTGCCGGTGGCTGACGAGCACCAGGCCTACGCCGAGTCGGTCCGGGATCACCTGGTGGCCGCCCAGTTCCGGGCCACCGTCGACCCGGCTGACGAGCCTCTAGGAAAGCGGGTTCGGGCCGGCAAGGTAGCCAAGGTGCCCCACGTGCTGGTGGTGGGTGACGACGATGCGGCCAACGGCACGGTGGGTGACAACGCCCGGGGTGCTGAGGCCCCGGAACGCGACCTCCCCCTTGATGAGTTCCTGGAGCGGCTGTCGGCCAATGTAGAGGCGAGGCTCTGAACGACATCGAGCGCCTGTGGGCCGGCTGGCGGTATGCCTACGTGTCCGATCCGGACGCCACTACCCCGGCCGATGGTCGGGACGGCAGAACCCTCTTCGAGAACATCGAACAGTCCGGTCTCGACGACGCTGAGACCTACATCATTCACCGCGGAGCGACCTGCTTCGCCCTCCTGAACGCATACCCGTACACCAGCGGACACCTCATGGTGTTGCCCCGTCGGGCCGTGACCACCCTGAACGGTCTGACTGACGAGGAGCACGATGAGTTGTGGGCCATGGTCCGCGACGCGGTAGCCGCTATGGAGTCGGCATTCTCGCCGGGAGGCGTGAACGTGGGACTGAACCTGGGACCTGCGGCCGGCGCCGGTGTGCCCGACCACCTTCACGTCCACGTGGTGCCCCGCTGGGTAGGCGACACGAACTTCACCACAGCGACGGCAAACCTCCGGGTGTTGCCCATTGCCCTAGGCGAGTCTTGGCGACGGTTACGTGACGTCTGGCCCGGATGACCTCGCCGGTGACGTCCCGATCCTCTGGGAGGGTTCGGCTACGGCACGGTGGCCAATCCGGCTAGCTGTGGCTTTGATGCCTTCGCTGGCTGTCCTGGTGATTCTGATTCCGGGGGCCTGGCCGGCCCTGATCTCTGGCGGCTTGGTCGCCTTCACCTTCCTAATCTTTCGACGAATCGATGTCGTAGTGGTCGAGGCCGGGGTACAGGTCTCCTACGGTTTTAGAGGTAGGCCAGTACAACGGTTCCGAATAGAGCAGATCGAAGGGGCAAGGGTCGAACGGATGACCAGAAGGCAGACCAAAGGTCTCGGCTACAGGGGCAGTCTGCGGTTCTTCCGGAAGGCCCAGGCTGCAATTCGAAGCGGTGACGGCCTCTACCTAGATTTAGCCGGTGGTCGACAGTTCTGGGTCAGTGTTGACGGCCCGGAGGGGGCGGTAGAGGCTCTGAGGAACCTGGGCATACCGCAATCCTGACCGAGGCCAGGGAATGATCGCCTGACCCATATTCGGCGGGCTTTAACTGGCCAGATCCCCTGCCTGAGCGTTGGACAGGTACCCGGCACTGTGAAGCCATGCCACCGTCTCGGCCAATGTGGTCTCCAGTGAGATGGCAGGAAATCCGAAGGTATCAGCGGCGCTCGTCTGGTCGACCTCCTGTAGGCCGCCAGTTCGCATGTTGGCCGCCGTCATCCGGGCGACCTCTAAGCCGAAAGGCATTTTGTTGGCCGTGGTCCGACCTATCAGATCGAACATCCAACCAACCGCGGTTAGCAGTGGGGCCGGAAAGCCCACGATACGCACCGGACGACCGGTCAAGTGTACGGACAACCGGAGCAGGTCGGCTGGTCTGACCAGGTGGCCGGCCAGCAAGTGTCGGGCTGGAGCCGAGCCGGCGGTCAACGACCCTACGCATACAGCGGCCACGTCACGGACGTCGACCATTCCGAAACAAGCGCCCTTCGGCAGAGGGACTACCGATCGCCGAAGGCCGTCCAGAACGGGAGCCATGGAGTCGCTGAGTTCCGGGCTGGGATCCCGGGGTCCGATGATCCCGCCCGGACAGACGATGACCACCGGTTGACCGGCCTCTTGGTGGGCTACAGCGATCCCATCGGCTTCGATCTTGCTTCCCGTGTAGGCGCCGCACTCCGGGCCGGTCGGCGTGTTGGGGTCTACCCGGTTCCGGTCGGCTCCGTAGACGCCCATCGAGGACACGTATACCACCCGGCCCAAGCCTCGTTCGGCTGCCCCGTCGAGCAACACCCGGGTAGAGGTTGGGTTCACGGTCCGCATCCGACGGGCGTCTCGAGGATCCAAGCTGAACACGGCGCCCGCGTGGATGAGAGCGTCTACTCCCTCCAGGGAGGCCAGAAGGGCGTCGTGATCGGTGAGGTCAGCCAGCGTTACGTCGATGTCATCGGGATTCAGGCCGTGCAGGATGGCCGCCGCTCGTGCCTTAGCCGGATTCCGGATCACAGCCCGGACCTCGTGGCCGGCCGCTACGGCGGCGGCCAAGCAGTGCGAGCCGACAAAGCCCGAAGCCCCGGTGATGGCCACCTTCACACCTAGACCTCCTTGCTTGATTCCCATCGAGAACGGTACGGCGCGGGACCACCGCCTGCCATGATGGCCGGGTGCGAGCCGTGCCACGCGCCCCGCTAATCATCGTGGCCCTAGGCGTCGTCGCAGCGGCCACCGGGGTGGTACAGATCAGCGCCGTGGTGTTCCTCCTCGTCTTGGCCGGCTTCACCGGGCTGGCCTCTGTCCTCGCCGACCGTCACCGGGGTCGCTGACCGGTCTCAGTTCGAAAAGGGCTGAACGGTGGCCTGTTAACTTCTGGCTGTTCTTGGTCCGCATTCGGGCCGTTTGGCCTACACAGGGGAAGTCATGCCGCACAGCGTCCGGGCCGTAGTGGCCCGCTCTAAGGGAGAACCGGTCACCGTAGAGATCATTGAGGTCCCCGACCCCGGACCAGGGGAGGTCCTGGTGGCCGTGCAGGCCTGTGGGGTCTGCCACACCGATCTCCACTACCGGGAAGGCGCCATCAACGACGACTTCCCGTTCCTCCTCGGGCACGAAGCGGCCGGGATTGTTGAAGAGATCGGTACAGGTGTCACCAACGTGGCCGTCGGCGACTTTGTGGTCTTGAACTGGCGTGCCGTTTGCGGCCAGTGTCGTTCCTGCCTACGGGGACGACCCTGGTATTGCTTCGCCACCCACAACGCCACACAGAAGATGACCCTGGACGGAGTGGAACTCTCTCCGGCGTTGGGCATCGGGGCCTTTGCCGAGAAGACCTTGGTGGCCGCCGGCCAGGCCACCAAAGTGGACTCCGCGGCACGTCCCGAGGTAGCTGGATTGATCGGCTGCGGTGTCATGGCTGGACTGGGAGCGGCCATGAACACTGGAGGCGTGAGCCGCGGCGACTCAGTCGCCGTATTCGGCTGTGGCGGCGTAGGTGACGCGGCCATTGCCGGTTCTCACCTAGCCGGAGCACACACGATCATCGCCGTAGACATTGACGACCGGAAACTTGAGATTGCCCGCAATTTCGGAGCCACCCACACCGTGAACTCCACCAGCGAGGACCCGATCGAAGCCATACGTGGTCTGACCGGAGGCAACGGGGTGGACGTGGCCATCGAGGCAGTCGGTCTTCCGGCTACCTACGAGCAGGCTTTCTACTCGCGTGATCTGGCTGGAACGGTAGTTCTAGTTGGGGTACCCAACCCGGAAATGAAGATCGAGTTGCCGATGATCGAAGTCTTTGGTCGTGGCGGCACGCTCAAGTCATCGTGGTACGGCGACTGCCTGCCCAGTCGGGACTTCCCAATGCTCATCGACCTGTACCTACAGGGCCGCCTGGACCTAGACCGGTTCGTTTCCGAAACCATTGCCTTGGACAAGGTCGAAGAGGCCTTCCACGCCATGGAACGTGGCGAGGTTCTGCGCTCCGTGGTCGTGCTGTAAGGGCTACGAGGTGGGGCTTCGGATCCAGCGCATAGTGACCAGTGGGATCTTCTCACTGGACGGTGAGGACTTCGAGGTCGACAACAACGTCTGGTTGGTGGGCGACGACTCCGAAGTGGTGGTAATAGACGCCGCCCATGCCCACCGGCCGATCGTCGAGGCGGTAGCCGGTCGGCAGACTCTCGGGGTGCTGTGCACCCACGGCCACAACGACCACATCAACGCTGCTGTGGAACTGGCTGACGCCGTTGACGCCCCGATCTGGTTACACCCCGACGACGGGATGCTGTGGGACGTGGTGCACCCCGACCGTCGGATCGACGACCCTCTTCAGGACGGCTTGTCGATTGATGTGGCCGGGGACGAACTGACTATCTTCCACACTCCAGGCCACTCGCCCGGGGGGTGCTGCATCCACGTCCCGACTCTCGGCGTGGTGTTCTCCGGCGACACCCTGTTCAACGGTGGTCCCGGAGCAACCGGCCGGTCGTTCTCCGACCGGGGAACTCTGGTTGACAGCATCCGGTCTCGGCTCTTCGTGCTGGACCCAGACACTGAGGTCCACACTGGCCACGGTGACTCCACGACCGTCGGTGCTGAGGCAGACCGACTGGCCGGCCAAGCGGAACAGGGGGGTTAGGCGATCGGCGGAACCCCGACAACGGTCATACAGATGGCTAACTCAGGCAATGGTGGGAAACGGGTCTACCAGCCACCTAGTTAGTCGAGGCCGAGAGTGGTGGGGGTGTCGGCGAGGAAGGACCGAACGGCAGCTGCCCGCTCTGGGTGGGGTCCCCCGGCCGTGTCTCGGAAGTCGCGCACCAAGATCAGGCGATCGACGCCCAGGTCCTCGTAGCGATGGACTAGGTCTCGGTCTACCGGTTCGGACGGAGTGACACTCACCTGGATCCGGGCCCGGTCAGCAGGCCGATCCAGCATCTCGAGATTCCGTCGGATGGTCTCCAGAGCATTGGCAGTGGAGGCCAGGGTTGTAGCGAAGCCGTACCAGCCATCGGCCTGGAGCACAGCCCGTCGATATGTAGCAGTTGAGTTGCCGCCGACGTGGATTGGTGGACCCGATGGTGATACGGGACGAGGGTGGGATTCTACGCCCTCCCACGAGGTGAAGCGCCCAGAGAATGACAGGTCGCCGCGCCAGAGAGCTCGCAGGGCATCGATGTACTCGGTGGTTCGGGCGCCCCGCTCAGAGAACGGCACGCCTACGGCGTCGAACTCGTCCGGCACGTAGCCCACGCCGAACCCGGCCTCGAGGCGCCCCCCAGATAGGACATCCACAGAGGCCAATTCCTTGGCTAGGACTACCGGATTGCGCTGCGGGAGAATCACAATGCCGGTGCCGAGCCGGAGTGTCTGAGTGCGGGCGGCCAAGAAGGCCAGAGAGGCCACCTGATCCACGAAGTGGGTGTTGGGCGGCACCGGTGACGGTGGTCGGCGGGGGCTAGAGGCCACCAGGTGCTCACCAGTCCAGACCGACTCCCAGCCGGCTGCCTCTGCGGTAATCGCCACGGCGGCCATGGCTTCCGGATCGGAGACCACGCCGGCGTTGACGCCAAAGAACCCGAGCTTCATGGTCGGCCGACGACTGACCGGAAGGCACCGACGGCACATCCCAGCAGATCAGTAGCCTCCTCGAGACCCTCGGGCAGACGCAGCGCCAGGCGACAGTCGGTCACCCCGGCAGCCACCAGGTCCGGAACCCCGGCCATGGTCGCTGAGAGGTCGACGGTGCCATCCGGCTCCCGGATCGTCGGTATTGAACCCTGAACCTCGCTGGGAACCTCGCCAAGACCCAACTGGTCGAACAGGGTGCACATCTTGTCCATACCGGCGACCGGGTCGGATCGGTCATCACCCCACGGGATCCAGCCGGTCCCAAAGCGGGCCAGGCGTCTCGCTGTTCGACGGTTAGCTGTCCCGCTCACCCAGACCGGGATTCCTCTCGCTTCTACCGGCCCGGGCATGGAATAAACTTCTTCAAAGCAGAGTTCTGGGCTCTCGTAGGACACCCGAGTTCCGCCCCACAGCACCTCACAGACTTCGAGGGCATGGTCCAGAAGGCGACCGCGGTTGGTGAACTCCAGCCCAGCCACCGTGTACTCGGTCTCTTGCCAGCCCACCCCGACACCCAAGTCCAGACGGCCACCAGAGAGGACATCTAGGGTGGCCGCTGACTTGGCCAACACCACCGGTCGCCGGAGGGCAGCCAACAGGATCCCGGTCTGAAGACGAACCCGATCGGTTCGGCCAGCCAGCCAGGCCAGGGTGGTTAACGGCTCCAACCAGTGCCCGTCGGGGCCAGTGGGTTGTCGGCCACCGGCGAGGCCGCCCTTCTCGGGTTTTGCATAGTCGGACAAGTCATCGCCAAACACCACGTGGTCGGACACGGCAACACGGTCCACTCCAGCCCGGTCGGCAGCCACCGCATGGTTCAACAGGCGCTGCCAGCCGTTAGGTGCCTCAGCGGCGAAGTTCACCACCTGGATCGAAAGGTGGGGTTGAGGGATCACCGCCGAAATCGCCGCAGGGCAGCTCGTCGCCGCAGGCGCAGGACCTCGGCCCGTTCGATTGGGGTGACCTTTGACCAGCGGTCATCTAGGCGTACGGTCAGATCGTCGAAGGAGACCAGTTCTGCTGTCGGCACCGGTTGAAAGGTGGCCTGGTTCCATCGAAAGGTAATGACGCCTTGTGTAGCGCCAGTGGTATCTAACCAATTGGCTATTCCCGGGTCGCGGTGGGCGATGACGGCCCGGAACACGCCATCAGTGCCCACAACCGCCTGGTGGCCATTGAGACTGGACTGCCGGTTCCACCAGTCCAGAGATTGGTACCAGACATCACCCAGTTGGACTGCCCAGTAGGTGCATTCCGGGATCTCTACCTCTAAAAGAAGGGCTTCACCCTCGGCAATGCGATACCAGGCCTGGCCGTATCCCTGATCAAGGCTGCCTCCCATAGAACTCGCGGCACCCTGAGCGCTTTGGACATGATCGAACGAGTTGACCTCGCCCCGGGCCAGGTGTTGGCTCCCGAAGTCGGCCCAGAAGGCGGTCATATCAACCACCCGGTCGGCAGTAGGGCCAAGACGCGAAGTCAGGTGGATAGGCCCGAGACGGCTTGGTGCCGGACCCGGCTCCAAGCATTCCAGATGGAGGTCAGCTGGCTCCTCGACCTCCCAGTCGTAGAAGAACTGGCGGACCATCAACCTGCAACGACGGGGTGGCAAGGCGTGCCATACAGCTGAGGACATGTCATCGGGACAGGGGCCGGCACCGAAGAGGAGTTCGAAGGCGCCATTCTCATCGGTTTGGAGATCGTCGCCGTTCACCGTAAGGAACTGTTCAATCTTCCCTTCCGAAAAATCAGTGGTCATCACAGAGAGACCTAGGTAGCGAACCGTCCCAATGTTTCCCGACAACCGATAGGTGCGTGAGAGGTCGACAGTCGCGATCTGATAAAGGCCATCGGGGTTGTCTTGACCGTTTTTGAACGGGTGGAACCATGACAGTTCGGGATGTTCAGGATCACCACCCTCGAGATCACGGGAGATGTCGCTGGCTAGACGCCGGAGTAGAGCACGGATTCCCTCGGCTCGGTCGATGTCGTCTCCCGGCCGGCCAGGGTCCAGGACGACGTCTGCACCATCTTTCAGACGGTCACAGAAAGAGTTCCAAGCCGAACGAAGATCGGTTTCTTCCACTAGTCCTCACCGTGCCAGGTCGCGAAACTCCAGATGTTGCCTTCCGGGTCGGCCGCCGAGAATCCCCGCGCTCCGTACTCCTCATCGCGTAGACCTCGAACGATCCTGGCACCAGCACCTACGGCTCGATCGTGGAGGCCCTCCGGGTCGTCTGTCACTGCGTACACGCTGATTGGGCCTACAGGCAAGTCCAGTCTGTCATGGTCGTCGTCACCGGGTACATCCCCGAGCATCACAGCGCCACCACCCGGCCACCTGATTTCGGCATGGATAATTCCATTGCCGTCCGACACGACGAAATGTTCGATGAAACCAAATGCCTCGACCAGGAAGTCGATGAGGGTCTTCGCATCACGGCAGCGAATAGTTGGAAAGAGGCCAGGGTGAGGCACAGCCGAATTCTACTGAGGGACTATTGGGCGGGCCGATCAGTGACCGAGGTGGCGCTACCGTTCCGCCATGGTCCGTCCCCGATGGCTCAACCGCTGGCGCCGGTCGCTGGAACCAGAGAGGAGCCACACGGTTTTCGTGTTCTCCGGGGGTTCGGTTCGTGGGGCGGCCCAGGCCGGAATGCTACGGGTTCTGCTTCGTCGAGGAATCTTCCCGGACGAAGTGGTGGGGGTTTCGGCAGGAGCCCTCAACGGGGTGTTCCTAGCCCACGATCCGACCGTTGCTCAGGTTGATCTTCTGGAGAGCGTCTGGCGAGACGTGGCCGAAAAGGCACCCATCCGAGGGAGCGTTATCCGCAACGTCGCCTCCATCATCCGGGGGCGACCCAGTTTTGACCCGGGAGAGAGGCTTCGGTCCGTCATCACCGAACACATCCCGATGGAGGACCTGGCTGACGTTGCTGTGCCCTGTCACGTAGGCACAACCGACGCCTCGACAGGCCAGGTGGCCTGGTGGACCAGCGGAACGGTAGTTGATCTGTTATGCGCGACGACTGCGGTACCAGGGGTACTGCCGGCCGTCGAACTGAGTGACGGCCAACGGCACATTGACGGCGGCGTGGTATCCAATATCCCGCTTCGCAAGGCAGTGTCCTTGGCTCCGACCCGCCTAGTGGTGCTAGATGTAGCAGCGAAGTTCACGCCGGCTGAAAAGCAGACGGCGCTGTCGTTGATGATGGTGGGGGTCCGGGCCGCGGCGGCTGAGTTGACCCGTCAGCAGTGGCTTGACGTCCCAGCTGATCTAGAGGTACTCCATCTGGAGTTGCCCACCGTGGACGACGCCCCGGACTTTGAGTTTGATCTCGTTCCGGGCCTCATCGAAGCGGGTGCCGAGGCCGCCGAACGAGTCTTCGACCAACTAGATGTTGTCGTCTGAGATCAGATGTCGCGCCGCCTCTGCCGTGTTCTGGATGGCTCGACGGTGTGCGTGATTGTCGGAGCTTCGATATCTGGAACCGGGAGGTCACCGTCCAGTACCTGACGGACATATGCCAGGTGCTCAGGGGTGCTGCCGCAGCAGGCCCCGATGACAGAAATCCCGGCTTCTCGAAGTCGGTGTGCGTGAGCAGCCAATATCTCCGGAGTGGCGTCGTACTCCAGTACTGCGCCCCTCCAGACCGGAATACCGGCGTTGGCTTTGGAGACCACCGGGATATCACCGGCGGCGGCCCGGATAGCGGCCACTGCGGCTTCGGTGTCGGCCAGGTTTGCACCACAGTTGGCGCCGATGCCGGCCACTCCGAGTTCAGCCAGGAAGGCTCCAGCCTCCTGGCCGGTGACGCCCATCATGGTGCGGCCGGCAGTGTCGTAGCTGAGGGTGACCACGATGGGAAGGTCCGAGGCTTGGCGAGCGCCGCGCACTCCCGCCTCCACCTCTGACAGTGCGCTCATGGTCTCCAACCAGAGGATGTCGGCCCCTCCGGCGTCCAACCCGGCGGCCTGTTCGGCAAAGGCGTCGGCTGCGTCGTCAGCACCTAGGTCGTCCAGCGGTTGGAGTAGTTCACCGGTTGGGCCCATGGAGCCGGCGACCAGAATCGGTCGGTCGGCCTCGTCGGCTATTCCTCGGGCATTGGCAGCCGCCGCGGCGTTCAGTTCATGGACTCGATCTTGTAGTCCATGAAGCTTCAACCGGTGTCGGTTTCCTCCAAACGAGTTGGAAAGAATGATGTCGGACCCGGCCTCTATGTAGGAACGGTGGATGTCCCGGATGCGGTCCGGATGATCCACATTCCAGGTCTCAGGCGGGTCCCCAGCGGTCAGGCCGGTCGCGAAGAGCCGAGTGCCCATGGCACCGTCGGCCATCAAGACGTCCCGGGCCTCGAGGAGTTCCACCCAGCGACTCATGTATCGAACCTATCTCCGGGGCGGTTCGGGAGCCTCCCGATTCGATAGTTCGACTAGAGCTCTTGCCGTGGAATCAACGGAGCGCGACAATTGGGTCAGCTGCCAGCTGGGCGTGTATCTCCGACGGAAACTCGGGCGACGCCGTAGGGAGTTGGCGGCTCGGGTTACTCCCGGGATGCACCCGCCTCAAGTTGGAGGCGGGTGTTCCGCGTGGGACGGCTCTGAGTCCCGAGGGTCCGTCACGGCGTACGCTTTCGCCGTGCTACGCGGTCTTCCCACCCTGGTGGTCGTTCGGTGAGCGTCGCTGTGGTTCCCGAGCGGCTACAGGTTGAGTTAGCGGTTCGGGGGTCGCGCCTCCGTCCCCCCGAGGTGGTGATGCGGCCCGAGATGCTTGGGGCGGCGCGCCTCACCCGGTACAGCTTTAGTCGGACCATGTTGCGACGGGCGGTCGCTGGGGGCTGGACGGCTTGTCGTACCAGTCAGGATCTGGACGCCGAGGGTCGGGGCGAGTCCGTGTACACGGTTGAAGCCGATGGCCATCGGTTCAGTTTCGTGGCCTTCACTACGACCATCGACGAGTCAGCCCACACCGATCGGGTCATTGCTGAACGGTGGGAAGTGGCCGGGGTCCTCGTAGAAGGCGAGGTGACAGAGGAACTGATGGCCACGTTGAGAGTTGAGGTGCCAGAACAGGAGCGGGGACGCTTGGACCCCCGGGTGCTGTGTCTGACTCGAGGAAACCGCAGCGTCCGGTTTTTCGGCTACTTGGTGGACGCCTTGGCTGCGGGCCAGCAGCCCAACCCGGACCGGGTAGGTGATGCCGGCTACATCCTCCGAAGCACCGCTTTTTACGCCAACGGAAAGTTCGGCATGCGATCCTTCGCCGGCTATCCAACTGACCACCCCCTCGGACCTCCCTACCGGGCCCAGTTCGTGGCCGCCTGGCTGTTCCGAGAACTCGGCTACGACATGGTCGAGCACTGCGCTCGAATCAAGGGCGGGGAGACGGCAGTGCCCTTTGACAAGGAGTGGCGACGATTTTTCGGCCTCGGCAACGCCACCGGACTAGGCCTCGTGCCTTACGCCTTCAAGCACCCCCGAGTATTGGATGCCTGGGTGGGAGTCCGGGAGGTCGCCCTGGCCGACCAGCGAGACCTGCCGGGCGATCCCACTTCTATGGAACGGCTGACGGTTTGGATCGCTCGGGCCCGCCGGCACTTCGCCACCGGGGGCGACGATGACTGTCACCCCTTCCTGAATGCCCGGTCTCTTGTTCCAGTTTTGGACCGGATCGCCTCGGCGTGGGAGGACGCCTCAACCAGTGACCTCCCGTTTGACGCCCTCTACCGCTGGGCGGAGGTCGATGGCCCGGAGACGGCCGAGATGGTCGTGTCGCTGCTCCTAGAACTCCACGAGGCCGATGACGCTCTGGTCGATGAGATGCTCGTCGTCGAAGAACATGCCGCCGCTGATCCGGCGATGACAGTTGGCGAGGCCCGGCGACTGCTCGACGAGAGGTTCGACTGGCTCGCCGACCTGGGCCTCGACGAGGCCAAGGCCAACACATTTTGGTGGGTGGTTAGCGACAACACGGAGGAACCCCGGCGGGCCCTTCGGTCGCTCTTGGCTCCGGAACACCGTGACGTGGCTATCGATACAGCTCTGAGGCTTTGGCGCTTGCGGGCTGACTTGGTTGCGGAAGATAGCGACACCCCGATTCACCGATTTCTCGCCGAACGGCCCGAACATCGTTTGGCTGTGGAACGCCTCCACGTCAGTGACCGCCGCTACGGTGAGCCAAGGGACAATGCGTGCGCGGCCGGCTACCTTCCCCTGCAGGTCCAGCGATTTCAGCTGGCCATGTACGGCATGGACAACTACAAGCCGAAGTCCACGGACTGGTTGCGGGTCACCCTCTTCCAGGGGGCGCCGCGGCTAGACGACCTGGGCCCTGACGTCACCGACGACTGGGTCCTCCCACCGCGACCGGGGAGCCCCGCATGATCATCGACGGTTTACAGATCAACGACTGGTCCCGGGAGGTGATCGCCGAAGTCCGGTCAGGTGGCGTAGACGCTGTACACGCCACGGTTGGCGTATGGGAAGACCTCGCCGGGACCATGACCCGGATTGGAGCCTTCCGACACCTGTGTCGCCACAATGCCGACGTCATCCGGATCGTCCAGTCAGTGGATGAGATCCACACCGCAGTGGCCGACGACGTGCTGGCCGTGGTCCTGGGATTTCAAAACTCGTCGATGCTGGGCGACGACCCGGAGATGGCTGGAATTTTCGCCGACGTCGGGGTACGAGTCATCCAGTTGACCTACAACATTTCTAACCATCTGGGTTCTAGCTGCTGGGAACCACACGACGGTGGCTTGACCCGAGCCGGGCACCGGATGGTCGCCGCCCTAAATGACGCTGGTGTCCTGGTCGATATCTCACATGTAGGCAATGTCACCGGCCGGGATGCCGTGGACGCCTCGACCCACCCAATCGCCATCACCCATGGCAACCCGATCTCGTTCTGTGACTCGCCGCGGAACAAACCCGATGAGTTGGTCGCCGCTGTGGCCGAACGGGGTGGTGTCATCGGCTGCACTCTCTATCCGCTATTTATGGGTGGAGCAGATGTCACCCGCGCCGAGTACTGCTCGATGGTTGCCCAACTGGCTGACCAGGTTGGCGTAGAGCACGTAGGTATCGGTTCAGATGCCGTTCTGGGTTGGAGCCCCGACGCCTTGGGTTGGATGCGCAACGGCCGCTGGGATCGGGCGACGACCCCAACCGAAGCACCGAAGTTTCCGCCGTGGCCAACGTGGTTCGGCGGCCCGAAGGATTTCGGCAACCTGTCGGAGGGGCTAGACGAGGCGGGATTCACCGCGGATGAACGGGACCTGGTGTTAGGCGATAACTGGCTACGCTTGTTCGGCCAGGTTTTCCCAGCCTGAGGGCAGTCGTCGTGGTGGGTTCAGTGCTAGTCGCGCCCCGTGAGGTCCACGATCTGGTGTTTCGCTGCGCCAGGGTGGCCGGCTGCGACGCCGGTGGCGCTGACCGGACGGCCCGGAACGTGACAATGGCCGAGGTCCAGTTCGGGGGAGCGCTAGCGGCGGTCGTTGACGCGCTGAGTTTCGAGGCGTTTACCTCCACGTGGGCCAGGGCAGCCGACGCCCTTGTTTCAGCCGAAGTCAACGCCCGCCAACATGGGTCAGCCACGGTCACCTTCGACCCGCCAGTGCCGCTGGCCGCCCTGGCAGCAACCGTCTCCGAGGCGTCGGCCCGTGGCATCGTCGTGTCAGGTGTTCCTGGTGACGCCACCGGAGGGTCAGAGATCGCCACCTTGGACCTAGCGCCGGGACAAGTAGAACCGGCGGCCGATCCAGGAACCAACGTCTACCGCGACGGCCTGCCAGTAGACAGGGGAGCGTTTGACGCTCTGGTTGAGGCAGCAGCGGCGTTCCTCGTTGCCGAGGAGGCCCTCGACGCTCTTGAGGGCTGACAGCCACCCTCAGTTGCCAGCTAACTCCGTTGCGAGAGTCCAGACGGAATCTTCCACGTCTACTGGGTCGGTAGGACGCCGATCGGCTCCAGGCAGGCGTGCGCCCTCTTGAACGGTGATGCTCTCGGCTAAGGCTGCCAACCGGTCGTGGAATGTCCGGCCGCTGTACGAGTCAGGTTCAATCACTACGTAGAATTGGCCAAGATCGTGAGGTGCACCCTCAGGGGTCTTGAGTGGTGGTACGTCAACGCTCAGGCGGCAACCGGTCAAGGCGCCGGCTAGCACCTCGACCAGCAGGCCGATCCCATAGCCCTTATATCCACCGGCTGACACCAGCGAGCCAGCCAAAGCGGCTTGGGGATCGGTGGTCGGGTGGCCGTCGGCGTCGACAGCCCAGCCGAGTGGGATTTCCTCACCAGCCGCAGCGGCCATAGTGATTTTGCCCAAAGCCACGGCACTGGTGGAGAAGTCGAATTGGAAGGCGACCCCACCCTCACCGTCGGGGACAGCCACGGCAATCGGGTTGGTGCCCAGCACCGGGACCGAGCCGCCGGGCGGAGACACCCGAGGCGTGGCGTTGGTGGTGCCGATAGCCAGCAGTCCCTCTGCGGCGAACTGCTCAGTGAAGAAGCCAAGCGACGTACAAGTATGGGTGTGCTCCACTGAGACACCGCAGATGCCGTTGGCCCGAGCGGCTTTCACGGCAGTTGGAAAGCCCGCGGCGAAAGCACTCTGGGCGAAGCCGAGTCGGCCGTCAATACGCACGGCCCCTGGTCGGGCCACAGTCACCACCGGTTCAGCGACACCGTCGATTCGCCCGGTCCGCAACTGCTGGCAGTAACTCTCAAGGTAGTAAAGCCCGCAGATCCGGTTGCCGGTGGACTCGGCGACCCGTACGGCACAAGCCACATGGTCAGCCACCTTGGAGTGGGCCCCGTGGCGGACCAGGGCACGGTGGGTGACCTGTTCGATCTCGTTGAGCGAAACGTAAGGCACTCGAGGACCCTACGGGATTCGGCCCGTTCGGGCTCCGGTCCTACAATCGGACCGATGCCTCACCCAACCGCACACCTTCCCGACGGGCTGGCCAATGAGTTGGGTGCCTGCCGGCAACCGGCAGATCAGGCGGCAACCCTGCCCGCCTCCTGCTACGTGGATCCCGTGGTGTACCAGATCGAGGCCGACACGGTTTTCCGTCAGGGTTGGGTAGGGGTTGGCCGTTGGGACCGCTGGCCTAGGGCAGGGGACTACAGCGCCATAGATCTTGCAGGGGTTCCGGTGGTGGTGGTACGCGACAACGAGGGCCGGCTTCGAGCGTTTGCCAACTCGTGTAGCCACCGATCAGCCGAAGTCATGACTGGAGACGGCACCTGTTCGCGGATGCGCTGCCCATTCCACGCTTGGACCTATGCCCTAGACGGGCGTCTAGTGGCGGCTCCCAGCATGTACCGCACCAAGAACTTTGAACGCGCCGACCATGGACTCCACGAGTTCACAGTGGCCGAGCGCCACGGATTCGTTTTCGTCAGTCTGGAGGAGACGCCCACGCCCATCGACGACTGGCTGGGGGATTTCAGCGAGATCCATGCCTCGTGGCCGCTGGCCGATCTGGTGACTACCCGGCGTCAGGAATTCATGGTGTCGTGTAACTGGAAGGGCTTTGCTGAGGTGTTCAACGAGTACTACCACCTCCCCTACGTGCATCCGGGCAGCATCGACGACACCTACAACGAGCCGGATAACCCCGAGAATGTGGTCGGGGCGTGGTCAACGCACTTCGGGACAACCGTGGGGACTGGTGGCCTACTAGAAGCCGACCAGCACCGGGCCCTCCCGGTCATCGACGGCTTGAGCGGTCGTGCAGCCCTCGGAGTGCGCTACTCGTGGCTTTTCCCAAACCTGGTGATCGCCACCGGAGCCGAGGGTATGTGGATGTACGAGGTCTACCCGGATGGCCCGGACCGTTGCCGGTGTGCCCAAGTGGTGTGCTTTCCACCGTCTACCGTCGATCGAAAGGACTTCGCCGAGGTGGTCGAGGCTTACTACGAACGGTTCGACGTTGCCCTCGATGAGGACATCCCGATGCTCGAACGACAGCACGGAGGTATGCAGTCACCGTTCACCCGCCAGGGTCGGTTCTCGTACCTGGAACCGAACGTGGCCCGCTTTGCCGATTGGTACGCCGGCCGGCTGCTGTCGGCTGGCTGACCGCACCGCTCACCCGTAGCAGCCAACCGCTTCGGAAGCCAAGAAGATGTACTCCAGCAGGTCGGCAGTTCCGCTTCCATAGCGTTGGGTGACCGCCGCGTTGGCCAAGGTTGCCTGCACGTACCGGTCGTGGAGTTCGGAGCAGTCCTCCAAGGTGGCGAGGGCATCGATGTGGTCCTTAAGGGCCCACTCATATTTGTTCATCCAGAAAGTGGGCGGCGTAGTCGTTGCCGTCGTGGTGGCCGGCGAGAGGGTGCTCGTCGGCACCCGGACTTCATCGTCAGAGCCGGAGAGGAACTGGCTGGCTAGGGCGACTACCAGGACGAGAACGAAGGCCCAGGCCAGGAGTCGGCCGATCGGTGAGGGAATACTGCCCTGACTAGGGATAGCCATAGAAAGAGGCTACGGCCGGACTAGTGGATCAACCGTCCTTGCGCAGGCTCATCTCACTAAGACAGGATCGGGCCTCCTCGTCACCGCGAAGGTCGACGTCGGATCCCTGCAGCAGTCCCCTCAGATTTAGAGCACCGGTTTCACCCTGGGTGGGGTTATCGACCTCCCACCCCCTAGCCCTCAAGCAATCCACGACGGCGAGGATCTGTTCATTCGTCTCCCGGATCTGGTCCGGGGTGCGCTCAGCGCGTGACTGCTGAAACTCAGCACGGAGTTCGGCAATACCGGTTTGGGCGTTACAGCGCTGGAGCGCTTCTACGTACCCGGGATCGTCTGTTGCCGCAGGGTCGGTTTGGTTTTCACCAGCAAAGCCTCGGAATTCGTAGCCTGACGCCTCGAGACAAGAGTTGAACTCACCGGTAGCGGAACGCATGGCTTCTCGGGGGTTTGTCTCCTCTTCGGCCAGAGGGATGGTCTCTTTGGACAGGTCGGTCTCACTCGCGGGTCCAGGATCTCCGCTACAGGCAACTACGGCCAATAGGAGGAGTGCTGCCACGGTCGGGTGGTACCGGAGAGGGGTCATCAGTCCTCCAAGGCATCGGGGGGACTCAGGTTGTCCGCCGGAAGTGAGTGGACGGTAATCCGGAGAGAGGATCCGGTGAGGCGACTTACGCTAGGTCAGCCGCTTGACCGTCGGCTTCGATTGGAGCGGCCATTCCTATTTGCTGCCCCCGGTCGCCCGTTACTGGTTCTACGGGCGTTATTTCGACGGTTCCCACCCGGTTGTCCGTTGTGTTCCTTGCTCCCATCTGAACGACGGGTTGAGCCTGAGGGCCGACTGCCGCCGGAGGAGGCACCGCGACGTTTTCCGTTGTGGGAGCCGTTGTGACGGCGGTTTGCCGACTGGCGAGAGCGGCTGTTGCCGGTCCGGTTGGTCTGGGTCGCGCTGGTCTGACGGCTTTGGTTTTGCTCTGGGGCAGATGGTCGGGTAGCCGGTGCAGATACACGGGGAGGTGACAGTTCCCGAATC
>PBDJ01000002.1 GCA_002717365.1 Acidimicrobiaceae bacterium | reverse complement strand
TAACCGGGTAAGGCCCGTGGCAGACCACCACGTTGATAGGCCGGAGGTGTACGTGCGGTAACGCATTCAGCCGACCGGTACTAATCGGCCGAGGGCTTGGTTACACATCGACAACTGTTGTCGATGTTCGTGTTCGCTGTGGAGTGCTGGAGAGGCTTATCGGCCGCTCTTGACAACAGAATCGTGTCCCGGCTGGTACACCGGTAGGGGCGCAACCGGTTTTCGGTGGCTATGGCGGCGGGGTCACACCCGTTCCCATTCTGAACACGGCAGTTAAGCCCGCCTGCGCCGATGGTACTTGGGACGAGTGTCCCTGGGAGAGTAGGTCGCCGCCGGATTTCGAACGCTACGAGCGGGGCCTTCGGGCCCCGCTCGAGCGCGTTTTGGAACTGGACCACTGGCTATTTCGCCATGCAGGTGACACCACGAAGGGTTGCCGGACGGCCGGTAGGGTCCACGCCCATGGCACCTCCCGGTGGTCGTTCTGGTGGGCCGCGTCGTGATGGTGGGTCCGGTGGTCGTTCTGGTGGGCCGCGTCGTGATGGTGGTGACCGGGGCCGGCAGGGACCACCCGAACGTCGCCGTCGAGGTCCCGACGTAGCGGGTCCGACAAAGTGGGGTGGTGTGGCCCGCCGTGGCGCTGGCAGACTGGAACGCGAGGAACTGGAGGACCGTCCTGAACGCTCAGAGCGCACGGCTGAGCGGACGACGCGGCCTCGGCGCCCGGAGGTAGAACGCAGCAACCGCCTACGCGAAGAGGCTGTCGAGGCGGTCAGCCGAGGCCAGGCGACTAGGCGACCGGAGCGGGTTCCGCGAGCCATGGACCGCCCGCCTCTCCCACCAGTACCTGTCCGCCTACCCGATGCCGACGTCCTCCTGCGGAGGGTTCTAGGCGACAAGGCCGGTGGACGGGCAGTCGGACGCCTCGACGAGGCAGCCCGGGCGTTCACCGACGAACGATTTTCTGATTCCCGCCGGATCCTGAATCAACTGGTGGAAAGAGCCCCGCAGGTCCCCGAGGTTTTGGAACTGCTTGGCCTTGTCCACTACCGGATGGGTCACTGGCGGGCTGCAGCCAAGCGGATGGAGGCCTTCCGGGAACTAACCGGTAGCACTGAGCAGCATCCCGTCCTAGCCGACTGCTATCGGGCACAAGGCCGTTGGAACGACGTCGACGCGCTGTGGGTCGAAGTGTGTGACGCTTCGCCGAGCGCGCCGCTGGTGACTGAGAGTCGTTTGGTGACCGCAGGCGCCCTGGCCGACCAGGGTCGGCTGGCCGAAGCGGTCAGGCTGCTTGAGAAGGGCTGGAAGGCACCATCCCGGCCTCGCGACCATCACCTCCGTCGGGCCTACGCCCTGGCCGACCTTTACGAGCGGTCGGGCGCTACCCCACGGGCCCGTGACCTGTTCGCCTGGATCCGAGGCCACGACGGCGGGTTTGCCGACGTGGCCGACCGCGTCCGTTCCCTGGCCTAACCGGACCGCTCGACGCCCGGGCCTAACAACCACCAAACGGCCCCCTCTGCGAACGACGCACCGCCTAGTGTGAGGTGTATCGGCGGCCGGCCAGCCGCCCACGGCACAAGGAGCCTGTCAAGGTGGACATTTCATCCCTGCTCGGTGACGATGCCGAGTACCTGCTCGAACACGAGTCGAAGACCATCCCCGCCGACCAACTGATCACTCCGGGACCAGACACGGTCTCCGAGGTGTACGCCCAGACGGACCGGTCCCCTCAGGTCCTGCGAAACCTCCAGGCACTCCTCGATCACGGCCGCTTGGCCGGAACCGGCTACGTGTCCATTCTGCCAGTGGACCAGGGCATCGAACACTCGGCTGCCGCCTCGTTTTCTCCTAACCCGGCCTATTTCGACCCGGCGAATATCGTGGAGCTGGCGCTGGAGGGCGGCTGCAACGCCGTGGCCTCCACCTTCGGGGTCCTCGCTGCGGTTTCCCGCCGCTACGCCCACCACATCCCGTTCATCGTCAAGGTCAACCACAACGAACTCCTGACACTGCCCAACCAGTTCGACCAGGTCATGTTTGGCTCCGTCGAACAGGCCCACGACCTGGGAGCGGCCGGCGTGGGGGCCACTATCTACTTCGGCTCCCAGGAATCCACTCGACAGATTCAGGAAGTCAGCGAAGCCTTCGCCCGCGCCCACGAGCTGGGGATGTTCACCGTTCTGTGGTGCTATCTCCGCAACTCGGGCTTCAAGGTGGACGGCGTGGACCATCACGCCTCGGCTGACCTGACGGCCCAGGCCAACCACCTCGGTGTCACCATCGAGGCAGACATCATCAAGCAGAAGCTCCCGGAGACCAACGGCGGATACAACGCCCTGCCTGGCTACGGCAAGACCCACTCTCTGGTCTACGACGAACTGACCACCGAGCATCCCGTGGACCTCTGCCGGTGGCAGGTCGCCAACTGTTACATGGGCCGGATTGGGCTTATCAACAGCGGTGGCGCCTCGTCGGGGGCCAGTGACCTGGCTGAAGCCGTCAGGACGGCCGTCATCAACAAGCGAGCCGGTGGTATGGGCCTGATCAGCGGCCGCAAAGCCTTCCAGCGGCCTATGGCCGAGGGCGTCGACCTCCTTAACGCCATCCAGGACGTGTACCTGGACGACGCCATCACGCTGGCCTGATCACCGGCCGGTGAGACACACCACCTGACGTGGACGACGACACAAGCGGCGCAGGCGCCGACGTGATACTCGTCGACGAGCCACACGCCGGCATTCGGCGAATCACCCTGAATCGGCCGGAGAAGCGCAACGCCCTGAGCCATCTCCTCCGGGGGGCACTGCTTGGCGCGCTTGTCGACCACGACACCGATCCCGACGTCCGGGTAACCATTATCCGGGGAGCCGGCACCTGCTTCTCAGCCGGTTATGACCTGGGAGGCGCAAACGAGGGCCATGATCTGCCGTTCCCAACGACCCCGGGTGAAGGACAGTGGCCTCGGCACGTGACCGACGGTTGGATGGGAATCTGGGACCTAGCCAAACCGGTCATCGCCCAAGTGCACGGTTGGTGCCTCGCCGGAGGTAGTGAGCTGGCGACAGGCTGCGACCTGATTTACGTGGCCGAGGACGCCAGGATGGGCTACCCGGCGGTCCGGTTCGGGGTGCCGGACATGCACTTTCACGTTTGGCTCCTTGGCATGCGCCGCGCAATGGAGATGATGATTACCGGCGACTCCATCAGCGGGATCGAGGCGGTGGCCGAGGGATGGGCCAATGCGGCTTTTCCAGAAGCCGAACTAGACGAGGCAGTGTTGGCCGTGGCTCAGCGGGTGGCCGCCATGCCGCCGGACGTGGTACAGCTCAACAAGCGAGCCGTGCACCGTCAGATGGAGTACATGGGGATGCGGGCCGGGATCCGGGCCGGTACCGAGCTGTGCGCCCTGGGAGTCCACTCGGCCTCCATGGCCGAGTTTCTGCAACTGGTCCGCGACGAGGGCCTGACCGGAGCCCTCCAAGAGCGCGACGAGCCGTTCGGCGACTACCGCACCGGAGACGCCTGACCCTCTCTTTCGACCCGTTAGGTGTGACTGATTCCACCAGCGGATGACGTGTAGATCATGTCGACTGACGGGTCGGGCGGTTAGGGTCAGGACCGTCGACGAGCGGCTCCGAGCAACGGCGCTCGGGCGGAGGAACCGACGTGACCGACACGGTGGATGCGGGGCCGGCCGCCGAGGCACCGGCCGTTGATGAGGTCATTATCCGGTTTGCTGGTGACTCGGGCGACGGTATGCAACTCACCGGCGATCGCTTCACAACGGCGAGTGCCATGTTCGGCAACGACCTGGCCACCCTCCCCGAGTACCCGGCCGAGATCCGCGCCCCGGCCGGAACCATGGCCGGTGTATCCGCTTTCCAGGTCCACATCTCCGATCACGACATCACCACCCCCGGCGACGCCCCAGACGTTCTGGTGGCCATGAACCCGGCGGCCCTCAGATCGGACCTCCACACCCTGGTCCCCGGTGGCACCGTCATCCTTAACCGGGACACCTTCGAAGAGCGGAACTTGGCCAAAGCCGGCTACGACCACAATCCAATCGACGGTGACGACCTTGCCGGCTACCAGGTCATTGAGGTCCCGATGACCACTCTCACCAAAGACGCCTGCAAGGAGCTGGGCGTTAAGCCGCGCGACGCCGACCGGTCCAAGAACTTCTTCGCCCTGGGCCTGTTGTCCTGGATGTACAGCCGACCTATCGAGGCCACGCTGGACTGGATCGAGGTCAAGTTCGCTGACCGGGAGTTGGTGGCGGCGGCCAACCGCGCGGCGTTCAACGCTGGCCACGCCTACGGCGAGACGGCCGAGCTGGGGTCGCAGCGAGTTGTCGTCCGCAAGGCGCCGCTGGAACCAGGTACCTACACCAACATCAACGGCAACACGGCGCTGTCGTGGGGCCTGGTCGCTGCCTCCCAACTCAGCGGTCTCCCGTTGTTCTTGGGGTCGTACCCGATTACGCCGGCCTCCGACGTCCTCCACGAGTTGTCTAAGCACAAGGAGTTCGGAGTCACCACGTTCCAGGCCGAGGACGAAATCGCCGCTGTGGGTGCAGCCATCGGAGCCTCGTATGGCGGTTCGCTGGGCGTGACTACCACGAGCGGGCCCGGGGTGGCTCTGAAGGGCGAGGCCATGGGCCTGGCCGTCAGCCTGGAACTTCCTCTTGTCGTGGTTGACATCCAGCGGGGCGGCCCTTCCACTGGACTACCCACCAAGACCGAGGCCGCCGACCTGATGATGGCCATGTACGGACGCCACGGCGAGTCGCCGGTCCCGATCGTGGCTGCCCGGACTCCGGCCGACTGCTTCAACATAGCTATTGAGGCGGCCCGCATTGCCCTGACCCACCAGACGCCGGTAATTCTGCTCTCTGACGGCTACCTGGCCAACGGGTCGGAGCCGTGGCGTCTGCCCGAGGTCGCCGACCTGGTGCCCATCGACGTGGTGTATGCCACCGAATTCAACCAGACCAATGAGGACGGTGAGGGCGTCTTCTGGCCCTACCTAAGAGACGAGAACCTAAATCGTCCTCTCGCCCTGCCAGGTACCCCGGACCTGATGCACCGGATTGGAGGTATTGAGAAAGAGGACGGTACGGGCAATGTGAGCTACAGCCCGGAGAACCACGAGCTCATGGTCCACCTCCGCCATAAGCGCATCGCCTCGATCCCGGTGCCCGACGCCGAGGTCGCCGGCGATGCCGATGCCGACCTGCTTATCGTCGGCTGGGGCTCCACGTGGGGGGCCATCACCGGCGCCGTCCGCCGAATCCGGACGGCAGGCCGGAAGGTGGCTCACGTTCACCTCACCCACCTGAATCCCCTGCCTGCCAACCTCGGCGACCTCCTCCGGTCCCACCGCAGGGTGATGGTTCCCGAGATGAACCTGGGCCAGCTGTCGCGGATCCTTCGGGCCGAGTTCCTGGTCGACGCCGAGATCCTGTCCAAGGTGAAGGGCCAACCATTCACGGCGGGCGAGATCCAGCATGCCATTAACCAACGGTTGGACGAGCTCGCAGGGGAGGGGTCGTGACCGACGTCCTAGACGCTGGAGCCAATCGAGAAGCCGACGAGGTTCCGGCGACGACTCGGGCCGACTGGACTAGCGACCAGGAGGTGCGCTGGTGCCCAGGGTGCGGCGACTACTCCATCCTGACCGCCATGCAGCTTTTGCTGCCCGAGCTGAAGGCCCGGCGAGAGAAGACGGTTTTCATCTCGGGTATCGGCTGCGCGGCCCGCTTCCCCTACTACATGAACACCTACGGGGTGCACACCATCCACGGTCGGGCCCCGGCGGTGGCTACTGGCCTGGCCATGGCCCGACCCGACCTAGATGTCTGGGTAATCGGCGGGGACGGCGACATGCTGTCCATCGGGGGCAACCATCTGATCCACGCCCTGCGCCGCAACGTCAACCTGAACATCCTGCTGTTCAACAACCAGATCTACGGCCTGACCAAAGGCCAGTTCTCACCGACCAGCCAGAAGGGAAAGGTGACCAAGTCGTCGCCAGTTGGGCTGGTGGCTCGACCATTCAATCCGATCAGTGTCGCCCTCGGATCTGAGGCCACCTTCGTGGCCCGGACCCACGACATGGACCGCCAACACATGCAGGACACGTTTCGCCGGGCCTACGAACATGAGGGATCAGCTTTCGTGGAGGTGCTCCAGAACTGCAACGTCTTCAACGACGGCGTGTTCTCGACTATCACCAAGAAGGACGTTCGAGAGGACATGTTGATCGAGTTGAATCATGGGCAGCCGATTCTTTTTGGTTCCGAGAAGCAGTACGGGGTGGCTTTGGCACCGGAGGGAGTGGTGATCGTTGACGTCGCCAAGTTGGGAATCGAGAACGTCATGGTGCACGACGAGACCATCCGGAACCCATCGACCGCCTTTTCGCTATCTCGAATTGCGAAGACGCCGGCTACGCCGACACCAATCGGGGTATTCCGGGCCATCGACAGGGACGAGTTCAGTTCCTCGGTGGCAGCCCAGATCCAAGAGGTCCAGGCCCAGTTAGGAAAGGGCGATCTGGGCGACCTGCTGCGCTCTCAGCCGACCTGGGAAGTCTGAGGCCAGCGTTCGCCGACCACGGCAGCCGCTGACCGGATCCGCATGGCCTGGGCCCTGGATCTGGACGGCGTTGTCTGGCGCGGCGACGAGGGGGTGCCCGGGGCGGCAGAAGCCGTCCGCCTTCTCCAGGACGCCGGAGAGAGGGTCCTGTTCGTGACCAACAACTCAGGTCGACGGGTGGTCGACACCGAGGAGAAGCTGGCCGGCCTGGGCATTGACGCCCAGGGCAGCGTCGTCACATCGGGCAGGGCTGCCGCCCGTCTGGTGGCGCCCGGGGAGCGGGTTCTGGGGATGTGCGGCCCAGGATGTCAGGAGGAGATGGAGGCTCGGGGCGCTGAGGTGGTATCCACTGGACCGGCAGACACGGTAGTCGTGGGTTTCCACGAGGACTTCGATTACTGGGGCTTAACGGCCGCCATGAAGGCCGTGTTGGGAGGCGCCCGGGTGCTGGCCACCAATGACGATGTGACGTTCCCAGCTCACGATGGACTGCGTCCCGGCGCCGGTTCACTGCTCGCCGCGCTAGTGGCGGCTACCGGAGTCACTCCAGAGAAGGCGGGTAAGCCCTACGGGCCGATGTGCGACCTAGTACGGGAGTTGGCTGGCGACGACGGGACCATGGTCGGGGACCGTCCCGACACCGACGGGCGGTTCGCCCGGGCCCTGGGTTGGCGCTGGTCGCTGGTCCTGTCGGGACTGGTGGGGCCGAACGACCTGCCGGTAGACCCGGAGCCGGACTCCGTAAACGTTGATCTGTTGGCCGCCGTCAGGGAGCACCTGGGGTGAGCACCCGCCGACGCCTCGACCTGGAGATGGTCCGGCGTGGGCTGGTGGCAGGCCGAACCGAGGCCAGCGAGGTGATCGGAGCCGGCCGGGTGACCGTGGACGGGGCACCAGCTGACAAGGCGTCCCGTCTGGTGGCGCCCGGACAGGCGGTGGTGGTGGCTGGCCCTCCGGCTCGCTACGTAGGGCGAGGCGGGCGGAAGCTGGAGGCGGCCCTCGAGGGCTTCGGGCTGGACCCGACCGGGCTGCGGGCCGTGGACGTCGGGTCCAGCACCGGGGGTTTCACCGATTGCCTCCTCCAGCACGGGGCAACTTCGGTGGTCGCTGTCGACGTGGGCCGCGGTCAGCTACACCGTCGCCTTGGCGACGACGATCGGGTCGAGGTACACGAGCGGACCAACGTGCGCGGTGTGGACGCCAGCTCACTGGGTGCCCCCTTTGACCTCCTGACGTGCGACCTGTCTTTCATCTCGCTCCGAACGGTGATGGCCGACCTAGTTAGCCTGGTGGCCGTTGGAGCACCCATGGTGCTGTTGGCCAAGCCCCAGTTCGAGGCGGGACGGGCCGAGGTAGACCGAGGGAGCGGCGTGGTCCGAGACCCCGTGGTCTGGGAACGAGTGCTGGTGGAGATTTCGCGGTCGGTTCTGGGTCACGGAGCGGCCATCATGGAGGGCATGGTTTCCCCCCTCACCGGAACGGACGGCAACGTGGAGTTTCTGCTGCACGTCCGGTCAGGTGCCGCCGACGACTACCGGCCGACCTTTGACGCTGCCACCGTGGTGGCTTCGGTTGCCGGAGGTGCAGACTGATGGCGGTCGTGGGGCTGGTTGTCCACGAGGATCGACCGGAGGCCGTGGCCCAGGCCGATGCACTGGCCATAGGTCTGACCAGCGACGGCCACGAGGTAGTGCGGTCCGACGGTTCAGGCTTCGACCGGGAATCGTTTGCCGGCGAGTTGGACCTAGTGGTCAGCCTGGGCGGCGACGGTTCGATCCTGCGAGCCGTTGACCTGTTAGACGGTCGACCGGTTCCCGTGCTGGGCGTTAACCACGGGGAGCTTGGCTACCTGACCACTGTCGAACCTGCCGAAGCACAGGCGGCCGTTGGCCGAGCCCTGGTCGGGGACCGGGACCTAGAGGAGCGGATGATGCTCCGCATCGAGATCCGACGGGCCGACGGCTCGACGACCACCGTGGACCACGCCCTTAACGAGGTGGTGGTAGAGCGCACGTCGTCCAGCCAGACGGTCCGAGTGGGAGTCACCCTGGATGGGGAGTTCCTGACCTCGTACGCGGCCGATGGGCTGATTGCTGCTACGCCGACCGGCTCGACGGCCTACGCCTTCTCGGCCCGGGGGCCGCTCGTAGACCCGGTTCACCGGGCCATCCAGTTGACGCCGGTGTCTCCCCACATGCTGTTTGATCGCACCCTGGTGCTGGACCCGTCAACCGAGGTTTGTCTGGAGGTGCTGGGGAATCGGTCGGCTGCCTGCTCGGCTGACGGCCGAGAGGTGGCTGTGCTGGTAGGCGGAGACGTGGTGGCATGCACGGCGGCCGACCGAGTTGCCCACTTGGTGACCTTCGGGCCACGGGACTTCAAGCACCTGCTGGCTACCAAGTTCGGCCTCGAGGACCGCTGAAACTTCGACCACCTCCGCGCACGTTCCCATCGATCGCGGTAGGTTGAGCGCCCGTGACGAAACACATATTCGTGACGGGCGGCGTGGCGAGTTCGCTCGGCAAGGGCCTCACCGCCGCCTCCTTGGGACGCCTCCTCAAGCAGCGTGGCCTCCGGGTCGTGATCCAGAAGTTGGATCCGTACATCAATGTCGACCCAGGCACCATGAACCCGTTCGAGCACGGCGAGGTCTTCGTCACCGACGACGGCGGTGAGACCGACCTCGACCTCGGCCACTACGAGCGGTTTATCGACGAGAACCTCACTCGCGATTCCAACGCCACGACGGGGTCGATCTACTCCACGGTCATTGCCTCCGAACGGCACGGCGAGTTCCTAGGCAAGACGGTCCAGGTCATCCCGCACATCACTGACGAGATCCAACGGCGAATTCGGATGCTGGCCGGCGACGACGTGGACGTGCTCATCACCGAGGTGGGCGGGACAGTCGGAGACATCGAGATCCTCCCGTTTCTGGAGGCCATCCGGCAGTTCCGGCTGGATGTCGGTGGTACCAACGTCTGCTATGTCCACGTAACTCTGGTGCCGTTCATCGGCCCGTCTGGGGAGCACAAGACCAAGCCCACCCAGCATTCGGTGACCGAACTCCGCAGTGCCGGGATCCAACCGGATGCCATCGTGTGCCGCAGCGACGAGCCGATCAGCGATGACCTGGAGCGCAAGATCTCCCGGCTCTCCAACGTGCCGTTCGCCGGCGTCGTCAACTGCCCGGATGCCGGAAGCCTTTACGAGATCCCCCTGGTCGTTCACGACGAGGGGCTCGATCAGTTCGTATGCGATGCCTTGCACCTCATCACCGACCCGCCGGACCTAGACGGCTGGCGGGCGCTCAACGAACGGCTAGCTGAGGCGACTACACCGGTTCGCATCGGCCTCATTGGCAAGTACGTGAGTTTGGTTGACGCCTACCTGTCAGTGGTCGAATCGCTGAACCACGCCGGGATCCATCACAGGGCTGCAGTCGAGATCGACTGGATCCAGGCCGAAGACGTGGAGGGTCTGCTGGGCGAGAACCGCCTCCGGGACCTAGACGGCATCGTGATCCCCGGCGGCTTCGGTGAGCGCGGGGTGGAGGGCAAGATCGCAGCGGCCGGCTTCGCCCGGGAGCACGACATCCCCTGCCTAGGCCTTTGCCTCGGCCTGCAGTGCATGACGATCGAGTACGCCCGAAACGTCCTAGGCCTCGAGCGGGCCCATTCCAGCGAGTTCGACCCGTCCTCGCCCCACCCAGTGATCGATCTGATGGAGTCCCAGCGCGACGTATCCGACAAGGGCGGCACGATGAGGCTCGGCGCCTACGTGGCTCAACTGTGTCCCGGTTCCCAGGTAGCTCAGATCTACGGCACCGACGTCGTCTCGGAACGGCACCGCCACCGCTACGAGTTCAATCCCCGCTACCGGGTCCGGTTCGAGGAGACCAACTTCACGTGCTCCGGTGAGTCTCCCGATGGCCGGTTGGTCGAGTTCATCGAGCTCGAGGGCCACCCATTCTGGGTCGCCACCCAAGCCCACCCCGAGTTCAAGAGTCGGCCCGACCGCCCGGCTCCACTGTTCCGGGCCTTCATCGGTGCCGCCCTGGAACGAGCCGGAGGTCGGAACCCGCAGCTGATTCCGGTCGAGGCTGAGGCTGAGGCTGAGGCTGAGGCTGAGGCTGAGGCTGAGGCTGAGGCTGAGGCTGAGGTCGCCGGCTGAGGCTGGTCCTCATGGGCCACGGCTTCACCAAGACCGGCGAACGGCTCCTCCACGAGGGGTTCGTTATCACGGTGGCTACGGCCACCTTCGAGGGCCCGGCCGGCGAAGTGCTGGAGCGAGATGTCGTCCACCATCCCGGAGCTGTGGCCGTGGTGGCTTTGGACGGCGACGACGTGGTTCTGGTACGCCAGTACCGCCCCGTGCTGGAGGCCGAGATGCTGGAGCTACCGGCTGGGAAGCTAGACGTGCCTGGTGAGGACCGTAGGATGGCTGCCCACCGAGAGCTAGTCGAAGAGGCCGGCCTGGACGCTCACGACCTGGTCGAGTTGGGTCGTTTCCACAATTCGATTGGTTTCTGCGACGAAGAGACCACGATCTACTTGGCCACCGACCTAAAGGCCACCACCCCGGAGGCAGCCAGCGTCGAAGAGCAGTACCTGACCGTGGAGCGGGTCCCTATCGGCGAGGCCGAGGGTCTGATCGCCGATGGCACCATTACCGACGCCAAGACGGTAATCGGCCTTCTGCAGACACTCCGCCGTCTAGGACGATGATGGAGCAGCGCTCGGTGCTCCCTGGTCGGCTGAGACATCTGACCCGCCGATTCGTCGGCTCGCTGCGACCGGGTGGGCCCTCGTCTACCGAGGAGGCGTGGGCCACCGGCTACCTGCTGGCCGGTGAGGCGGACCTCTGGCGGTCAATGTCGGGAGCAGACCGTCGCCACGCCGTGGCCGTGGCCCGACGCGTCGACCGGGCTCTCGAAAGCCCCGAACGCCCCGTCCTGGCCGCCGCCCTCCTCCACGACGTAGGCAAAGCGTCCAGTGGTCTGGGAACACCGGGTCGGGTGGTGGCCACGGTGGTCGGGACGGTGGCGGCTGACCGGGCGGCCCGTTGGGCGACCAGTGACGGCCTCCGGGGTCGCATCGGTCGCTACCTCCGCCACCCGCAGGAGGGTGCTGCTCTGCTAGAGATGGCGGGAAGCGATCCGCTTACCGTGGCCTGGGCCACCGAACACCACCGGGACCCCGGACGTTGGACAGTCGACAACCGGCTAGCCGAGGTTCTACGCGCCGCCGACGACGATTGAAGTTCGGTCCCAACTGGACCGTCGGTCAGCGGCCGAGGAGTCCCAGATTTGACCGCACCCGGTCAAAGGTGGCCGCCGCGACCTCGCGGGCTTTGTCAGCTCCTATCTCTAGGAGCCGGGACGTCTCGGCCGGGTCAGCGGCTAGTTCGTGGTACCGGGCCTGAACGGGGCGCAGCAACTCGACAACCGCTTCAGCGGTGGCCGCCTTCAGGTCGCCATACCGTTCCAGACCGTCAGCCGCCGCCTCGGGCGACCGCCCGGTGGCTGCCCCCAGGATGGACAACAGGTTGGACACCCCGGGCTTATCGACCGGGTCGTAGCAGACCTCGTTGCCGCTGTCGGTTACTGCCCGCTTGAACTTCTTCTCAATGGCCGCCGGGTCATCGAGAAGAAGGATCGTGCCCTGGGCGCCGTCGTCGGACTTCGACATCTTGTTTTCTGGGTGCTGTAGATCCATGACCCGGGCACCGGTCGGGGGAATGATCGCCTCGGGCACGACAAACGTCTCGCCGTACCGGCTGTTGAAGCGCATGGCTATGTCCCGGGTCAACTCGATGTGCTGACGCTGGTCCTCGCCCACCGGAACCTGGTCAGTGTCGTACAGCAGAATGTCCGCCGCCTGCAGGGCCGGGTAGGTGAACAGCCCTCCCGAGACGAAGTCGTTGCTCTCTGACTTGTCCTTGAACTGGGTCATTCGGCGCAGTTCGCCGAAGGCCGCCGTGCACTCCATAACCCAGGCACACTCGGCGTGCTCGCGTACGTGGCCCTGCACGAACAGAGTGCAGCGCTCGGGATCGAGGCCGCTGGCCACCAGCAATTGGGTCAGCGACAGGGTGGCCGCCCGGAGTTCCTCCGGGTCGTGGGGGACGGTTAGGGCGTGCAGGTCGACCACGCAGTACACGGTGTCAGCCTCGTCCTGCATGGCGACCCAGTTACGCAGGGCACCAAGAAGGTTGCCGAGGTGAACCGACCCCGTGGGTTTAATGCCGGAGAACACACGTGTCATAGCCGGTCAGAGTACTGGCGCGGCGCCTCGGAGGCGGGACGGGATAGCGGTGGGGGCACCAGATATGCACCGCTCTCGACGTGGGACTCCCTAGGGTCGCGCCGGTGAGTGTCACCGTTTCCACCCCCGTCTACGAGGGGCCCTTCGACCTGCTCCTCAATCTCATCATGAAGGAAGAGGTTGAGCTCTACGAGGTCTCCTTGTCGTCCATCGTGGATGCTTACCTGGCGGAGTTGGAGCGCCTGGACACGTGTGACCTGGAAATGGCCACCGAGTTCTTACTCATAGCGGCGATCCTCGTCGAGCTAAAGACCCGCCGGCTGCTGCCGTCCGACCAGCGCATGGACCAGGACGATGAGTTTGGCCTGTGGGAGGAGCGGGATCTCCTTCTGGCCCGGCTGCTGGAGTGTAAGACGTTCAAGGACGCGGCGGTCGTGTTGCGCCGTCTGGCCGCCGAAGCGTCTCTGTCGTGGCCCCGGCGGACCGGAATTGAGGATCGCTTTCTCCATCTGGCCCCCGACGTTCTCGAAGGAGTCACGCCCGACGACGTCCGTTCGGCCTGCCTACGGGCCTTGGCACCCCGGCCCACGTTCCACGTCGACACCGAACACATCGCCCCCATCCGCATCAGCGTGGCTGATGCGGTGGCTGCCCTGATTGACGAGATCCCCCGACAAGGCATGGTTACCTTCCGCCACCTGACTCGGGATCTATTCGACCGGATCGAGATCGTGGTGCGCTTTCTAGCCGTTCTAGAGCTTTACAAGCAGGGCGTCGTGGAGATCGACCAGTTGGGGAGTTTCGGCGATATCCACGTGGGCTGGCGTCCGGGTGCCGAGCCGGCTGACGTCGACCTAATCGACGCCTACGAGGGCTGACGTGGGCGACGACGCCCCGGTGGCAGACGACGAGGCGACCGGAGTTGACCGAGAGGCCCGCCGGGCTGTGGAAGCCATCCTTATGGTGGCCGTGGACCCGGTGCCAGCCAACCTGCTGGCCCAACTCTTAGAGGTGTCGACGGCGTCTATCGAGGAAGCCTGCGCGAACTTGGCCGACGAGTTCGAAGCCCAGAGACGAGGCTTCGCCCTAGTTCGGGTGGGGGGTGGCTACCGGTTCCAGAGCCATCCCGACCAAGCGCCGTGGGTCGAGCGTTTCGTGGTTGATGGCCAGAGCAGCCGGTTGACGGCCGCCGCTCTAGAGACTCTCGCCATCGTTGCCTACAAGCAGCCAGTATCCCGGGCCCAGTTGTCGGCTATCCGCGGCGTGGACGTAGAGACGGTAGTCCGCACGTTGCAGCAACGGGGCTACATCGACGAGGTCACGCGAGACCCAGGGCCCGGCAACGCCATCATGTACGGAACCACCAGAGAATTCCTGGAACGGATGGGGCTCGACGACATCGTTCAGCTTCCGCCCCTTGGCGATTTCGTGCCCGGTCCGGAGGTCGTAGAAGCACTGGAGCGGGGCTTGAGGTCCGACCCAGAGGTGGAAGAAACCGTGGCGATGGTGGCCGACGGATCCGCCGAGGGGACCCCGGCTGACGCCGACGGGGCCGCTGCGCCGGAGGGCTGAGCGGTGACCGCACCGTCCGGCGAGGGCGAGCGGCTTCAGAAGGTACTGGCCCGGGTTGGCATTGGCAGCAGACGGGTGTGCGAGGACCTGATCGCCGAGGGGCGAGTACGGGTAGACGGTGATATAGCGGTGCTGGGCCGTCGGGTGGATCCGGAGACGGCCCTCATCGAAGTCGACGGAGCGCCGGTTGGGGTACGGCCCGACCTCGTTCATTACGTCCTGAACAAGCCGGCTGGGGTGGTGACCACGGCCAACGACCCACAGGGCCGGCCCACGGTGGTGGGCCTAGTTCCCGATGAGCCGAGAGTCTTCCCGGTGGGGCGCCTCGACGCTGATACCGAGGGCCTACTGCTGCTGACGAACGACGGTGAACTGGCCCACCGACTGACCCACCCGTCCTACGGGGTTGAGAAGGAGTATGTGGCTGAGGTGGAGGGTTTACCGACCCGAGCCGTTCTCCGCCACCTACGGGAGGGCGTGGAGTTGGACGACGGCCCGACAGCTCCAGCCCGCGCCACCCTGATTGATCCGTCGGTAGTGCGCCTAACCATCCACGAGGGACGCAACCGGCAGGTTCGGCGGATGTGTGAGGCCGTGGGACATTCCGTGGTACGTCTGGTTCGGACTCGGATCGGTCCGCTGGCTGATCGGAGCCTGGCCCCCGGGACGTGGCGGGAACTAACCGGCGACGAGGTCCGATCGTTGCAGCGTGCGGTGGCCGAGCCGGGGTCCTGAGCCCTTCCTCAGAAGCAGAACTCCCACCGACCGCCCCACGGGAGGCCAGTAGCATCGGTTCTCATGGTGTGCTTTGATCCCGTCGTCTTGGCGCGACTGATCCGATGATCGACGGTACATCCCGACGGGCCACTGTGGTCGGCGTGGGCCTGATCGGCGGATCGATTGGTCTAGCCCTACGGGCCCGCGGATGGCACGTCCACGGGGTCGACCCCGACGGGAGCCGTCTGGACCGAGCTGTTGAAATGGGGGCCATTGACGCCGCCGGGTGGGATGCCAAGGCCGAAGTCACCTTTGTAGCGACGCCAGTCGGTCGGATCGCCGAGGCCGTATCCGAGGCACTGGTCGCCGCCCCGTCCGGCCTTGTGACTGACGTGGGCAGCGTGAAGGCTCCGGTGGTCGCAGCGGTGGGCAATGATCGCTTCATCGGCGGCCACCCCATGGCCGGCTCAGAACAGGAGGGCCTGGACGGAGCGGAGGCCGACATGTTCATGGACGCCATCTGGGTACTGACTCCTACCGAGGCGACCGACGGTAACGCTCTGGCCCAGTTGCGCTCGACCGTCGCCTCACTAGGCGCCGAAATTCTGACCCTGGCCCCCGACCGCCACGACTCTCTGGTCGCCCTGGTGTCTCATGTGCCTCACCTGATGGCGGCCACCCTGATGGGCATCGCCTCGGCCCGCTCTGAGGAGCACTCGGCGGTGCTCCGCTTGGCCGCCGGCGGCTTCCGGGACATGACCCGAGTGGCGGCCGGCCATCCTGGTATCTGGCCCGATATCTGCCGAGAGAACGCGACGGCTATCGACGATGTCCTTGATGACCTGATCCGCGCTCTGGATGACGTGCGATCCGAGGTGTCGAGCGGAGACCACGATGGGTTGTTACACCGCCTAGAGACAGCCCGAATGGCTCGGGTCAGCCTGCCTACTGGTGCCCCCCGACCCTCCGAACTTTCCGAAGTGAGGGTCCCGGTGCTGGACCAGCCCGGCGAGCTGGCTGCTATCACACTGCTGGCCACCGACCTGGATGTGAACATCTACGACATGGAGATCGCCCACTCGGCCGAGGGCGACCGGGGCGTGGTGCTGCTAATCGTCGAGTCCGACCTAGCGGAACGGCTGAAGGGCGGCCTGATGGCTAAGGGATACCGGCCCACCACAGCCCCCTTGTCGTGAGGGGCGACCGGTGAGCACCCAAGTTGTCGAACCGGGCGGTCCGTTAGTCGGCCGAGTTCAGGTGCCGGGGGACAAGTCGATTTCGCACAGAGTTCTAATGTTGGCTGGTCTGGCCGATGGCACGTCCACTATTCGGGGTCTCAGTGACGGCGACGACGTGGCCTGTACCCGCCGGATCATGGAAGCTCTGGGCATCACGGTCACCGAAGACGGGCCGTGCACCCTTCGTGTCGAAGGAAGGGGCCTCGAACCGGCAAACGGAACGCTGGACGTTGGTAACTCAGGAACCGGGATCCGGCTACTGGCCGGACTGCTGGCCGGATTGCCCTTCCGGTCGGTGCTGGACGGCGACGCCTCGATCCGACACCGACCCATGGACCGGATCCTGGAGCCCCTGGCCCTCATGGGAGCCAAGGTGTCGGGCAGAGACGGATCCAGTCTGGCTCCACTGACCATCGACGGGGGAGGTCTCCGGGGGATCGAGTACCGGCTGCCGGTTGCCAGCGCCCAGGTGAAGGGTTGTGTCCTATTCGCCGGGCTGTCGGCCGACGGCCCTACCACGATCGTCGAAGACCGGCCGTCACGAACCCACACTGAGGAATTGATGGAAGCTGCCGGGATTCCGCTCGTCGGAGAGACCGACGGTCCTCTAAAGAGGGTGACGGTGAAACCGGGATGCCCAGCGCCTTTTGACCACGAGGTGGCCGGCGACCCGTCCCAGGCCGCCTTCTGGGCCGTGGCGGCGTCGATCGTGCCCGGGTCCGAGGTGGTGGTCGACAACGTGTACTCAGGCCCGGCCCGATCGGGCTTCATCGATGTGTTGGCCCGGATGGGAGCCGATCTGGTCCACGACCCAGCTACCGGCGACCTCACGGTGCGCCACGCTGGACTGACCGGCACGGTGGTGACTCCCGACGAGGTGCCGGGGCTGGTCGACGAGGTACCGATCCTGGCCGTAGCCGCGGCGTGCGCTGAGGGTGAGACGGAGTTCGAAGGGGTAGGAGAACTGCGGATCAAGGAGAGCGACCGCCTAGCCACCGTGGAGTCCGAACTGGGCCGGATGGGGGCCGACGTCCGAGTCGACGGCGACACCCTGGTCGTTCGGGGCGGCTCCCTGAGAGGGACCAGGGTGGATTCCCACCACGATCATCGGATCGCTATGTCCTGCGCTGTGGCCGGCCTAGTGGCCGACGGCCCTACGACGATCAGGGGCTGGGAGGCGGTGGCCACCAGCTACCCGGGATTCGAGACCCACCTGGACGTCCTGCAGGGCGGGGGCTGAGACGATGGTTCCCCGCGTGATCGCCATCGACGGACCCGCTGGGTCGGGCAAGTCGACGGTGTCGCGCGCCGTAGCCGAACGGCTGGGTCTGGAGTACCTAGATACCGGGGCCATGTACCGGGGGGTGGCCTTCGCTGTACTTGAGCGCGGCATCGACCCGGGGGACACCAACGCCGTAGCCGAACTAGCTCGCTTGATACCCCTCGAAGTGACCGGCTCGGTCTGCGTGGTGGACGGCGTTGACGCCACGGTGGCCATCCGGGGTCCCCAAGTCACGGTTGCCGTCAGCACAGTGGCCGCCAACCCGGAGGTTCGAGCCGAGATGGTCACCCGCCAACGGGCCTGGGTGATCGAGCGGGGCGGTGGCGTGGTGGAGGGTCGCGATATCGGGTCAGTGGTGTTCCCAGACGCCGAACTGAAGATCTACTTGACTGCTTCACCAGAGGTACGAGCCGACCGTCGGGCCTCCGAAACGCAGGGTGCTGACACCGGGGCAGTGGCAGCCGACATCCGACGTCGGGACGACGCCGACTCGACTCGGGAGGCCAGCCCGCTGGTCGAGGCGGCGGGCGCTGTGGTGGTCGACACCTCGGGCCTGACCGTGGACCAGGCCGCGGACGTCATCGAGGAGATGCTGGGTTGAGTGGCGAATTGGGGCGCCGGATGTCGCCTTTCGATCGGGTGGCCTACCGGTTCTTTTGGTCACTGCTATGGCTTGTCTGCAAGGTGTGGTTCCGGTTCCGGGTGGTCGGCAAGGAAAACCTGCCTGCCGACGAGGCGTACATCCTGTCTCCGGTCCACCGCTCATATCTCGACACGCCGGTTGGGGGGATGGTCACTGCACGCCGCCAGCGGTTCTTAGGCAAGGAATCGCTGTGGCGGAACCGAGCCGCCGGACGGTTCCTGACCATCGTGGGCGGGTTTCCAGTGGAGCGGGGTACGGCCGACCGGGCCGCCCTTCGGGGCTGTCAGGAGGTACTGGAGCGCGGCGAACCAATGGTGATGTTCCCGGAGGGCACCCGCAGGTACGGGCCGGTGGTACAGGCTGACCTGATGCACGCCGGCCCGGCTTTCGTGGCCACCCGGGCCAAAGTTCCCATAGTGCCTATGGGAATCGCCGGCACCGACCACGCCATGCCGGGTGGGTCGCCGCTCATCCGGCCGGTGAAGGTGGTAATGGTGGTAGGGAAGCCGATCCGCCCACCGGATTTCGAGGGCCGGGTGACACGTCGGTCAGTGGACGACCTCACCGAACGGCTCCGGATTGGTCTACAGGAATGCTTCGACGAGGCACAGCGACTGGCCGGGCGTCCCGCCCTTCCCGTACCCGACACCGAGCAGCTCGCCGACTGAAAACCCTCCGGCCGCAGACTTTTCGCCTGGCCAGACAGTCAGCTAACAGGACGGAGGCGGTCCAGCGCGGTCAGGGCGCTAGAGGCGTCGATGGCCCGATCGTCGAGGCGGCCGGACGGCGGGGGAGCGCCGAAGCCCAGTCCGGCGAACCCCCGAATGGCCTGAAGCAGGTCCCGGAGGTTTCGGGGAGGCGGGAAGTACTCATCCTCGTCGGTGTGGCGCACCGTCTCGACCCCGTCCGTCGGGTTCAACGCCCGGATCACGGCATCCACTGCCTCCTCGGGAGCTGACGCCCCGGCCGTCACCCCGACCGTTCCGAATAGGTCACCGGGAAGTTCTTCAGCCCGGTTGATCCACTCCACCCGTTTGCATCCGGCTTCCGTAGCTAACTGGACGAGGGCCCGGGTGTTGGAGCTGTTGGTAGAGCCGATGACCACCACGGTGTCACAGCGGTCGACCAACTCCAGAAGGGCACCTTGGCGGTTGGTGGTAGCGAAGCACAGGTCACTACGGCCCGGTGACCAGATGTCGGACCAGCGTTCGGATGCCGCGTCGACTACGCCCTCCCAGTCCCGGTGGCTAAGGGTGGTTTGAGCCAGGATGGCCACATCGTCGCCTAGGTCGGGGAGAGCGTCGATCTCGTCGGGTCGTTCCACCCGGTGGATGGCGTCGGGAGCTACGGCAATGGTCCCCTCGGCCTCCTCATGGCCGGCGTGGCCCACGTACACGATCTGGTAGCCCTCCCGGGCCCGAGTCTTAACTTCGTGGTGGACCTTGGTGACTAGTGGGCATACGGCGTCCACCGTGTAGCCACCCACCTGGTGGGCCCGGCCCACCACCTCTGGTGCCGAACCGTGGGCCGAGAGCATTACCGGTGCCCCATCGGGGACCTCGTCGATATCGTCCACGAAGACCACGCCGAGGGCCTCAAAACGTTCCACCACTAACTTGTTGTGAACGATCTCGTGGTAGCAGTAGACGGGCACGTCGAAGGCCCGTACCAGCCACGCCAGAGCCTTGATGGCCATCTCCACCCCGGCGCAAAAGCCCCGAGGTTCGGCCAGGAGCACCAGATCGACCCGTTCGGCGACCTCCGGGGTCGACGTGGCGGATGGCATGTCGGGACCCTACCGGGTGCCCCTCTGGACGTCGGTAGCCTTGGGGATATGTCGGCCCCTGTGGTCGTCGCCGTCGCCGTCGGATCGCCCGCAGATCTGGCCGGCGTCGTTCCTGGCGACCGGATTCTGACCATCAATGACCGTGTCCCGCGCGACGTCATCGAGTATCAACTGCTCGTTGACGAGCCATTAGTAGCGCTCGCTCTGGATTCCGGAGGGCTGCAGCGCGAGGTCGAGGTAGAAAAGCCGACCGGGAGCCCCCTGGGCGTTGAGGTGGATAGCGCTTTGTTTGACCGGGTCCGCACCTGCGACAACCACTGCGAGTTCTGCTTTATTTACCAGCTTCCGCCCGGGCTACGCCGCAGCCTGTACGTGAAGGACGATGACTACCGGCTGTCGTTTCTCTACGGGAACTTCACCACCCTGACCCGATTCACTGAAGCTGACCTGGAGCGGGTAGTGACCGAGGGCTTGAGTCCGCTGTACGTCAGCATCCACGCCACCGATCCCGGTAAGCGCACCGAGATGCTTCGTAACCGACGGGGGGCGACCAGCTTGCGTTGGCTACGAGCCCTGTTGGACCACGGGATCACCGTCCATGGTCAGGTCGTGGTGTGCCCGGGCCTCAACGATGGTCCGTGGTTAGAGGACACCCTGGCCGGCGTGGCCGACCAGTTCCCCGAACTGGCCAGCCTCTGCGTGGTGCCCCTCGGGGTGAGCCGCCACACTGATGAGCCCCGGATGCGGGCCCACACAGTGGACGAGGCCGTTTCCGTGGTCGACACTGTGGAGTCATGGCAGGAGCGGTTCAAGGCCGCTGTAGGTCGACGCCTGGTTTACGCCGCCGACGAGTACTACTTGCTGTCCGATCGGCCGTTTCCGCCCGCCGAGGCATACGAGGGCGTGGAGATGACTGAGGACGGGATCGGCATGGCCCGAGCTTTCGAGAAAGAGTTCGCTGGAACAGCCACTGGTCGGGAGCGTCCGTCGGGGTTCTTCCAGTCGGTGGACGGCGCGCCAGCGCTCGGCTTCCGGGCCCCTCGGACTGGGTGTGGAGTGAACCTGGCTGGCGAGAGCGATGCCGGCGGGGAAGCTACGGCGGTGAGGCTTAGCGGAGTTCGCCCGTCTCGCTCGGCGCCGGTGGCCGTGCTGACCGGCGAGCTAGGAGCGCCCATCTTGGAGCCGCTGGTGGCGACGACCGGCCGTCCCGACGTACGGGTGGTGCCAGTCGAGAACCGGTTTTTCGGCGGCAACGTAGGAGTCACCGGCCTGCTGGTCGGTGAGGACCTAACCCGGGTGTTGGACGACCAACCAGAGGGTCACCGCTATCTGCTGCCCGACGTGTGCCTCAGCAACGGACGGTTCTTGGACGGCACCCTCCCGGAGGACCTGCCCCGCCTGGTGGAGGTGGTGGCCACCGACGGTAGAGCGCTGCGCGACGCCCTAGTCGAAGTGGGGGTGGACCGATGACGACGGTGGTGGCCATCGTGGGGCGTCCAAATGTCGGCAAATCCACACTGATGAACCGGATCCTCGGCCGCCGGGAGGCGATCGTGGAGGAACGACCAGGTGTGACCCGAGACCGCAAGGAGGTCGAGGCATCCTGGCAAGGTCGGGACTTCACACTGGTCGACACCGGCGGTTGGATAGCTGGCGGCGACACACTGGACGACAAGGTCAGCCGGCAGAGCGAGAAGGCCATCCGGGAGGCCGACGCCGTACTGTTCGTGGTGGATGCCACGGTCGGGGTCACTGAGGACGACGCCCGGGTGGCTGGGTTGCTGCGGTCGACCGACGGTCCGGTGATCTTGGTGGCCAACAAGGTCGACGACCGGGTGCACGAGGCGTCCATCTGGGAACTGATGTCGTTGGGCCTGGGCGACCCGACCCCGGTAAGCGCCCTACACGGGCGGGGAGCGGGCGACCTACTGGATCGCCTGGTGGATGCCCTCCCGGAGGAGGTCGTCGAAGCCGTCGAGCCGGAGACCGAGGAGGGTGACCGGGTGGTCGGCGTGGCGCTTGTAGGACGACCCAACGTCGGCAAATCAACTCTGTTCAACAGGCTGATCGGCGAGGACCGAGCCATTGTCCACGACCGGCCCGGCACCACTCGAGACACGGTGGACACAATGGTGGAGACCGACCACGGTCCAGTCCGGTTCATTGACACGGCGGGGATGCGCCGCAAGGCTCGCATCGACGAGCAGACCGAGTACTACTCGCTGGTTCGCGCCCTCAAGGCAGTTGATACCGCCGACGTGGCGCTGTTGATCATCGATGCCACCCAGGGCGTTACCCACCAGGACCAGCGGCTGGCCGAGAGGGTCGACGCCGCCGGGTGCCCGATCGTGGTACTGCTTAATAAGTGGGACCTATGTGACGCTGAGGTGCGCGAGGACGTGACCAGTCAGGTCGGCGACAAACTGCACTTCGTCGGCACCGCCCCAGTGATCTTCATCAGCGCCCTCAGCGGCAAGAACGTCAACCGGCTGTGGCCGGCCCTAGAGGACACCATTGACGACTACCGGACTCGGATTCCGACCCGGCGAGTCAACGACGTGATCCGATTGGCCCAGGCCGCCCACCCGGCACCGGCCGGGGTGCGGATCCTGTATGCCACCCAGGGGGCTACCGACCCGCCAACTTTCACTCTGTTTGCCAACCGGGAGGTACCCCGTACTTGGCTGCGGTACCTGGAGAGGCGCCTTCGAGAGGACCTCGACCTGGGCTCTACACCCATCAAGTTGCGGGTACGGCGCCGATCCGAGTGACCGACGCTGGTCCGACGGTCCCACGACTACGCTGAACAGACATGCGGACACCCGTCCTCATCCTTCTCGGCATCGTCTGTCTGGCGGCTGCTTTGGGCTGGGCTCGTTCGGCCCGCCACCGCTACCGGCTGGTCGGCCGGATCGACCCCGACACTGCGCCTGATGCCTACACGCTGGCCTGGTCGACGTTCCGCAAGGAGTTCCACTCGGCTTCGCTTTATGGTCTGCTTGCCTTGGCGTCGTTCGTCAACGTCGGTGTCGAGGGGTCTGGCGGGGCGATCGTCTTCTCGCTAGTGGCCATCCCGGCCTTAGTGTCTACGGCGTGGGCTCGTCACGCAGTGCGTGAGGCTCGGATCGCTCGCCAGGGCATTGACATCGAGCGTCGGGCCCAGGAGGCCCTGGAGCAGGAGGATCTGGCGCCCAAGGCGTGGGCCGGCCGCCTAGCTCCTGAGGAACTGCCTGAGTTCTCCGGTTTCGAGGTGGGCCGGGTGTACCAAGCGGGCTCGGGACTGATGTCCGGAGACTTTTTCGACGTGTTCAAAGCGGCACCTACCCGACTCGCTGCCGTGATCGGCGACGTGGCTGGGCACGGCATCGAGTCCTCGATCACCGCCTTCCAGGCCAAGTACCTGTTGCGGACGTTCCTCCAACAGTTTCGAGATCCCGCACAGGCTTTGGAGGAACTGAACCGCCAGATGTCGTCGGTGGGACGGACCGAGGAGTTCATCTCGCTGGTTGTCATGGTGTTCGACACTGAGGCCGCGACGATGCGATACGCCTCGGCGGGACATCCGGCCAGCTTTCTGTGGCATGAGCGCGAGGTGAGACCGTTGCGGTCGACCGGACCACTACTCATGCTTGATCCCAACGGCTCCTACTTCAGCCGCGAGGTTCCGTTGGCCCTCGATGACATGGCCGTCATGTATACCGACGGTCTGGCCGAAGCCCGGAACGGTGACGAGTTGTTCGGCGAGGAGCGGATCGGCGATGCCGTCCGGCGCAACCCGGGCATCACCCCCGGTGTGCTGTGTAAGCAGCTTCTGGATTCAGCCAACGACTTCAGCCTGGGGGCCGTCGAAGACGACGTGGCCATCCTGGCCATCCGCAAGATCTGACCGGGGCCACCGCCGTGCCATGGTGCGAGCCCTGCGCGCGGTACCTGAGTCCCAACTCTGTGTCAGTAGTCGGTACGTGCCCGAAGTGCGGGGGACAGGTGACCGACGCCGACGGGGCGCCGGCCAACTCCCAGAAGGTGCCGTGGCACTTCTGGGTATTCGCCGGGGCGGCAGTTGTCTACTTGGGTTGGCGCCTCATCCAGGGTCTCTGGATGCTGTTTACCTGACGGCGGAGAGCGGGACCTGCCGCTAGACCCCGCCGGTAGAGTGGCCGCTCCATAGCGGGCTGTGGCGCAGCTTGGTTAGCGCGTCGGTCTGGGGGACCGAAGGTCGGGAGTTCAAATCTCCCCAGCCCGACAAACAAATACCCTATTTGAACAGGCATTTCGCCGTTTCCGGGGTTTCTAGGCGGACAGCGGAAGTTCGCTCAGGCCGCGAGCAGGCCGCGCGTCGTTGGAAATGGCGTTCTGGAACTGCTCGTCCAGGCCTTCCGTCAGAGCCTCGTCGAGAGCGGGGAACAGGTGCCCGTAGGTGTCGAGAGTGACCTTGATCGACGAATGGCCAAGGCGCTCCATGATCGCCCTCGGGTGTGCCCCCTGTTGGATCAGCATGGCGGCACAGGTGTGGCGCAGGAGGAGAGTCCTACTACTGACCTCTAGCTTTAAGCACCGCTTCACGGGTTGGAACCCGCCAGGCCACGAACCACACACCGATCAACCCCACTACGACAACGAGCAGCCGGACCAGAAGCAAGTCGATAAGAAATCCTGCACTGAGAGCACACATCAGAAATATTGATGCAACCGCGAACTTCTTGGCCCGTCGCGGCATGCCGAGACCGTTCCGGTAATCGCGGACCGCCGGCCCGACCACCGGCAGGTCGAGGATCCATCGCTCGAACCGAGGGTTCGAGCGAGCGAAGCACGAAGCACCGACGATCATGAACACCGTCGTCGGAAGGCCCGGTACGAAAATCCCAACTCCGCCTAGGCCGACAGAAACACAGCCAAGAAACAGCCAAAGAATGCGCGCCGGGCCGCGACTCAAGGCACGGTTGGCCTGGTGTGGGCTACCGTCTATTGGTTTCGTGCCCTCACCCATTGAGATCGGTGATATCAAATCCAACAAGAACCAGAAGAAGGCCGATCACCGCAACATTGATCGGGATCACCAGCCACTTGAGGCGGTGGCCGGTACGCCAGAACCGGACGATGCTTCCCAGATTGAAACCAATGGCCACAACACCGATCGCGAGACCGACCCCTGGTCCGACGCCGCCGGTGACTCCGAGAAGTGGCAGCAGCCACGGAAACACTACGTATGCAAGAAGGCAACGAACTCCAGACACCACCATCGACGTCGAAAACGTGCGTGCAACACCATCCGTTGCTTCAACCGTCGAGAGGCTGCCGCTCATGAGTCACAGCCTGCCACGGAATTCGCTGGTTCCGGGTCCATGACCGGACGGTAGTCCTTGTTTCCCTGAACTGGTCTGGCTGAACCGCTTTCCGCAGGCCGCGTACAGGCCGCGAGACGTCGCGAAACAACGCGTATCAGCGCGAACCAGTGATCAACCAGAACTGCAGGTCACAGCACGTATCGGGACGTTTGTGCAGGTCAGCGGTTTGGGGTGTATCGA